>CALEAD010000089.1 GCA_937943625.1 uncultured Anaerolineae bacterium | reverse complement strand
TTCACTGAGCAGAGTTGTTACGCAGGCCGCTCCCTGCGTTTTGGCAATGGGGTGATTCAATTGCCCCTACCGTTTTTCAAAGGCATTTGTTTTTCGTATTTTTGAGCCATTTCGGCTCTGATTGCACAATAGTTACGTTTAAGCAGCTAATAGAAGCAGGAAAACGGCCGTTGCCCCCACGCCCTGTCCCAGCAGCAGCAGACCCCATTGGGGCCGCACACCCAAACGACGCAGCGAAAGTAGTCCACTGCTCAGCATGGCCAACGCGCCACCCAACAGCCACAGCCCCACCAGCGCCAGACCGGTCGCCTGCGGCAGCAACCAGGTAAACAGCGCCGCCAGAAAGATGCCCAGCACGGCCGTACTCCACCAAACGGCCGTGTCTGTGCGGCGCTGTACATCATGAGACATATTTGCTTGCGCGTGCCTTGTCAACATCTGCTGCCTCCTGTGAAAACGACCGCCGACCGCCGACCGCCAACTCATCCCCTTATTCGTTCCTATTCATTGCCAACGCTTTTCATTTGTGGTGTGCCCCACTCATGAAATTTTCTTTGAAAAGATGACGAGTGCATCGTTATGTTGTGCCCATTATGGCGCAGGCGGCGGGGGCCAACTTGCCGTCCTGCATATGAAACCACAATACTTCATCTACGGTTAAGATAGTGTTAAGTACAATACGTTTTTGCGCGCAGATGAGTTCCTCTGGCAAACCGTCACTCCGCAAGCAGCCAACAGGTCAACGCCTGTATGGTCATTCCTGAATTATCGTGGCACAATTACGCCATGCCAGACTTTGCCAGAGTACAAAGCATGGGGTGTATTGCATCCTATGCTTCACATTTACATAAAAATAAAGCCACTACGAGAATCATCCTATGAATGAGCAAAATAGCTTTCGCGTTATCGTCACCGCAAAAGAAGATCAGGGCATGGCCAACGGCCGTTTCCACCTCCAGGCTGCCCATCAGCTTGGCTATACGCAACTAACCGCCTGTACCAGCGCCCGCCTCTACTTTTTATACGGCCGTCTCTCCCCCGCCGACGCGCAAAAAATTGCCGCCGAACTCCTGGCCGACCCAGTTACAGAAGAATTTACGATTAACGATTTACGATTGGCGATTGGCGCATCCCCACCTACTCCCCATTCGCCATTCGCCATTCACCATTCACCATTCACCATTGACGTGACCCTGCTCCCCGGCGTCACCGACCCGCCGGCCGCCAGCCTACTGCGCGCCGCCCACCTGCTAGGCGTCACCGGGCTGGAGCGCGTTGCCACCGGCCAACGTTACTACTTGCAAGGCCACCTAGACCAGGCCACCCTGCGTGCCCTGGCCGAAGAACTGTTTGCCAACCCCGTCATCCAGCGTTACACCCTCAACGAGCCAATTGCACCCCCCTTCTTCCCTTACCAGGAAGCCGACGAGACGGTGGAAATCATCCCTGTGCGCGATGCCGACGACGAGGCGTTGCTGGCCATCAGCAAAACGCGCCGCCTGGCGCTAGATTTGGCAGAAATGCAGGCCATTCGCGCCTACTACCAGAGCGAACAGCGCGACCCCACGGACGTGGAGCTGGAAATGTTGGCGCAAACCTGGAGCGAGCATTGCGTGCACAAAACCTTTAAGGCGCTGATTGAATACACCGGCCCTGATGGGCAGGTGGAAGTGATAGATGGCCTGCTCAAAACTTACATTCGCGCCGCCACGGAGCAAATCAACAAGTCCTGGGTGCGATCCGCCTTTGTAGACAACGCAGGCATCATCGCCTTTGACGAGCAGTTTGACCTGGCCTTTAAGGTGGAAACGCACAACCACCCCTCGGCGCTGGAGCCGTTCGGCGGGGCCAACACTGGCGTGGGCGGCGTGGTGCGCGACGTGCTGGGCGTCAGCGCCCGCCCCATCGCCAATACAGACGTGCTCTGCTTTGGCCTGCCCGACACGCCCCACGACGAGCTGCCCGCCGGCGTGCTGCATCCGGCGCGCATTGCCGATGGCGTGATTCACGGCATTGAGGATTACGGCAACAAAATGGGCATCCCCACGGTGAATGGGGCGATTTCCTATGACGCAGGCTACACGGCTAACCCGCTAGTGTACTGCGGCTGCCTGGGCATTTTGCCACATGGCGCCCATCCCACCAGCGCGCAGCCAGGGGATTTGATTGTGGCGATTGGCGGCCGTACCGGGCGCGACGGCCTGCGCGGAGCGACGTTTTCCAGCATGGAGATGGATGTGGAGACGAGCGCGGTGGCGGGAACGGCCGTGCAAATCGGCAACCCCATCATGGAAAAACAGGTGCAGGAAGTGATTCTGCGCGCGCGCGACGAAAAGCTGTACAGCGCCATCACCGATTGCGGCGCCGGTGGCTTTAGTTCGGCCGTGGGCGAAATGGGCGAACACGTGGGCGCACGCGTGCAGCTGCAAGATGTCAAGCTGAAATACCCCGGCCTGCGCCCCTGGGAAATCTGGCTGAGTGAGGCACAGGAGCGCATGGTGCTGGCCGTGCCGCCGGTCAATTTGCCGCGCCTGCAAGCTATATGCGCCGGGCAAGACGTAGAAGCGACCATCCTGGGCAGCTTTGACCCTACCGGCCGCATTGAAATTTACTACGGCGCGCGCAAAGTGGGTGACCTGAGCATGGCATTTTTGCACCACGGCATTCCGCGACGCCGCCTGAGTGCGGAATGGAGAATGCAGAATGCGGAATCTAACTCCGCGCGCCGCACGCTGCACGCTGCACCCCACACCCCACACTCCACACTCCTTGCCCTGCTGGCTCATCCCGATATCCGCTCGAAAGAGGGCGTCATTCGCCGCTATGACCACGAGGTGCAGGGAGGAACGGCCGTAAAACCGCTCACCGGCATTGCCAATCATGGCCCGTCGGATGCGGCCGTCATCGTCCCCCAATCCACCATTCTCCATTCCCCCTTCACCGTTCACAATTCCCCTAAGGGTGTCGCCCTGGCTAACGGCCTGCGCCCCAACTACACCCACCTGGACCCATACCGCATGGCGTGGACGGCCGTTGACGAAGCCATCCGCAACGCCGTCGCCGTAGGCGCTGATCCCGACCAGATCGCCATTTTGGATAACTTCTGCTGGGGCAACCCCAACCTGTCCGACCGCCTGGGCAGCCTGGTGCGCTGCGCCCAGGGCTGCTACGACGCTGCCATCGCCTACCAGACCCCATTTATTAGCGGCAAAGATAGCCTGAATAATGAGTACACCGGCGCAGACGGGCAAAAGCACGCCATTCCCGGCACGCTGCTGATTTCTGCCGTGGGCATTGTGCCCGACGCGACGCAGGCGGTAACGATGGACCTGAAGCAGCCGGGCAACTTCCTGGTAATGATTGGCGAAACGGCCGCTGAGCTAGGCGGCAGCCACTATGGCCTGATTGGTAGCGAGGTACGGCCGCAGCACCAGCACGTGCCTAAACCGGCGGCAAACGCCCTGGCCCATTACCGCCAACTGCATCAGGCAATGCGCGCCGGGCTGGTGCAGGCGTGCCACGATTGCAGCGAAGGGGGCCTGGCCGTAGCCCTGGCGGAGATGTGCCTGGCGGGCGGCGTGGGCGCGGAAGTAAAGCTGATGAGTGTGCCACGCGACCCGTATTGGGCATACGCGGCGGACGAGGCGATTCTGTTTAGCGAGAGCAACGGCCGTTTGCTCCTCGAAGTGCGCCCTGATGACATGCCCGAACTGGACAGGCTGTTGGCTGACGCGCCGCACAACTGCATCGGCGTCATTGGCGGCCAAGCCCTGCGCATTGTCAATGCGCACGGTGAGGCGCTGATTGATCTACCGGTAAGCGAGCTGGAGCGGGCCTGGCGCGGCCACCTGGGAGATTTACAATTGCCGATTGCCGATTCACGATTGGCGGAAAAGCGCCCAACCGCCAAACAAAAATCGTCAATCGTTCATCCAAAATCGCCAAAGGTTCTCATCCTACACGCCAACGGCACCAACCGCGACCACGACGCGGCGCTGGCGGTGGAAGTGGCGGGCGGCAAGCCAGAAATTGTGCACATTAACCAGCTCCTGGCGGGCGAGCGGCGGCTGCGCGATTATGGCATGTTGCTTGTGCCTGGCGGCTTTTCCTATGGTGACGACCTGGGCGCGGGGGTGTTGTGGGCGGTGGATTTGCAGTACCGGCTAAATGAAGAAATGCGCGCCTTTGCCGCAGACGGCCGTCCCATTCTCGGCATTTGCAATGGCTTCCAGGTTCTCGTCAAAGCCGGCCTGATTCAATTGCCAATCGTCAATAAACAATGGTCAATGGTCAACCGGAAGGTCACGCTAACGTACAATCAGTCGGGCCATTTCGAGTGTCGCTGGGTGACGCTGCAACCCGAACCCGCCAGCCCCTGCCTCTTCACGCAAGGGTTGAGCGAACCCATTGCCTGCCCCGTCGCCCACGGCGAAGGACGCCTGGCCGTCGCCGATGACGCCACCCTGAGCGAACTGCAAACCCACAACCTCATCCCCCTCCGCTACACAACAGCCAATCGCCAATCGTCAATTGTCAATTTTCAATCGCCAATTCCTTACCCTGCCAATCCGAATGGTTCTGTCGCCGACATTGCCGCGCTCTGCAACCCGGCGGGCAACGTCATGGGGCTGATGCCCCACCCGGAAAACCACATCTTCCCCTGGCAACGGCCGCGCGGCGCGCACGGGGTAAGCGGGCTGGCGCTGTTTGTGAATGGAGTGAAGGCGGCATGAAACGTAAAGCGTAAAACATGAAGCGTGATAGACGTTTCTTCACGTTTCACCTTTCACGTTTCACGTCAAAGGTGATTTATGTTAACTCACGAACAACTTCTTGAAGCGATACCCAATTGCCTGGACAGCACCAATTTCCCAGAGTTGGGCGAAAAGTACGCGGGCAAGGTGCGCGACGTGTACCGGCACGGCAGCGAGCGCGTGCTGATTACCACTGACCGCATCAGCGCCTTTGACCGTGTGTTGGGACTGATTCCCTACAAAGGACAGGTGCTCAACCAGCTTAGCGCCTGGTGGTTTGCACACACGGCCGATCTCATCCCCAATCACGTCATCAGCGTGCCCGACCCCAACGTAACCATTGCGCACGCGGCAGAACCGCTGCCGGTCGAGATTGTGGTGCGCGGCTACATCACCGGCGTCACCAAGACCTCTTTGTGGTATTTGTATGAGCAGGGGGAGCGACAGCCTTACGGAATCAAGTTGCCCGACGGGCTGCGCAAGAATGACCCGCTGCCAGAGCCAATCATCACCCCCACCACAAAGGCCGCTCAGGGTGGGCACGATGAGCAGTTAACCGCCGATGCAATTGTGGCGCGTGGTATTGTCTCCCCTGATTTATGGCTGCAAATGGAGGTGGCTGCACTGACGCTCTTTGCGCGCGGGCAGGCGCTGGCGCGGCGCGGTGGACTGATTCTGGTAGACACGAAGTACGAGATGGGATTGGTCAACGGCCGTCTCACGCTCATTGATGAAATCCACACTCCTGACTCCAGCCGCTTCTGGCTGGCAGACAGCTACAAGCCGGGAGGCGGCATTTTGGATCAGCCCGTGCACTTCGACAAAGAAATCCTGCGCCAATGGTATGCCGAAAGAGGGTATCGTGGTGATGGCGAGCCACCCCAAATGTCGCCTGATTTTGTTGCCCAGGTGGCGGCGCGCTACATGGCCGCCTATGAAAAGCTGACGGGGCAGGAATTTGTGCCGGGGGAGCAGCCGGCTCTGGCGCGTATCCGGCAGAACCTCCACCTTGCAAAGCGTTAACTGGACACCGGTGTTTTTACCCGTCACCTGTGTGGCGCGATTAGGAAAACAGTATGGTTCAGATTATGGCTTACGGATTACTGCTGACGAAGGCAAGCAGGTCATGCAGGGGACAGGTTGCCAAGCCAATGGCATGATCTCCACCGCCATAGTAGACATAGACGACGCCACTTACCACAGGATTGGCGCAAGAAAAAACCACATTGGGCACGTCGCCGCGCAGTTCCCACAGCTCTTGCGGCCAGAAAACGGCCGTTTTCGGTCGTGCCAGCACGCGCGTTGGGTCATTCAGGTCTAGCAATACCAGGCCAAATTTGTACACGTGGTCGTCGTTGTAGCCGTGATTGATGAGCAGCCAACCCGCGTCTGTCTCGATGGGTACGCCATTGCTGCCCACGCTTTTACTGTCCCAGGCGTCCGGTTCCTCGCGGCGCGGACCATAGATGGGGCGCATTTCTTCCTCTGGCCAGTGTACCAGGTTATCTGAATAGGCAATCCAGACGTTGGGCCAGCGGCGGTGCAGGGCGGCATAACGGCCGTTGATTTTGCGCGGGAACAGCACGTGGTCTTTGTTGTCTTCACCGCGCACCAGGGGGGCCAGGCGCTGCCAGGTGATGCCGTTCTCACTGCTGGCAATCATGGGCAGAATGCCGCCGCCAGCATGGGTGGGGCGACCACTCGGTTCACGGCCGTAAGCGGTGTAGGTCATCAGGAAACGGCCGTCGAGCCACACCACCCTGGGGTCCTCCACGCCACGCGAATCGCTGCCATCTATCGGCTGCAACACCGGTCGCCGCAGCCGGTTCCACTGCAATCCGTCTGCGCTCACGGCATAGCCGATGCGGCTGATCCAGTCCAGCCCCTGGGCGCGGTACCACATGTGCCACAGACCGTTGTGGTAAACGACCGCCGGGTTGAAAACGTTGTACGTTTCCCAATCGGAAGTTGGGTCAGGCAGAAGAATGGGCTGAGAAGAAATACGTTGCAACATAGTATCTTATCTCCTTCACGCTTCATGCTGCGCGCTTGCCAGCGAACGCCGCACGGCCGTTTCCCCCACCAGCGCCAGCCAGCACACCGCACCGGCCGAAAGGGGAACGGCCGTCCAGGCGCTAACTGCCAGAACCAGCCCGCCCACGACGGCGAGAAAAAGTGCCGCCCAGCCGTGCCGCAGCAAAAAACGGCCGCTGTTGGCATAAGCCAAACGCAGCGATTGTTCTTCCTGTGCCAGCCAGAAGGGCCAGAAAAAGAAGTTGAGGATGAACCAGAGCAGCAGCAATACACCCCAAGCCAGGCGCAGCGCCACCCATGCGCCACCCTGCGCCTCTTGAAAGGTGTAAAAATTCCATATCAGCGCCCCACCCAAGAGCAGGTTGGGCAGCGCCCAGCGCCAGGCCGGCCAAAAAAGCAGACGCAGCAGCGGCCACAGCTCTTGCAGTTCCCACACTTCGTCGTCGTATATTTTGCGCGCAATGGCATAGAGAACGGCCGTTGCCGCCGGCCCCGTCACCAGCGGCACCTGCAACACCACCCATAGGATATTCAGCAAGATCATGCCGATCCACTCCTTCCACCACAACCGCGAAGCGAGGACCAGCACCCGAAACGGATTCACAGCTACCCGCAATTAACCATTCACAATGGATAATTCACCATTCACCAATAATCAGCCTTTCACGCCCGCGTAGCTGACGCCTTCGATGTAGTACCGGCTGAAGAAGAAGAAAAGCAGCAAAATGGGCACTGCATTCACCATTGCCCCGACCAGCACCAGGTTCCACTCCGCCTTGAAGTTTTGCTGGAATACCTGCAGCGCCACGTTCAGCACCCACATATCGGCCGTATTCAGATAAAGCAGCGGCGTCAGATAATCATTCCACATCGCCTGGAACTGCAAAATGAAGAGCGTCAGCAGCGCCGGCCGCGCCAGCGGCAAAATGATGTCGCGGTAAATCTGGAAATACGAGGCGCCGTCCACCAGGGCCGACTCTTCCAGGTCGCGCGGAATCGCCTTGAGGAACTGCGTGAGCAGGAAAATGCCAAAAGCGGTGACAATGCCAGGGAAAACGATGCCAAAGAATTTGTTAATCCACTCCAGCCGCGCAATCAATACGTAAGCGGGAACCAACGTCACGGCGCCAGGCAGCATCATCGAGGCCAGCATAAAGCTAAAGATCAGCCCCTTACCGGGGAATTTCAGGCGGGCAAAGGCGTAAGCGGCCATGGAGCAAAAGATCAGCTGCAAAAAGGCACGAATGACGGAGAGCAACGCCGTGTTGAAGAACCAGCGCAGAAAACGGCCGCCCCCCGCCAGAATTGCCAGTTGGTGAAACAACCAGGTGACCAGCGCGCCAACCAGCAGGCTGCCCGCCAGTGCCACCAGCACACGCCGCCAATCCGGCTCAGACATGCCAATTATCGCCAAGGCAATCAGCATTAGCAGGCCAATCGCAACGGCCGTTGACGACCGTAGCATCATGCTGGCCCCCGGAACCTGACTCCCCAAAAAAAGGGAGACACCCAAACTGCCCAGGCCAATCAACAGCAGCGCCAGGGGCAATCCCACTCGCATTGGCACCCCCTCATCCCCCTTTTTATTAGACATGCCGGTCAGCAAAAACGTCAGGTAAAAGGCAAACAACCCCACAATCAGACCAATCGAGGTAGTTCCCTCCGGGCGCGGCAGCCCACCCAGGTCAGTCCGAAAAAGACGCGGCCAGTTGCCCACCTGCCACTCCGCGGGGAACAACGTCGGTGGGAAAGCAATAATTTCCGCATTGGTCTTAAAACTACCCAGAAACGACAAAATAAACGGCGCAAACACAAGCAAGCCAACGGCCGAAAGCAGCAAATAACGCAGCGCAGTCACCACTTGCTTCCGCGTTATCATCACCCTCGCCGCCGTTTTCCCTGTCCCCACATTTGCCGGTATAGAAGCCATCATAACCTCCGGTGAAAGCTGGACAATCAAGTCCAAAATCAATCCCCAATCTCCAAGCCCTAATCTCTAATGCAGACCAAATTAGCGCAAGCTGGCACAATCTGCGCAATCTGCCAACCCTAGTTATGCTCCGTGCCACGCTCAATAAAACGGCGCTGAATGAAGGTGAAGAAAAAGATAATCAGCCCCAAGACAAAAGCGCGCGAAGCGGCATACCCCATGCGCGACGGGCCACTCACCCCCAACGCCTCGGTATAGATCAAGTAAACCGGTGTCAACGTTGTATCGAGCGGGCCACCGGCCGTCAAAATCGCCACCTGATCAAAAATTTGCCAGGTGCCAATAGTGCCCAACACCACCACTAGCAAGATAACCGGGCGCAACATCGGCAACGTCACCTTAAAGAACTGCTGCCGCTTGCTGGCACCATCAATCGAGGCAGCTTCGTACAGCGAAGGAGGGATGTCTTGTAGGGCTGCTAAAAACATAATCATGAAAGTTGGAACTGTCGTAAAGATATTCTGCGCCATAATGGCCATCCAGGTAATACTGGGGCCACGCAAATACCACAGACTGGAGGGGATATTCACCCCAAAGGGAGCCAGGATCAGTTGAAACAAGCCACGGGGGTCATTTAACCAGTTAATCATCTCCCACTCGGCGCCAAACAAGCCCCATATTTTGGTGAAAGCAAAGTTGATGTACCCCGTCTTCAGGTAAAGCCACCAGAAGATAAAGCTGATGACCACCGACGACGTAACGCTAGGGGCATAAAAAATGGTGCGGAAAAATTGTTTGGCGCGCATTGGTGCATTCAACACCACCGCCAGTAAGATGGCCAGGCTGGTCTGCACCGGCACAACCACCAGGGCATAATAAAAGGCATTCACCAGGGAGCGGATAAATTTACGGTCGGTAAATAAAGATTGGTAATGCTTTAGCCCCACCCATTCCGGTGCAGTAAATAAGTTGAAATCGGTAAAACTGATGTAAATGGCAAAACCAAATACGCCAACTGTAAATATCAAAGTGACCAGCAGGTAAGGAGATAAGAAGATGTATGCGGCAAAAGCCTCACGTCGCGCGGCCTGGCTTTTCAAACTCTTGAATGGATTGCTCAAGGCGGCCATCGGTTATTCTCTCCCTCTGTAGCGATCAGACAATTTGCCCTGTCCAATCGCCAAGCAATGGAATAGCTGATAAAGTTAGGCGTACCGGCTGCCCGTTTTGCCAACAGGCAGCCGGTGCTGGTGAAGGCGCAACCCTGCGCTCTGTCCTCTGGTTAGCGGCCGGGATTAGAGGCAGAGGTTGCGCTTTCTGCTTCACCTGGATAGTGCTACTTAACGTGCTTCGTCCAGGTATTGCTGAATTTCCCGGTTGGCCTGGGCAAAGGCTTCGTCTACCGTTTGGTCACGCAGATAGATGCGCTCCAATGCCTGGGCGATGGCGTCGTTAATTTTGCCGGTGTTTGGCCCCCAATACGCTACACGGGTCAGGGGGAAGGTGCCAGCGCGGGCAATAGCCGCGTCATTCGGATCTATGACCATGCCCAACTGCTCTGGGTGGGTGGAGTAGGCAAAGCCAGTTTTGACGATCTCGCCCTGGTTTTCTGCACTGGTAACAAAGATGGCAAAGGCAGCCGCCGCGCGCGGGAACTTGGTAGCGGCATTGACACCAATGCCGTTGGTGAAGATGATGCCTGCCTTGCCAGCCGGACCAGCAGGCAGCTCTTGCGCTTTCCAGTTGACGCCGGGGAAGTTCTGGCGCATAAAGTTAACCATCCAGCCCCCTTCATAGGTCATGCCCACCAGCTGTTTACCAATTGCCTCACCACACCAGCCTGCACCCACGTCTGCGGCGGTAACAATCGTGCCATCAAAGTACATTTGCGTCACGTATGCGGCCGCTTCTTTTACGGCTGGGCTGTCAGCCAGAGCGGTCTTAAAGTCATCACTGGCATAAGCACCACCATTGCCAAATGCCCAGGGAGCAAAGCGTGCCCAGTCGGCGTTCTGACAGAAGCCGGCGTATTTGCCCGTAGCAGCAATCGCTTCAGCCGCTGCTTTCAGGTCGTCCCAGGTCCAATCGGCTGTGGGTTCGTCTATGCCTGCTGCCGCAAATGCTTCTGGCAGGTAGACCAGCCCTAATGTGCCCCAGTCCTTGGGCAAGGCGTAGGTTTTGCCGTCCAGGGTGAAGATGCCCAACAGCGCCGGAATGAAGGCACCCCGGCCCGTGCCGGCCTCGGCCATGAAGTTGTCCAGAGGAAGCAACTGGTTGGTCGGGCCAAACGCGGTCATCAACTGGTCGTCCACGTAGAAGACGTCGGGCGCAGTGCCGCCAGCCATGGCTGCCTTCAGCTTGGTCTGAAAGTCGGCCGGGATAGGTTGATAGTCCACTGTAACCCCGGGGCAAACGGCATTGAAGCGGGCAATGGAATCGCGGTAAATTTGCTGCTCGGTTTCGTCACCCCAGCCAGAAAAGACGATGGTAGCGCCGCTTTCCAGGTTATCCAGCGGACAGGCGGAGGTGGTTGGGGCGCTGATCGCGCCGCCACTAGCATCTGCACCTTCGCCAGTCAGGAATTCGGCCGCCTCTCGGTTGGCCTGGGCGAATGCCTCGGCGACAGTCTGGTCGCGCAGGTAAATGCGCTCAAGCGCCTGGCTGACAATGTCGTTAATTTTGCCAGTGTTTGGCCCCCAGTAAGCGACGCGGGTGAGGGGGAAGGCGCCCGCACGGGCAATGGCGGCGTCATTGGGGTCTACTACCATGTTGAGCTGATCGGGATGGGTGGAGTAGGCAAAACCGGTCTTGACGATTTCACCCTGGTTTTCTTTGCCGGTGACGAAAATGGTGAAGGCGGCCGCGGCTTTGGGGAAGCGGGTAGCGGCGTTGACGCCAATGCCGTTGGTGAAGATGATGCCCGCTTTACCCGCCGGGCCAGCAGGCAGCTCTTGCGCTTTCCAGTTGACGCCGGGGAAGTTTTGGCGCATGAAGTTGACCATCCAGCCGCCTTCGTAGGTCATGCCGACCAGTTCTTTGCCGATGGCCTCGCCGCACCAGCCCGCGCCAACGTCAGCAGCCGTTACCAGGCTGCCGTCAAAGTACATTTGCGTGACGAACTCGGCGGCCGCAATGACCTCTGGTGAGTTGAGCAAGGGGGCAGTCAGGTCTTCGGTGGCATAGCTGCCGCCATTGCCAAAGACCCAGGGAGCAAAGCGCGCCCAATCCGCATTTTGGCAAAAACCAGCATATTTACCCGTGGCAGCGATGGCCTCGGCTGCTGCTTTCAGGTCGTTCCAGGTCCAATCGGGCGTTGGCTCGGCAATGCCGGCGGCGGCAAAGGCATCTGGCAGGTAGACTAACCCCAGCGTGCCCCAATCTTTGGGTAGGGCATAAGTGACGTTGTTTTGCGTGAAGATGCGCATCAGGGCAGGGATGAAGTCGCTGCGGCTGACGTTGGCACTCTTCATGAAGTCATCCAGGGGCAGGAGCTGGCCGGTGGGGCCAAAAGCAGTCATGAGCTGATCGTCCACGTAGAAAACGTCAGGCGCGGTGCCACCGGCCATGGCTGCTTTGAGCTTGGTCTGAAAGTCGGCCGGGATGGGCTGGTAGTCTACTGTAACGCCCGGGCATACCGCATTAAAGCGGGTAATTGAATCGCGGTAAATTTGCTGCTCTGTTTCGTCGCCCCAACCGGAGAAAACGATGGTGGCGTTGGGTTCTACGTCCATAAAGCAGGCGGTGGAAACGGCCGTTTCCCCACCGGTTGTGGTCTGGGGAGGCGCAGCGGTAGGAGCTGTCTCTTGCGCACCCCCGCCGCACGCTGCCAGGACAAAAAGCAGCAGTAAGGTCAAAATTAAGGTTAATTTTTTCATGGGTTGTTCTCCTCTCTTGTTACACTCTCAAAAAAATAGGGTGTTTGGGTTAGTTGGTTAGTTGGTTGGTTTGCTTCATAATGGGTAGACATCACCTCCCTTGAAATGACCGCCGACCGCCGACGGCCAATCTATTTGTTAATTCGCTTCATTCGTTGCCTACGCTTCAAAACCGTAACGCAGGTTGCCATCTGGCATACGTGATGCGCAGGTTTGGCAACCTGCTTTACGGTTTCATTCATTTTGCAAGTCAATAAACGTAAGTTTTGCACAATCAGAAGCGATTTCATGAAAAATCGCCAAAAATAAAAGTCGAACCTTTACAACCTGCTCAATAGTGGCAGGCTCATAGCGACATTTCACAACGAGGTCGCCATGAGTCACATACAAACATC
>CALEAD010000088.1 GCA_937943625.1 uncultured Anaerolineae bacterium | reverse complement strand
GTCCCATCGGTCAAGCAAATGGTTCGAGTGGCCGCCCACACGTCGGCTTGGGTGAAAAGGCAAGGTGATGTTTGGTTTTTAACGTTCACTGAGCAGAGTTGTTACGCAGGCCGCTCCCTGCGTTTTGGCAATGGGGTGATCCAATTGCCCCTACCGTTTTTCAAAGGCATTTGTTTTTCGTATTTTTGAGCCATTTCGGCTCTGATTGCACAATAGTTACGTTATGTCAAAAACAAGCTGTAAATTTCGCAGACCAACGCAGATGAGAGAGGAGGTTTCCCACGATGACGTCTGACCACTGTTTTCTCGTTTTGGGTGGCGCGGGCCTGGTTGGCGCCCAGGTCGTGCGCGAAATTGCCCGCCAACTGACACCAGAGCGCATTGTCGTCGCCAGCCTGTTCCGTGGCGAGGTGCGCGAATTTTTGCATGACGTGCGTCGCGAATTTCCTCATGTCGAGTTTACGGGCGCGTGGGGGGATGTGTTTGTGCGCGAAGAGTTCTCGTTGGAACAGCGTCGTCGTATTACGCAAAGCCGCACCCGCCGTGACGCGCTGTATCAGGATTTATTTGGCAGTTTGGATGAAGCCTATACGCGCTCGGCACTGGCTAAGCTGATTGAGCAACATAAGCCGGACGTCATCGTGGATTGCATCAACACGGCAACGGCGATTAGCTATCAGGATGTGCACAGCACCAGCATGAAGACGTATGACATGCTGCAAGAGCTGAATCGCATTGTGGACCACGAGGACATTCTGGCGCTGGCCAGCTTTGGCCGTGAGCTGGAGCAGAATGTGAGTATGCTGATGGTGTCGCAATCGCTGCCGCAGCTCATTCGCCATGTGCAAATTGTGCACCGCGCCATGCGCGAAGTGGGCACGCGCCTCTACCTGAAGATTGGCACAACGGGCACCGGGGGCATGGGGTTGAACATTCCCTACACCCACAGTGAGGACCGCCCCAGCGCCAAGCTCATGAGCAAAACGGCCGTTGCCTTTGCCCACACCGGCCTGATGTTTCTCATGGCGCGCACTCCCGGCGGCCCGTTGGTGAAGGAGATCAAGCCAGCGGCCATGATTGGGTACCGCAAGGTGAGCTACAAAACCATCAAACGCGGCGGCGTGCCCCAGTTTCGCTATCAAAGCAAGGTCGTAGAGCTAGACGGCCGTCTTACCCTGCGTGGGGACGAAAACCAATACGTGAAGCTGGACAAACTGCAAATGGCCGGCGTAGACACGGGTGAAAACGGCTTCTTCGCGCGTGGCGAGTTCGAGACCATCACCCACATAGACCAGATGGAGTTTGTCACGCCCGAAGAGATAGCCCAGCAGGCGATTCTGGAAATTAAAGGCAGCAACACCGGCTACGATGTAATTTCCGGCATAGACATGAGCATTATGGACCCCAGCTACCGCGCTGGCGTGCTGCGCCAGACGGCGCTGGACAAACTGGCGCGCCTGGAGCAAGAAACGCACAGCCACAGCGTCGCCCTCGGTCAACTTGGCCCGCCAGAGCTTTCTAAATTGTTGTACGAAGCCCATTTGCTGAAGCTGCACTACGGCACACTGCGCGCCGTCATCGAAACCCCTGCCAGTGAAATCGCAGAAGCGCTCTATGCCTGCGTGCAACAAGACGAGCCCTTGCGCACGCAGATTGTATCCATTGGTGTGCCGATTCTAGCCCCGGACGGCCGTACACTGATTCGCGGCCCGCGCCTTAACATCCCCGAAAGCATTTATCATGAAGTGGATGTGCGCTCAGGGGATGTGGACGCCTGGGCAAACAAAGGGTGGGTAGATTTACGTCCGCACAACATCAAAACCTGGCAAGATCGTTTCGTGCGCATGCGCCGTACGCAGCACATGTTGCACACGCGCGGCACCTCCTCCGTCACACTCAAAACCTACTTGCCCGAAACCATCGAAATAGGCGCCGTGGTAGCCTGGCTGTTTAACAACGACTATCAGGGGCACCGGATTAAGTAAAGAGCGGCGCTAAGCAGACCTGCCGGGTTGCCAGACCTGGTAGGTCTATTGTTTGCAAAGGCCCTTCCCACACTTGCACACTTGGCAACTTATTCTAAAATACAGGCAGGCAGAACCTATCCTCAAACGGCATCCCCTTTTCTAAAATTTACTTGCTGTGGCCGGTCTTAGACCACGCCACTTCTGACAAATATGTCAGATAGCGGTACCTGTAAACACCACATCACCATAAAAAAGGTTGAACTATGTCTAAAGTATCCTTCAATGGGCTGAGCATGCCCGTCTTCACTGCTTTTGGCTGGGCGGGGGAAGAGGCGGCGCAAAAGTTCGCTTTTGAGCAGCTCAACCTCTTCATCGCTTCCCTCCATGCCAGCCTGTCTCCTTCTGTGCAGAATGAACTGCCCGCTTTTGGCCTCAGTCGTGAGAGCCAGGGTGTTTACCTGGCCGCTAATAGCGACGTTGAGCGAGATGGGCACATTGCTTTTTACGCCCGTCCCCTCAGTCTGGAAATTCAGCTTATCATCAGGGCCAAGGAAGTGTTGAGCAAGGGCTTTTCTGCCGCCGATAAGGACCCGCTTCATGCGCACCGGCTGATTACACAGCTTGGACCAGAATGGTCGCTGCGCATCCAGCAGATGCTACAGGAGGAGTCAACCGGCTCAATCTCTCATTATCAGGATTTGTTCAAAGATAGCGTCACCCATTTTAGCCCCGAAATTGCCCAAGAACTGTTTGCTAAAGCGGCATACCTGCTGGATCAGGAGAAGTGGCATATTGGTTTTTACCTCAGCCGCCGCTGGAGTTCGGAGCAGGTATCGGTAATGGGGCTGTCTGTTTTGCCGGTGATGCGCGAGCAGATAGACCAATTGCTGCCGGTCCTTCACTACTTCACCGGGCGGGCTGGCCGCAAGAAGGGTACCAAGCGGGCAGCGGTGCGCAGAGTGGCTGCGCTGCAAGAACAGGCGCCAGTACAGGAAACGGCCGTTGCCCCCGAAGACACCTTCACCTTCATCGCCGAACTCAAGCCCCTGCACATTCGCCGCGGCTTTATCAACATGACCCCCAAAGAATGGCCCTTCTTCGCCCTCAATGCGCGCAGCGAAACCCGCGCCGTCACCGTCTATTACGAAGGCCTCTACGACAAGAAAAGCGCCGTCTGGCGTATGCAGCCTGACGACATGGCGCGCCTGGTTTTAGGCCATGCTGCCCACGAGTGGCTGGAAGACGCCTTTGTGCCGAACGACAAAATCGAGCTAATCGTCACGCGGCTAGAAAAGGATGAAATCCAAATCACCCTGCGCCCCGTGGCCGAATAGATAGGACACCCCCATGCCCAAGTCAGATTCTCCGCCCGTAGACCATAAACCCTGGTTTCCAAACCCCATCAAAAGCCTGGAAGAAAGCGGGCTGACAGAAACCTTTCTTCAAGACCTGGCCCTGAAGATTTTGTACAATCGCGGTCAGGCTACCGGCTATTTCATTGCCGAAGAGGTGAAACTCCCCTTTCAGACCGTAATGCTGCCCATCCTGGAATTCCTGAAGCGCGAGCAAATGTGTGAAGTGAAAGGTTCCGGCGGCATTGGGGCAGGCTCTTACCAGTACGTCATCACCAACAAGGGTTCCGCGCGCGCCAGAGAGCGGCTGGAGCAGACCACCTACGTAGGGCCGGCGCCCGTTCCCTGGGCAGATTACGTGGCGGCCATTAATGCCCAGGGTGGGCAAACCCTCCGCGTCAACCCCTCTATGGTGGAAAGGGCTATGTCTCACCTGGTGCTCAGCGATTCCATCATGGAAAAAATTGGCCCTGCCATTAACTCTGGCAAATCCATCTTTCTCTACGGACCACCCGGCAACGGCAAAACCACCATTGCCGAGAGCATTGGCAAGATGGTGTTGACCAATGACATGTACATTCCCTATGCCGTGGAAATAGACGGGCAAATCGTCAAAGTGTATGACGAAATCAACCATGAAATCATCCCAGAGGATGGGGATGATTACGCACGGCGTGCGCGCAGTGGCCTGTCGCAAACGATGAAGATGGATGCGCGCTGGGTCAAGATCAAGCGTCCGGTGATTATGGTGGGGGGCGAGCTGACCCTGGATGGCCTGGAACTGGTCTACGACCGCACCAATAAATATTACGAGGCGCCTTTTCAGATGAAGGCCAACGGCGGTATGTTCCTCATTGATGACTTTGGCCGCCAGCAAATTCGCCCACGTGATTTGCTCAATCGCTGGATTGTGCCCATGGAAAAAAACGTGGATTTCCTTGCGCTGCATACTGGGCGCAAGGTGGAGGTTCCATTTAAGGTGCTGATTGTTTTTTCTACCAATCTGCCCCCGCGCGACCTGGTAGATGAGGCGTTTTTGCGCCGCATTCGCCACAAAATTGAGGTGACCTCCCCTTCATATGATGAGTACCGCGAGATTTTCCGCCGCGTGGCCAAGCGTCGTGGCGTCCCTTATGATGAGCAGGCGGTGATTTACCTGCTGCAGGAGCATTACATCAAAAAGAATCGTAAGCTGCGCGCTAACCACCCGCGTGATTTGCTGGAGCAGATACAGGACATCAGTGAATACCTGGGTGTGGAGCCAATGCTGACGCGGGAGATGATTGACCGCGCGGCGTCGGCTTACTTTGTTGAGCTATAAGCATGGTTGATTGGATTGGTGGCCAACGGCCGTATATCCTGGGTCATCGTGGCGCCAGCCATGATGCGCCCGAAAATAGCCTGGCGGCTTTTGCGTTGGCGCTGGCGCAGGGCGCAGATGGCATTGAGCTAGACGTGCAGCTCACGCGCGACGGCGGGCTAATTGTCTATCACGATGCGCACCTGAAACCGGAGATGGGGCGTCAGGGGCGTATTGCCAGCCTGACAACGGCCGAACTACAGGCGCTAGACCTGGGCGATGGGCAGCACATGCCCACGCTGGACGAGGTGTTTACCGCCCTGGGGCCGCAGGCGCTTTACAACGTGGAGATTAAGGATTGGACCTGGCCGGGGCAAAAAGCGGGCGAGCGGGTGGCAACGGCCGTTGCCCATTGCATTCACGCGCACAATCTGGCGCGCCAATGCCACGTCTCTTCTTTTAATCCCTTTTGCCTGCGCCGCATCCGCCGCCATCTGACCCCGGCCACCAGCACCGGCATTTTGCGCGAAGCGGGCCTGTGGCACTTCACTCACCTGCTGGTGCGCAGCGAAGCGGATCACCCCCACCACAGCATGATTGACGCGCGCTACATGGCATGGGCGCGGCGGCGCGGCTGGCGTGTCTATACGTGGACGGTGGACGACCCGGTCGAGGCGCAACGTTTGGCGCGGCTGGGCGTAGATGGCATCATCACGAACAAACCAGCATTGATTCGCACGGCGCTGGCATGAAGCGCCGGGGCGCGCGCAAACAGGCTGGTTCATAGTTGGTTAGTTGGCCGGAAACCAACCAACACAAAAATAGGTGGAAAAAGCAAGCCATGGACGATTGGAAAACCTACAAACGCTACAAACGCGGCGCCGGCGGCACACCCGGCGGATTGGGAACCTTTTTTCTCGGCCTCATCATGACCCTGATTGGCGGCTACCTGTTGCTGAACCAGATTCAGGTGAGCAGCGGCTTTTTTAGCTGGCGCTACGGGCTGTTTGGCGGCGTTGACATCTCCGCGTTTGGCGTAACCCTCATCTTTTTTCTGATTGGCGTGGGGTTCATTTTTGTCAACGGCCGTTCCAAAATTGGCTGGCTCCTCACCAGTAGTAGCTTTCTTCTCATCCTCATCGGGGTGCTGTCTACCCTGCGCGTTTACCTGCGCACAACCTCCCTTTACATCTTGTTGGCTATTTTAATCCTCTTTGTGGGTGGCCTGGGGTTAATGGCGCGGTCTTTGCGTGCCGTAGAATAACCTGTCGGCAGCCAACAGATTGAATCAGGGCATGGTTCACGCTCTCTGGAAAGGGCGCTTTACTGACCGCCGACGGCTGACGGTAGACCGCCCATCGCTGACAAAATTGCGGTCGGCGGTCAGTGCTCGGGGTCAAATTTGGTAAAGGTCATCTGAACCATGCCCAAATCAGTTACCAATTCTGCTTGAATTCCCCATTACGCCCCCTGAACCCAACCCAAACCACGCCATTACAGTCCCGAACAGGTATCCTATGACCGCTCAAGTCATTCTGAACCCCTACGCAAACCGCTGGCGTGCCGGCGCGCGCGCCAATGCCGTCATGGAAGCCCTCAAAGAAGTTGGCCTCTCCGCTGAACTCACCGTCTCAGAACGGCCGGAACACGCCATACACCTGGCGCGTCAGGCCACCGCAGCCGGGTACCAGCCCATCATCGCTGCAGGAGGAGATGGCACAGTCAACGAGGTGATCAACGGCATCCTGCAAGCCACACCCGATAGCCAGCCCACGCCCCCATTTGCCATCATGCCCATCGGCACGGCAAATGACTTCGCTAAAATGCAGGGCATCCCCCTCAACCTGACCCTGGCTGCCCAGGCGATTACCAGCGGCCAGAAGCGCCAGATTGATGCCGGCGCCATCAACGGTAGTTGGCAGACAGGTCCGCGCTACTTCATCAACAATTCGGCCGTGGCCATGGAGCCAATGATCACGCTGGAAAATATCCGTATGAAGCGGCTTTCTGGGGAAATCCGCTATATCGTGGCGTTGGCCAGAGGGGTCATTAAGCTAAAGGCGTGGCAACAGCACATTCAGTGGGATGGCGGTGGCTACGAGGGGCCCACCTATCTGCTTTCCGTCTGCAACGGGCCGCGCACGGGTGGCTTTCCCATCGCCCCCGGCGCCCGGGTGGATGATGGCTTATTCGATTTTGTCTTTGTGCCGCAAGTGCCAAAGTGGACAGTTCTGGCCATCCTGTTCCGCCTGATGCAGGGCAAACACATTTACCATTCAGCGGTTACCTTCCGGCGCACGACACAGCTTGCCCTCCACAGCAACCCAGTAACACCGGTGCACGCGGATGGCGAACTATTCACTCAGACAGCAACGGCCGTTTTCTACCATATTCTGCCGCGTAAAGTGACTTTGCTGGGTACCTACCCGACTGGCTAAAAACCCAGGCGATAGCGCATATAATCGAGTGGCGGTGTCGCATGCCCCAGGGCATATAGCAGTGGCGTTAGCTGGCTGCGGTGTTCGGTGCTGTGATTAATGACATGCTGCAAGATGTCAAACAAAGGCAAGGTATAACTCTGGCCCGTTGTTGTCTGATACGCTACCAGGCGGAGACAATCTTCGTTGGTGAGCCACTGCACATAATTTCCCCACTTGTGGCGCACGGCCGACCACGCGGAAATCACCGCGTGACTATCAGCATAATCATCTGGATGCAGCAGGCTGGTAGGGCTTTCCCCTTGGCAGCGCAGGTACCAGATCTGTTCGGTCGCCATGCTGTGCACCAGCAGACTGTGGATCGAGTGGTTAAAAATGCGGTTGGGCGCAAAGTAATCAGCAGCGTCTAGCTGTGCCACGCTTTGATAGACGTGCTGCCAGGCCCAGGTATTGTAAGAAAACAGGCGGCGCATTTGATCCGCGATCATATGATTGCTCCATCAAAACAGCTAGAGCTAGAAGTGAGGGTGCCGGCAGTCCCGCCCAGAGAGTCTAAACCCCAGTCCGTATGCATGTTGTGATGCTAAAAGGCGATTGTAATCCTCTTGACGGAGATTTACGCAAACAAAAAAAGCCTCCAACCCACAGGCGAGAGGCCTTTTATCGTTATGAGCGCAACAAGCTCACCTGCCTACGCTGCTTTTTTCAACACGGGCAGGCCGTTGCGGCTTTCGGAGACTGTGTAACCCGCGGGCACATCGTTCAGAGCGCCCTCTTTGACTTCTTTGGCAAAGAAGTAAATGGTTTGTTCCCGTTTGTTTTTCAGCACTGTATCGCGCTTGTGCAAAAAGTAGGTTTGACCTTTGGAATTGGTGTAGCTATATGCCATGTTTTGTCTTCCTTATCTTAGTTAAAATTTTCTCTCGCAGAAATAAAAAGCAGCTCTCTCCGGTGAAGCTACCTCATATTAGAACAAACTCCCCCCAGAGGCAAGCGTTTAGGGCAAAATCAGGGACAAATTCACGCACCTGACCACTTTTGACGCCCTTTTTGATGGCTGTTATACTCTTTTTTTGGCAACTATGCAGGTCTAGGATATTACACGGAGAAGGCACGGAGTGGTGTGATTTGGCAAACGCATCACAGCACCAGAGGTTAGTGCGATTTCGCCAGACTTCAGTAATTCATACTTAATGCCAGAAACCCCAAAAAACCATCAACCGGAGAATAAGTAACCCGCATGACAGACAAAGATAAAAAGCTGGTCTCGCGCCGCGAAGACTTTAATGAATGGTATAACAGCGTGGTGCTGCGCGCCGACCTGGCCGACTATGGCCCGGTGCGCGGCACGATGATTGTCAAGCCCTACGGCTGGGCGCTTTGGGAAAACATTCAGCAGGCGCTAGACCGGCGCTTCAAGGCGACCGGCGTGCAAAACGCTGGCTTTCCCATGTTTATTCCCATGAGTTTTTTGCAAAAAGAGGCCAAACACGTGGAGGGATTTGCCCCAGAGCTGGCGGTGGTAACGCATGGCGGTGGCCAGGAGTTGGGTGAGCCGATTGTGGTGCGTCCCACCTCAGAGACGATTATTGGCCATACCTATGCCAACTGGGTGCAGAGCTACCGCGACCTGCCTATCCTCATTAATTTGTGGAACAGTGTGGTGCGCTGGGAGCTGCGCACGAAGCTGTTTTTACGCACGCTGGAATTTTACTGGCAAGAGGGGCACACGGCGCACGCCACACAGGCCGAGGCGGACGAGCGCACGCGCATGATGCTGGATGTGTACACTGATTTTGCCGTGAATGAAGCGGCCGTTCCCGTGATCCCGGGTGAGAAGTCGGAGATGGAACGGTTTGCCGGCGCCGACCAGACCTTGACCATAGAAGCGATGATGGGCGACGGCAAGGCGCTGCAATCGGGGACGTCTCATAACCTGGGGCAAAACTTTGCCAGGGCGTTTGATATTCAATTTTTGGATCAAAACAATGTGCTGCAATATGCCTGGACGACTTCTTGGGGGCTGAGTACGCGCTTTATTGGCGCAATTATTATGACGCATGGGGATGATCAGGGGCTGATTTTGCCGCCCCGTCTGGCTCCTTACCAGGTGGTGATTGTGCCGATTTACCGCAAGGATGAGGAGAAAACGGCCGTTTTGCCCACTGCCATGCGCATACAAAATGAGCTAATGGCTGCTGGTATCCGCGTGAAACTGGACGACCGCGACAACCTGACGCCCGGTTACAAGTTCAACGATTGGGAGCTGCGCGGCGTGCCTGTGCGCCTGGAAATTGGCCCGCGCGACGTGGAAAAGCACAGCGTGGCGCTGGCGCGCCGCGACATGCCCGGCCGTGAAGGCAAGCAGTTTGTTTCTCAGGAGGGGCTGGTAGCCACAGTACAAACGTTGCTGACGGAAATTCAGGCTAACTTGTTGGCACGGGCTACGCAGTTCCGTGATGCGAATACGCATGATGTGCGTGATTATGAGGAGTTCAAGACGGCCGTAGAAACCGGCTTTGCCCGTGTCTGGTGGGCTGGCGACAATCAGGCGGAGATGCAAATCAAGCAAGAGACCAAAGCGACCATTCGCTGCTTTCCCCTGGCGCAGCCCGGCGGCAGCGGCGTCTGTTTCTACACCGGCAAACCCGCGCACAGAATCGCTATCTTCGGCAGGGCTTATTAGGGAATAGGGCACAGGAGGGTAGGAAACTTCCTTCCACCCTTCACTAACCACAGTCAACCACCATGCGCCTTTCACAAGCCTTTGGCAAGACCCTTCGCGATGCGCCTGCTGATGCAGAGATGATCAGCCACCAATTGCTGATCCGCGCCAACTTTGTGCGCCCCCTGGGGGCCGGCATTTACACCTTCATGCCCTTTGGCTATCGTGTCATCCGCAAATTGTGGCGCATGCTTGCCGAGGAGATGGACGCCATTGGCGGCCAGGAACTATGGATGCCCAACCTGCACCCGGCTGCCTTGTGGCAGGCCACTGGCCGCTGGCACACCGTAGACGTGCTGATAAAAGTGGTCGCCGGGGGTGGACGCGAATATGCCCTCTCTGCTACGCATGAGGAAGTGGTGGTGGACCTGGCGCTGCGTGAGGTGGAAAGTTACCGCGATTTGCCGCGCATGGTGTACCACATCAGTAAGAAATTTCGCGATGAGCCACGCGCACGCGGGGGGCTGTTGCGCCTGCGCGAGTTTGTGATGAAAGATGCCTATACCCTGGATAGGGATGAAGCGGCGCTGGATGCTTATTACCCGGCCATGCTGCAAGCGTACCACAATATCTTTCGGCGCGTGGGCGTGCCGGCGCAGGCTGTGCAGGCGGACGTGGGCGCTATGGGGGGCAAAAGCTCGCACGAGTTTGTTGTTCCCCATCCCCAGGGGGAGGATAGCTTTATTTCCTGTGCGGCGTGTGGCTATGCGGCCAATGTGGAGGTGGCCGAATTCGTGCGCCAGGGTGCACCCCCGTCGTGTCCGGCGCCGCTGCTAAAAGTGGCGACGCCAGATTGTAAAACGATTGCCGACGTGGCGGCCTACGTGGGGGTGCCCACCCACCAAACGCTGAAGGCGGTCTTTTACTGGTGGGCTCTCTGGCGCGAACGGGAGGCGGAAACGGCCGTTGGCCGGCTACTGTTTGCCGTTGTGCGCGGCGACCTGGAAATCAATGAGGCGAAGCTGATCCACGCACTGGGGGGGGGCACGCTGCGTGCGGCGACTGATGAAGAGATTACGGCCGTTGGCGCAACGCCAGGGTATGCCTCACCAGCCGGGCTGCCGGTTGCACCCACACTGCTACAGCCGGGGGTGCTGGTTGTGGCAGATACCTCCATCACCGCAGGTGGCGATTTTGTTGTTGGCGCAAATGAAGAAGGGTATCACTACACCGGGGCCAACTACCCGCGCGATTTTACCGTTACCTGCCTGGCCGACATTGCCCAGGCAGATAATGGGCATCCTTGCCCGCGCTGCCACAGCCCGTTGGCGGCACAGCGCGCCATTGAGGTAGGACACTGCTTTAAGCTGGGCACGCGCTACAGCAAAGCGGTCAATGCCACTTACCTAGATGAAAACGGCCGTCCGCAGCACATCTTCATGGGCTCTTACGGCATTGGCCTGGACCGGCTGATGGCTATAATCGTGGAAACCCATCACGATGCGGATGGCATCATCTGGCCGCTGAGCGTGGCCCCCTACCAGATACATCTGCTGCATGTGGGCAAAGGGGAGCGGGCACCAACTGCCGCCAACAGGCTTTACCATGAGCTGCAACAGGCCGATTTTGAGGTGCTATATGACGACCGCGAGGTCAGCGCCGGCGTCAAGTTCAAGGATGCTGACCTCATTGGCATCCCCTGGCGTTTAACGGTGAGCGAACGCAACCTGGAATCTGGTATAATAGAAGTGAAACAACGCGGGACGGCCGTTGCACAGCGTGTACCCATGAGCGGCCTGCTGCCGTTCCTGCAGCAGACCCTTTTGGCCTGACAATTCCGCCAACATAGACATACAGGTCAGCAAACTTGGTTGATCCGCCGATGACATTTCCCACCACATACGCCAGATCGGAAAAGTCGGCGCCTTCCCAGGTAAGGGCGTTAATCCTGGCCGAGAGCGAGCAGAATGCCCAGTTCATCGCCCTGGATCTGCAGCGAATGGGGTGCGAGATTTTCTACCATTACGCCGGCAGCACATCCGACCTGGTTGCGGCCCTGGCCGCAGAGACGTGGGATGTGATCCTGGCCACTCACACGCCTGCTTGTTTCAGCGCCCTCGCCGCCCTCAACTTCATCCAAGAAAACCGGTATGACGTGCCCCTTATTGTTATCTCCGAGGGTCTGACGGAGAAAAGGGCGCTGGCCGTGATGCAGGCTGGCGCGCACGACTACGTAGACAGGGGGGATCTGGTGCGGCTAGTGGTAGCCGTGCGCCGCGAGGCAACCGTAGCCAACATGCGCCGTGAGTGGCAGCAGCGTCAAGAACACCTGGAACTCCTGAATCAGATTACGTTTGTGGCTGCGTCCATTTTGGACGAAGAGAAGATGCTGTATATCACAACCAATCTGTTGCGAAAGCTGATTCAGGCAGATGGCATTTTTTTCACCTTATGGGATGAAGAATGCAAGCAGTTCATTCCAGTTGCGGCGCATGAGGGCATGCACCACCCTTATCGCAGCGCCCATATTGATCATCAGGATGCCACGCTTGTCAGCACCGTGCTACAAACCAGGCGGTCTTTACTCATCTCCGATACCAGGAATTCCCCTTACGTCAGTAAACAGTTGCAGCAACTGCTGGGGGCGCGTTCATTGTTGGTGCTACCCCTTATTGCCGGGGAACAAAAGCTAGGGGCCGCCATTGTTGCTTTTGCTCACTCCCACCTATGCCGCCCGGAGGAAGTGGCGCGTGCGGAGCAGGCGATTGGTCAGATCGCGCTAGCCGTGGCGCGTATGCGCCTGCTAGAGACGGAGCGCCGGCAGCGGGAACTGGCGGAAACGCTGCGTGAGGTTGCCAGCGCCCTGGCAAGCACGCTGGAGCCTGAACAGGTGCTGACGCTGATTTTGCAGCAGCTCAGGCGTGTGGTAACTTACGATAGCGCTTCTATTTTTCTACTCAATGGTGAGGTGCTGGAGAGTGTGGCGTATCGCTCTTTGCACGAGAAGGTGCGCCGGGCGATGACGCTCTCGGTTAATGAGCTGGTGCACGTGCGCCAGATTTTGCAACTGCGCCAGCCGATCAGTATTGTGGACACGGCCGTTGATTCGCGCTGGCGCCCGGCGGCAGAAACAGAGCTAATTCGCTGTTGGCTTGGCGTGCCCATGCTGGTACAAGATCGCCTGATTGGTATCTTGAATTTGAACCACACCGTGCCCAATTTTTACACCCCGGCCGATGTGCAGGTGGCCACCACCTTTGCCGGGCAGGCGGCTATTGCCATTGAGAATGCGCACCTGTATGCCCAACAGCAGAACTATGCCGCGGAATTGGAGCAACGTGTGCAGGCGCGCACGCAGGCTTTGGCGCGGGCCAATGCGCGCTTACAAGAGCTGGACTGGCTGAAATCTAAGTTTGTCGCTGATGTGACGCATGAGCTGCGCACGCCGGTCACTAACCTGAAGCTGTATCTCGACCTGATGGAACATGCCCCCGCGCAAAAGCAGCCGCATTACTTGCAGGTGTTGCAACGTCAGGCAGACCGGCTGGCAGTGCTGATTACCGACATTTTGAGCCTTTCTCGCCTGGAGCAGCAGAAAGTTACCTTTGCACCGCTTGACTTTAATCGCCTCGTGAACGAAGTGGTGCAGCAGCACATGGCCAACGCCAGCACCGCCGGTTTGGAATTGCGGTGCCATACGGCTGCTAACCTGCCGCCCGTTTGGGGACATGAAACACAGCTGGCGCAGGTGGTGACCAACCTGGTCAGCAACGCCATTAACTATACGCCCAAGGGCGTGGTGCAGGTCTCGACGGCCTGGGATGACGCTTTGGGGATGGTGCAGCTAACCGTGCGGGATACGGGGATGGGCATTCCAGAGGCAGAACGGCCGTTCCTCTTTGACCGCTTCTATCGCGGCGAACAGACCGGTCAGCTTTCTATCCCCGGTACGGGGTTGGGGTTGGCCATTGTGCAGGAAATTGTGGCGCTGCACCAGGGTAAAATTGGCCTGGAGAGCCGGGTTGGTGTAGGGTCCACTTTCCGGGTTTGGCTGCCCGCTGTCCCTGACACAGTGGCACAAGAGCCTGGAGCCATAAATGGCAGTGAGTAAGCCGAAATCCAACATCCGGCATGGGTCAAGCGATCTTTGCGGTTTGACCGCCGACCACGACTTTACCCGTAATGGGCGGTCTGCCGTTAGCCGTCTGCGGTTATTTTTTTGAAGGAGGTGAGCAATGAAAAAGCGAAAAGCGTGGTATGAATTGGCGCCAGATTTGGTGGCAGTGGCCATGGGGCG
The DNA here is from genome assembly GCA_937943625.1 of uncultured Anaerolineae bacterium. Taxonomy (GTDB): domain Bacteria; phylum Chloroflexota; class Anaerolineae; order Promineifilales; family Promineifilaceae; genus JACSRF01. Next base: position 9,728 of record CALEAD010000088.1, on the reverse strand, counting down.
CAAGGCGGCTACCCTGGTGGTGCGCAACGGCCGTTGGGTCAACGTGCACACCGGCGAAATTATCCCCCAGACCGATGTGGCCGTGTACAAAAGCCGCATTGCCTACGTGGGCGCAGATGCCGCGCACACCATTGGCAGCGAAACCCAGGTAATCGAGGCAAACGGCCGTTACCTCATTCCCGGCCTGTGCGACGGGCACATGCACGTCGAAAGCGGCATGATCACCGTCACCGAATTTGCCCGCGCCGTCATTCCCCACGGCACAACCAGCATGTTCATAGACCCGCACGAGATCGCCAACGTGCTGGGGTTGCCCGGCGTGCGCCTGATGCACGACGAAGCGCAAACCCTGCCCATCAACGTCTACGTGCAGATGCCAAGCTGCGTGCCCAGCGCCCCCGGTCTGGAAACCCCTGGCGCCACCATTGGCCCAGAAGAGGTGGCCGAGGCAATGACCTGGCCCGGCATCATTGGCCTGGGAGAGATGATGAACTTTCCTGGCGTCTTCCTGGGTGATGCGAAGATGCACGCCGAAATGGCGGAAGCGATGAAAGCGGGCAAACTCATTGGCGGTCATTATGCCTCGGTAGACCTGGGGCGCGCCTTTCACGGCTATGTGGCGGGCGGCCCGGCTGACGACCACGAAGGCACACGCCTGGAAGATGCGGTGGCGCGCGCGCGTCAGGGGATGAAGCCAATGCTGCGTCTCGGTTCCGCCTGGTATGACGTGGCCACGCAGGTGAAAGCGATCACCGAACTGGGGTTGGATAGCCGCAGCTTTATCCTCTGCACTGACGATAGCCATTCAGGCACGCTGGTGCACGAGGGGCATATGAATCGCGTGGTGCGCCACGCCATTGCCCAGGGATTAAAACCGATCACCGCCATTCAAATGGCCACGCTGAACACGGCCGTTCACTTTGGCGTAGAAAAAGACATCGGCTCCATTACCCCCGGCCGCTACGCAGATCTCATCCTCAGCAGCGACCTGGTAGCGTTGCCGATTGAGTTGGTGATTGCCGGTGGCGTGGTGCTGGCGGAAAACGGCTGTCTCACTGCCAGCCTGCCCCCCTATACCTATCCCGACTTTGCCAAAAACAGCGTCAAACTGGGCAAACAACTAACCCCTGCCGACTTCAACATTTCAACTGCCAATCCCCAATCTCCCATCTCTGTGCGTGTTATTGGCGTCATAGAAAACCAGGCCCCCACGCGCGCCCTCACGCGCCAGCTCCCCGTGAGAGATGGCTTGGTCCTGGGCGACCCCGCCCAAGACGTGTGCCAGATTGCCCTGGTAGAGCGGCACAAAGCCACCGGTAGCGTTGTAAATGGCTTCGTGCACGGCTTTGGCTTTAACGTACCCTGTGCCATTGCCACCACCGTTGCCCACGACAGCCACCACATGATTGTCGTCGGCACAGACAAAGCAGACATGGCGCGCGCTGCCAACCGCCTGGGCGAAGTCGGTGGGGGCGTGGTGGTGTACAAAGAAGGACAAGAAATTGCCCTGGTCGAACTACCCATTGCCGGGTTAATGTCTGATGAACGCGCTGAGATTGTGGCCGAAAAAGCCGCACGCATGGTGCAGGCAATGGCTGCCTGTGGCTGCACCCTCAATAACGCCTACATGCAGCTCAGCCTGTTAGCGCTTGTCGTCATTCCTGAACTGCGCATTTCTGACCTCGGCCTGGTAGATGTGACCCAGTTTGCTACCGTGCCCCTATTTGTGGCATAGCGACTAAAACAAAGGCACCCCTATTTATTGTTGCCGAATTACAACAAAATACTTGACATATGTTATGTTTTGTTGTATGGTTACAACAGTTACTTTTTGTTGCAAAAACCCGCAAGGCTATCATGACGAAAGAAAATCTGCTAGAGACCTATGCCAGCGTGCCCGAAGTGGGAAAACGCCTGAACATTCACCCGGAGTCTGTGCGGAGGTTGATACGCCAGGGCAAGCTGCCGGCAATTAAGTTTGGCAACAAATGGCTGGTAGATAAAGCGACGCTGGAGCAATACGCCAGTCGTTACGATCCGCGGCCAGGAAACAAGGCAACGCTGCTTTGAGACGCCAGGGGACAATCTTCCATGAAGCGAAAGAGGAACGACATGCAAAGAACACCTGAGGTAGAGAATCTGGCCCGCATCCGCGTGGTGGGGGTTGGCGGTGGCGGCAGCAACGCAGTCAACCGCATGATTGCAGAAGGCGTGAGCGGGGTTGATTTTATTGCCATCAACACAGATAACCAGGCGTTGCTACTCTCGAATGCACCGACGCGCGTGCGCATTGGTGATAAGCTGACACGCGGCCTGGGCGCGGGGGGCAACCCAGAGCAGGGGCAGCAGGCAGCCAATGAGTCGGCGGAGGAGCTGTACGAAGTGCTCAGCGGTTCTGATATGGTGTTTATTACTGCCGGCATGGGCGGTGGTACGGGCACAGGGGCCGCGCCGGTGATCGCGCGCATTGCGCGGGAGCAGGGGGCGCTGACAATTGGGGTGGTGACACGGCCGTTTCTCTTTGAGGGCAGCCGGCGCGCCAAAATGGCCGAACAGGGGATTGCGCAGCTAAAAGAGTACGTAGACACCCTCATTGTGATCCCCAATGACCGACTGCTGGAGCTGACTGACCGGCGCGTGTCGTTGACGGAATCATTCCGCATGGCAGATGATGTGCTGCGGCAGGGCATTCAGGGCATCAGCGAACTGATCACCATCCCCGGCCTCATCAACCTGGACTTTGCCGACGTCAAAGCGATCATGACGCAAGGGGGCGCGGCGCTGATGGCAGTGGGCACGGCCTCTGGCGACGACCGGGCGCGCGTGGCGGCTGAACAGGCGATTAATTCGCGTTTGCTCGATGTGACCATTGACGGCGCGCAGGGTATTCTCTTTAACGTGACGGGTGGTCCCAGCCTGAGTCTGTATGAGGTGAATGAGGCTGCCTCGATCATCCGCGAGACGGCGCACCCGGATGCAAATATGATTTTTGGCGCGGTAATTGATGAGAATATGGGAGACGCGCTGCGCATTACGGTAATTGCCACCGGCTTTGAGCGCGGGCTGAGCCGCCGCCAGATGCTGCAACAGGAGTACGGCCGTTCTGCTACGGCGGAAGTGCTGTCTCGCCCAACGTCCCAACCCCGGCCTGAGCCTCCGGTCGCTGCGGAGCCGGTGCAGCCGAAATTTTCACCGAACAACCTGGATATTCCCGCTTTTCTCCGCCGGCGTTAAGTCGCCGACGCTAAATCGCTGACGCTGAAGCCGTTGCCGCCAACACCTTCTGCCGCACCAGCAAACCTGCGAGGTCTTAACGGCCTCGCAGGTTTGAGCGGAATTTGCTTTTAGGCTATTCCTTACTTTCACGGCAATTGCGGGCCAGTTACCTGCCCGTGTTGTGACACATCCCCTCTGCGAGCGCCCCCTGTCAGTGCAGGACAGGGGGCGCGCTCTTTTAGCGTCCCCCAAGCTGGGCTTGCAGCCCCACGACATGCGCTTCTAGCTCAATCAGGGCAGCCTGCTGCTGTGTTATTTTGTCATATTCGGCGCGCACAAAACGGCCGAATGGGGCAACGGTGTCTTCAATGCGCTGTGCGCTGCGCCGCATTTCGCGGTCAAACTGTTCGGCCAGGCCAACTGCCAGGGTGTTGTGCAGGGCGGCCAGCTTCTCGGCCAACTCCATTTTGGCCTTGCGCCGGCGGTTGGGCAGAATGAGCAGCCCCAGGGTAGCGGCGGCCAGGCCGGCCAGGATGCCGGTGACGTCGGCCCAGACGACGTGAGCAGCCACGGCAATGGCCACGCCCACGCCCACGCCCACGCCTGCCAGACCGGTGTTGACGACGGCCATGCGCGCAGACTCGGCAATTTGCTCCGCCTCTTGTTCCCGGTCATAGCTTTCCACCGCGCGACGGGTTGCTGTACCAATGGAATCAATGAGCCGCTGCCGATCATAGGCCAGGGTTCCCTCGCGGGGGCCGCCCTCACCGACGATGCGGTGACGGTGGTCTTCTTTGCGTTTGGCCAGGTGGTCGGCAACGGCCTTCCACTGGCGCAAATCCTGCTCCACCATCCAGTCAATCAATTCACTAACGCGGCGTTCAATTTGCTGCGGCGTGTCGGCTACTACTTTTTCGGCAAAGGCGCGCTCTACATTCCTGGCGCGAACCAGGTCGGGAATGCGTGCCAGGCGGATCATATCATCGAAAAATTCGTCGCCGCGCTTTTCCATTTCAAAGAGAATGTTGCTGATCTCACTGAGGCGGGCCTTGAAGTTGCGCTGCATGTCCTCGTTGTAGTAGGTCATTTGCCCTTCGATGTCTTGCAGTAGTTGGCGGTCTTCTTGCAGGGAGTGCAGGTCTGCTTCAATTTGGGCCAGTTGTTTGCGCACCAGTTTGTGCCCTACGCCCAGGGGATTGAGCAGCTTGAGGCGGAAACGGCCGTCGTCGTCGAGCGTTTCATAAATGTATTGCTCCAACGGCTCAAAGCCGCTGGCCTGCCAGACGCGCGGGTAGCCCGCTTTGGCCTCTTTAGCCAGCCTGGCCGAAACAGCAAACACCGCCTGCACGTCACCAATCAGCTTGTGTGCCGCCTCGCGCACAAAGGCAATGACCTGTTCTTTTTCCGCTTCGCCAGGCAGAATGTCTATCTTGTTTACAATGAGAATGATTTTCTTGCCCCAGTCGCGGATTTGTGCCAGAAAATTGCGCTCGCTTTCCGTAAAGGGGCGGTCTGCAGAGGTGATGAATAATACCAGGTCGCTGCGCGGGATGAATTCGGCTGTGAGCGTCTCGTGTTCGCGCAAGATGGCGTTGGTGCCGGGCGTGTCCACAATGACGAGCTGCTTCAGAATTTCAATGGGTGCGGTTTGTTCCCACACTCCCTTTTCTACTGGCCGCTGCTGTTTTTTTTCGCCATACTTCAGCAGGTAAATCTGGCTGGTGGTGGGTGTGACCCCTTCTGCCAGTAAGGGGTGGCCAATCAGGGCGTTGATGAGGGAGGATTTGCCAGAATTAAACTCCCCGGCAAAAACCAACAAGAAAAGCTCATCCAGTTGGCGAATGGATTCTACCAGGGCGCTGCGGTCTTGAGCCGAAGCGGCCGTGTCGGCCAGCGCGTCACGCAGTTGTCCCAGTACATCGCGGGTACGTTTTAGCAGCTCTGCCTGTTCCTCGTTGAGTATGTTTTCCATATCCCTAATCTCCAGGTTCGTAGCTGACGCCGGCGGCGTCTAACAGGCGCATTTTCTCCCAGGCGGGCAGGTTGGAGTTGCCGCCCGCTTCTTTGAGCACCAGTATTTGCCGCAGTTCCATGATCTGGTCGCGCAGCACGGCCGCTTTCTCAAACTCCAGATTTTGCGCTGCTTGCTTCATCTGTCGCTCTAGCTCCTTGACCATTTTGCTGAGTTCGTCCTTGGGCAGGTCGGCAGCGGTGGTGTATTGTCCCTTCTTTTCAGCAACGGCCGTTGCTGTTTCTTCTGCACGGTGGGCGGCAATCTCTTCCGTCAGGTCATGAACGGCTTTCACAATGCTGCGTGGCTCAATGCCGTGTTCTTGATTGTACGCCATCTGCCTGGCGCGGCGCAGGTTGGTTTCATCAATCGCGGTTTGCATCGAGGGGGTGACGGTATCGGCATACATGATCACCCTGCCCTCTACGTGGCGCGCGGCGCGGCCAATAGTCTGGATGAGGGCTGTGCCGGAGCGCAGGAACCCCTCTTTGTCGGCGTCGAGAATGGCGACCAGCGAGACTTCGGGCAGGTCCAATCCCTCGCGCAGCAGGTTGATGCCAACGACGACGTCGAACACGCCCATGCGCAGGTCGCGCAGAATTTCTGTGCGCTCAATGGTGTGGATTTCGGCGTGCAGGTAATGAACTTTGATGCCCATTTCTAGCAAGTAATCGCTCAGGTCTTCGGCCATGCGTTTGGTGAGAGTGGTAACGAGGGCGCGCTGGCCAACGGCCGTTCGCCGCTTGATCTCCCCCAGCAAATCATCTATCTGGCCGCGCACCGGGCGTACCTCCACCTCCGGGTCTAAAATGCCGGTGGGGCGAATGACCTGACGCACCACCTGTGCCGACTTTTCCAGCTCATGCGGCCCAGGCGTGGCGCTGGTGAAAATGACCTGGTTAATACGCGCCTCAAATTCGTCAAAGTTCAGGGGGCGGTTGTCCATGGCGCTGGGCAGGCGGAAGCCATAATCTACCAGCGTTTGCTTACGGCTGCGATCACCGGCATACATGCCGCGTATTTGCGGCACGGTCATGTGGCTTTCGTCTAGCACCAGCAAAAAGTCGGGCGGAAAGTAGTCGAGCAACGTGGCCGGAGGTTCGCCTGCGGCGCGGCCGTCCAGGTGACGGCTGTAATTTTCAATGCCAGAGGTATACCCCACCTCGCGCAGTATCTCCAGGTCATACAGCGTGCGCTGCTCAATGCGCTGCGCTTCCAGCAGCATTTTGCGTTCCTTAAAAAAGGCAATGCGCTCGTTCAGTTCAGCCTCAATGTTGTTAATGGCTGTTGCCAGCTTATCCTCATCCGTGATGTACTGCTTGGCGGGGAAAATTTCGATGCTGGCATGTTCCACCAGCACCTCGCCGGTTAGCGGGTCCAACTCCGCCACACGCTCCACTTCATCCCCCCAAAACTCCAGGGTGAAGGCCGTTTCGGCATAGGCGGGGAAAATTTGCAGCGTATCCCCGCGCACGCGGAACGTGCCCCGCCGCAGCTCCAGATCGTTGCGCTCGTATTGAATATCTACCAGGTGGCGCAGAACCAGGTCGCGGCGGTACGTGCCACCACGCTCCAGGTGTAGCCTTACTTTGCTCCACGCCTCCGGGTCGCCCAGGCCATAGATGCAGGAGACCGAAGCGACAATAATCACGTCGCGGCGAGACATCAGATTGGCGGTGGCCAGCAGGCGCAGGCGGTCAATTTCGTCATTAATTTGCGTCTCTTTTTCTATGTAGAGGTCATGACGTGGCACGTAGGCTTCCGGCTGGTAATAGTCGTAGTAGCTGACAAAGTAGCTGACGGCGTTATGGGGGAAAAATTCGCGGAATTCGCTGTAAAGCTGTGCCGCCAGCGTTTTATTGTGTGCGATGATTAGCGTGGGGCGCTGGGTTTGTTGGATGACGTTGGCGATGGTGAAGGTTTTGCCGGTTCCCGTGGCGCCCAGCAGGGTTTGGAAGCGCTGGCGGGTTTCAACGCCTTCGACAAGCTGGCTGATGGCTTCTGGCTGATCGCCTGTAGGTAGAAAATCGGCTTGGAGCTGAAATTTGGGCATGGAGCACCTTTTTGGAGAGGTAAAGATAGAAAGACAGTTCCGTACTTTAGCATAAAAAAAGCCGGACTTTGCTTAAGAGTCCGGCTTTTTTAAGGTGGAGATGGCGGGAATCGAACCCGCGTCCGAAAAATTCGTTCTCTGCACGTCTACAAGCTTAGTCAGCCTATTTGCTTTTCGTCAGCGCATCCCCGGCTAACAGGGTCTGACGCTAACCAGCCCATAGTCCCCGAAAGGACCCTTACTCACCGCTATGGGCGTCGTGGTGCAGCACGTTGACATCTCTGACGCCTGACTCACCACCAGCCAACGAATGGGGGTGGCAGACGCGAGTCCTCTTGGACTCTCCGCTAACCCTCTTGTGCTGTTTAGGCAGCCAGGGGGAGAGCGTTGTAGGTTGTCGTGCGGTTCGCACTTCTTGTTTGCTTCCAGTTTTACGAGATGTAAAGCGTGCTCGGCTTGCAGCACAGGAACAGCCTTCCCCGTCGAAGCCAGTCATCCCCGTTTGTTAAGGTAGCTGAAGATATTATAGCATGGCGGGCAATGATCGTCTATGTGTTGCATTTATTTGGCTTCATTGGGTGAACTCGTGAATCGTGACCGGAGAGAATTTACATTTTGTTTCTTCTTCGCCCGCTGGCGACAAGGCCGCATTTGCAAATCTCTTGCCTACCAGAGAAACTTATGGCTTATGAAGATATTGCCAGATACACCTGAGGCTACTCCTCCTGTACGCGCACGTCTCTCGCCGCGCCTGGGCTGGGCGCTGGTGGTGTTGCTCATTCTGACCTCGTTGGTTTGGGTTGTGCGGGACTGGCAGTTTGCACCAACGGCCGTTTCCCAGCCTATTCACCGCATTGCCCAAACCTCCGGTGAATTTCGCCTGTTGGGCACGTGGATGCAGGCGCCACCGGCGCGACCACCGGTGGTAGGGACAGGACGGTTGGTGATGGCGCGTGACGGTAAAGAGCCGGCTTTGCAGGCGCTCGATATCAGCACCGGCGCGCTGGTCTGGCAGCATGACCCGGACGAACGCACGCGCCCGCGTAACTGACCAGAGTGGCTGGGCTGGTCGGCTCTTTTTTCCTATCGCTGGAGCGGATTGGTTTCGCACGGGGGGCGGATGTATGTTACCGAGGCGTATGGGCTGCGCACGGCCGTTGTCGCTTACGACTTGCAGACAGGTGAGCGCGTCTGGCAGCACAAGCTGGGGCTGATTAACGGCAGCGATGCCAGCTACATGGCTATTGCCGGTGAACAGGTGGTGGTGCGCATCAACGCCGGGGATTTCAACGAGTTTTACGCCCTGAATATGGAAAACGGCCGTCAAGAAGTGCGCCAGCGCCAGGAAGCATATCCCGTTTTTTTGCTGGAAAAGGAGCCGCCGCGCCTGTACGAAGTGGTGGCAACCGGCGTGCGCATGACCCAGACCGGGTTCTGGCAGCAAGAGCTCAACAGTTGCGGCATTGTGCCCCAGGTATACCAGGAGGCGCTGCTGCTGCGGCTGCTGGCGCTCAATCGCTACACCGGTGATCTGCTCTGGCAGCTAGACGTGCCCGTGCTGAGCAACGTAGCGCTGAATGATGCCGGGGTTGCTTTTGTGTTGACCACAGATGGCCTGTTGCGCGCCGTGCAGGTGCGCAGTGGTCACACTGCTGGTTTTGTGCAGTTTGGCACACCTCTGGCGCCGGTGGAAACGGCCGTCTACTATGTCGCTGCGCAGGATGATGTGGCGGCCGTTTACACCGGAGACAGTGGTCAGATGTTTGCCTTTCGCTATGCGCCTATGGTTCCCTGATAGTCCAGCCGGCGTTTTCGGCCGTTTTTACCTTATCCTGGGGAATTTGTGCCCAGTAATGGAGGCTGGTCGGGCAGTCGCACGCTTCACACACCATCAGGTTGGCCGTTTGCGGCGCCAATGGCTCGATTCCCGCCGCTTTTAACTCATCTATAGCTTCGGCCAGGGTGGGTGGGGGCACTTCGGCGCACTGTTTTCCGGCCGGGCGTATCATCCACACGTAGCCAGCCGCCAGGGGATAGGCCTCGCTGCGTGGCATCGGTTCAACCGCAGATGGGTAGCCGCTGGCTGGTTGTGCCGGGGCGGGGTAGCCGCCGGCAGGGCCAGCCGGGGTAACGGTAGCGCGCGGCGCGACGCCGGGTTGGTTGTTTGTGGCGGGTGTTGCCAGCGCTGGGGTTGGTTGTATCACGGGGGCTGGTTCAGGCTGTGGCACGGCCGTATTGCAGCTAACTGCCAGCAGCCCAAGCAGCCAGAGAATAAGCAATGTCTGTTTCATGAGTAATTCCTTTTAAGGCATGTTAACGTAACTATTGTGCAATCAGAGCCGAAATGGCTCAAAAATACGAAAAACAAATGCCTTTGAAAAACGGTAGGGGCAATTGAATCACCCCATTGCCAAAACGCAGGGAGCGGCCTGCGTAACAACTCTGCTC
>CALEAD010000087.1 GCA_937943625.1 uncultured Anaerolineae bacterium | reverse complement strand
GCATTGTCATCAAAATTGATGATCGCCCTCTGGCCGATAGCCTGGGGTTTGTGGGCAAGGACCCGCGCGGCGCCATTGCCCTGAAGTTTCCCGCTCAGGAGAAAAGCACAAAGCTGCTGGATGTGGTGGTCAACGTGGGGCGCACCGGCATACTCGCCCCGGCGGCCATACTGGAACCGGTGGAAATTGGCGGGGTGATTGTGCGCAATGCCACGCTGCATAATTATGACGAGATTGCACGCAAAGATATTCGCATTGGCGACCGCGTGCTGGTTAAACGCGCCGGTGATGTGATCCCTTACATCGTTGGCCCAATCATCGAACTGCGTGATGGTACGGAACGTATCATTCAAAAACCTACCCATTGCCCCGCCTGCGGTGAACCGGCCGTGCAGCCTCCTGGTGAGGTGGCAATCTATTGCGACAACCCGGCCTGCCCGGAACAGCTGGTGCGCCGCGTGGAGTATTTTGTCAGCCGCAGCGCCATGGATATCGAGAGTTTTGGCGGGCAAACGGCCGTACTTCTGATCGAAAAGCAGCTCATCCATGACGTAGCCGACATCTACTACCTGAAAAAGGAAGAGTTGCTCGCCCTGGAGGGGTTCAAAGAGAAAAAGGTAGAAAATTTGCTCGCGGGCATTGCCGCCAGCAAACAGCGCCCACCAGAGCGCCTGCTGACGGCCTTAGGGATTCGCTTCGTGGGCAACGTGGTTGCCACGCTGCTGCTAGACGCTTTTGGCAGCATAGACGCCCTGGCTGCCGCCACGCAGGCAGAGCTAGAAGCGGTCGAGGGGATTGGTCCGGGAACGGCCGTTTCCGTAGTCACCTGGTTTGCCAATGAGAAAAACCGCACCATGTTGGCCAAACTGCGCGCTGCCGGGCTAAACTTTGCCCGTGCGCGCCCCCAAAGCCGCGAGACACAGCCCACCCCGCTGGCTGGCATTACCTTTGTCATCACCGGCACGTTGCCCACCCTCAGCCGCGAAGAGGCCAAAGCACTCATCGAGCAGCATGGCGGCAAAGTCACCAGCAGCGTCAGCAAAAACACCAGCTACCTGCTCGCCGGCGCAAATGCCGGCAGCAAGCTAAGCAAAGCGCAGCAGCTTAACATCCCCATCCTCGACGAGGCAGCGCTACGCCAGATGATACAGCGCCCGCTTGTGCTATAATAAATTGCGCTGCACCGCTAGTGCGGGATCGCATCTTGCTCACAAGATAGCAGAGGCTAATTTGGGTTACTTGAAGGATAAAAGCATATGGCAGAAAATGAATTGGTTACGCCTACATCCGAAACAACAGTGGCAAACTTTTTGCCGCCAGATTTCACCCTGGACGTTTCGCACCTGGTTACGGAGGATGATACACCTGTGGATAATTTGCCTTCCGAAAAGCAAATGCGCCTGTTAGTCGAACCTCTCTATACGGCATGGGCCGGGCCAGGTGACGAACGGCCGTTTCTGGCTGCCGCAAACGTAGGCCTCTTCCCTTCCCTGCATGGCGAAGTGCTCGTTCCCGATGTCTTCATCAGCCTGGACGTAACCCTGCCCGATAATTGGTGGGCAAAAGGCAAGCGCGCCTACTTCTTTTGGGAATTTGGCAAAGCGCCCGACCTGGTCATCGAAATGGTCTCTAACCGCGAAGGTGGCGAAGCAGACCGCAAACTGCGCGCTTATGCCCGCATGGGCATTCCCTATTACGTCATCTACGACCCACAGCAGCTAATTCAGCCAGAGCCACTGCGCGCCTACGCCCTGACGCCGCGCCGCGAATATGAAGAGATTTCACCCGAACTATTCGTTGGCCTCAATCTAGGGCTAACCCTCTGGCAAGGGAGCTACGAAAACAAAGAAGACACCTGGCTACGATGGTGCGATGGCGAAGGCAACCTGGTTCCCACTGGCGCCGAGCTTGCCGCCCAAGAGCGTCAGCGCGCCGAAGTCGAACATCAACGCGCCGAAGCCGCCGAACAACGCGCGGCCAGGTTGGCTGCTCGTTTGCGCGCCCTGGGCATAGACCCAAATGGGGAAAATAGTTAATTTAGCGAGCTGTTGGTTGGTTGATTAGATGGCTGGCGAATTTTTTAATGTGCTGCCCCCTGACGAGGCACGGGCGCTGCTGCGACAACACCTGACGGCCGTTCTGCCCACCGAGACCCTGCCTGTACCAGAAGCTGTCGAGCGGGTAACGGCCGTTGCCATTCGTGCTCCCCACAGCCTGCCCACCTTTCGCCGCAGCACTATGGACGGCTACGCCGTGCGCGCCGCCGACACCTATGGCGCTTCCGAAAGTTTGCCCGCCTTCTTACAAGTTATCGGCGAACTGCCCATGGGCCAGCCGGCCAACCTGGCGCTCTTGCCTGGGCAGGCAGCACTCATTCACACCGGGGGGATGGTGCCTGATAGTGCCGACGCCGTCGTACAAGTAGAGCATACCCAGGTTGTCAGCCAGGGAGTCGCCGGTCACCCCGACACAGCCAGAGATACGCTGCAATTCCCCCTGGAAATTGAAGTGTTGCGCGCGGTAGCCGTTGGCCAGAATGTGCTGCAAATTGGCGAAGACGTGCCCAAAGGGGCGCAAATTTTGCCCGCTGGCCACTGGCTGCGCCCGCAAGACTTGGGTGGGCTGCTGGCGTTGGGCATCACAGAAGTAGCCGTTACGCGCCGCCCGCGCGTCGGCATTCTGGCTACCGGTGACGAGGTAATCCCCCCCGCACAAACGGCCGTGCCCGGCCAGATTCGCGACATCAACAGCTACACCATCGGCGGACAGGTAAAACAAGCGGGTGGCATTCCCATTTATGGCGGCATCATTCCCGACGACTTTCATGCCCTGCAAACGGCCGCTGCCAGCCTGCTGGCACAAACCGACATGCTCGTCATGTCCGCCGGTTCCTCCGTCAGCGTGCGCGACATGACCGTCGAAGTCATCAACAGCCTGGGAAAACCCGGCGTCTTGCTGCACGGCGTCGCCACCCGTCCCGGCAAGCCCACCATTGTCGCGGCCGTTGCCGGCAAACCGGTGCTGGGGCTTCCCGGCAACCCAGTCTCCGCCATGATTCAATTCGACATGTTCGGCACACTCGCGCTCTACTATCTGCAAGGAATGCCCACCCCTCCCCGGCGCAGCGTGGTGTGGGCACGGCTTACGCAGAACATCGCCAGCGAAAGCGGTCGTGAAGATTACATTCCTGCGCGCCTGAGCGATGGCCCAGACGGCCTGCTCGCCACCCCCGTCTTTGGCAAAAGCAACCTCATCTACACCCTCGTTAACGCCGATGGCTTGATCAAAGTCCCCCTCAACAAGGCAGGCGTGCCTGGCGGCGAATGGGTAGAAGTGCGCCTTTTTTAGCCTACCTGGCAAGCCCCAACACCTCTCCCTTCAGTGAATAGACTGTGAAATATGTCCTATTGCCCCCTGTGTTCCGCAAGCCTGTGTTATAATGCCTCTGTCCATCAAAAGCGTTGTTGGCAAAAAAAACATGGCAAAGCAATCGCGAAAGCTCATCGAAACAAGACTGGGCCTCTCCCTACAGGGCATTGCCCAAGACGTGGTAGGCACACTGGGCTACGTTGCCGCCATGGTATCCACCTATGAGGAAGACGGCTCACTCCCCATTCGGGCCGTATACATAGACCCCCACATCGCAGATGCCACACAAATTCAAACATGGGAAGCCCAGATTGGTCACTCTCTTAGCAAGCCAACATACGCGAGTGAAAACCAGCCAGTCAGAATTAACGTCCACCATAAAGAAGACCATAACAACCTGGGGGTACAGGCCGTGCGTAAACGGAAACCCGTGCGCAGTACGAGCCTTTTTTCTCTCTTCACCCCAGTAGTCCCATCGGAGACAAAACTTTTTTTTGATCAGGTTGTGCAACCAGCCCTCGGCGTGAATCAGGTCATTGCCGTGCCTTTCTTCCTGGAATCCGTAGATGGCACGGAAAAGGCCATCCTGGGTAATCTCTTTGCCGCCAAGAATGGCGAAATAACGCCCCAAGAAGAGCGAATATTGGTGGCGTTTGGCCGTCAGGCAGCGGCCACCATCGAAATTGAACGACAGCGCCTGCAAGCACTACGGGTAGCGCGACAACTTACCACAGAAATTCAAACACGCATTGGCCATGAAGATGCAATTTTGCAACAAATTGTCGAAGGGGTGGTAAACATCCTGGGCTATATTGGCGCAATGCTGGCAACCTACGAAAAGAACGACTGCTCCCTGCCCCTGCGCGCAGTTTACTTTGACCCGGCGCTGGAAATTGAAAAGTGGGAAAATCGCGTCCTGCGCCTGATGCCTAACCCAATCAGCATTGCCCACCCTGATCCGGCAGTGGCGCGTGTCTACGTGGAAGACCCGGCTTATCGCGAAAATCTGAGCACCCAGGCGGTCAAAGCGCGGGAGCCGGTGACAAGCGATGATTTGTACACACTCTTTGTACCCTTCATTCCTTCGGCGGCGCGTCCGGTGCTCAAGCTGCTGCAGCGCACTGTGCACATTACCCAGGTAATTGCCGTCCCCTTTTTCCTGGAAACGGCCGAAAATGGTCAGCCGGAGATCGTTGGCAATCTCTTTGCCGCCACCACACACCCTGATGGTTTCAAGGCAGAGGAAATTGAGCTGCTCAAGGCGTTTGGGCAGCAGGCCGCCGCAGGGATTCGCAATGCGCGCCTGTACCGCGAAGTAGAGCAGCTGCTCAACCGCTCTGAACAGCAGCGGCGCGAAATTGAAGACTTATACCGAAAGGGAGAAGAGCGCCGCCAGGTAGCTGAATTGTTTGGCAAAATGGCTTTCAATGCAGCCGCCAACGTGCACACCCTGCGCAATCACATTGGTGCTTTTAGCACCCACCTGCAGCTCACGCTTATGTACAAGCATGACCCACAGCGGTTACTTGCGCTACTCGAGTCTGGGCCGCGCTACTTGCAACGCTTGCAAGAAGCAATCACCATTTTGGATAGCCTGCACGAACCGTGGAACGCCCAATCGGATGAACCGGTTGCGATAAACGAGGCGCTGCAAGAAGCGGTGCAAAAAGTGATGATGCGCCTGAATGTGGAAGACACTATCTACGTGGAAATGGAACTGGGCAGTGACTTACCTACCGTTTACACCACCTATGAAATGTTGGTAGAGGCTTTTAAGATTTTGGTAAAGAATGGCATGGAGGCTATTCTGGAAAAGCACCAGGTGAGCAGCGAGACAACGCAACCACGTATGCCGGGCATGATTCTGGGTGTTCTGCGCGTGCAAAGCCATATGCTGGATAAGGAAACGCTGGAGATTCTGGTAGAGGACAACGGTACCGGCATTCCTACAGAAGCACTGACGAAAATTTTTGACCTGCGTTATTCCACAAAAGCCTCTGGAATGGGCTTTGGCCTGTTCTGGCTGAAAGATTATGTTGAAGGCCTGGGCGGGCGCGTATGGGTGGAGAGTCAAGTCGGCGAAGGAACGACGTTTCACGTGCTGCTGCCGGTAGCGCAGAACCCCGCGTGAGAAAAAGCCTGGCAGACCGCTTATGATTCAGGCACTACCAAAGCGCAAGGTGTACACGGCGATGCCAAACGCAACGGCCGCATTCAGAGAACCCTTTTCACCTAACATAGGCAGGTAAAAAATCTGGTCACATTCAGCCAACAAACCGGGGTCTACCCCGGCTTTTTCGTTGCCAACAATGAGCAGAACGGGCTGGTTAGATTGCAATGGCTTTTGAAACAAAGGCGCAGCAGCGGGAACGGCCTCGATGGCCCACAACGCATACCCCTGCTGCTTCAGGGCAACGGCCGTTGCCAACCCATTTGCGTGGTGCGACCAGGGCACAGTCAGATGCGCGCCCAGCGCCGCTTGGGCCAGCCTGGGGTGGGCGGGTGTGGCTGTAATACCACCCAGGTAAAGGTGTGTCAGCCCAGCGCCATCGGCGCTGCGGAACATGGAACCAACGTTGTGAATGCTGCGAATGTTGTCGAGCAGGGCAGAAAGGGGAAAGGGGGCAACGGAAACGGCCGTTGCTGGCGCGCGCGCCGGGGAAAAATGTTGCATTCGTTGCAGGGGAGAATGACAGAGTGGGCAAAAGGGCAGGTGTGTTTCACCCACTGGCAACAATTGCCCTACCTCAGCAGGAAAGCGCAACCCACAACCATCACCCTGGCACTGCCATATCTCAAACATACCTTGCTGCCTGCTGCCGCGCGCCATTTGCCACAATCAGCATCACCCCAATTGTGGCATACACAATCACCTTCTGCCCAACTGCCTGGATGAGAATGCCCTGGGACGAGGCGACGCTGGGGCCAAAAAATAATAACCAGAGATAAGCAGCCAGTAGCGCGGCAAAAAGCAGCAGTACGCCTGCATAAACCCTGGGAAACGAGGGGTGACGATAAATGGCAATGCTGTAAAGCAGCACTACTAGCAGAAAGGCCGAAAAGGCAAGATGCACAAAATCTACGTGCCGGGCAAAAAAACGGTCTGCCGGCGTAAAGGCCACACCGATGAAGGAAAAGCCGCAAATCACGCCTAAAAGTGTGCCCAGCCAGCTCACTATCAGCGTATCAGGCGCCACGCTAAAAAAGTCGGGAAAGGTCATAAAGAAGAGAATCAGTCCCAACCCGGCCAGCGTCAGCGCCGTGATGAACAGCGCGCTGGAAATATGGTTTGGCGCGCCAGAATAGCTTGCCGTCAGGCCCAGGTCGCTGAAGAAGTTATTGAGAAACGAATAGCCGCTGGTAGTCGGGTCTGTTAATGTGCCGCCAGGATAAAACAACATGGCCACCAGGGTGAGAATGACAAACTGCACGCAGGCCGCCATCACCAGGGTATAGGTGGGAGGATTGTTCATGTTCAGTAACTGTTCAGCCTCTTAAAAGCTGATAGGTTTTTGAACCTGTCAGCTCTGATAGTTACCATGTTCATGCGCTGTGGTACGTAAAATGCGCCTCACACAACTGCGCGCGCAACGCTTTCCACTGTTTTGTCCGCTTCCGGCTTTTCCCCATGATATTGATAGTAGTTGACTTCGACACGGCCGTTGTACAGCTTGCGCACACGGTCGGGGTGAGCACGTTTGAAGTAGTCAGGGAACTTTTTATCGGCCGTCAGCACATACACAGACCAGCCCCGTTTTTTGCGCAGCATCTTGTTCAGGGCGATGTAGATATTGTTCATCTCCTGGAAGTGCGAAAGGCGCTGCCCGTAGGGGGGATTGGTGATGAGAATGCCGTACTGCTGGTCGAGCCATAGTTCTTTCACATCTTTCTGCGCGAACTGAATGTCTGTCCCCACCCCAGCTTTCTGCGCGTTACCGCAGGCAATAGCAATGGCGTCGGAATCAATATCATAGCCAAAGAGCTGCAAACGGCCGTTGTGGTCTTGCGCGGCGGCTGCTTCCTGACGTGCACGTTGCCAGGCGGCAGGGGCAATGGTAGGCCACCCCTCAGCAGCAAAGCGGCGCCGCAACCCTGGGGCAATGTTACGACCGATCATGGCTGCCTCAATGAGAATTGTGCCAGAGCCGCACATTGGGTCAATCAGCAACCGATCTTTACGCCAAAAACTGAGCTGCACCAGTGCGGCCGCCAGCGTCTCTTTCAGCGGCGCTTCACCCGCTTCGGCGCGGTAACCGCGCTTGTGCAACCCTACCCCAGACGTGTCTAGCATCAGTTGCGCCACGTCTTTCAGCAAAGAAACCTGGATAGTGAATTCCGCGCCTGTTTCGGACAGCCAGGTTACACCGTAGGACGCTTTCAGCCTTTCTGCCACCGCCTTTTTGACAATTGCCTGACAGGAACGGGCGCTTTGCAAGGTGGATTTGACCGTTTTGGCATTGACGGTAAAACGGCCGTCTGCGGCAATGACTGTCTCCCAGGGAATGGCTTTGGTCCGCTCAAACAGCTCGTCAAAGGAAACGGCCGTGAACGTCCCCATCAGCAGCAGCAAGCGGTCTGCGCAGCGCAGCCACAAGTTGGCGCGAGGCACGTCCTCCCAGGTGGCACCAAACGCCACCTGCGCATCGGTAGCCTGCACATCAGCAAAGCCCAGCGCCTTTACCTCCTGCTTGATCAACATTTCCAGGCCAAAGGTGGCAGTGGCAATGAGCGTGATTGGGGAGGTCATGGAGCAAGGAATAGGCAATTAACGGCGGCGACGAATCTCCAGCATTATACCGCCAAGCAGAAACGTGATCCCAGCAACGGCCGTCGCCAAAAGCCCCCCACTCGCCATAACGCCACCCGAGGCAGGCAAAACGACCCGCGCCTGCGACGCCTTGCGCACGCAGAAAAAGAGACCGCTGGCCGCTGGCTTCTCCGCATCAATTGGCGCGTAAATAGGATTGGGCGAAGTGACCACCCAGGCCGCCGAAGGTTTGGCCGTGAGCTGCCAGTAGCTATAGCCAGCCGAATACAGGCCAAACGCGCCATCGGCGCTGCTGTACATCGTCAGCACAGTCGCCTTATCACTGCTGACAAACTCCACATCCACGTTGGGCACAGGCCCTTCGCCAGCAACGCCCGTGTTTACGCACTTGCCGTCGCCGTTCACGTCCTCATACACCACGCCCATAATCGTGCCGCGCGGCTGCCCCGGCTGCTGGGCTTGCAAAACGCCAACCAGCACCCCAAGCAGTAGCACTACAATAAGAGTCGCCAATACTTTCTTCATGTCAGCCTCCCTTGAAAGTGACCGCCGCCCGCCGACGGCCAACTTATTCGTTTATTCGCCCCATTCGTTGCCTGCGTTTTCATTCACAGGGTTGAGCTTATCCTCATGTCGTCCCCCGTTCAATTAGCCGGGCGCGCCACGACGATAAGTCGGTAGGCGTTGCCAGTGTAAGGCCAGCAGCTTACCAACGTCAGCCGCTCGTCATCGGTTGGCTCTATCCAGCGCGCATTGGCCACGCGCACCTCTAGCGGCTGGTTTAGCTCTGGCAGCAGCTCTATTTGCGCCACGCGGTAGGGGTGGGCGCCGTTCTTGTCGTAGACGATGATTTCGTCCCCTTCTTCCAGGTCAATCAGATGGCGGAATACCTCTCCGTAAATGTTGTGATGGCCGTTTAGCACCGTGTTACCAAGCTGCCCCAGGCGCGCGCTACTGCTGTGCCAGCCAACCAGGTAGCCGGCTGGAACCTGCCACTGGTAATAGCTTTCACCATCATCGGCAGTGTGTTGTTCCAGCTCAACCCGCACAATGTTTGCTTCCAGCCCTATGGCGGGAATTTGAATGCGCACAGGCTGACCGGCCAGCGGGTCTGCCACAACCGCATTGGCAGCAGAGACAAAGTAGGGCGGGTACTCTTCCGTGGGCAGGCTTTCGGGCAGCAACACGGCCGTTGCCCCTCTGGTGGGTTGTAGCGTGGGGGGCAAAACAGCCAGCGCCATGCGCGTGGGAATGGGGCCTTCCTTGGGCAAATAAGGCTCAATGGCGCGATAGACAGGCGCAGGCATGGTTTGTGGCGCTAACAGCCAGATGAGCAGCACAAAGAACAGCACAATGCTTCCCAGGCTGATGAGAACCACGCTGAGGGGAATGCGATTCTCTACGGAAACGACCGTGTTCTTTGCCATGCCCTGTAGTATAGCGAATAAGCAGGTTTATGTAAACAGAGACTTACAGCCGTTGGCCCCACGCCAGTTGCACCAACTGCGGCAGCAGTTGCCCGGAAGGCCCCATCAAAAAATACGTCACGTAATGCGTCAGCGGTGTGCGCTCCGGGTTAATTTCCACCACCGGCGCTTGCGCACGTAGCGCCTCCAGGGGAATGGAAGCGGCCGGATGCACCAGCGCCGATGTGCCAATGCTAAAAAAGAGATCACACTCCCTGGCCGCGGCAAACGCTGCATCCAGCGCCGCCAGCGGCAAATTTTCGCCAAACCAGACCACGTCCGGGCGCAGCAGGCTGCCGCAAATGGGACAGCGCGGTGGGATTTCGGCCGTTTCTTCCCACGTTGTGACCGCATGGGCGTGGTCATAGCACTTCACGCGCTGCAAATTGCCGTGCAGTTCAATAGCGTCCTGGCTGCCTGCGCGCTGGTGCAACCCATCCACATTCTGCGTGATCAACGTCAGGCGGGGCAAGCGCCGCGCCATCTCTACCAGGGCAAAATGGCCAGGGTTCGGCTCAGCCTGGCTGACCAACTGCCACCGCCAGGCATACCACTCCCAAACCAGGCGCGGGTTGCGCCGAAAAGCCTCTGGGGTAGCCAGCTCTTGCGGGTCATACTGCGCCCACAGGCCGGTTTGCGCCTGGCGAAAGGTAGGCACACCACTTTCTGCAGAAATGCCGGCTCCGGTCAGCACTGCCACACGCTGCGCCCGACGCAACAAATCAGCTACTTCTTGCAAAATACCCATCTCCATTAGACCCTCCCTTGAAAATGACCGCAGACGGCCGTCTACCGACCATGATATTGACAAGACATGGCGGTCTGCGATCGGCGGTCAAACTCGTAAAAACAGTTTCACCCATGCCCTAAACTATGTCCAAAATCAGCCTGGCCAGGGAAAAGTGAATCAACAGACCGGTGGCGTCTACCAGCGTGGTGATCATCGGGCCGCTGATTACTGTTGGATCTATCCTGACGCGGTCAGCGACAATGGGGATGATGGTAGCGGCCGTGGTGGACCAGGTGACCACAGCAGGCAAGGTCAGGGCAACTACTAATGCTACCTCATAACCCGTTCCCCACAGCAGCGCTCGCCCGACGCCCACGATACCCATTACCAGCCCCAGGATCAGGCCGGCGCTGGCCTCGCGCCGCCACGCCTGCCACATATTGCTCATGCGCACTTCGTCCAGAGTAATGGCACGAATAATCGTGGCAACGGTCTGTGAGCCGGCATTGCCTCCTGTGCCAACAATGAGTGTGATGAACAGCGTCAATGCCACAACCGCATCAAGCTCGTTTTGGAAGAAGCGCAACACCTCACCAGAAAGGGTAGATGCTAAAAAGAGTAGCAGCAGCCAACCAATGCGTTTTTTGACAATCTCAAAAAGCGAAGCGGAAAAGTAAGGCTGGTCAAGCGGCTCAGAACTGCCCAGGCGCTGGATGTCTTCGGTCACTTCCTCCTCAAAGATGTCCAACACGTCGTCTACTGTTACAACGCCAACCAGCTTACCTTGCTCGTCTGTCACGGGAATGGCGACAAAGTCGTAGCGCGAAACCATCTCTGCCAGCTCTTCCTGATCGGCCGTAACGGACACGGAGACAACTTGCTCGATCATGATGGAGCCAATTGTAGCATCTGGCGGCGCCACAATGAGCGCACGTAGAGGGACAACACCAACTAACCTGTCATCGCGATCTACGACGTACAAGTAGTGCAACATTTCTGGTTCTTCCAGGGAACGCAGGTAATCAAGCGTTTCGTTGACCGTCCACTGGCGGCGGAGGGCGATGACGTCAGTGGTCATCAGGCGACCGGCCGTGTCCTCTTCATAGGCAAGCATCTCCTGCACTTCGGCCGCTTCTTCTGGCTCCATCAAGCCAATGAGCCGTTCAGAAACGTCGTCTGGCAGGTCTTCAAGAAATTCGACTACGTCGTCTACAGGCAGGTTTTCTAACAGGTCGGCCAGCCGTTCATCGTCTACTTTTTCCACCAGTTCCTGGCGCACAATGGCGCCAGTCTCGTCCAGCACCTCGCTGGCGGTGTCAAGCGAAAGCAACTCAAAGAGAATGACTGCCTGATCAGAGGGCAGCTCGTCCATCAGGCCAGCAATATCGGCCGGGTGAACGTCTGCCAGGAGGGTGCGCAGTTCGCTGAGTTGCCCTTCGTTAATAAGCGCTGCTATCTCTTCTGGCTTTGGCAGCGTGTAGATTTCGTCCATGCTGGCCTCCGGGGAATGTGGGGGGGGGTGAAGGATGAGAGATAAAGGCTTGGGTTTGTTTTTTTTCGTGCTTTGTTTCTGGCTTTGGCGCCTGCGTTAGCTGAGGAGTTGGCCAATGCCAAACAGGAGAATGAATAGGAGTGTAATGAGGGAAAGTTGTTTGAGTAATGGGTTGAGTTTGCGCGGGTCGCGGGTGCGGGCAACGGCCGTACCGTGCCGCACGATGAGGGGCACAGCCAGCAAAAACAGCCATTGCCAGATGTTTTGATAAGTGAGCAAAACGTACACGGCCGTACACAAAACTGCCCCCGCCAGCAATGCCCAGTGGTACAACCGCGCCCGTTGTGGCCCCAGGCGCACAGGGATCGAGCGCTTACCCGCCAGCCGGTCGGAATCGAGATCGCGAATGTTGTTGACGCTGAGCACACCCACCGCCAGCAGCCCGCAGGCTGTTGCCGGCAGCCACAGCGCCCAGGGCAGGCTAAGGCTCTGCAAGAAGTAGCTGCCCAGCACCCCCACCCAACCGAAAAAGATCAGTACGAAGAGGTCGCCCAGGCCAACGTAGCCATACGGCCGTTTGCCATTCGTATACGCCACTGCTGCGCCAATCGCCCCTCCCCCCAGCAGCAAAAACAGCAGCACATAGGGCAGCCGCGCCGCACCCAGCGCCACCCACAGCAAGGCCAACCCGCTGAGAGCCGCCAATGCCGCACAGAGAAGCATGGCGCGGCGCATCGCGGTGGCGCTGATTTGCCCAGATTGCACGGCGCGCGCCGGCCCCAGCCGCTGCGCATGATCAGCGCCATGCACGGAATCCCCATAATCATTGGCCAGGTTGGAAAGGATTTGTAAGAAAACGGCCGTTAGCGCCGCCAGCGTTACCACCTCTACACGAAATGCACCCGCCGCTGCCGCCAAAAAGCCGCCCATCATAATTGCCGAAAGCGCCAGGGGCAGCGTGCGGGGGCGCATAGCCTGAATCCACACGGCCGTTTTGCCTGAAGAGAGTTGTCCCGTTGCCATGCACCGGATTATAGCAGCGTGAAACGGGAAACGTGAAACGTGATTAAGAGGGGCATGTCACGGCTGCCTGCCCCAGGTACAATCTTCTTAATCAGACCCAAATACCACATCCAATATCCGAAATCTCAATTCCAACATCCCAAATCCCAAAGGAACTGCCCATGCCCAACCAACTGATACACGAAACCAGCCCCTACCTGCGGCAACACGCAGATAACCCCGTCAACTGGTATCCCTGGGGCGAAGAGGCGCTGCAACGGGCGCGCGCCGAAGACAAGCCCATTCTGCTTTCGATTGGCTATGCCGCCTGCCACTGGTGTCACGTCATGGCGCATGAATCCTTTGCAGACCCGGTAATGGCCGAATTGATGAATCGCCATTTCATCAACGTCAAAGTAGACCGCGAAGAGCGCCCCGACCTGGACAGCATTTACATGACGGCCGTTGTCGCCATGACCGGGCAAGGCGGCTGGCCCATGACCGTTGCCCTCACCCCCGAGGGGCGGCCTTTCTTTGGCGGCACCTACTTCCCCCCCACGCCCCGCTACGGCATGCCTAGCTTTCGCCAGGTGCTGCAATCCCTGGCAACTGCCTGGCAAACGCAGCGCCGCGAAATTGAAGAGAGCGCAGCCAACCTCAGCCAGCACCTTAGCCGCAACATTTCTCTGGCCGGGCAGGATGGCGACCTTTCGCCTGCGCTTTTCCGCCGCGCCCTGGATGCCATTCACCGCAGCTTTGATCCTCACCTGGGCGGCTTTGGCAAAGCGCCCAAATTTCCTCCCACCATGACGCTGGAATTTCTACTGTGGATGTACCTGCGCGATGGCGACGAACTGGCGCTACACATGGCCGAACTGACGCTGCAAAAAATGGCCTATGGCGGCATATACGACCAGCTTGGCGGCGGCTTTGCCCGCTACTCAACCGACAACGAGTGGCTGGTTCCCCATTTTGAGAAGATGCTGTATGACAATGCGCTACTGGCGCGCGTCTACCTGCACGCTTACCAGGTGACCGGTAAGCCGCTCTACCGCCGCATTGTGGAAGAGACGCTGGACTTTGTGCGGCGCGAGATGCGCCACCAGGCGGGCGGCTTTTACAGCAGCTACGACGCCGATAGCGAGGGCGAAGAGGGTAAATTTTAT
Organism: uncultured Anaerolineae bacterium; assembly: GCA_937943625.1. Taxonomy (GTDB): domain Bacteria; phylum Chloroflexota; class Anaerolineae; order Promineifilales; family Promineifilaceae; genus JACSRF01. The sequence continues at coordinate 20,167 of CALEAD010000087.1, read as the reverse complement.
GTCTGGTCGGCAGCAGAAATTCGCCAACTACTGGGCGCCGAGGCGGAACTGTTCATGCGCTTCTATGACGTGAGTGAACAGGGTAACTGGGAGGGACACAACATTCTTAACGTCCGGCACGAGCCGGAAAAGGTGGCGCAGTGGCTGAAGCTGGATGTGACGGAGATGGCAACGCGGCTAGAGGCGGCGCGGCAAAGGTTGCTGGCGGCACGAGCGCAGCGTGTCTGGCCAGGGTTGGATGACAAGGTGCTGACGGCGTGGAATGGGCTGATGCTGGCGGCTTTTGCTGAGGCGGGACGGGTACTGGCACGACCGGATTACACGGCCGTTGCTGTGCAAAACGCCTCTTTCCTCTACGAAACGATGCGCGCCGAAAACGGCCGTCTCTATCGCACCTGGAAAGCAGGATACACCCCTCGCTACAACGCCTACCTGGAAGATTATGCCTACCTGGCAGATGGGCTACTGGCACTGTACCAGACTACCTTTGAGACGCGCTGGTTTGCCTGGGCGCATGAGCTGGTAGAAATAATGCTGGCGCAGTTTGCCGACGAGGCGCATGGCGGCTTCTATGACACTGCCGCCGACCACGAGGCGTTGCTGCACCGCCCCAAGGATGTGCAGGATAACGCCACACCCAGCGCCAACGCCATGGCCGCCAGAGTGTTGCTGACCCTCAGCCTGTATACGGGCAACGGCCGTTACTGGGACATTGCCGCCCACGCCACTGCCAGCCTGAACGAAGCGATGAGTCGCTACCCCACCGGCTTTGCCCATTGGCTTGGCAACGCCGCCTTTATACTCAGCCAGCCACAGGAAGTTGCCATTGTCGGGCAGCTCGGCGCGCCAGACACAGAGGCGCTGCGCCAGGTGGTATTTGCCGCCTATCGCCCCCATCTGGTCGTGGCGATTGGCACAGAGGCTGATGGTGAGATTGTGCCGCTGTTACGGCAACGGCCGTTGCGCCACAACCAGGCCACCGCTTACGTCTGCCGCCGCTTCGTTTGCCAACAACCCACCACAGACCCGGCCAAATTAGTGCAACAACTTAATTAGTCAGTCGGCCTCATCGCACACATCTCCTGGTATGGCCTTGCCGAAGTTCGCATAAGGCTTGTACTGCCCGCCCTGGCGTGGAGTCCCGACTAAAGTCGTTACCACAAATCTACAGCGGATTTTTATAATCCGCCAACATTTTTCCTGATGGGAACAACATGAATGGTATACGCCCGCTAACAGGACTACTGAGGATCTTCGGCCAGATCGGCACGATAACCACACTCCTGGCCGGCGCAACCGCAATTTACACGGTTTTGTCCGGTGGTTCAACATCAGCAGGAACAGGCGCAGCCTGGCTGATCATTGGCGCCATCGGTCTGGCAATCAGCCTCTGGGCCATCATCGGCACAGCCTCCTACGAACGGTTTGGCGAATCTTCCACAACCACCAAACTAATCGCTCTCGTCTCGGCAATAGCCGGCTTATTGATGATCGGCAGTTTCATCGTATTGCGCTGACGACTGACCGCAGGCGGCAGACCGGCTAAGAACAGCACCCCACAACAGTAGCCCCAGTAGCGTCAGCAGGCCGCCAACAGTTAGCGTGGTAGGAGCAAAGACAAAGGTTACTTCATGTGTGCCCGGGGGGACAAATAGCGCGCGGAATAACACATTGGCAGTGTAAATTTCCACCGGCTGACCGTCAACCGTAGCACGCCAGCCAGGATAGTGGGCGTCACTCAGCAGCAGCAACGTGGGGGCGTCGCTGTGTGTGTGGATGAGAACCCGCTCTGGTGTGTAGCTGATGATCTGTGCAGAGCCTGAAGAATGGTGATTGGGGGACGAAGATGGGGGAATGGCAATCGTCAATTGTCTCATCTCCTCATTAACCGGGGGGCCTTGCAACACGGCCGTTTTCCCAGGGTCAAAAGTGGGGTCCCGCATAACCGCCAGGGCAGAGGGCGCGTCTGGCTGCCATTGCCACTCGCTGAGCAACAGGACGCGAGGTAGCACGGCCAGATTTTCGTAAATTTTCACGTCGCCAGAGTGAATGAGGCGATACGGGCCAGGAACAAGGGTGTGAAAGCTGCCGTTGACCTCATTCACCAGCGCAAGCGCACTGACGTGCACGGGCGCATCTGGAGTAGATAGCACAATTTGCTGCGGTACGGCCGTTTGCCCAAGGGGCACGCGATACAGCGGTGGTTCGCCGGGGGCCGCGTAGACGGCAACGGCCGTTTGCTTGTATGTACCGATGGTGACAGTCACGGTCGGCGCGGCGTCCGCCAACAGGTAAATCGCCGTTGCGGCAAAGGGAGGCACGTAGCCAATGGCTGCGCGCTCACCCGCTGCCAGCGCCAGCGGATGCTGCAAATCATAAAAAACGCCATTGCGCCATTGGTCGCCCGTTTTGTCGGTAATCAGGTAACGTGTGTTGAAGAGGTTAAGCCAGCGCTGCGGCGGTACGGCCGTCAGGTATTCACGCAGTCGCCCATCCACACTGATTGTGTCGGGAGGTAGCAGCAATCTCATCAGGTCGCTGTAGGCGCGCAGCGGCAAAATGCCGCCGTCAAAGCCATCCACTGCCATCAGCCCATAGGCCAGGGGCAGGTTGGGGGCAATGATCTCCTTCTGTTTGACGACCACAATGTAATCATACAGCGCCGCCGCATCAAGCTGATCACCGTATACGGCCGTAATTTCCCCCTGGTCACCCGGATCGAAGAAAATGGGCGAAAGACTGAGAAAGCGACTGGCCACCGCAGACTCGCCACGCGCCACCAACAAACGCGCGATTGGCGGGCGCAAATCATGGTACGCTTCCGGCGCAGTCAGGTTATGGTAGGAATGGGTGCGAGTGGCAAAAAAGAGAACGGCCGTTGCCACCGTCAAATACACCCCTCTACCTATCGCTGAGGCGACTAGGCGCCCACGCCCCAACCAGACCAGGGCAAAGAGCAGTTCCCCTGCCCACAGCAGCAGCGTCAGGCGACCAGGCGCCTCATAGGGAGCCTCTACATCGGTAGGCAGCAGCGGCGCCAGCCATTGCCCCAGCACCGACCAGGCCATCAGTAGAATCATTAAGAGGAAATAGGGAATGGGAAATGGAGAATCGGCAGAAAGCCAGTTGTGCACAGGAGCTTTACGCTTCACGCCCTCCCCCTTGACGCCCCACTGCCAGCCAGCGCCCGCCAGCAGCGCCACGCCCAGGGCATAGAGCGCCAGCCAGCGCGCCGGCACGCGAAAAAGATTAAAGCCGGGTAGCCGCGCTAGCAGCCAGTTCACCGGATTAAAAACACCCAATGCCAGAAAGAGGCCAACGGCCGTCAGCAAGAGCGCGGGCAGCACACCAGGGCGGTTGCGCCAGCGCCAGGCGCCCAGCCCCGCCAGCAACAGCACCGTCACGGGGAAAAAGGCCACATATTCGCTGAAGAGAGATTGGCCATAAGCAGGCAACAGCGCTCGCCCTAACAAGAGCGGGTGCAGCGAAAAAGATAACACTTCGTTGACGGCCAATCCCCCTTGGCGGCTGGATAAACGGGCGAGTTCTAACGTGGGCAGAAGTTGCACGGCCGTTAGCAACAACGCCAACCCTGCCGCAAGCAACAGTGGCGCAAAATGGCGCACTATCTTCCCGACCTGCCACTGCTTATTCTGTGCCGCCTGCGCCGCCAGCCAGAGGGCCACGCCCACGCCGCTGATGAAAGCAGTTTGCGTATGCCCGGCCAAAAGTTGTAGGGAAAAAAAGGCAGAAAGCGCGCAAATTCGCCGTGCTGGCTGACGCAGGGACAACGCCGCCAGATACCAGGGCAACCAGGCCAATCCCTGTAGCTGATTGAGGTGCTCTACCTGTGCCGTGAGATAAGCGGAAAGGGCAAAGAGAACGGCCGTTACCGTTGCCGCCTCTCTCTCCAGCCCCAAGGCGCGTCGCCCGGCCAGGTAAGCGCCCACGCCAGCAATCAGCAGATGCAGCAAGATGGCTACCTTGACAGCCACAGGCACAGAAAAAAGCAGCCACAGCGGCCAGTTCGGCGGGTAGAAGAAGCCCATCTGGCTGTTTGCCAGCAAAGGCGCGCCCATAAAGAGGTGGGGGTTCCAGAGGGGAATACGGCCGTTGCGCAGCGCCTCGCTGGTCGCCTGCCAGTACGGGTAGAAATATAAAAACATATCCCCCCGCGCCAGAATCAGGTTGCTGAACGCCATTTTGTAGAAAAACAGCAAGATCAGCCCCGGCAGCGCCCACAGCGGCGCCGCAATGACACGCCCCAATCGCGCCAATCCGCCCAATCTCTGATCTCCAATTTCGGCCTGGTTTAGATGACCTTTGCAAATTAGACCGCAGACCGCAAACAGCCGACCCCAGTCTGGCAGAATGCGCTCAGCCGGCGGCGGTCAGAACCACGCCACAATTTCCAGCTCGCAGTTTCCGGGCGCCAATCATTCCCCACGAATCATGCGGCGCGAGATCTCATTGTGGCGCTGAATGTGCGGCGTCAATTCCAGCGTGGCCAGTTGACCCTGCTGTACCACAAGACGGCCGTTGATCATGGCATAATCCACATTTTGCGCCTGATTAAACACAACGGCCGCTACCGGGTCATGCAAAGAGCCGGTATAGGCCAGCTGATTCAGGTTAATGGCAATCAGGTCAGCACACATACCCGGAGCCAGACTGCCAATGTCATCTCGCCCCAGCACGGCCGCACCGCCCAACGTCCCCAGCTCCAGCGCCTGCCGCGCGCTCATGGCGTCTGGCTTACCGCCAAAACCGCCGCGCCCGCCGGGTGATTCACTCAGGTAGCGGTGCGGCGCTACGCGCTGAAGCAGCATCGCCTGGCGCACCTCGTTCAGCAAATGGCCGCCATCATTAGAGGCAGAGCCATCTACCCCCAGGCCAACAGGCACGCCCGCGGCGCGCCAGCTTAGCAGCGGCGCAATGCCGCTGGCCAGACGCATATTGCTAGTGGGGCAGTGCGCTACACCTGTGCCGCTGCGCCCAAACAGGTCAATTTCAGGCTGGCTCATATGCACGCAATGCGCGTGCCACACGTCGCTGCCCGTCCAACCCAGCGATTCGACATAGGCAACCGGCCGTTTGCCAAAGGTTTGCAGGCAGAACTCTTCTTCCTCCAGCGTCTCCGCCAGGTGCGTGTGTAGCCGCACGCCATAGGCACGCGCCAGCTTTGCCGATTCGCGCATCAGGTCAGGCGTCACAGAGAAAGGAGAGCAAGGGGCCAACACCACGCGCAGCATGGCATAGCGACTGGGGTCGTGGTATTGCTCAATCAGGCGCTGGCTGTCTTTGAGAATGAACGCTTCGTCTTCGGTCACGCGGTCGGGAGGCAGCCCCCCTTTGCTCTCACCCAGGGACATGGAGCCGCGCACGGCGTGGAAACGCATACCAATCTCCTGCGCGGCGCGAATCTGGCTGTCCAGGGTGCAATTGTTGGGGTAGATGTAAAGGTGATCGCTGCTGGTGGTACAACCAGAAAAAATCAGTTCAGCCAATCCTGTAAGGGTGCTGACGTAAATCGCCTCGTCAGTGAGATTGGCCCAGATGGGGTAGAGGGTGGTTAGCCAGTCAAACAGGTTGTGGTTTTGCGCCAGCACGCGGGTGAGGCTTTGGTAAAGATGGTGGTGGGTGTTGACCAGGCCAGGCAGCACGATGTGGTCACGCAGATCAAGGATGGTATCGGCCGTTTGCGGCAGCGTGTGTGTGGGGCCAACCTGCTCAATCACGTTATCGCGGATGAAGAGGCCACCGTTGGCAATTTCGCGCCGCTGTGCATCCATGGTTACCAGGGTATGGGCGTTTTTGATGAGTAAGGTAGGCATAGCAGGCTCCTGTTAGGGCTACGGTCTGCCGTCAGGGGGCGAAAAAATTGTCAAGCATCTTTTCAGCGTATCATGAACCATACCCTATCTTGTTATAAGGGTTTATTGGCAGTGGCGGGTAGTGACCTGGGCGTGCGGCCAAAGAAGTGCCAGTACAGGTAGATGGCAATGATGTAAGTGGCAATTGTGCCCATAAAGACGGGGTTAAAGCCATAGTGTACCTGAATCCAACCGCTGAGCGAAGGGCTGAAAGCCCAGCCCACGTTCCAGCTCATGCTGACCAGGCTGGCTACGGTGGCGCGCGCGTTTTCGTCTACCTGCTCCATGACAAAGGTCTGGTAGACGGGGTTGCTCATGTTCATCAACGCCAAACGGATCAGGTAGGCGGCCGCCGCAACACCAAACCAGGGGGCAAAGCCCATCAACGCCAGAAAGGGGATGGAGAGCGCCTGGCTGACGACGACTACGGTCATTTTGCCGTAGCGGTCGGCCAGGGGAGGGGCAATAATCAGGCCAATGCCCATGAAGAAGGAGCCGGTGGCAAAGAGGAGGCCGATGGTGCTGTCGGAACTGTTGAAGGCGCTGCGAAAGAAGATGTTGAGGAAGGGCATGAGCAGCCCCGCGCCCAGGGAGGTGATTAGCATGGGGGAGATGAGCTTGAAGAGCAGGCCAGGGTTTTGGCGTGCATAGGCAAAAGGGGAGATGCTGGTACGGCCGTTATTGTTGAGCGATTTGTACGGGCGACGAAGGAAAAAGATGGGGATGATGGCCAGGAAGCTGGTAAGGGCAACGGCCGTTAATGCCCAACTATAGGCAGCGGCGCTGGTAGGGTCGGCCTGGATGGCGCGCCCCGTCCAGGTGGGCAGGTGGCCGCCCAGCCAGTTGCCGGCAAAGCCGGCGATGGTTTGCAGCCCCATGCTGAAGGAAAAGAGGTAGGTGCGCTCTGTTTCCTTGCTATTTTCCATGAGGAAGGGGCCAAAGGTGACACCCGCCAGACTTTGCGCCAGCCCCATGATGGCGTTCATAACATAGAGGCCAATTATCGTCGGCCAGAGGATCATGCCAAGTACGGCCGTACTCATCGTCAGGCTAGAAACCAACAGCGCCGATTTGCGCCCCATGCGATCGCTGAGATACCCGGCAGGCAAGGCGCTAACCATCGAAACCAGGCTGGCAACGGTCAGCAAGCCGCCCAGCAGCGCCTCGTTGTACCCCAGGCTGAGGACGTAAAAGTTGAAAAGCAGACGAAACACGCCAAACGCCAGGCCGCTAAGAACGGTCACCAATAGGTACAGCCGGGCATTGTAGCGAAATAATCTAAGCTTTGCAGCATAGCTACGCAGGCCGCGCGTAACGGCCGTTGGTGATGGAAGTAAACCCATGAATGTGTTAGCCACCTTGCACCATAATTTTTTCCCATCCGCTGCGCTCTGGCAGCAGCCGCCACACATTCCCATCCAGGGCACGGATGAACGCCTCATTATACCTGAAACGGGCCGTTGTCTGGTAAGCCGTTATCAATGGCGACTCCGGCACGATGGCCCAGCCCAGGCGATTGCGCACGTCAGGCTGCTCGCGCCACACCAGGCCAAAACCGCGCTCCGGCTGATACATGCCGGGTGGGGGAAGCAGGCCAGGGTCATTGATCGGCTCGCCCTCATCCCACTCGTCCGTAAAACTGTTCCATTCCCCGTTGGCGTCTGGACCGTCGTATAAGACGAAGATGCGGTCCAATCCTTGCACCCAGACCATCACACCGCGCTCAAAGCGCTGCTCTGCGCCGGCGGAGACGAGCGCGTTTTGCGCCGCGCATTCAGTGGGCGCGGGAGCAAAGAACCAGGGATTGGGGCAGGTCAACGGGATTTCTAGCGAGGCGCTGGCCATGCCGCTAAACTGCTGGTGTGTGGCAAATAAGGCAAAGCTAACGCTGTTGCGCGTGCTGGGATCAATGGTATAGCTCATGCTGCCACGCGGCCCGTGTTGCCAGAAGTCGCCTAGCTGCCCGTCAATTAGCCGGTAAATGGTGACGCTATCGGCGTTTTGCGTGTCCCACGTGAGCTGGATGGTGTCGCCAGGGTTGGCCAGGGTCACGTTGGCGCGAAAGTGCAGAACGAGAGGAGCGTTGCCAGGGGTGGGGCTGGGCGTGGGGCTGGGTGACGGCGTGGCCGTTGACGTAAGCGTGGGCGCGGGCACGATGATGCGGACGTAGTAGCGCGTGGGCAGCAAACGGCCGTCCGGCAGCCGCACCTGCCAATAGCCCGTGTATGTGCCGGGTGTGGCGGGAGCAATCAGGTTAATGCTGATGTCGGCCGTTTCGCTGACGCCCAGCGCCGGCATGGGATACGAGAAGTTGCCGCTCATGCGCTCGCCATCGGTAAAGGACCACACGCTGCCTTCGGGTAAGGGGCAGCTGCCACTATTACGAATGCGCCACGTCTTGACGAAGACGCTGTTGGCCAATATCTGGCTGTCGTCGGGGATGGTAACGTCGGCAAGGAAGCGGGTGGCATAAGAGCAAACGGCCGTTCCTATGGCGGTAACTGTAGGCGTTGGTGTGGCGGCATCGGGTCGTGACGTGGCGGTAGCAGCGATTTCCATCGTGGGCGGCGGGCTGAGGGGAGTGGGAATGTTGATGGTAATACTGGTGGGGGAAACGGCCGTTGGCTGTGTACGCGCGAAAAGCTGACACGCCAGCGAGGGCAGCGCCAGCAAAAAGAGGGTCAGAAGTAAAGGTAGCTTTTTCATGGGATGGCCTCCTGTTATCACAGCGAGAGTGAAAGCAAGAGCCAGGGTGTTTCCCAACCGCTTCCTCTGGCTCTCATTCCCCTCACTAATGCCATGATACACCCAAATACGGCCGTCTGGCTCACCTCCTGCGCACCATTTACCACACTACATGCCTACTTTACTTGACAGCCGGTCATCATCCCACTCCTCACCCCCAGCCTGGCAGCCCGACTCAAAAACTGGAGTCTGGCAAAATCTGCGCTAACCGCTGGCATCGTAACGCGATTTTGGCAAATCACGCTACACTGGTAGCCAGCAAAAAGCCAGTGTCCAGTCAAAAAAAGAGCCAGCCCCAGGGCCGGCTCTTAAACAAACCCACAAACCAACTACCCAATCATCTGAATTGGAATAAGATTCGCAGCCTGTTGCTGTAACGTCAGCAAACTCACCCGCGCCGCCACTTCTTTAGCGATGCTACGCAACGCTTCTGCCGCCGGGGAATCAGGATATGCCACCACAATGGGTTCACCCGTGTCACCACCAATGCGCACGTTAGCATCCAGCGGCACACTACCCAGGTAATGCACCTGGTACTCACACGCCAGCTTTTCCCCTGCGCCCGTGCCAAAAAAGTCGCCGCTCATATTCTCAATCACGCCAATGATCGGCACATCCAGTTTCTCAAACGTTTTCATGCCGCGCAGCGCGTCTGCGGCGGCCACCTGCATTGGCTGCGTGATGATTAGCGCTCCAGAAAGGGGCAACACCTGCGCCAGTGTTAGCTGCGCATCGCCCGTGCCCGGCGGCAAATCCACAATCAGGTAATCCAGCTCACCCCACTCCACATCTGTCAGAAGCTGCTGAATGGCGCTGTGCAACATGGGGCCACGCCAGATCAGCGGCTGGTCTGGCCTGACCAAGAAGGCAGTCGAGATGAACTTCACGCCAAAGTTTTCCGCTGGAACCATTTTGCGGTTGCGCGGCGCGGGCATTGTGCTCACGCCCATCATCATCGGCACATTTGGGCCAAGAATATCGGCATCCAACAGCCCTACGCGCGCGCCAAACTGCGCCAGAATAATGGCCAGGTTGACGGCAATGGTGCTTTTACCCACTCCCCCTTTACCGCTAGAAACGGCAATGGTATTGCGGAACTGCTGCCCAATCTGGTTACTGATGCGCTTGTCATGCGGCACATCGGCATCCCAGTTGATTTTAATCTCGTTAATGCCCGGTACGCTAGCCAGGGCCGCGCGTGCATCTTTTTCCATTTTGCTTTTCAGCGGGCAGGCCGGCGTGGTAAGCATGATGGTGAATTCCACGTCGCCACCCGTCACTTTCAGGTTGCGAATCATGTTCAGCGAGACCAGATCGCGGTGCAGTTCTGGCTCGATCACGTGGGAGAGCGCCGCCATCACGGCTTCTTCCGTTACGAGATGATCATTTTTCATTAGTATAAACCACCTTTATAGACAAGTTGGCGCGCCATTGCCTCGGCCAGACGTGCTTCACGCTCTTCGCCTTCCCCTTTTTTGTCTTTCTTCTTGGCTTTGGCCTCTTCGACAAACTGGCGCGCGGCTGCTTCGGCCGCAGCCTTTTTCGGCGCAATCTCGCGCCAGTAGCTGATCGGCTTGCTCAGCCGCTCTTTGTCGTGAATGTGCGCAGTCGTGCGGTTGTAGCTGGCTAGTTCGTAGTCGTGGTCCATTTTGATGGCGTCGAAGGGACAAAACTCGGCGCATAGGCCACAATTCATGCAAATATCTATGTCAATGTAGAATTCCTCAGGCTCTGGCTTGGGACGGCCGTTTGGCTGCTTGCCGCGCTTGATCCAGATACACTGCGGTGGACAAACTTTGGCACAAATGCCGCACGAAGTACACCAATCGTGGCCCCAGCGCTCTCCGGGGGCCGGATCATCCGTTACCAGGAAAGGCACAAAGCGAAAGCGTTCGGGCACAGCCAGCTTTTCTTCCGGGTAAAAGACGGTAATCACGCCCTTGCCTTGCGGGCTTTGGCGCACAGCCAGCGCCTCGTCGTTGTAATAGCGCCCCCCGCGCGATGACCAAAAAATATCGTCTACGTAACTATTTACAAAATGTTTGAGGGTAACAGCCATACCTTTGAGAATGCCCAGTCCGTACATAGCCTCTCCGTTTATCTATCTACTTCACCTAGCACAATATCAATGCTGCCCAGGATGGCCACCACGTCAGCCACCTTGTGTCCTAGGGACATTTTTTCCAGGGCAGTCAGGTTGATGAAAGAGGGGGCGCGCACGTGGTAGCGAGATGGATTGGCGTCGCGCCGTTTAGCCGTGATGTAATAGCCCAGCTCACCCTTGGGGTTTTCCACACGGCCGTAAGCCTCGCCTCCACGCGGCATCCGAATGGCATATTGTGGCTTGCCGTCATTGATGGGCGCGCCCTCGGTCTCCTTCAGGTAAGGCAGCACCTGCTGCAAAATGCGCAAACTTTGCTGCATCTCGTCAATGCGAATCAAGAAGCGGTCGTAGATGTCCCCATTATAGCGCACGGCCACGTCGAACTTCAGGTGGGGGTAGTAAGAATAAGGGTTCGCTTTGCGAATATCATAAGGAACGCCGCTGGCGCGCAGCACAGGACCAGCTGTGCTATAGGCAATGGCATCCTCTGGCGACAGGTAGCCCACACCAATACCGCGCGAGCGCACAATTTCGTTCCCCGTCATCAGTTGATCGCCCTGCTCAATCACACGCGGCAGACGATCGTGAATGATGTCGTGCAAAAACTTCATCGTTGGCTGACCGCGCACATCATCGGGCAAGTCATAAGCCACGCCACCAAAGCGCATGTAGTTACACATCATGCGCGAGCCGGCTGTCGCCTCGAACAGGTCGAGAATCAACTCACGCTCGATGTAATAGTAGAGCATTGGCGTTTGCAGCGCGCCTAGGTCATTGAGCAAAAAGCCCAGCGCCCACAGGTGATTGACAATGCGGGTCAGCTCCACCATCAAAATGCGAATCCATTCGGCGCGCTCTGGCACGCTTTGACCCATCAGCTTTTCTACCGCCAGCACGTAGCCGTGATTGTTGGACATCGAGGAAATGTAGTCGAGGCGGTCGGTATAGGGGATATTTTGGATGAAGGTATTGCGCTCGCCGATTTTTTCATGATTGCGGTGCAGGTAACCCATCACCGGCTTCAGGCCAACAATCGTTTCGCCATCTACAGTGATTGCCATGCGGAACACGCCGTGCGTGGAGGGGTGCTGCGGCCCCATGTTAATGGTGATTTTCTCCGTTTTGATGCCTGACGACTGTTCGCGCGTATAGGTGATGCCGCCATATGCTTCTGTCTCTGCTTCGTGTTCGCTTCCTTCAGGAACCCAACCGGGCGGGTACTGCACGTTTTTGCCATAGGGGTTGCGCTCCTCGGCGCGGAAGACCTCCCCACCAGGCCAACGGCTGCCAAAGGGCTTGACATCTTCCTCGTAGAAAGGTTCACGCCAATCTTTGCGCAGGGGGTAGCCGTGAAATCCTTCCCAGGTGAGGATGCGGCGCAGATCGGGATGGCCGGCAAAGTGGATGCCGTACATGTCGTACGCTTCGCGTTCCTGAAAGTCGGCGCCGGGCCAGACAGGGACGAGGGAGGGGACAACGGGGTTATCGCGGTCCACCTGGACTTTAAGCACGAGGGGATCGCCGCCGTGCTGAATGCTGGCTGTGTGGTAGACGACTTCAAGTTTGTTTTCTTCGATCAAGTCTACGCCGGTGAGGCTGGCCAGGTAGTTGTAGCCAAGCTCGCTTTGCAGGTCGCGCGCGACTTCGACAATTTTGTCGGGATGGACGATGATGCCTTCGTATCCTTCACGGCCGTCGTCGCTGACGTGTTCTGGGTAGCGTTCTTTGAGAGTGGCGATTACGGCCGTTGCGCTGTACTCTTGCACGCCAACGGCTGGGGCTTCCAGGGTCATTTCGCTCATGGGCTTACCTCGATGTATTACGCGGTGACTTTTGCTTCTGCTTGGGCTTTGGCTGCTTCACGCTTAATCAGGTCAATCTGGCGCACGTCGTACAGGTCTGGCCCCAATCGTGGCACAGGAACCATCTCGGCGGTGGGGTCATTTTTGCGGTACCAAGGCACAGTGGCAATAGATTGCTGGTCAATCTTCTCTTGCAGAGCAATGAGGCCGTTCAGCAGCGCCTGTGGCGTGGGCGGGCAGCCAGGAATGTATACGTCTACGGGGATGAACTTATCAACGCCATCTACGACGTTATACCCTTCCTTGAAGGGGCCGCCGCCAGAGGCGCAGGCGCCCATGCTGACGACGTAGCGCGGCTCGGTAATCTGGTTATACAGGCGCACAATGATGGGGATCATCTTTTTGGTGACCGTACCGGAGACAATCATCACGTCAGCCTGGCGCGGGGAGCCGCGGAAGACCTCCATACCAAAGCGCGCCAGATCGTAACGGCTGGAAGCGGTGCAAATCATCTCAATGGCGCAGCAAGCCAGACCAAAGCCCAGGGGCCAGATGGAGTTGCGCCGGGACCAGTTGTAGATGGGGTCAAGTAGTTTGGCGATGTTGGTGATGAAAACGTTGTTTTCAACTTCAGCGGGTATGGCGATTTCGGGTACGGCCGTGTTACTCATAAAGCAGTTGTCTCCTCATACCAAACATTGTAAATGTCGAGTAAGATTTGTGTACTGACGCTGCCGGGGTCATCGGCGAAGCCAGGCAGGTTTTGCACCAGTTCCGCCAATTCATATAGGCCAACCTGCTGCAGGTCGCGCTCCGGGTGGAAAGCCATCAGTGCCAGGACAATGGCGTAGGTTGAATCCCAGAAGAGTGGCGGCGGTTCCAACTTGTTAACTCCCTTGAATGAGTGCTGACCACCAACTGCTGACCGCGCGACAAGGCTATTTCTGGCCGTCTACGGTCTGCCGTCTACCTTGTAAATGGAATTTACGTTATGTTTCCATTCGTGGTGGTGTGCCCCGCACATGAAGTCTCCCATGACAGCCGGTTGCGCGTGCAGCACAGCGCAAATAAAGTATATTCTATTGTGAAAAATAGGGCTAATTATTAATGGTTTATTTTGCCGCGTAGTGTAGCTGGGGCAGCAGGTTATGTCAAAGATTAATGTGTTGGTTTTGTCCCCTTATGATGGCGGCAGCCATGGGACGTGGACGGCCGGTTTGCAGCGTTATAGCGGGCACAACACGGCCGTTTTGCGGCTACCGGCGCGCTTTTGGAAGTGGCGTATGCACGGCGGCGCGGTGACGCTGGCACGCCAATTTCTGGCGCGCCAATCCCTGGCGCAGGAACACCAACCAGACGTGCTGCTGGCGACGGACATGCTCGACTTGACGACCTTTTTGGCGCTGACACGGCCGTTTACCGCCCACATTCCCACCATCCTGTACATGCACGAAAATCAGCTCACCTACCCTCTGCCCGCAGACGGCCGTATTGGGCCAATGCGCCGCCAAAAAGGAGAGCGCGACCTCCACTACGCCTTCATCAACTACGCCTCCATGCTGGCAGCCGATTGGGTGCTGTTCAACTCGGCCTATCACCGCGAAAGCCTGCTGGCAGAACTGCCCCGCTTTTTGCGCCATTACCCCGAATACAACGAGCTAGAGACAGTTGCCACGCTACAAGCAAAGAGCAGCGTGCTGCCTGTAGGTGTGGAGTTCGCCCGCTTGCTCTCCCCTGAGCCGCCCCCTGCACCCACAGAGCCGCCCCTCATTCTCTGGAATCAGCGTTGGGAATATGACAAGAACCCACAGGCGTTTCTGGCGGCGCTGTATCGGCTGATGGACGAGGGCGTGACGTTTCGTGTGGCACTGTGTGGTGAGCAGTTTGGCAAACGGCCGTTGTTGCTTGAAGAGGCATTACAGTGGCTGGGAAAGCGCGTGATCCATGCCGGGTACGCTGAACCAGCCGTCTATCGCCAGTTATTGTGGCAGGCTACCGTTACCGTTTCTACGGCGCAGCACGAATTTTTCGGCATCAGCATCCTGGAGGCGATTTATTGCCACACCTTCCCTGTGCTACCCCACCGCCTGAGCTACCCAGAGCTGATTCCTTCGCCCTATCACCTGCGCTGCCTGTACCAGAATGAGGGCGGACTGCTGGAACGGCTGCGTTGGGCGCTGGTGCAACCACAGGCTGCCAGGGAAGTCGCCGCAGAGCTGGCAACGGCCGTTGCGCGCTACGATTGGGCGCAGCAAATTGGCGCGTATGATGCGCTGCTGGCAGAGGTAGCCGGCAAGAGGAAGGGTGGCAATTAACAATTGACGATTGCCATGCTGACAATCGCCAATTGCCCGCGTTTTAACGTTGTCCCCTACGCCGTAAAGCCGCCCAAAGTGCCACTCCTACGCCAGCAGCCACAGCAGCGCTAGTGCCGGCAATGGTGCCTGTGGGCAGCCCGGTGTCCGCTTCTGGGACAGGGGTAGGCGCAACAACAGGCACGGCCGTTTCCTCCGTTGCAGGCTGTGGTGCAGGTTCGGCCGTCGGCTGGGCTACAGTCGCCTCAGGCGTGGGCGTCGGATCGGCCGTTCTGGCCAGGGTGTTTTGCGGCAGGGTAAACACGGCCGTTGTGCGTGCGGGCACAGTGAACGTGCTGCTGTTCCCGTTAAAACGCGCCGCCTGCATAACTGCATCCACCGAGCGTTGCTGTACCGGATGCAGCGTCAGCGGCAGGCTGGCCAAAGCCTCGGCCGTGAACGTCACCATATCAGGTCTGGCGTTAAATAGAACCACCACCATGTCGTAATTGGCATCCAGGTCTGCGCCCACCACGTCGCTAATGCTCATCACAATCAGACCAGGAATCTGCTCTGGGCCAGTATTATGGAAGAGCAGGCGCGCCTGAATCTGTTCGGCCGTCTGCAGGCGGAACAGCGGCGTAGACTGGCGAATTTGTAGCAGTTCGCGGAACAGCTGCGCCATCAGCAACACGTCGCCACGGTCGGGTTTCAGGTTGGGGTCAGCCAGCAGGGGCTGCATGATAGGCCAGTTATCCCGATTTTTGCTGGCAACGGGCAGACCGCGCCCCCAACCCGTCTCGTTGTAGCTCCAATCAAGGGCGTTAAACCAGTCGCCAGAGTTGTAGCTGTCGCGGTCAAGTGATTTGGAACGCAAAATGTCGCTGCCCGCATGGAAGAAGGGCACGCCCTGGCTGAACATGACTGTGCTCAGCGCCAGATTTTGCATGCGCACGCGGTCGGCCATGCCGGTGCCCAGGGGCAAGCGGTAAACGTTGTTGTCGTACAGTGTCTGGTTGTCGTGCTTAGAGACGTAGATGATATTTTCCTGCGGATCGGCCGTATAGCCGGCCGGGCTGCCGTTGTAATCAATTTGCGCGCCGCGCACAAGCTGCCCCTGCGCATTGATCAATTCATAATCGCGTAAGTTGCCCGCCAGCCCGACACGCACCCAATCGGAGATGAGCAAGAGCCGCGCCAAGGCGTCTGGCTGTGCCAGGCTGTTGGGGTCGGTATAGAGACCGGTGGCAAAGCCCTGGCGCAGCAAATCTTGGCCGCTATCAAAGGGGCTGCCGCCGCGCACAGCGTCGCGCAGGCGATCATTGAAGGTGCCAATGCCCGTGCCCGCCATGTTGATCTGCGTGGCGTTGACGCCGCGCGCGTTGTTGGCCACTTCGCCAAAGTTCCACCCTTCGCCGTACAGGTAAATGGATTTGCCATCTACGCCGTCCGCTTCCAGGGTCAGCGCGTCGAGCGCGGCGCGCACAGCAAGCATATCTTCCTTCATGTGATGTCCCATCAGGTCGAAGCGGAAGGCATCAATTTTGTACGCTTTGGCCCATAGCACCACCGAGTCTACCATCAGCTTGCGCATCATGTTGTGTTCGGTGGCGGTGTTTTGGCAGCAGGTAGAGGTTTCGACACGGCCGTTGGCATTCAGGCGATGGTAGTAACCAGGCACAATTCTGTCCAGCACAGAACGGTCGCTCTGGCCACTGGCATTGGTATGGTTGTAGACCACGTCTACAACCACACGCAGGCCGATGGTGTTGATGGCCTGTACCATCTGACGGTACTCCACGATGCGGGGCGTGCCGTTGGGATCGGTGCTGTAGCTGCCTTCGGGCACGTTGTAATGGAAGGGATCATAGCCCCAGTTGAAGCCATCCAGGTCAGCAACGCTTTCGATAATGGCTTGTTGGGCTTCGGAATCGGGGGGCAGGGCACGCAGTTCTGCCGGGTCGGGGTTGACCCATTGGCTTTTGTTTTCATTGATGGTAGCAATATCAAAGCTGGGCAGCAGATGCAGGTGCGTCAGACCGGCATTGGCTAACCCGGCCAGGTGGCGCGTGCCGGCGCTGTCCAGGGTAAAGGCAAGGTAGGTGCCGCGCAGCTCTTCGGGCACGCTTTCATCGTAAATGCTAAAGTCGCGGATGTGCAGTTCGTAGATGATAATATCTTCAGGCGCAGCCAATGGCGGCTTGATCAGGTCGCTCCAGCCTGGGGGCATGGTTGCAGGGTCGTCCAGGTCAATGATCTGGCTGAGGGTGCTGTTGGTGCTCAGGCTGACGCTGTAGGGGTCAGTAACGCGGTTGGTGACGACGCCGCCGGTGGCGGGGGTGTAGACTTCTACCTCATAGCGGTAGTAACGGCCGTACCACTCTTCCTTGCCCACCACGCTCCACACACCGGTTTGTGGGTCTGGGCGCATGGGGACGGTCTCGAAACGGCCGTCTGGATTAGCACTGCTAAACAACTGCAACTTTACCATACGCGCCGTGGGCGCCCACAGGCGCAGCGTAGGCACACCTTCGGCAAACGTCACGCCAAGCAGCCCATCATAGGTATACAAATCATCCAGCACGCCGGCAATTTGCAGGCCAGTCGCGTCCACCGGCCCTTCGGCGTTGCGCGCCTCCACAGCCACCTGCCCCTTTAGGGCAATGCGCACTTTGCCCAGGTCCTCGGCGCTCACTTTCAGCGCCGCAAAGCTGCGCAGGTGCGGGAATTTTGCCAGCACCTCGTCACTCAGCCCACCGGGGTCCAGCGTCAGGGGGATGGCCGTGCCCCCCTGGATGCCCTTGTCGTTCAGGCTGAGCGGCGTGCCGGTAGGGCTGTAATAAAGGGCATAGCTTTCCGCTTTGCTGGTGTCTATGTTCCAGGCAATCGTATCGGCCGTTACCCAGTGTGCCTTCAGTTCTTTCAGGTTCCCCACCGGCCCGGCGCCCGCGCCTACGCCAATGGTCATCACCTTGCTGCCAGAATCCCAGGTAAAGCGCACCAGCGTGCCATCGGCAGGTACAGCAAAGGGGATGTTGGCACCATCGCGCGCGCCTCCTTCGCCATAATTTTCGCCCCAGCTCAAATTGATGGCGACTTTGGCTTCGTAAAAGCCGGCGGGAATAGCGTCTGTCATGAAAACGTACACACCGTCACCATCAGGGTCTTGCAGCCAGGTGCGCAGGCAGGCAGGCTGCCAGTCGCCGGGGCAGCCAAGCTCACTTTGGAAGTCGCCGGGCACGTTGGCGATGATGCTATTGACGCTGTCCGTGACCCAACCCGTTTGCTCACTAAAGTAGAAGGTAACGGCCGTGTCCTGTGCCAGCACCAGGGGGATATTTGCGCCACCCCGTTCAGCAAAGAGGCCAAAATTCAGGTCCCAACTGCCATTCAGCGCCACTTTATACTCGTAGTTGCCTGCCGGCAGTTCAAAGGTTCCGCTCCATAGCTGGAAAACCTCGTCATAAATCAGCGCCGTTGCTTCACAATCTGGCTGCCAGTTGCCGGGGCAGCCCGCGACGCTTTGAATAGTGCCAGGGATAACCACCAGGTCAGGCCGGGTTCTAACCACTGGCACTGGCATACCGGCGCTACCCATGCCCGTAGGCGCGCCGCTAATCATACCGGCGGCCAGACCGGCGTCGCCGCTGGTAATTTCCATCACCTTACTGGCGGAGTCCCAGGTAAAGATCATGGCGACATCTTCGGGCACGCTAAAGACAATGTTCGGCCCATCGGCCACGCCACCCTCGCCATAATTGACAGCCCAGCTTTGATTAACGGCTACTTTGGCTTCATACTCGCCAGGGGGAATAGCGGCCGTGATGAACTGATAAATGCCGTCGCCATCCGGGTCTTGCAACAGTGAGCGCAGGCAGTCAGGCTGCCAATCGCCGGGGCAGCCAATTTCATCCTGGAAGCTACCGGGTACGTTGGCAAGAATGCTGTTGATGTTGTCGCTGGCCCAGCGCGTTTTGTGGTCATACCAAAAAGTGACGGAACCAGCCTCGCTCACCTCCAGGGGGATGTTAGGGCCATAGTATTCAGCATTCAGGCCGTAGTTGTCATCCCAGGAGCCATTGAGGGCAGCTTTATATTCGTAACTGCCCGCCTCCAGCTCCAGGGTAACGGTCCACAAGTCGTCTTCAGCGTCGTAGCTCATGGCAGTCGCGGCACAGTCGGTGTTCCAGTTGCCGGGGCAACCTAGCTGTGCCTGGAACGTGCCCGCCAGGTAGACGCTCTGTGGCGCAGGCATATTTTCGGGATCGTCGCGTCGGGCAAAGAGGGCAGTCACAGTGAAAAGCAAAGCCAGCAACAGCGGCAGCACTGCTTTTAGCAGGTGGCGATTGAGGGTGTGTGGTTTCATCGGTTCTCCTAAATTGAGCCAGTTTCTGGCAACATAAGAAAGGCTAGTAACCTGTGTTACGTGATGAATTGTAGCAAATAACCCACTGTTTGCACTGCCTGATGCGACAATTACCGCTTTGGCGCGTATAGGTTTTGTTAGTGGGTAATTGGAATCTGGCAAAATTTGCGCTGACCTCTGGCGCCGTAACGCGATTTGGCAAAATCGCGCCACACCGCCCAAAATTCCAAATCCGCAATGAAAAGAGGAGTTACCATGCACAAACGAAGTTCTATCACTGCTGGGCTGCTACTGATTCTGTTTGGCCTTTTCTTTCTGGCCATGCAAATGTTTCCCACCTTAGCCGAACAGCTAAACATTGCACGGCAGTGGCCCTTGCTGATTATTGGCCTGGGCGGTTTGTTTATGCTCAGTGCCGTTCTGGGCGCCCCTCCTTTGGCTATACCGGGCAGCATCATTGGCGGAATTGGTGGCCTGCTTTACTACCAAAATGCTACTGGTAACTGGGGCAGTTGGGCCTATGCCTGGACACTCATCATCGGTTTTGCAGGGGTAGGGTTGGTTATCTTTGGTCTGCTGGAGCGACACGAACGCCCGGCCATCAAAGCTGGCGCCGGACTGATAGCAATGAGCCTGTTTTTGTTTGCTGTCTTTGCCCTGTTTTTTACCGGGTTTGCCCAGGCAGGTCTACTCTGGCCAATTGCCATCATGTTGTTAGGCGTGTGGCTGCTCCTGCGCGGAAGGCGGAGGGGTAAGGGTGGTTAGTTAGTTGGTTGGTTGGTTGGTTGTGCAACCTTTTCACACGAGCGGCGTAATGCAAAGTGTCCGCAACAATTTTGAGCTATTAACGTAACTATTGTGCAATCAGAGCCGAAATGGCTCAAAAATACGAAAAACAAATGCCTTTGAAAAACGGTAGGGGCAATTGAATCACCCCATTGCCAAAACGCAGGGAGCGGCCTGCGTAACAACTCTGCTCAGTG
>CALEAD010000086.1 GCA_937943625.1 uncultured Anaerolineae bacterium | reverse complement strand
TGTTTGTATGTGACTCATGGCGACCTCGTTGTGAAATGTCGCTATGAGCCTGCCACTATTGAGCAGGTTGTAAAGGTTCGACTTTTATTTTTGGCGATTTTTCATGAAATCGCTTCTGATTGTGCAAAACTTACGTTAACGCTTTGTCTGTCATTCCCCCTTGAAAATGACCGCCGACGGCAGACCACAGACCGCTGACGGCCGACGACTGTCTGCGGTCGGCGGCCTACGGTCGGCGGTCTGTCTTATAAATGGAGCCTGCGTTGCGTTTTCATTCGTGGTGGTGTGCCCGACGCATTAAGCCAGGATTGTCGCTGCCCAGGTGTGGATTTTTTCCCAGTCGCGCTGATCTGATTCTACCGCTTTGACCATCCTGGAGATGAAGCGGTCGAGTAAAGAGAGGCGCGAAAAGTCCATCCGGCCGGTGAAGAAGACTTCGGGGGCATCTGGCAGTAGGGTACGGATGGGCGCGGTATAGGCCTGGCGCGCTGCACGGCTTGTCTCGTCCTCTGTGGCATTGAGCATATGGACTGTGAACAGGGCAACGGGCATCTGGTTTAATGTGTGGTGATTGGCCTCGATGAATTTCACCATTTCTGGCAGCCAGTTACCCATGCGGATGGCGCTGCCCAGAATGACTGCCTGGTAATTCGTGACGGTGGGGTTCTCTTTAACCGGTTGCACCTCTACGGGGAATCCGCGCGCGGCGAGTGTTTCGCCAATCGCAACGGCAATTTCGCCGGTTGAGCCGGCGCGGGTTGCATAAGTAACGAGTATGGGTTTATTCATTGTAGACTCCTTTGCAAGAATAAGTTCAGAACGAGTTGTGGCTATGGCGTGGTTGTAGCTGTTTCATTTATCCCTTGCTCCCAGCCCGGTCTAAGGCGAAAACGGGCGCGGTAGCTACAGCCAGATTACGGAAATAGGCAATGGTCAGGCTGATGGCGAATGCGCCCATCACCACCCACGAGCCAACCATGCCAATATATACACCAATGGGGAAAACGATCCCCACCAGTGCCTGGCTAATGGTCTGGCCAATGACCACGAGACCGACTAGTGTACACAAAATGAGTAGTGGCACAGCCAGCAGGTAGCCAAACGGCCGTTGCTGCCAGACGAAGATACCAGCAATCACTAGCGCCGGGGTGATAACGGCCGAATCGAAACCGTGTGTGAACATGGTGGTGTAAGGCCCCATCAATGTTGGGGCTTGCCCCGTTAACAGGGGGCCAACCAGCTCGCTCAGCCAGATCAAAAGGGTACCCAGCCCGACAAACAACAAGAAGATAGCCATGCCGCGATGTGGAAACCCAGGCCGCACCCGTTGCGCCAGCGTCGCGGCATCGCCGGTTGCCAACGCCACGATAGTGGCGAACAGGCTGGCAGAAAAGAGCGCCGTGTAAGCCAAAAACAGCGCGTTGAAGGTAGCCGCAAAGGTCATGGAAGCGCCATTGTAGAGAAAGTAAAACAGCGCCCCAGTCATGAGGATGTACCCGTTTTGCTCGCCACGACGATAATGGCTGTAGCCAAACAGCAGCAGCGGCAGGCTGATGAGCAGTGTGACCACATCTGTGCCGCGAAAGGCGGCGCCGACAAAAAGGGAATCGTTCTGGTATAGGCCGCGCCCAAACATTTCTACTGTCTGGCCGTGCAGCGTGGTAAAGGTGTAGGGGCCTGGCCCACCCTGGACGAGTAATCCGGCGCCCGCCGTGATGAGGGACAGCAGGGCAATCAAGGGGACGAGCCAGGTAAGAGGGGATTGTTTTGACATGGTATTCTCCTGAATCTAAGAGGTTTCTATTTTCAGCCAACAATGGCGCTTGCTGCTAAGCATGTTTAGCGCCACAACCGGCGCAGCAGCCACAACCAGAAAACGGCCATTGCCCCCATCGCCGGCCAGACGTATAGCGGAATCAAGCGCCAGGCCGCCTGCATCAAAACCCAGGCGGCCTGGGCGGAAAAAATGGCATAGGCAACCGCCCACCCGGCCACGCCCAGCGCCAGACCCAACAGCAGGAACAGGGATAACGGCCGTTGCCACATACTCTCTCTTACTTGCATCATTTTCGTGTTCATCATGATTACTTTCGGCGCAATTTGCGTCAATTTGTGAATTGATTCGTAGACAAACTGCCAACCCCACTAATGCCCGTTGTACACGACGTTGTTGATTTCCAGTTTGCCATAAACAAAACCCCCATCCGGGTAATGCCAGATCGCCTCGCCATAGGTGGGCAGGTTATAGCTGTTCAGCTGGCGATACCGCGAGACCGGTGTCGAAAACGGGTACTGCTTCATGTCAGATACGTCCCAGCGGTCATGGGAAACAAAGTTGACCAACTGTCCTTCGTCGTTGAAATAGAGCCAGGCGCTGATTGTGACGCCCTGGTTGCTAAACGTTGCCTCAACCGTCAGCTCATCAATACTTCGCCAGGTGATGCGCTTATCAATCAAGGTGGCCGGAGCCATCAGGCACATGTCGTTGAACTGCGTCACGGTATCCGCCTCGAACATGGCTTCTCCGTCCGCTTTGACCAGCGGAAACAGCCCAAACAGACGAACGTGCCTCATTGCGCTTTGATCTTGGTAACGGTGGTAGCCCGGCACGGTCAGGCCAAACATTTGCCCTTTCATGAAGAACAGGCGAGTTGGCTGGTCGTAGAAGTTATGCTGTGCGGCCGTCATTGAGAAATACGCACCCCCTTTTCGGCACATTTGGCCGCTTATTTCCGCAAACATGCTGATCACCTTTGGCTGGCCCACCACGCCGACGTAGCGCAGGTAACGCTGCACAGCAGGCGGTAAGGGTTGCAAATTGGCTTCGGTAATGGTTTCCAATGGCAGCCCCCGTGCCCGTTCCTGGCTGTCGGCTACCTCCTGCCGGTAGCTGTCTTCAAAGCGGATAGTGCCCAACTGCAAGAGTGCCGCAACCAGGATGATGAGATTGGCAAGAGAGCCAAAGCTGGCATCTTGCCAGGCGGTGAAGATGAGGAGCTGAGAAAGAAGGGCGACCAGAATGGCAGCTGCCCACCACCACTGCTTCGAGAAGGCGAAGGCAACGGCCGTAATGCCCAACACCAGTGCTGTAACCAACCACAGGATGCCGAGCGGCCGACTGATATTGGCTGCGTCAGCTCAGTGAATTGCGCCAGATCGAAAGCTTTCAGGAAGCTAGGCAGGTGAATCAGGCCATGAAGTGTCACAAGGATGATAAAGATCGGTTTGGTGATTGAGAGATTCATTTCTCTTCTCCAGGTGCGGCGGACAGGTAGACAAGTGTGCAGCCCAGGTTGTGCAGGCGACGAATGACGCCAATAACGGCGGCCTGGTCGGCGCGCAAGTTAGTGAGGGTGGTGCGATGGGCAACGGCCGTTGCCACCGTCCCTTCCGGGCAAAAAGAAGCTAGAAAATCCTCATCCAACACCCCCGTAAAGCTTAGGGTGTAGATATGCATATCTGTGTCAGGGAGTGTTTGGGTCCTGTTCATCATGCCCTCAGTGTACGCCCAGGCAAACAAAAACGGACTACATAGTTATGTAGTCCGTTAATGTAGTTTCAGTAGATTGAAGCACAGTGTGGAAAATGACCCTACCACAGCCCCAACTCCTGTCCTCGCTTCACCGCCTGCATTTGCTTTTCCACACCCAGCTTACCGTACAACCCCTTCACGTGATAGCGTACCGTATTCACACTTACCACCATCTCCGCGGCAACCTGCGCATAGGTTAGCCCGGTGGCCAGCAGGCGCAAGACCTGTAGCTCCCGCTCCGTTAGCGGTTCAGGGAGCGCCTGCGTCAGCACACCCGCTGTCTCAACGCCCTCATCTATAAAGATACGCCGGTAGCCTTCTGGCGCAGCTACCTGGCGCGCGCGTGCCAGCCAGGCTGCCCCACCACCCGCTTTGGCGCCCAAGACCAACGCTTGCAGCAGCGTGCCGTTGCGCCCGCCCGCCTCGGCGCTTTGGACAATGCGCTCTGCCAGTGGCAGCGCCCCGGCATGGCGGCTGGCAATCAGCCAGCGTAGCCATGCCAGGTGGATGGCGTCTGTGCGGTAAGCAACTGGCGTTTCCGTAGAAATACCCGTTTCTGCCAGCAGCGTTGCCGCTTCGCCTGGATTCCCCTGGGCAAGCAGCAGGCTCACTTGCTGTGCTGTCCAGTCAGGACGTGCCCAGGCTGACCCACCCTGCGCCAACGTCTGCCCTGCCTCGCGCAGTTGTTGTGCGGCCGCTTCTAAATTCCCTTCTCCCTGGTACAAGCGTGCCAGATGCACCTTGCTATAAATCAGTGAAGCAGGCTGCCCGGAAAGGGTTGCCAGCTGAATGGCGTGCAGCAAGGCGGCACGCGCTTTTTCAACCTCATCCCACTCGTAATAAACCAGCCCCAGGACAGCGTGGACAGACCCGATCATCAATGGGGCGATTTTGGCAATGCGCTCGGCGCGCTCAATGGCGAATTCGGCCGTTTCCGCCAGCAGGCGAAGCCGTCCCAAGGGGTACCAGATTAAGGAAAGGTGCGCCACCGCAATCGTGGCTGTAACGTGGTCCTCAATCGCGTGCGCAGCGCGCAGCGCCTGTTCCAGGGCGGCGATTGCCTCTGTAAACTGGCCTGCTAACCGGCAGGCCACGCCATAAGCCAGCGATGTGGAAGCAATCAGACGCAAATCGCCAACCGGGGCCAGCGATTGTGCCTGCGCTGCCAGGGCCAGCGCCTCTGCCTGCTGGCCCTGGGACTGCATAATGAAAGATTGCAGCGCCAGGACATCAGCTTGCAGCGCCTGTCGGTCTGGATTATCGGGGGGCAATTGGTTGACGGCCGTTTGCGCTGCTGCCAGGTAAGGGATTGCCTGGATGTGCCCTCCCTGCAAAATCTTGCCCCAAACGATGGCGGCGTTTATTTTCGCGCTGCGGCGGCGCAGATCGTGTGGCAGTGCTTTGGCCCACTGCACGAGCGCGCGCGCGTAGCCCTGCGTAAGTAGTCGCCAGTGATAATTTTCCAGCGCGGCCAAAGCGTGGGTGTAATCACCAGCGGCCAGAGCATGTTCAATGGTGGGGCCAGGCATATTTTGCTGCTCGTGCCACAGACTGGCGCGGCGATGTAGTTCGGGCAGGCGGTCGGTGCGTTCGCGGCGCAGCCTGTGCTGTAGCAGTTCGGCAAAGAGATGATGGTAACGGTACCAGCGCCCTTCGTCATCCAGGGGAATGATAAAGAGGTTAGCTCTCAGCAGGCGCTCTAGCAGGCTGGCGCTGTCATTGCGCGCGGTTATGGCGTCGCACAGTGCGCCGGTCAGGCGCGGCAAAATGGCCGTTTCCAGCAGAAACGTCTGCACGTCTGCTGGCTGGGTTTTGAGTGCTTCTTCAGTCAGATAATCGAGGATGAAGCGGTGCGCGCCGCTGAGATTTTGCACAAACGCGCGTGGATTCTCGTGTCCCTGAAGAGAGACACTGGCCAATTGCAGGCCAGCGGGCCATCCTTCCGTGCGCTCGGTTAAAATGGCAACCTCTTCTACAGATAACGCCAGACCTACCGCTTGTTGTAAAAATTGGTTGGTTTCAGCTTCGGAGAAGCGAAGATCGGCAACGCGAAGTTCAGTCAACTGGCCGCGTGCCCGCCAGCGCGCCAGCGGTAAGGGTGGGTCTTCGCGTGTTACCAGGGTCAGATGTAGATTGGGCGGTTGTTGCGAAAGCAGCGCCACGAGGACATCGAGGATGGCAGGGTCTTGGATGTGGTGGAAATCGTCCAAAACCAAAATACGCTGGCTCTGCCAGGTTAATATCTCATTGACCAGTGCCGTGACCAGCGTATCTAGTGGCGGAACCTGCCCAGCTTGCAGGGTGGCCAGGAGGTCAGCGGCAAAGGTGTTGTCTAGATGGCGCAGTGCCGTGACCAAGCAGGTGAAGAAGCGGCCTGGCTGGTCGTCGGCCGGTTCGAGGGAAAGCCAGGCAAAGGGGTGCGGCTGTTGGCGCAGCCATTGGCTGACAAAGGTGCTTTTGCCGTAGCCGGCAGGGGCGGAAACGAGAGTCAGGGGGCGGTGCAGGGGGGCAACGGCCGTTATGCGTGCCAGTAAATGCGGCCGTTCCACCACTTGGGGGGAGAGGGTTGGGGTAAAAAATTTGGTGGCCAGTAAATTTGCGTTATTCATTGCTGCAATTATACCAGCCCTTTCCGCCACTTTTCGATGTTGTGGGGCTGTGGCAGCAATGCTCAAACTGATGCCGGACAAAAATGCCAGTGCCTGGTTGCAGGTTTTGACAATTGCGCTACGTATACCAATCCACCAGCTGCAACCTCGCCACCCGGCTAAACTCTTGCACGTTATGCGTCACCAGCGTGCCGCCATGTGCCAGTGCCGTTGCCGCAATCAGCACGTCATACGGGCCAATCGGCGTCCCCACCTCATTCAGCGCTGTGCGTATCTGCGCCGCCACCCGCGCCTCAGCCGCGCCAAACGGCAGCACCGTCACCACCGACAGCATTTCCCCCAACTGCCGCCACCGCTTCTCTGGCTGCGTTACTTTAGCGATACCCACTTCCAGCTCATACACCACCACCGCCGGAATGGCGATTTCCCGCGGCGAGTGGGCCAGCAGCCGTTCTGCCACCTGCCCCATGCCCTTGAAATAATAAATGAGGGTATTGGTATCCAGGACAAACATCAAAGCGACTCCCGCGCCACATCCTGTCCCAAACTGGCGCGCAGCGCCTCTGCTTCCGGTATGTCTGCCCACACCCCGGCCAGCGCCGCTACTGCCGCTGGCCACTCATCATTTAGCTTTTCGGCAATCAAATTCGCCACCCAGCGGCTTTGTGACAGGTTGGCTGCCCTGGCGGCTGCCCGCAGCCGGGTTTCCAGTTCATCGTCCAGATACAAAGTGATTTGGGCCATTGCCGTATCTCCTGTTGTTAACAAGTATATGTACAAGTATATGTTATGAGCCGATTCTGTCAACCTGCCGTTTGGACAGTTTAGGTATTCTTTGTGAAATGCAAATAGGTTCCGGACAAAGAGAGCTGGACACTGGCGTTTTTGTCTGTTACCAGTGTGGTGCGTTTGGCAAATTGCATGACAGTGCCAGAGGTCAGTGGTATTTTCGCCAGACTTCGGAAACGTAGTCATGGATTGGAGATGAAATCAGGATGGATGGCAACGGCCGTTTCTTTCTCCACTCCTTTTTCATTATAATAGAAGCCAGTTGAGGCCATGATGTGCACAAGTTTGAGGCAATCTAGTCATGACAAGTTCCAACAGTGACGTTTCCAAATATAACATCCACATTGAGAATGCCAGCGGGCTGGTAATTGGCGACCAGGCGACCGTCACGCAGCATTTTGTTACCAGCCCGCAGGCCGTGCCGGTCAACGTGTCATCGCCAGATCATGCCCGTCTGCCAGCCCTGGTAGACCAGATTAGCCGCTACTTTAATTTGGAAGAGATGCGCGATCTCTGCTTTCGCCTGGGCATCGAGTATGATGATTTGCCCGGTGAGGGCAAAAGCGCTCAGGTAAGGGAGTTGGTAATGCGGGTGCAGCGCAACGGCCGTTTGTCCGAACTGCTCCCCCTCCTGCAACAACTGCGCCCCCACGTGCAGTGGGCATAGCCAGAAGAATTACTCACTCACCTTACGCAGTTTTGAGTAAACTTGACGCATGAAAAACGGTAAACTCCTTGACCTGTACAGCGATTACCTGATTAGCGCCTTTGGGCAAACAACCGCGACGGGCTTGTCTTCTCTCTTGAACGGAGAAGT
>CALEAD010000085.1 GCA_937943625.1 uncultured Anaerolineae bacterium | reverse complement strand
ATATCAAACTCGAGCTGCTCAAGGGCAATACCAAACTCAATCACTTTGCACTCAAATCCAAACTGTATTTGTCCGCCATTCATGCCGCTTATGCCAAGTTGCGGGAACTCAACCCCACTCAACTGGCTGCGTAAGGTGAGTAATCATATCGGTTGTGTGACTTTTTGTAATTCCGTCAGTTCAGCACCATATTCCTGCAACAACCGCCGCAGATCGGCCAATTGATGTTCGGAATCCCTTTGCTGTTTTGGTTCGTCAGACAGTCGTCTTTTCTCTTCGTATTCTTTGATCAGCTCGAGCGTCTGGCGAATGTTGTCTTGGAGATCAGGCTGTCGTTTTTGACTCAATTCTTCACTCACGATTACTTCGTAACCTGGTTAGTAAACGTTGCCAGACAGATTCAAGATTTGCGCTGCTGTTTAATTCCAACTCGCCCTCATAAGAGAGGATGAAGGGAATAATTGGCGCCACGACTTTTAATCTGTGCCGAACATCCAATTGCGGTGCGGCCACGATTTCCACCATTTGCTGAACATTATGGCCAAGAGACGGGTCTAGTTGGCCACGGAGTTGTTGCAGTTCGGTTAAGGTTTGTTGCGCGGCTGTTAATATTTCTTGCCACATTTCTTCCTCGAACCGATTTTCTTCCAGGGCCTGTAACATTGTTTCGGTTGCTTCCAACTGGGTTTGGTTAAGTTGAGCGAGCACATTTGCCACTATCGCTTGTTCACTCATAGCCAACCGCGCCGGCATGGCTTCACGCAAATCGCCGAGTTGATGTTGGGTGGTTGCCTGTTTCGGGAGCATGGCATCCAGCTTTGCATCCATTTCCTGTAACTGACTGGAAATAGCTTGTATATTATCTGGAAAATTGTCGGTAGAAACTTCTACTTCAAGTTTAGCCACTTCTTGTTTGTAATCTGCCGCTGATTGGCGCAACCGCGCGATTTCTCGGCGATAGCGGGCGCAACGACGTGGATCCTCTTCATATCGTAGCGCGTCTTCATATTCTTTGAGTAGTAGTAAATCTTTCTAGATATTATCGGCGAGATGTTGTAAGCGCGTGCGGCTTATATGATTGAGGGGTGAAGCTGGTGTCTCTGTTGGCGAAAAGTGTTGCCACGCCTGCGTACCATCACCAATAATAATCCCCTGGCCACCCGTGATGGTTATCTGGTATTTGTTGGGTACGGTTGATATTGCGGTGTCTTCTTTTGTTGGTAATGGCGGCAGGTGGAAGCCATAAACTACGCCGTCTTCTGAACCAGCTACAACTTGTTCGCCGGTAGCCGAAATTGCTACGTCGCGCACAATTTTCCCAGCCCGTGCCTGGTGCAGCACCCGGTCTTCGTCAAAAATGAAGATGCCTCCGTCCCGCGTTCCGGCCACAATGCGCCGCCCATCGGCGCTTAGATTAACGTTGGTGACGCTGCCGCCGACGTGGCGTTTCCACAAAAATGCCCCTGTCTGGCTATAGAGACGAATATGTGCTTCCTTTTCACCAGCGCCTACCAGTTCACCAGCGCCTACCAGCAGTCGTTGCCCATCGGCGCTGAGGGCAACCGCCCACACCTTGTCGCCTAACACCTCTTCCCATAGCAGGTTTCCCTGGTTGTCTAGACAGTAGATGTACCCGTTGCTGTCGCCAGCAGCGATTAAATGGCCATTACCTGACACAGCCGTGGCAAAGACATCGGCGCGCGTGCGATGTTCTCCCACCAATTCGCCGTTGCGCCGGAAAATACGAAGGCGCTTATCGGCTGCGCCAGCGGCGATCACTTCGCCATTCGCGGATAAGGCGGCGCTCCACACCCAGGCGTACCAGCCCAGGCCGGGAATATCTTGCTGCCAGAGCAGGTTGCCCTGACCATCAAACAGCAGGATTTACCGCGCTGAAGTGCCGGCGGCGATAGTATTGCCATCAGCCGCTACAGCTAATCCCCAAATCGAGGCGGCTAAATCCTGCTGCCAGCGCAAATGCCCATCAACATTAAAGCAGTAAAGGCCACGACCGTTCAAATCCCAAAAGCGTGTGCTGCCACTGCCAATAACGGCCGTTTGCCCATCCTCACTGAGACTGACTCGCCACGCCTGGTTGCCTACCTGGGTTTGCCAAAGCAGTGCGCCTGAGCTGTGCAAATAAACGGCCGTTTTGCCTAAGGTGCCAGCCAACACCCTTGTGCCATTGGCTGAAAGGGCAACGGCTGCCACACCGCTTCCAGCATCATATCGCCAGCTTTGCACTGATGAACTGTTATTGTCGTTCATGAGAATATCCACTGTGCCTTTAGCATCGATCCCAGTACGGATATTTTACCACGAAACGTCGCTTACATTTTGCAAATGCAAAGTTCGCGCGTAGCCATCGTTGAGGGTGCCTTTTCCAAAATGCCTGTCTGAGAAACAGGCTCAATCGTCTGTCTGGCAGCACTGGATTGAGGTGACGTTGACAAAAACGGCCGTTGCCCGCCTTTCCGCCTGTTTGCCCATGTGCCAAACAGCGTCTAAATCCTGCCCATCCAGAGTGTGCGCTAAGGTTTCAGCAGAATTGTGCTCTCTTGACACACCGCGGCAAAAGTTTTAAGCTAAACGGAGAGGCGCGTATCACAGTGAGACGCGGCTTTTCCTTTTACAATTGCGTCACACATCAGCGCCCAGGAGGAACCCCATGTTACGCAAGTTATCCCCCCATTTGCTGCCTTTGATAGTAATCTTTTTGCTGGCGCTCTGGCTCAACGTTGCCTGCCAGACCGCCAGCGGTTCCTCAGCGACGCCTGCTGCCCAACCCGCTGCCGCGGCGCCCGCTGCCCAACCCGCAGCAGACCCTGTTGGAGACGCAGCGCAGCCGGAGAGTGAGCCAACGGCCGTTCCCGAACCTACGCCCTCCCCTACTCCCATTCCCTTGCCGGAAACGGTCAGCTTTGCGCGGCAAAGCGATACGGCCGTTGCCGCCACAGACAGCCCCATCCAGACTGAAAATGGCATCGAGGTACAGCTTGGGGCAACGGCCGTAGAAACGACAACGGCCGTTACCCTCAGCCAATTTAGCATAGACCCCGCCTGGCAGGCGGCGCTGGAGCAAACCTACACCCTGGAAACCCCCTTTGTGGCGCTTACTGCTGCTGGCCTGAACGACAGCACAGGCCGCGCCCTGCTGCGCTTGCCTGCCGCTGCGCCCAATGCGCGTCTGGTGGCTGTCATTGATGGCCGCTACCTGGCCGCGCTCGATGTTGTGCCCCAAAACGGCTACCTGGAAACGGTCGTGCGCATCGGTCCTGCCAGCACCGAAGCGGTCGCGCCAGTTGGCTCATTAACCCCCGGCGGCAGCCTACACTTTGTTGTGTTGTCACCGCGCAGCGCCAGCCAGGGCAAACCCACAGGCACGGCGCGGCTGGCCACTGACCCACATAACTGTGGCCTGGAAATAGACCTTTACCAGGGTGTGGTGGGCATTTGTCGCCAGAACAGCGCCGGCACAGTCCAGGTCAACTATCACCCCGGCATCAGCGGTATGAGCGACAGCCTGGGCGACCAGCTGGCCGAAGCCGTCGCCGCTGCCATGGCGCGCTACGAACAACTTGGCTTCACTGCCGCCAAACTGACGGCCGCCGCGCCCATGCGCATTGTGGTTGACAGCGCCAGAGGCGAACCCAAATATCGTTCCACCAACGGCATCATCTACCTGCCTGTAGATGCCGCGCAGGGCATGATTAGCGGCGCGGACCTGGCCGCCATCCATGAAATGGCGCATTGGATCCAGGATGAAGAGTACAACATGGCCTGGGCCTACTGGTCTGGCAGCAAAACCTGGTGGCTGGAAATGGCCGCCGAAAATATGGTGATGCTGCACACCCCCGCCTACCTGGCAGAAAACCTGACCACGTATGGCACCATTTCTACCGCTGACAACCGCCTGGCACTGCAACAATCCCCCTACCAGTGGCCGGGTGACTTTTACGTACAGGCGCAATTGCTGAAGGTGAACATGTGCGCAGATACGGCCGTGTGTCCGTTGAG
This sequence comes from uncultured Anaerolineae bacterium, assembly GCA_937943625.1. Taxonomy (GTDB): domain Bacteria; phylum Chloroflexota; class Anaerolineae; order Promineifilales; family Promineifilaceae; genus JACSRF01. Next base: position 7,879 of record CALEAD010000085.1, on the reverse strand, counting down.
CGAAAAGAGCTTTGTTGAAGCCATCAACGCCGGCCTTTACCCATTCGATGACGCCGACGCCCAGGCCAAAATCAGCGCCAACCTGGACTCTTATGCCAACTACCTGCTAGGCGCACCTCCCATCTACGGCAACACGACCATCCCGCTCAGCGGCCCCGTTGCCACCGGCAACGGCTATGGCGAATACATCCAGATCAGCCAGAAAAGTAACACCCTGTACAATATCACCCTCAATGGCTATCCGCCGCAAATGCAAAAAAACAGCAACCGCCAGGGTGAAGGGGTAGATATTGCCGCCACCTTGCAGAAAGATGGCATCTACCCCCTGCGGGTGACGAGTGGCATAGACGGCCGTAGCCCAGGTCTTCCCGTCATGTTAGCCGTTCAGCTAGGTGCGCCCTTTTGGTACCGCCTGGGCGATGACCCGCCCAGGTACCACGACGGCGGCAGCGAACTGTTGTTAGGCCCCGTGCATATGGCGCTGGGCGTGCCCCATCTGCGCCTGGTGGCGCTGAGCAAAACAGGCGACCAGCAGTTCAAGGCGCGGCTGCAACTGATAGACCTGCAAGGTGTATGGCTCCTAAACCCCAAAGAGCTGGTCAGCGGCAGCATTACCTGCCTGACAGAAGATGGCAAACCCGATGAAAACATGGACCCCACCGTGCTGCCAGCTCTTCTCGCCTCCGTGGGCGCCATGGGTGACTTTACGCCGGAGAGTGGGGGGTTGGGCTATACCTGGGATTGGAACATGAAGCGCGTTAACAATCAACTCGCCCCCTACGTCGGCTCGGCGCTGTTATTCAACGGCGCCGCTGCCCTGGCGCCGGAGGATGTGCAGGCACAGCTGCGCTTTGAATGGGTAAAACAGGAGACAGAGAGTACCTACCCCTGGCAGAGATGGACGCTGGGGGCCGGGCTTGCTGTGCCGGTCTTGCTGCTGGGGGCAATTGGTAGCCGCAAACGGCCGTACCTGGGCTTAGGCGGGGTCATGCTGGCGCTTTTATTGCTGGCAGGGTGCGTTGGGTTTGGCTTCGACCTGTGGGGAACCGTTGCCGCCAACCTCTCGCTCACCAAAGCGGAATACATTGGCGGCGAGGGCGTACCCCTGTTCGACGTTGCAGATGACCCCAGCGCTGTAGACGCGCAGCCGGTATGGAAGCTATTCGGCATGGCCGATTATGACATAGATTTCTGGTTAGAGTCTGAAGCTACCACTACTGACAGCGCCGGCAACGAGGTGACGCAATCAAACGTTACCCACTGCACCGGCACGCCCCGCTACAACGTGGAGCTATGGATTTTCAAGGATATGGCGCTTAATTCGGAGTAAGCGCGCGGCGCGGCGTGTGGATTGAAAATTGATGCCGGATTCTTTTTAACGGCCGTTTCCCTCTGTACCCTGTCCTTTGCTGCGTGTGAATGTGGCAAGCAGAGTGCGGGGAAACGGCCGTTTTTTCCTCTCTAGCCACACTTGCATCGGCTGTTTGCTGATTTCTGACGCGCCTACTTCGCCAGATAAGGTAAAAACAGCGCCCAGCCCGGCGGCGCAAACTCAAACGCCCCCACATCGGGCCAGGCATCGCGCGGCGCCAGCGCCAGATCGCGCAAGATGGGTGGCGTCAGCGTCGCCCCCAGGTCAATGCCCAGGCTGCCCTCTGCCAGGCGAAAATCGCCCGCCCCCGGCTGGACAAAAGTCGGCGTGCCGATGAACGCGCCCGGCGTGGGGTAGATAGGGGGCGCGCTGGGGAAGATGTTGTGATGCAGGTCAAAGGTTCCCTCCGCCGCGCCATTCCAGCTCCGCTCTTCCAGCAGCGTCCCGCCGATGGTGGCAAAAAGATTGTTGGCAATGGTTGTGCCGTTGTCGGCCCCATTGCCGCCAGGCGTGCTGTATTGCAGTAGCAGGCCGCGACTCATCTGGTAGATGGTGTTGTGCGTCACCAGGTTTCCGCTGGTGCTGTTGGCGTGCAGGTTGATGGTGTAGAGGTTGTCGGCAACGGCCGTTTCGCGGTAAATCAGGTTATTGAACAGCAACACCCCGCTTGTGGTTGGGTACAGATTCAAGACGTAATAAGTGCCGCCGCCGCTGCCGCGCCCGATATTCTTCAGCCTATTGTCGTAGACCCAGGTATCATTTGCCCCGTTACGCACCTCAATTGCGCCATTGCCGGGGCTGATCAGGGCAAAGTCGCGCAGCAGATTGCCCGCAATCACGTTGCCCACGTTGTACTCCTTCACATCTACGCCATTTTCCAGGCGGGCGTTGGCCGCCGTCCCTTGCGTAAAAATCTCGTTAGCCAAAATGTGGTTGTAATGGGTGCGGTTGTAAGCTGCGCCCTGCCCGCCCGCGCCAATGTAGATCGCCTCGTCGGGCGTGTTCCAAATCTGGTTGTTGATGATGTAGTTGTACTGCGCCGGAACGCTGCTGCCCGCCAGCAAAATGCCTACGCCCTCATGGTCATAAACACGGCCGTTTTGGAACACATTGAAGCTGGAATTTTGCAGATGAAGGCCGCCACAGTTGGGCGAGCCGGTCACGTCCAGGCCATCGAACAGGTTGAAGTTGGCGGGCGTGGCGTTGTAGGGGTTGATGTAGCCGCCGATGTACAACACGGTACAGGCGTTGTCCAGGCTGCTGGCATCGAGGATGACGCGCCCGGCAGCCGGGTCGGCGTTGCGGTAAACGACGGGGCGACCAACAGCGGCGGAAAGGGCATCTTCAGCGGAGAAATGGGCGTTTACGGTGAGGGTGCGGGCGGTGGGGTCAACGGCCGTTATCACAAACACCCCCGCATTCCCTTGCAAACTGCGCGCCAGGTAGAGGTAATACTCGCCAGGGTGAGCCGTCAGATCAATGCCGCTCAGGTCCGCGCCTGGGGGAAAAGTGATGAGGTTGCCGCTGACGGTAACGGCCGTTTGCAAGGGCACAACCTCCGCCCCCGACCCGGCGAAAGCGACCGTTTCCGCATAGACGCCAGGGCGGATGAGGACGAGCGCGCCGGGTGGCAGGTTGGCCTGGGCAGCACTATTGATCGCGCGCCAGGCAGTCGCCCAACTCAGGCCATTGCCGCCGGGCGCGGCGGCGGCGTCTACATAGCGCACGGTGGCGGCGGCGTGGGCGGGTTCTGCTGGCGGCAAGGCGAATAGAAGCGCCAGCAGCAGCGTGGTAAAGAGCAAGGTGACCGCTTTCGTCGGCATCTGAAACCCCCTTTTGCGGCGTGGCGCCGCGCTGCTGGCAGTATAGCGCAGGAGGGGCTGGTTGGAGGATAGGAAAGTTGTCTGGGAAAACGGCCGTTTCATCAACAGCGAGCGGCAACGGCCGTTCCACCCTATAGCAGCAAGCAGGCGGCGGTTGACGCAGCGCGCGGTTAAGCTGGCGCGCACGGCTGCCGCAGTAAGTTGGGGGCCTTTTAGGGATAATAAAAATACTTTGACTTATGGCTGCGCAGCCGGAAGGCGACCCACAGGCATCAGGCACAACGGCCGTTCCTCCTCTGCCAGATGGAGCAAGGGTTGCAGTTGTTCCTCATAAAACGCGCCGATGAACACCGCTCCCAGCCCCAGAGACACCGCTTGCAGGTGAACATTCTGCGAGGCAATGCCAACTTCCATGTGCACATATTGCCGGCCACGCTCCCCATAACGAGCGGCCGTGCGCTCATAGACGCCAGCCAAAACCAGCACCACGGCGCCTTCAGCCACTGCCAATTGGCCAAGAGCCGCCTCACTTAGCGCTTCGCGATAGTCGCCTAAGGCAACGAGAGACAGGGCGTGACCATGAGGGTCATAGCGGTAGATGCCCGCATCAAGATCATCCACATGACCCACGACAACCAGCACCTCCAGAGGATACAGCCCGCCTGCCGAAGCGGCTGTACGATAACCGGCAGGATGGGTGATCCCTTGGGCTGCCCACAGGAGCTGCCCAACCTCTGCCAGGGTCAGGGGTGCACTGCTGTAGGTCCTTACCGAACGGCGCGTGTACAACGCTTCCTCTACAGAAAGAGGACCGGCTAAACTGGGTGGGGGCAGCACAATTTTCCCACCGGCGTCTGGGGGTGGCGATACTGGCTGGGTGGCAAGCAACGCGCTCCCAGTCAGAATGATCAGGAGCAAAAAGAATATGGTCATTACGGGAATAATTTGCCGGCGCATGTCCATTTTGCCTCTCCCTTCATGATACAGTCAGCAGGGGTGGGGTAATAGTTACAAACCGCTATTTCCGGTCTGACATTTGTCACCTTTAGACGCAGAGAGGCGCAAAACTCCTTGCCCCAAATTACCCAAAGGGACATCGGGTGTTCTAGCAAACAAATAGCCTGTTAGAAATTGGGGCGCTATTGCGACATTCTTATGGATAGGTAGTAAAATGTTTGCTTGCGGCACGGCCGTTTGTTCAAGGGAGCATGTCATGCGTAAGTCAGGTAGATCAAGCTTTTCCCTTTCCCACCTGGACCAGATTTTGCTCTGGGTGTTTGCCTTTTTGCTGGGGCTGATGTTTTTGGTGGTAACTGCCGGCGCCATTTTGCTTTTCTTACGCCTTTCTGGCCCGACGCCCTTGCTGCCCACGCGCATTGCCCTGGCTACTGTACCAGTAGCGGCAACGCCTACAACGGACCTCAACCAGCCGTTCTTGCCGCCAACGAACACCATGACGTCCCCCGGTGAAGCCACGGCAACTGTTACCCCCAGCCCCACATCAGCTACGGCCGTTACCCCCATGCCCACCTTCACGCCTTTTGTACTACCAAGCTGGACGCCGGTGTTCATCCCCACGTCAACACCCCGTCCGCCCACTTGGACGCCAACGCCGCTACCCACGGCAACCGCCAGTGCGACCGCTACCCCAGCCCAAACAGCCTGGCGCGGTGAATACTTTAGCAACAGAACCTTGTCGGGAACGGCCGTTGTCGTGCGTCAGGACAGTGAAATTAACTTCAACTGGGGCGCCGGCGCCCCGGCTGCCAACTTGCCAGCCGATAATTTCTCAGTGCGCTGGACCCGCACTATGGCCTTCAGTGCCGGCGTCTACCGGTTTCACGTGCGCAGCGATGATGGCGTGCGCTTCTGGCTGAACGACATTTTGTTAATTGACCAATGGCGTGACGCTGCCAACACCACTTTCTCTGTCGAACAGGTCCTGAGCAGCGGCAACCATACCTTGCGGGTAGAATATTACGAAAACATCGGCACGGCCCAAATCCAGTTTTGGTGGGAACGACCGGCGGACTTCCCCAATTGGCGTGGCGAATATTTTAGCAATGCCAGCCTTGCAGGCGAACCAGTACTGCTGCGCAACGACCCCAGCCTCAACTTCGATTGGGGAACCGGCGCGCCAGCCAACACCGTGCCTGCAGACAACTTCTCTGCCCGCTGGACCCGTTCTGTACCTTTCGAGGCAGGCAACTACCGTTTTCGGGCAATTGTGGACGACGGCATGCGCCTCTACATCAATGGTGAACTGGTAATCAACGAATGGCGGGACGGCTCGCGCCGGGAAGTATCGGCCGAACGCACCCTGGGTGGAGGAAACCAGCTCATCCGGGTGGAATATTATGAGCGCACGGGTGAAGCAACCATACAGTTGTGGTGGGAACGTACCGCTTATCCCGATTGGAAAGGTGAATATTGGAGCAACAGGAGCCTTAGCGGCAGCCCCGCTTTAGTGAGAAATGACCGCCAGATTGATTTCAACTGGGGCAATGGTTCACCCGACCCGTCCTTGCCGGCAGACAACTTCTCTGCGCGCTGGACGCGCACGCTGGCCTTCGAGGGGGGTACTTATCGTTTCCATATCCAGGCCGATGATGGCGTGCGGCTCTGGCTGAACGACCAGCTTATCCTGGACGATTGGCGCGATGGCGGCATGGAAGTGTCCGTGGATCGCAACCTTACGGCTGGATTCTATGCGCTTCGACTGGAATATTATGAAAACAGCGGCCTCGCCAGCGTCAAATTCTGGTGGGAAAAAATAGTACCAACGGCGACGGCGACCGCTACAGCGACTGCTACTGCTGTTCCCAGCCCAACTTCAACGACTGCGGCAACCGCAACGGCAACGCCAACAGCGACCGCCACAGCGACCCCAACTCTAACCATAACAGCAACCGCAACACCGACCGCGACCGCAACCGCGACTGAGACGGCAACTACTTCACCAACGGAAACAGCGACGCCAACAGAAACACCAACAGTAGAGCCTTGACAATCAATAATCTACCCTGGCAGCCTTTCCTTGGGAACGGTTGTAAGTGAAGATTAGAGGAAACCACCATCATTAAATGACCATCTATTCTCACTTGATTCTTGCCAGCGCTTCTGTTAGCTCCCAATACGCTTGCCCAGAGCTCCTTACCCCAGCGCAGCGATCCAACCTGGCAGGCGTCTTATTGGAATCATGTGGTCCTGAGTGGCGCCCCTGTTTTGCAGCGCAGCAAACCCAGCCTGGATTACAACTGGGGCAGCGGCTCCCCTGGCCCCGGCGTTAATGCTGACCAATTCTCGACTCGTTGGACCCGCTATATTGACGTACCGGCTGGCAGCTATCGCTTTACGGCCACGGCTGACGACGGCATTCGCGTCTGGGTCAATAACGACCTGATCATCAATGATTGGTCGGATCATGCGGCGCGCACCGTAACGGCCGATCGCCAATTGAGCGCCGGGCATACCTTAATCACCGTAGAATACTATGAGAACAGCGGCCAAGCAGTTGCGGCCGTATCCTGGACCCAATTAACCCCGGCCAGCAACAATTGGCGCGGCGAGTATTTTAACAACACTAATCTAAGCGGCACTCCGGCCCTGGTGCGCGATGACGCGCAAATCAACTTCAATTGGGGTTTGGGTTCTCCCGCAGCTGGCATTATTAATGCCGACGGCTTTTCCGCCCGCTGGACACGCTCGGCCAGCATGCCTGTAGGCAACTACCGTTTCACCGTAACCGCCGATGATGGTGTGCGGCTTTGGGTAAATGGCCATTTGCTCGTGGATGCCTGGGTAGTACAGGCAACCAGAACCCATTCAGGTGACATCTATCTGCCGGGTGGTAATATCGAAATCAAAATGGAATACTTCGAGCAAAGCGGCCAGGCCGTGGCGCAGCTGGCCTGGACAACTGTAGGTGGAACTGGTAGCGCCATTGTTGTGGACAACAGCAGCCCTGGTTTCATGAAAGGGGGCGCGGCTGCCAGCTGGCGTACGGCTAACGACGTTGGCCAGGGTGGCAGCATGCTATGGACCTACAATAATAAAGAGCATAAGGCCAACTACAACTGGGCACGCTGGTATCCAACATTGACGACCGGCCGGTATGAGGTCTTTGTCTTCATTCCGCGTAATTATGCCAGTACCCGGCAGGCCCATTACTGGATTTCCCACCGGGACGATTTCACGCAGCAGATAATCAACCAAAATAGCTACAGCGACCAGTGGGTTTCGCTGGGCACCTACACATTTCAGGGAAACAGTAGCGATTATGTTTCTCTCTCCGATGTAACCGGTGAAACTTATCTGGCGCGCATAATAGGATTTGATGCCGTGAAGTGGGAACGGCGATAGAAAATCATGGAAACGCATAGAAGTTCAACTGTTCAGAAACAGTTGAACTTCTTACGTGCCTGATAGTGTACGCAAGATCAGCATAAGTTGGTTCTCCAGGACGATTACAATCTCCAGGGCGCCTGGTATGATGACAACATGAATTTGCTTAACGGAAAACCTGGAAAAAAGGTGTAGAATCTAAACGTAACTATTGTGCAATCAGAGCCGAAATGGCTCAAAAATACGAAAAACAAATGCCTTTGAAAAACGGTAGGGGCAATTGAATCACCCCATTGCCAAAACGCAGGGAGCGGCCTGCGTAACAACTCTGCTCAGTGAA
>CALEAD010000084.1 GCA_937943625.1 uncultured Anaerolineae bacterium | reverse complement strand
CAAGCCATACTGGCTGGTATCTCTGGTCTTGGTTTGGGTCCATTGACCAAAATTGCGCCAGAAGGAGGCTAACCTATTGCCTAATTCTCTGATTTCGTCGAGGGGTAATCCCCATCGCTCGAAGAGGGTAACATGTTTTTTTCGCTATCAGTCATGGGCAGTTTTTATCAGAATCGCTCTCATTTGTGTAATGTGACATTGTCAAATTAAGCGCTTTGTCATTTGCTATAGCTTCCTGACCGTGCCATCCAAGTCAACGTTGAACGATTCCTGGAAGAGATCGTGGTTGAAAAAGCGCAGGTTGAAAATCAGCGAATAGCAAGGACATTCGCCGCAAAAAATCCAATGCCTGGGAGCTATTGCACGTTTGCACGCAGAGACTTTCGATCCAATACCACGAACCTCTGGAAAGCAATAGACGTTCCAGGTATTCAATAAAATTAACCCCGGTGTCATAAAGGAATTCGCCCAAATAGTGATAGTAAATGGTTGGGCGCAAAATGCCATCTACTTGTTGCACCAGACAGGCACAGGCCTCAGGGGCAAAGAAATCTAAAGGTTTCACTCCCCGAAAACGGTGTTCTGTGTCTGCTTCGAACCAAATGACCTCTTGCCAGCTTTGCATCACTTCCTGAATCGGTAGAATTTCAATACTGCCCAGGTCATGCTCGTCTCCTTGTTGGATCTCCGGCAGAGTATGCTCCCATTGCACCATAAGCCCATTCGTTTCCAGATAAAATGCTTCCATGCCAGGCAGTAAATGCCCCCCCGCTAATTGCCTGGCCTCGGCAATGTCTGCTCGACTGGCTGGCGAAGGCAAATGGAGATCGATGATATGGATGTGCGGGTGTACCTGAAGTTGATCGATCATATGATGAAAACGGGGGAGAAATGAAGGCTCGGTGTTTGCCCTGCGGTTTGAATAGTTCATTATTTTTCCTATAAGGCTTTGACTACTGGTTGTAGCTGGCCCGGTGCCGTGTCGTCTTCATCTAGCCAAATTTGATCTAGCCAACTGGCGTCATAGTCATGTCCAAATTCATCATGGTCTTGGGCTGCCGTGTCAAACTCCATATCCTCATCGCTATCTGGATCATCATCTTGCCGATAACTCTTTAACCATTCAGTAAACGCCGCGACATACTTGGACGGTACACCCCGTTTAACCACTTGTGCCTGGGTAATGTTGTGCCCTCTTAAATAGGCAGAACCCATACCAAATTGGGTAATGTCATAATTTTGGTAGATTTTTGCATTGGCCGCCACCCATTTGTTGCCATTCCAACTCCCCCATTCAGCACTGATGGCGCTTGGTATGTGTGCCGGCCAGTTGTAGTTATATGCAAGTTGCACATCTACATAGGTCCACTTGTTGTTACTAATGGCGTTAGCTTTGGCGTCTTCTTCAATCTCTCTATTGTAAGCGCCATTTACAGCCACCGTCGTGGGTACCAGGTCCCAGGTTTGATGGCCAGGCCCACCCAGGTGCTGGTTAATGATATGAAAGCGCACCCATTTTCCTTTGAGCCTGCCTACCTTCTTTTGTAGCCAATCCCACCCTGGTGGGGCAACGCTGGGGACACCACCATTTCCCGGCTTTTTCATGATGGCTGTAATTCGTGCAGGAACATCTCCCCATACGCCATCCATGTCCCGTCTGTCCCAATAGATGCCATTTGGCTGCATGGTAGGATTGTTGTTGGCTGAGGGCAGGCGTTGAATTGTCTCTTGCTCGCCAGAGGCTTGTATTTCATGATGTTGGGCTGTCTGGCCGTTTACGTAGCCGTTGACCTGCGAGCGGAAAAATACGTCCTGGGTGAACGGCCGTAACTGTTCCTCTTTGCCATTCAGGAAAGTACCTGGCTTTTGCTTTCCCTCCTTTGCCGCCATTGAGGGAGTGCTGGCGGCGCAGCCTGCAAGCTGCCCCAGAACCCAATTACCGAGAGTTCGCTGTAGGATAACTCCATCCTGGCTCATGCTGAGGTGGGAATGGGAAGCGCGTTGCCGAATGGTGGGTAGATCAGGGAGAGCAACGGCCGTTTCTGCCAGTTTGGCTCGCAGCAAAATGGGTTTTGCCAGGAATTTTTTAGTCTTCTGACTATCTGACGCTTGTTTTTCTTTGCCCATCACCACACCTCATTACCACTGCAAATCTCGCTCATTTACCAGCCGCCCCATCTTCTGCATTTCGCGCCGCACGCCGTGCAGCAGGTGCGCCATGGTGACGACCTGTCCATTGGCTGCGGCCAGATAAGCGGCCGTGACGATAATATTGCGAATGCTTCCCCCGGCGATTTCAAATCGTTCCGCCATAAATGCCAGGTCCAGGTCAGGCGCGCGCGGTGTCTCCGGCGGAAAGAGCGCCTGCCAGATGCGCAGCCGGTCGGCCGCCTTAGGGAAGGGGAAATCTATGCCAAATTGCAGGCGGCGTATAAACGCTTCATCCAGGTTGGCGCGCAGGTTGGTGGCCAGAATGGTAACGCCATCATACGCCTCCATGCGCTGCAACAAATAGCTGATTTCGATGTTGGCATAGCGGTCATGGGCATCGCGCACCTCGGAGCGTTTGCCAAAAATGGCGTCTGCTTCGTCGAAAAAGAGAATGGCGTTGCTGCTTTCTGCCTCGCTGAAGATGCGCTCTAGATTCTTTTCGGTCTCGCCAATGTATTTGCTGACCATGCTGGAGAGATCGATTTTGTATAAATCCAGCCCTAGTTCGCCAGCCAAAATTTGTGCTGCCAGGGTTTTGCCTGTGCCGGGTGGGCCATAGAAGAGGGCGGTGACGCCGGCGCTAGAGGCGAGCTTTTTGCCCACGCCCCATTCGTGCAGCACCAGGGGACGGCTGCGCACGGTGTCTACCATTTCATGCAAAAATTGAAGCTGGTCGTCGGGCAATACCAAGTCGTCCCAGGTGTAGCGGGGGGATATTTTGCGCGCCAGGCTTTCCAGGCGAGGGTTGGAATGGGCGCGCGCCGCGGCAAAGAGATCAGGGGAGATGAGCGTACGGCCGTTTTGCCTGGCCAGATCACGCGCACTGCTGACGACATCGCGCAACTGGGCGCTGGTGAGGGTAAACTGCCCGGCCAGCGCGCGCAGCTCTGCGTGGTCTACGGCGGCTTCTGGCGACAAAAAATGGCGTAGAAGCTGTTCCCGCTGGGCTACATCTGGCATGGGGAAAGACAGCCAGCGCAGCAACCGCGTGCGCGCCACATGCCGTGCCCGCCAGGAACGATTGCTGCCAATAGCCAGCGGGTCAGGGTGCGCCAGCACCATTTCCAGCAGCGTGGGCGGGGGCGCATCGTCTGCCAGCACGCCGTCCCAGCCGGTAATGAAGGGGAGCGCGTTGGTCAGCAGGGCGTCGCGCAGCAAGTAACGCAGGGCCTCGGCGGGGGGCAAGTCATCCTGCACGGCCGTTTCCAGGTTTAGCGTCAGCAGGGGGCGCGCCAGCCTTTGCGCCAGCAGCGCCGCTGCCTGTTGCTGCGCCAGGGCGTCTGGCCCCCAAAAGGCCCATACTCCATCCTGCGCCTCATCGACCAGCGCCTGCGCCACGCCAGGGGGCAGCAGCGCCATGTCTGGCCTTGGCGTGGCCTGGTACAGCACGTGCTCTTTCAGCGAGGCGGGCGGGCGGTACTGGTCCAGGAGCAGCCAGGCGGCCAACCCTTCGTCTGGGGCAAGCTGTTGGTTGACGAGAAACGGCCGTTCGCCGCCCGCTTCTGGCAATCTTTCCAGCAGGTGGTAACGCAGCAAGGGGGCATCGTCGCTAAAGTGTGCCAGCAGCGATAGCCGTTCTGCACCGGGTGGGGCCAGGAGGTCGAGAATAAGTTGAGGCGACGGCCGTTTGCGCGTCAGGTCATCCTGCAAAAAGCCGTAAATTTTGGCGTAGCGCGCGTCCAGCAGCGGTGCCAGGCAGAGCAAAAAGGCATCCAGGGCAAAGCGGTCTAACCTGGCCAGCCGCGCCAGCGCCATCAGCCGCAGTGGTTGACCCGTTCTTTCTGCATAGCCTACCAGCGCGGCAATATCTTGCTCTACCTTTGGCAGGACAGTGGCATAGTGTGCCTCCACAGTTTCGTCCAGCAAATAGTCACCCGCGCCAAACGGCCGTTGCAACAACTCATACACGCGCGCCTGCGAGAGATGGTACAGGCTCAGCACGCTGTTTTCGCCTTCGGTGGCGGGCGTGCTGAGCCCCTGCCGTTGCACCTGCCGATGCAGCAAAATATCCAGGCGTGTGAACTCTAGCTGCAAGTGTTGAAAGTTCAGGTCGGTCATAAGTGGTTTGTGGGGAGTGGTTAGCGGGCTTTTCCCGTCAATGGCCAATCACGGCGTGGTTCACGCTTTCTGCAAACGGCGCTTTATAATTTCCTGACTGCCGACGGACGACTGCAGACTGCCAGACTGAAGACAAATCGCAGTCGGCTATCCGCGGTCGGTGTTCAAATTTGTCAGGAGCATCTGAACCATCTTCCAGTCTCCAGTTTTTAATCTTTTCCCTCTTCGGCAAATGAGATCAGCGTTGTTTTGCCCAGGCGAATCTGCGCGCCAATGTCACTACTGAGCGGCGTGGGTTTGTTGGCCTCCACGCGCGCCTCATTCACAAATGTGCCGTTGCTGCTGCCAAAATCCAGCAGATAGAAGATGCCGTCCTCGTAGCTGATTTGCGCATGGCGGCGCGAGATGTGGCGGTCGCCGGAAATAGTCAGGTCGCACCCCTCGCGGCCAATCGTGTAGGGGAACCGGGTAACGCGCTGCACGCTCGCTCCGTTGGCAAAGGCGGGGTCTGCCGTTTCTAAAATTTGCAGGCGCATCGGCGGCGCGCCTTTGGCCGCCTCTTTTATCAGCGGCTGCTGCGCCACTGGTCGGCTGCTGCGCCCTACCATCATCCCCAGCCACCAGGCCAGCAATAGCAGCAGCAAAACGGGCGGCAGGAACAAGAGCCAGAGGATGGGGTTGGCTTGCAGCGCCTTGAGGGCGCGCACCAGCGGTGGATCGGGCGCCTGGGCGCTAAAGGCGTAACGTGTGGTCGCCAACCGCTGCCCATCTGCGCCTACCGCGTGTAGCAGCAGGTTGTATGCGCCAGAGGGTAGCTCGATAGGGATTTCGGCCGTGAGCGGCCCATTGTTTGTTTGTGCCACAGGCAGAGTAAAGGGCGCACCCAATGGCTGATTGGTTTGCAGGCTGATGAGAAGCGCTTCGTACTGTGCGACCTGGGCGCCATTTTCCACGTGAAAGGCAATGCGTACAGTCGCTTCATCATCCAGCAATCGCCAGGCGCGCAGGTCGAACCGCGCCGGAGTGTCGAGCTGCTGCACGCCGTCTACACTCAGGCGCAGGGGCAGGGGTGGGTTGTGGGTGAATGTGTACTGAGCAATGAAAGGACGGCCGTTTTCCATCAACCGCGCGCGCCCGGCAGCAGAAAGCGGGGTTACTTCCAGCCTGTACGCCTCCTGCGCTTGCAGTAGCGCCCCGTTTAAGGAAAGCGTCTGCATAGGCAACACCGGCCCATTGTGTAGCAGGCGCGTCACCTGCACATTGTCTTTGTTTAGCACGTCTACGCGCAGGCTGCCCACTTCCTGGGTGGCCGAAAGTGACACATCAAAGCGGTACAAATTGGCCGCTGCGTCATAGACCAGGTTATCAATGGTCAGCGCCAGTGACGGCGGGGGGGGCTGTGTCACCACAAAGGAGCGGCTGGCAGCAAAGGCAACCGGCACAGGCGCCAGCAGGCTTTGGTCGCTCAGCGTGACCAGCAGCGCGCCACGGCGCACCCCCTGGGGAGGCTGCAAGGAGAGGCGTGCCACCCACTGTTGGCCAATTTCATTCAGAACACTCTGTACCTGGGTGACGAGTTGCGTCTCATCGGCCACCTGACCGCCGGTGCGCTGTGCCATTTGCCGCAGCACGTTGATTGCCACGCGCCCTGGCGCTGTGCCTACCCCGGCAGCATAAATGGGCACGGGGGTTGGGCGGTCGCCAGCGTAGGCCAATAGCTGCTCCAGGTTGTAACTGCTGCACGCTTCGCTAAGACCCTGGCGGCGCTCGTCACGGCCGTCGCTGAAAAGCAGCAGGGCACGCCGCGGCGATTCGCCGGCAATCTGTTCTAGTGACTGCACGGCCGCATAGGTGGCGTCGTACAGGCAGGTACCGCTTTCCCCTGGTTCAATGGCAGCAACGGCCGTTGCGACCTGGGCATGATCATTGCTGAAGGGCTGCACCAGGCGAATCTGCTCGTCAAAGCGAATCACGGCAAAGTAGGTTTGCGGTGGGGCCTGGGTAATCAACGTTTGCAACGCCTCTAGCAAGCGCGGTAGCACGCTGCGCATACTGCCGCTGGCGTCTATCACCAGCGCCACATAGTAAGGGGGCTGACTGAGCTGGGCCGCATAACGGCCACCATCATCCAGCAGCAGTTCGGCCGTTTGCGGCACAATGCCAGGGGCTGCGCCTACCAGCTTTAGGAACAGTTCCAGATTGAGGCTGGTTGTGCCTTCCTGCACGCGCACGTCGCTGACGCTGAAAACGGCCGTTGGCTGGGCAATGGCCGTATGACCCGGCAGCCGCACAATTAGCAACGCCAGAACGAAAAAAAACATGCGCCGGAGCAGGTGTGTCATTGAGCCTGTTTCCATCTGTTTGACCGCCGACCGCTGACCGCTGACTGTTTCCAAAGAAGATGAATCATGCCCTTCCTTTTCAAATCATCACCAGTCTGTGCCAGGCCGCGCGCAGCGGCAACGGCTTCGGCAGCTCCTCAACTACACCCCAGCCCGATTGCCGCACCGCCACCACGTTCACTGTGACAATCGGTTGATTGCTGGTGGCACCCAGGTCGTCTGTCAGCGTAAAGCGCACAGAGCGCGGCAGGGTGCTGGGGTTAGGCGGCCCAGGGCTGTTCACCACATTACTAAAGGCAATCGCGCGCAGCACCACCTGAATGTCGGTCGGAGTCGCATTTGCCGTAAAGGTAATGATAAGTGGGGTTGGCCAGGCAGCCGGATTATTGTTGTAGTTCCCGATCACAACGCTGCCGTTGCGGCGGATCTGTTGTAGCCCGATATTGAAGGAGTAGTTACCCGGCATGGCAGGCCCATGAATCGCCAGGCGGTCATCAGTCGTGCCGTTGGTGACGAGTTCTACAGTCAGAACGCCATTGAGGTTTGCCGGTACGTCTACGTCCGTAACCAGCCCGGCCGGCGCCAGAATGAGGACGCTGCCTCCCTCGGTGTAGGTGCGGGTGGCGGCAATGTTGCTCAGCACCGGCGCATCATTGGTGCCGGTGATGGTGATGGTGACTGTGCCATTGGCGCTGCCACCATGTGGGTCGTTCACCGTGTAGGTGAACTGATCGGTGTCGGTCACGCCGGCAGGCAAATGGTTGAATGCACCGTTGGGGTTGTAGCTGTAGCTGCCATTGGCATTGAGTGTGCGCAGTGCGCCGGAGGGGAGCGCGCCAGAAACGGCCGTCACAAACAGGTTGGGCGTGTCTCCGGCATCAATGTCAAAGTCGTTGGCCAGCACGCCAGGAGCAGGCACAAAAAGCACGCTGTTTTGGTTGGTTGCGCCGCTGTCGGCAACGGCCGTTGGCGGGTCGTTCGCGCCTGTAATTGTAATTGTCACGGTGGCAATGTCGCTGCCGCCGTTGCCGTCACTGACAATGTACGTGAAGCTGTCTGTCGTCGAACCGCCGACGGGCAGGCTTTCAAATTGACCGTTCGGATTATAGAGGTAACTGCCGTTAGCGTTCAGCGTCAGCAGCGCGCCAGAGGGTAGGGTGATTTGCACGCCCACGTTAGCGCCGCTGCCGTTCACGGCCGTTACCGTCAGCGCATCCCCATCTGGGTCGGTGTCATTCGCCAGCACGCCGGGCAGTGGCACAAGCAGCGGTGTATCTTCGTTGGTTGTGCCCGTGTCGTTTACGGCCGTTGGGGGGTCATTCACGCCCGTAATCGTAATCGTCACCGGACCAATGCTGCTGCCACCCACGCCATCGCTGACGGTGTAGGTGAAATTGTCTGTCGTCGTTTCGCCCACGGCCAGATAATCAAATACGCCATTGGGATCATATGTATAGCTGCCGTTGGCGTTCAGCGTCAGCAGCGCGCCGGAGGAGAGTGTAATTTGCACGCCCACGTTGGCGCCACTACCGTTCACGGCCGCCACAAACAGATTGGCTGCCGGCGTATCTGGGTCGGTATCATTGCCCAGCACGCCGGGGGTGGCTACGGTCAAAAGCTCGTTTTGCAACACCGCGCCCGTATCGGGAACGGCCGTTGGGTCATCATTCGTGCCGGTAATGTTCAGGGTGACAGTGGCCGTGTCTGTGCCGCCATTGCCATCGCTCACGGTATAGGCAAAGCTGTCTACGCCAATTTCCCCAGCGGCCAGCGCATCATAGGCGCCATTCGTGTTGTAAGTAAAGCTGCCATTGCTAAAGAGCTGCAACTGAGCGCCAGAAGGCAGCAAAATAACCTGCCCCACCACCGGGTTGCCGTTTACTGCCACTACAGTCAGCGTGTCCCCGGCCGCATCAATGTCAAAGTCGTTTGCCAGCACGCCAGGCGCGGCCTGGTTAAAGGTCACATCTTCCAGCACGTTATAGCTGTCATCCACGGCTATGGGCGGGTCATTGGCGTCCAGCACGTTCACGGTAATGGTTTGCGGGTCAGAGATGTTTACGCCGTCAGAGACGGTCACTTGCAGCAAATAGGTATTGGGCGGGGTCTCGAAGTCAATGTTGGCGGCGCCATCGGCCGTCAGCGCCAGCTGCCCGCCTCCGGCCGGTGTTGTAGAGATGGCAAAGTAGGTTGTCGCCGTGGGCGGTGAGACGGAAACAATGGTCCAGTCCTGGAAGATGGTGGGCGTAACGTCTCCGTCAACGGCCGTTAGCGGCGTGTCAAACGGCCCTGGACTGCTGTTCTCGGCCACTTCGCGCGTTTGCGGCGGGATGAAGGGAACTACGTCATTGGCATCTAGCAGGTTAATGACCACCGTTTCTGGTTCGGAAAGGTTAAAGCCATCGGAAACGGTCAGCGTCAGGGTGAAGCTAATTACCGGCCCTTCGCGGTCAAGATTGCCCGCGCCGGTTACGGTGAGCGAAAGCTGGCCGCTGCTGCTGTTGATGGCAAAGTAGTTGGTGGCTGTCACGGGGGATACGGCCGTAATCGTCCAATTTTGCAGCACGCCTGCCGTAGAGCGCACCTGCGCCACAATGGGCGCACCAATCAGCGTGCCCGTCGGGGCGTCCTCGCTGATCTCTCGGCCTTGCCCGGCTTCGATCAGGGGGGGCAGGTCATTGTCGGTGATAACGGCCGTGATGATATGCGTGCGCCCCTGGTAGCGCGGATCGGCCGAACTACTGAGATGGGTAATCAGGCCATTGTGCGGCCCTTCCGCCAGACTATCATCGGCGGCAAATGCGATGACGGTTTGCGGCGTAAGGGCGCTGTTGTTGGGCAAAAAGGTGAGCAGTACCGGCACACCTGGGGGCAAAGGTGGCTGCAGTGGTGGGGCAACACGCACCTGTTCATCCGGGGCAATGGTGATCGTTACCGTATCCGTAGGCACGCTGTTCAGGCGGATGGTGTAGGGCACGCCGCTGCCGCCTTCAGTTAGCGCCATGCTGCCGGTGCTGACAATCAGCCCGGCGGAGTCATCATCATTAATCGTAATAACCGCATTTGCGCCGCCAATATCTGGCTGCGTGGGCACGGTCAGGCGCACACGGAACGTTTCCTGCAACCCTTCATCAATGGCGTCGGCCACAATCTGCACGGTAAAGGAGCGGGTGCTGTTTGCCACGTTGGCGGGGAAGATGAGCGGCTGATTATTGATGGCGGCGTAGTCCTGTGGTGCGCGCGCGCTGATGTCTTCGGTGTTGATCACGGCCGTTACCGGCGCATTAAACCCACCCACCAGCATCACCGTCACCGTCAGCAGCGTGGGCGCACTGCCCGTACCCTCTGTGACCGCCAGCGGCGTATTCTGAATTTGCAGCACCGGCGAGCTGTCATTATCCACAATGCGCACACTGCCACTCAATACCGCCACATTGGTGTCTGGGTCCGGTGTCAGCGTCACCACAAACGTTTCTGCGTCTCCCGGCTCAAAAATCTCATCATCTATAATGGTTACCGGAAAAGTCAGCGTGCGGTCTACCTCATTGGCAGGAAATACCAAGTTGGGCACAGGATTAAAGACAAAATCCAGCCCGGCTGTGGCTGTGCCACTGCTCACGGCTACCGTCACCGGCACATTCTCATAGCTGCCGCCAAAGAGGCGCACCTGAATTTGCGCCTGGCCATCTCCTTCGTTGACGCTCTCTGTGCGCAGTTGTAGCTGCGGCGGTGGGTCATTGTCGTTGATGGTGACCGTAGCGCGGTTTTGCGTGGTCAGGACAGCATTGTTTGTGGTGACGCCGGTTAGCAAGACGTGAAAGGTTTCCCCTTGCGGCTCGTAAATGCGGTCATCAATCAGATCAATGAAGATTTCTTTAATTGTGTCTGCTTCCTCGGCTGCCCAAGAAAGAGTGGCATTAGATGGCGGCGGGCGGTAATCCTGATCCGCCTTTGCCGTGCCCTCTTCGGTCACGTAGGTAACACTGACCGGTGTGCTGCTGCCGCCATTCAGGCGCACCTGAATGCGCGCGCGCACACCCGGCCCCTCGGTGACGATGATGTCGTCTAGCACCTGCACAGTGGGGCGCTCGTCGCTGTCGGTAATGCTGACGCGGGCGACGGCATTGCCGAGCGTGGCGTTGGTGGGGTTTGAGAGCGTGACGATAAAAACCTCGTCCGCTGGCTCAAAGATGCGGTCAGCTTTGATCACGACGGGGAAACTCTTGACGCCGGTTTCGCCAGGCTGCCAGGTGAGCGTGCCGCTGGTTTCTACATAGTCGCGCCCTTTTACGGCAGTATCGTCACTGGTGGCATAATTTACTGTCACCACAGCGCTGCTGGCGCGTTCCATCGTTACGGCGAGAAATGCATTGGCATCCGCCTCTGGCGGTTCGCTGACGGCCAGTGTCGCCAGAATCGAAAGAACCGGTGGCGGGTCGTTTTCCTCAACAGTGACGGTGGCCGTGCCGTTTGCCAACGTCGCGTTGACGGCGTTGCTCAAATTGACGCGAAACGTTTCGTTCGGCTCGTGTATCTGGTCATCCAGTATCGTGACGGTGAAGGTCTTGGCGCCAGTTTCGCGCGGTCTCCAGGTGAGCGTGCCACTGGCAGCGGTGTAATCTTCGTTGGCGCGCGCCGTGCCATCGGCGGTGGCATAGGCTACGCTGACCTCCTGGCTGCTCAGCCCGGTCATGGTCACGGTCAGGGTGACACGGCCGCCGTTTTCCGCTACCGTAGCGTCGGCAATGCTTAGCGTAGGCGGGTCGTCATCGTCAGTGATGGTGACCACGGCCGTACCGCTGGCAATCACACCAATCACGGGATTGGAGAGGCGCACACTGAACGTCTCATCCGGTTCATCTACCTGATCATCGAGAATGGCAATTTCAATCGTTTTGCGCCCCGTCTCACCTGGCTGCCAGCTAACTGTGCCCTCAAACGGCGTGTAATCTTCGCCCGCTTTGGCTGTGCCATCGGCTGTTGACACGTCCACACTGACGACGGAGTTGCTGTCGTTCGTCATGTTGATGGCAATGATGGCTTTACCCGCGCTTTCGCTCACGGTCACGTCGGATATGGAAAAGGCGGGGGTGTCGTTGCGGTCAATCACGGAGATGGTAAACGCCTTTTCGAAGATGCCGCCAGCGCCGTTGTCGGCGCGCACGCGCACGCTGTAGCTGCTCTGTGTCTCGAAGTCAAAGCGCGCGGCCGTTTTTAGCAGCGCGCCTTCGATAAAGAAAGAGCTGTTGTCCCTATCACCAGAGCCAGCTACCAGGCTAAAGGTGATGCGTGGCCCGGTTTGCTGCGCCAGGCGCGCCAGCGCGCGCGGCTTGTCATCGCTGCGGCCCTGGCCACCGGCAAAAGAGGCAATGAATGCGCCGACGGTTGTGCCGATGTCGGCATTTTCTGGCACGCTGAAGTTGTCCAGAATAATGTCTATGGGCACGGGCACGGGCGTGGGGGTGATGGCAAGCTGGGCGGCTACCTGGTCTAGCTCCAGATTTTGCGCGACCAGCGTGGCGCGCAGGGCATCAGCGGTGGCCTGCGCCAGTTCCGCCCCGGCGATGTCACCGGCGGCGCGCAGGGCGTCGGCAGTGGCCTGGGCGCTGTTGGCTTCCCCTTCGTAAACTTCCAGGGTGGCGCGCACGGCCGTTGCCGTGGCGGCGGCACTGTTGCGCGCTTCGCTTTGCACGCGGTTGACGGCAAAGAAGCCCAGGCCAATCATGAGCAGCAGCAAGGAGAGGATGAGGAGCAAAAAGCGCAGGGAGACGCGCGGCGAGACGGCCACTTGGCCATCCAGCATTTGCCAGTCGGCGGTTTGCGTGCGCACGCGCACCTTGAAAGGAAAGGGTTGTTCTGGGCGGCGGAACCAGGGACGCTTCTTGGGAGTGATGGTGAAGGGCAGCACGGCCGTATTGCCCGGCTGCACGCGAATGGTCAGCTTATTGGGCGCATCCTGCACCAGCGTCGCAGTTTCTAACTGGGCAAAGTTGAAGTTCAGCGCGGCGCTGTCATCCTGCCCTTCCACTTCATAGATGTTGGCAAAATTGCTCTGGTCACTGATGGCAAAGCGGCAGACGATTTTTTCCTGCAAATTGCGTGGGTGCATGTCCAGGGCAAATGCTTCACGCTGTGTTACCTGCACCTGGGCGGTCATGCTTTCCATGCTGCCGCGTGAAGTGACTGCCTGCACCTCGAACGGGTGTGTGCCGGCAAGAATGGCGCTGCCCAGCGGGGGCGCAACGCGCAGCGCCACCGTTTGCGATTCGCCCGGCAGCAGCTTCATGCGCATCATTTGCAGACTCATCCAGGTGGCAGGCTGGCCTTGCTCCAGCAGGCGCAGGTCTATGTCTTCTACCGTGTTGCCCAGGTTGCGCACCATGAGTTGCATCTGCGCTTCCGCGCCGGGGGCGACTTCGAGTGTGGCAGGGGTGAGCGCCATTTCCAGGGTTTCCCCCACGCGGGCGGCGGCAGTCCACTCAAGTTCCTCCCAGTTGATGGCGGGCAGCGGCGCGGTGGCAGCAATGGCCGTTGCCGCCGGGATAGTCGTCATAGCTGGCGCGGGCGGCGCCGCAAAGGTGGCGGGGGTACGGCCGTTTGTCGGCATCTTCACAATGGGCAGCGGCACAGCTGGCGCAGCGGCGTGGATGCGCTCAGGTGCGGGCGCAGATGTGGCGCTGAACGCCTGCCACTGCAAAGCAAATGGGCCGATGCGCAACGTCTGGTGGTTGCTCCAGGGTACAGGCTGGTTGTAGGGCAACTCCTGGCCGTCCAAGGTGGTGCCATTGGTGCTGCCCAGGTCAACCACCTGCCACCCTGCGAGCGTGCGTTCCAGGCGCGCGTGGTGCGCCGATACGGTGCGGTCATCGAGCACGATCTGGTTGTCGGGGTGGCGGCCAATTGTTACGCGGCTGCCTGTCAGCGCCTCTATGCGCGCTTCTTCCCACTGGTGCGTGATGAAGAGACGGTAATCCCCTGTGGAAGTCCAGGTGCGGTTGGTGTCTATGCGGCTGCCCACATCTACGCTGGCCACCCAGCGTGTCTCTACCCATTGGGTCACGGCGGCAACGCCGGCGGCAACGGCCGTTTCCCGGCCCTGCGTTTGCACGTCTATCGTGCGCAGCCTGTGCGCCAGCTCGGCGCCAGTCTGAAAGCGTTCGCTCGGCTTCTTTGCCAGCAGTTTCAGGATCAGGTCTTCCACCTCTTGCGGCAGGTCGGGGTTGATCAGGCGCGGCGGCAGCGGCATTTCTTGCAGGTGCTTCACAATATCTGCGGGCGCATTAATGCGGAAGGGGAGTTGGCCAGTGGTCAACTGGTAGAGCATGACGCCGAGGGAGTATAGGTCAGAACGGCCGTCGAGCGGCATATTTGCGCACTGTTCTGGCGACATATACGCCAGCGACCCCATGAAGGGATTCGTGGAGACCTCTTCCCCCTCCTTCAAAAGCACGGCCAGGCCAAAATCAGAGATAACTGCCTGGCGCGGGCCGGCAAACGTCTCGTCCTTCAGGCGCAGCAAAATGTTGTCTGGCTTGACGTCACGGTGGATGACGCCGCGTTGATGGGCATAAGAAAGCCCCTCGGCCACCTGCGCTGCCAGCACCAACGCTTCTGCCAGCGCCAGACGCCTGCCCGCCCACTGCAACTGCCTCAGGTAGTCGGTCAGGCTGCCACCGCTGATGTACTCCATCACCATGTAGGGCGCATCCTGGTACAGGCCAGATTGGTACACTTTGATGATGTGTGGGCTGTTGAAATTCAGCGTTGAGTTGGCTTCTTGCATGAAGCGGCGCTGGAACTGGGGCTGATTGGCCAGGTGCGCGTGCATGACCTTGATGGCAACCAGGCGGTCGTGCTGCAAATCATAGGCGCGGTAAACAGTGCCCATGCCGCCATCGCCCAGCACAGCCTCTATACGGTAATGCTCAATCTGGTGGCCGATTAAGTAGTTCATCTGCTTACCGCTCATCGTAAGTGAGGATTAGCTGTGGCCGCTGCGCTTCGTTGGGGGCATCGCCTGAAGCAAACAGGAGCAAATCACTCACGCCGTCGTTGTTGTTGGGCAGGGTGTAGTAAATGCGGAATTGGGTAACGCCGCGCCAGTTGAAGAGGGCAACGGCCGTTTCCGGCAATTCAGCCACGTACCAGTTGGGATCGGTGGGGTTGGGCTGCAAGGTGGCCACGTTGACCAGTAGCGCCGCTGCCATTGCGTCCAGGTTCTCCAGCGCCACGCTGCCGCTAAAGCCATCGGCCGGGGCCAGGTCCAGGTGAAGCTGCCCCAGCGCCGCCGGGTTGCCCTGGCGCTCACTCAGGTAGAGGTGCAGGCGGGCGCTCTGCACAACGGTCGTTTGCGGCAAATCGGCCGTCTGGAAGCTGACAATTGCCTTGTAGGTCTGGCTGTTTTGCGCCGTATCGCCCACTTGCAGCGTGGGGCCGGCGGCCAGCGCCAGCGCGCCCATGCCCCCTTCCTGCAGCAGTGTGCCATCGTGTAGGCCCAGGCTGCGCAGCGCGAGTTGCGAGACAGGTGGCGTGGGAACGGCCGTTGGCATAGGCACGGCCGTTGGCGGCAGCGTGGGCGCAGGTGTTGGTGTTGGCGTGGGCTTGCGCACAATCACCGGCAGCTCGTCAGGAACCAGGGGGTCTGTGCCCAGCGTCAGCACCTCCAGCCCATCAGAGAGCGTATCTCCGTCTGTGTCCCACAAAAGCGGATTCGTGCCCAGTTGCAGTTCCAGACCATCATTCAGGCCGTCCCCATCGGTGTCGGCGCGGTTTGGGTTCAGCCCCAGCCTGATTTCATAGCCATCATCCAGGCCATCGCCATCTGTGTCGGCCAGGTGCGGGTTGGTGCGGTAGCGATACACTTCGGCAAAGTTGCTCAGGCCGTCATTGTCCAGGTCGGCCGGTGCGGCCAGAAAAGCGGCTACCGTGGGGTTAAAGCGCGCCAAGGTCAGGGGGGCAACCAGGCAGGCGAGCAAAAGCAGCAGCGTCAGCAGCACCGGCCAGAGTGGGGAACGCAGGCGCGGCGTTACTTCTAGCTGACCGGTAATGGTCTGCGCACGACCGTTTGGGGTGGCTACGTAAAATTCATAGGGTAGGGCGCGATGCTGACGGCCAAACGGGGGGCGTCGGCGCGGCGATAGATTCAGGTGCAGCGAACGCTGCTGCAAGGGGGGGATTTGCACCTGTGTTTGCAAGTCGCCGGGGTGGGTCACTTTCTTGTACCGTTCTGGGGAGAAGGGAGGGGTGGAAACAGCCGTTTTTGTCCCAGGCGAAAACGCGCGCGCTGCAGCAGGTGCTGGCTGTTTGGGCAGGCTAAGCGGCGCAGCGGCGGGCACAACCGTGCCCAGCCCTGGCCAGAGGCGATTCAGCGCACGACGTGGCGCAGTGGTCAGACGTTGCCACGCCATGCGTGGTGCGTTCGTCAGGCGGCGCAATGGCGATGATAGCCGTCGCCAGGTTGTCCCCCCTTTTTTGCTCGCGCGTGGCGGCGTGCCCGGTGCAGGGCGCTGCGCCGCGTGCGGCGTCTCGATCAGCCGCCACTCTGTAAAGCGCACGCTATTGTGCGGCGAACGGCCGATAACCGTGTATACCTGCGGCACAGCCCCCTCGTTGCGCAGCAGCAAATGATAATCCCCTGGTTGGCGCTTGTCGCGTGGTTGCAGCTCCAGAGAAAAGTCGTCCGCTGCGGACTGCACGTTTAGCGTGCCGGGGGCAGCAATCATTTCGCGTTGCGTGGCCAGGGAATTGACGACCATCAGGTACTGCTGTTTACCCAGGATCAGGGCGCTGTTCAGTGCGCCATTGACGGGTGGGGGCAGGGTGATTTCAACGTCTAGCGTGGCGCGTTCACCAGGGTTCAGGCGCACGGTGCGCTGGTTCAGGCGCACCCATTCGGCAGGCAGGCGCTCCACCGTCAGGGCGTATTCTTCAACGGCCGTTGTCTGGTTTGTAATCGTCACCTGCACGTGGCGGCTGCGTCCTGGCGCAGTTTCCACTTCTGTGGGGCTGACAAACACGTCATACGGCCGTCGCGTTTCGGCATACTTCTTGCCCAACTGCAGCTGCATGTAATAGGGGCCAATGCGCAAAATCTGGTGCGGCAAAATCTCCATCGGGATGTTGGGCAACAGTGCCGCGCCATCAAGAAAGGTGCCGTTGTGGCTGCCGAGGTCACGCACTTGCCAGCCAGTCGCTGTGCGCTCTAGCTGCGCATGGCGGCGGGTGACGCTGGTGGCTGACAGCACAATGTCGTTGTCTTCGCTGCGGCCAATGGTAAGAATGCGCCGGTTTAGAATGCGCGGCAACTCTTGCGTAATGCTCAGGCGGTCTTCGTGGCTGGCCCACTGGCTGATGTGAATCGCCTGCTCGGCTACCGACTCAAGAACGGTATCTGCGCCGCGTGCTTCCTCTGGCCTGGGCGCAGCCAGGGATTCCGGTAACTCGGCGGCCACTTCGCGCAATTCTTGCGCCAGTTCCTCGGCCGTCTGGTAACGCTCGCTGGCGCGCCTGGCCATTGCCTTCAGAATCACACGGCCAACTTTAGGCGGCAGTTCGGGGCGCAGCGTCAGGGGATCAGGCGGCTCTAGCTGGGTGTGGCAACGAATGGCATCATCCAGGGTGGCGATGGCGAACGGCGTCTGGCCGGTTACCAGCTCAAAGAGAAGCACGCCGAGGGCGTAAATGTCGGCACGGCCGTCTGCTTCACGCCCCAGGCAACGTTCTGGGGCCATGTAGGGCAGTGAAGGGGCAAATGGCTCTGCCTCTGCTTCTAGCAGCGAGGCGAGCGCAAAATCGCCGATCATGGCGCGCTGCGCCATTGTTTCACCCTCTGTGCCGGGCTGCGGCGTGCGAAAGAGAAT
Source organism: uncultured Anaerolineae bacterium (assembly GCA_937943625.1). Lineage (GTDB taxonomy): Bacteria > Chloroflexota > Anaerolineae > Promineifilales > Promineifilaceae > JACSRF01. Next base: position 7,673 of record CALEAD010000084.1, on the reverse strand, counting down.
GACGTTGGGGCGTACATCCTGGTGCAGCACCCCTTTCTGGTGCGCATAGCCCAGGGCCGCCGCAATTTGTGCCACAACCAGCAAAGCATCTCCCACACGCAGCCTTTCGCCGCGCCAGGCCAACTGCTGTAGGTAGGCGCTCAGGCTGCGGCCAGTAATGTAATCCATCGTCAGGTACAAAACGTCCTGGGTGGTGTCTATGCCTGCTTCGTGAACTTTGACAATAGCCGGGTGATCAAGGCGGGGCAATGCGCGCACTTCGGCCAGGAATCGCTGGCGAAATTCTGGCTGCTGCGCCAGGTGCAGGGAAACGGTCTTCAGGGCGACAGGGATTTGCGTTTCCAGGTCAACTGCCTGGTAGACAGCGCCAATTCGCCCCTGCCCCAGCAAGGCTTTGACCTGATAATGCGCAATCTGCTGCCCGATGAAGTTCATGAGTGTCTGTGTGTATGGGTTGGTTGGCTGATTGGCGAGATTGTTACTCGACCAACCAGCTAATCAATCAACCAATTTCCTGTCACGCCTGAAAAATCAGGCTGTAATTGGTGTGGGCTGGTTTGTTGGCGTTGATGATGCGCTCGATGGCGGCGCGGTTTACCTGCTGCTCGCGCAGGGGAAAGCGGACCGTGAATGTGAAAGGTTCCAGGCTTTGCTCCTGATCGTTAATCTCTGGTTGCACGCCGGTGTAGATTTCTAGGATACGCTGCAGCGCCCAGGCCGTGCCGCGCCGGGGGTAGATGTGTTGCGCCTCAAGCAGCAGTTGGCGGCGGGCGTGCTCACTCCAGCTTTCGTCAAAGGTGACAACGAACCAGTTGGCTAGCCAGGGTAGAAAGGAAGCTGGTACGGTCCTTGGGTCCAAGTATAAATCGAAATTGTCTATATTCCACTCTATTGGCGCGAGAATGGATTCGAGTAGGGCCAGGAAGCGGGTGATGAAGCTCTGCGGGCCGGTATGATAGATTTCTGGTAGGTATTGCAGGTAGCGGCTGTCGGTGTAGGAAAGGCCGGGTGGTGGCTGGTAACGGCCGTTGCCCGCGGCGGCGCTGACTGGTGGGGAGGTGGGCGGTAGCGGAGGAACAGGCACAAACGGCGCGGTGGGGGCGGCGGTTGTGGGAGGCGGGGCAATGGCGGCGGCGCGGCTCTCGGCGACCGGCTGCAGTTGTGCGGCTTCTGCCTTTTCCTGTTTTTCTTCCTCTTGCTCTGCCAGCGGCTGCACCAGGACAATTTGCTCATAGGCCAGGCGAAAAGCGCCAATTTCGATGACGTCACCCGGTTTCAGCAGCAGCGGCTTTTGTGGCTCAATACGCAGGCGGTTAAGCATCGTCCCGTGCGTGCTGTTGAGGTCGGTCAGGTGGCAGGAAACGGCTGTTGTCTCTAGCCGCGCGTGACGACGTGACACCAGCGGATGCACAAACACCAGGTCATTATCCTCCGCGCGGCCAATCGTCGTGCTGCCCAATGGCGGCACAAACGTTAACACCATTTGCGGCCCGGTTATCTTAAATTCATGCGTTACTTGCGCCACTCACCACTCTCCACTTTCCACTATCTACTCCCTACTCCCTACCCCCACTAACTAAACACCACCTCATGCACACCAGAGGCAATCACCCCATGCCCCACCGCCTCCACCGTATCCACAGCATTCCCACGTGGCCCTTCATTGGGCGCCGTCAGGAAAATTTCCACCTGACGAATATACTGCACCCCCGGCACGCCCAGCAAGCATTGGTACACATCAGAAACCACCAGGTCGCGGCCAAACGGCCACCCCTGCCCATCGGTGCCGCCAATGAGCGGGTTCAGGAAGCGGTACAGGCGCGTCAGCACCTCGCTTTCTACGCGCGCGTGATTGGCTCCTTCCTCGGCGTGGACCGAAACACGCACGGCCACCCAATGGTAAACCGGAGCGCGCACGTCTAGGCGCACGGTCAACAGCCGCCTCTCGTCCAGGTAGGCCATCAGCCGCTGGTACACCTCGCCCTGCTCAAGCTGTAGCTGTGACGCTTTGGGGCGCAAGCGGTCATCGGGGTTGCTAATGTGGGGGATAATCAGCACGTAGACCTGACCGGGAATGACGCGGCTTTCGCGCGCCGGACGTGGCTGCAAACATTTTACGCGATACTGGCTCCAGCCGGTGTCGCGCAGCAACTCGCGGGTCAGGAACTCGAAGTCCGCCTCGGTCACGGCGCGGTTGCGGGAGCGCAGCAGGGCAGGGGCGCGCATTTTGGCCGCTTCCAGTGTTTCCGCGTCCAGCCCCCCGCTTGCAGGCACGCGGTTGTTGACGCGGTCAATGTAGGGGATGGAGGTTTTTAGCGTGTTCAACACGCCCGCCAACACGTTGCCCTCCAACCCGCCACCGAAGCGGTAGCGGCGAAAAACCAGACGCGCGCCCCTGGGAGGAATACGGCCGTAGCGCCGCATACTGCCATCCGGTTGGCGAATTGCCGGACCCAGGCGCAACTCACCCGTGACGCTATCCAGCGTAAAGTGTGGATCATGGGGACCAGAGAGAGAAAAGTCCGACACCTCAATCCACGCTTCTGGCTCCTCATCTTCATACACCAGCAGCGTCTCTCCTGACTGTCGTTGCAAAATAGGCGTTACCTGGAGCTGAAAACGCTGCCCCGAAGAGCCATCGCTCACGCCCAGCACTTCCTTGCTAATTTGCTGCGCATGTGTGGCCGTGGTGGTGCCGCCCCAGGTGGCCAGCGTTACCTGTTGCAGGCTGGGCGTGCTGCGATACGGCCGTATCCCGGCCTCGTACTCGCTGCGCGCCAGTACGCGCACCCGCAGCCAGAACAAATTCTCTTTGTCCACACTTTGCTTGCCCATCTGCGGCAGATGTAGACGAATGCGCCCCGATACGTTCATGCCCTTTGTTGTATCTTCGCCGGGGTCTAGCTCGCAGCGCACCCAGGGTGCATCTAGCGCGCCGGTAGAGGTTTCCCATACGTAGGGGGGCAGGTTTGGGTCTATGCCCGCACCACCGCCGGGATCGCAAGTCAGTTCCAGGCCGAGAAAGTAGTGACTGATGTCTTCGCTGAAGCCAAAGTAGAGGGCATCATTTTCTTGTGGGCGCGGCGAAAAAACGGCCGCTTTGTCTACTCCGCGCCGCAAACGTTCCACATCATGCCGCACGATGACCCGCTCTTCGGCCTCATTCATCACAGAGGAGAGCAGCACGACCGGTACGGGGGGGCGCAATGTCAGCCCTTCATCGGTGGTAAAAATAATGGATGGTTCCGTTTCTGTTTGCGTGCTGGATACCTCGGTCCCGGCAGGAATCGTCACGGGCGACTCTAGTGGCGCGGAAAGCCAAAAAGTGACGGGCACACGCGCGGGCACGGGTTCCTTCAGGCGCAGACCAAGCATTTCCATAAATTTGACATAATGCAAATCAGGAACCTGATTGAGCCGATAGAGGATGATGTCCGTCATCCAGGCGAACAGCTCAATCATGGTAACGCCGGGGTCGCTGACGTTGTGATCCGTCCACTCTTCGATGTAGTAAGGAATGCGCTTTTTTGCTTCGTCTACAATGTCTTGAAAGTGGCGATCATCGAGTTTGGGTGCAGCAAGTGGCATAAAAAGCTCCTGTGAAAATGACCGCCGACTGCCGACGGCCGTTTGCAAGTGTAGCCCATTCGCCAGACCTGTTACGTGCAGGTTTGGTAACCTGCGTGATGGTTTGATTGGTGGTGGCAAATTGTGCTCATACACTCTCTTCTGGGATGAGGTAAAAAGGAAAAACCAGGCTGCGTGGGTCGCCGGTGGATTTCACCACATAACGCACTTCGATGAGCAAACGGCCGTCTGCCTGGGTATCCGGGTAAGCCAAAACGTCTACCAGGGTGATGCGCGGTTCCCACATGAGCAATGCATCTCTCACGTAGCGTGCCGCCTGAGCGGCCGTGCTCTGATTGTTGGGGGCAAAGAGCAGCTCATGAATGCGGCAGCCAAACCTGGGGCGCATGACGCGCTGCCCTGGTACGGTCATGATGATAATGCGCATAGCCTGCTCGATTTCGCTGCGTTCACTGGTCAGAGCCACGCCCCCTTGCGAGTCTATCATGGGAGGAAAGTACCAGCCCTGGCCAACAATGTCGGTTGTTTTTTTGTGATCCACGTGTGCCCCCTTTAGCCACCAATCAGCACGGTGGGCAAACCGGCAACAATCACGCCACCATGAGCAGTGCTATCGCCCATGCGCGCCGCCGGCTTGCCACCAATCAGCACAGTTGCCGACCCCAGGATGATGCTATCGGGTGGGCCGGTGCAGGTAGCCATATCGCCCACGACGGCCGCCGGCAGGCCACCGATCAGCACTGTAGGCACGCCCGGCCCCACAATGGGGCCGCCCACGTGGGGGACGACGCCCGTAACCATTGGGCAGGTGTGCATATCGGTAAGACGGGCAGCGGGTTTGCTCATAATAATTTCAGGTTTCAGATTTTGGAGAGGTTAACCTCCTGCGAAAATAACCGGCGACGGCAGACCGGCGATTGCGACATCGGAGAGGTATGACGCTTTGCGGTCGGTGGTCGGCGGGCGAATTTGTGAAGATGCTTTGAACCATGCTAGTTAATTTTTACCAACGACCCCTGCACGGTCATGATGGCGCTGGTTTTGACCGTCATCGGGCCGTTGGATTCAAGCTGGCCCAGGCCGTTGGCTTTTAGATTCAGGTTGCCGGTGGCCTGAATATCTAGATTGGCGCCTGATTTGATGGTCATGTTGGCGGTAGATTCCACCTGCACATCTCCGACGCTTTTGACGATGACTTTACGGCCGTTGTCGTCCAGGGTGATGGTGTGGCCACCGCTGCTTTTAATTTCAATCTTTTTGCCTTGGTCGTCAATTGTTACCTGGTGGCCACCGGTGCTGCTGATGGTGATGAGCTTGTTTGCGTCGTCGAACACCAGCTTGTGGCCGTTGATGGTGGCGTGTTCGACCTTTTTTTTGTCGTCGTCATACATGGTGATGTGGTGGCCTTTGCGTGAGCGCCAGGTGCGGATTAACGGCCGTTGGCCATCGGTGGCGTCGGAAACGGCCGTTGGCATTGCGTCTTTGCCATTCCACACACCGCCCAACACGTAGGGGCGGTTAATATCTCCCTGCTCAAAGGCCACAATCACTTCGTCATTCACTTCTGGGATGAGGCAGAATCCGGCGTCCGGGCCGGCGCCGGCGCTGACAACGCGTGCCCAGTCGCTTTCTGTGTTCGCATTCATCCAGGGGTACTTGAGCTTAACACGCCCCCATTTTTGCGGGTCTTTGGTATTGGTTACCAGGGCAATAACGACGCCAGGCCAGCGTGGCAACGGCCGTTGCCCTTCCATCTCCTCTGCCAGCAGCCCACTACGCGCCCCGCGCACGGAAAAATACGCTTCCCAGCCATCTTGCGTATAGACGTGGCGCACCTGCGTCACCAGATAGGTTCCGCTGAGGCGCTGGCCGAGATTCTCCAACTTCACCTTTTCCCCGGCCGTCAGTTGGGGGCAGCGCGGCGCGCGCCCTTCTGCCACCACAAAGGCGCCGCTGCGCTCATCCAGCCGTGCCTGCGCCATAATGTCCGCTTCTGCCTGACTGACCACCGGCTGGTCTACTATCACCAACTTGCCTGTGCCAAAGGCCGTTGCCCATTGCTGCCCATTTTTTGCCTCGCCAATAGCCGGGTGCAGCGCGCCGCTGCTCTTCTGCCCCACAATTGCTTCTTTCTTAGAAATGTCCCAACCGCGAACGGTCACCTCATCTACCTGTTCCGCCAGGGTCATGCGCGGGGCAAAATATAGCAGATTTTCACCCCACTTCAGTGTGACGGTGGCGTCATTGGTAGGCGGCTTGCGGAAATAGAGTTTGCCCGCGCGCACAAAGCATTCATAACCAATGCGCCAGGCGCGCTGCATGAGAAAGCCCAAATCCGTCTGATTGTCCTGGTAAATGTGATCGTAGACGGTACTGGTGGCTTCTACCTGGGCAGACAGCCCGGCGGCGCCAGCCATTTCCTGTGCCAGATCGCTGTCTTTCTTGTTCAGGAAGGCACGGCTTTTTGTCACGCGGTAGAGACGGTGCGATTTGTCGTAGCCGCGCACCACCAGCCGCGCTACCTGTCCCTCGTCAAATTCTGGCTCCAGAGCGGTAATTTCTCCTTTGATCAGAGCGTGCATGGTCTGGCCATGTTCACCACCCAGGATTTCCACTTCTTTGGTCAGGTTTAGGGGGCCGCTATCGAGCAAACTGAGGTCCGGGTCGTAGAAGCGAATGGTAAACATGTGCGGCAGGTGGGAATGCTGGTCTACCAGCACATGCTCTAGCTGGTCATATACCTCCTGGCTAATTTCTGTGCCACTGACTTTAATGGTTACGTGTGGCCGGTAGATGTTTTGCGATTGCGGCATGGCGTCCTCTTACAGCGGCGGGATGGTAATGAGCTGGCCTGGGCGCAGGGCGCGCGGGTTGGTAATATGATTGTGCTCGGCAATAACGCGCCAACGGGTAGCGTCGCCGTATTCGTCTGCGGCAATCAGGTCCAGGCGGTCGCCTTGCACGACGCGCCGCACTTGCTGCATTGGCCCACCACCAGACGTAGGGTTCTGGCGCTGGTGGGGATGCCTGGTGGGGTCTTCGCTCTCCTTGAAGGTAATAGACACTTCGGCGCGCACCGGGTTGCCGTCTTTGTCGAACAGCTTGTAGTTAATAGAAAGCTCGCTGACGAAGGCCTGAAAGCTGAAGGTAGACCACTCGAATTTGACTTCCGGGGGGTCCGATTCTGGGTTACTGGGGTCGGCTGGCCGCATGAGGTCCCACAGCTTGTTGGTGGTGGCTGTCAGGTCGGCGCCAGTTTCGTAGGTGTCGAAGATGAGTTTGCTGAGGGTAAGACTGGAACGGCCGTATCGCTTGAAAACCGGCTTTTGTGGCGTGCGCAACTCTTCGCCATCGTCGTAATGGTTGGTCTTCTTGACGGTGTAGTTTTCCGGATTGAACATGCAATGCACGGTGATACGACCGTCTAGGGTAGATATTTTGGCGGCGCGAAGGCTGCTGCGCGTGGTGCTCATCGGAACTTGTTCCTCACTGCTGAATCCAGACCGGGCTGCTGTGTGGTAGCCCGGTGCTGTGCGATAGCACAGCCGTTAACACTTAGTGCCATCGTCCCCGTCCCCTTTCACGGTCAGCCATCAAGCGATGTCGGAGCGCGTTATATACCTGTCCTGCCAGGGCGTCCAGATCAATGGCGGCCGTGGCCGTGGCCGCGTTTTCTGGCGGTATGGCTGTGGATGGCTCGGTGGTTGGTGGTTCGAGATTAGAGACCGGAGACTGGAAATTGGAAACCGGAGATGGGCGATTGGCGGTTGACAATTGGCGATTGACGACTGGCGATTGGCGAACAGAGAGTGACGATTGGGAATTGACAATTGGCAATTGGGGGGTGCCGATTGGCAACTCTACGCTCTCGGCGGCGGCAACAGCGCGCTGTACGGCCGTTGCTGGCCCGCTCGTTCCGGGGATGGCCGCAGGTGCGGCGGTTGGCAATTGGGGGGTGCCGATTGGCAACTCTGCGCTCTCGGCAGCAGCAACAGCGCGCTGTACGGCCGTTGCTGGCCCGCTCGTTCCGGGGACGGCCGCAGGTGCGGCGGTTGGCAATTGGGGGGTGCCGATTGGCAACTCTA
>CALEAD010000083.1 GCA_937943625.1 uncultured Anaerolineae bacterium | reverse complement strand
TTGGCAATTGGGGGGTGCCGATTGGCAACTCTGCGCTCTCGGCGGCGGCAACAGCACGCTGTACGGCCGTTGCTGGCCCGCTCGTTCCGGGGACGGCCGCAGGTGTGGCGGTTGGCAATTTGGGGGTGCCGATTGGCAACTCTGCGCTCTCGGCGGCGGCAACGGCGTGCTGCACGGCCGTTGCTGGCCCGCTCGTTCTGGGGACGGCCGCAGGTGTGGCGGTTGGCAATTGACTATTGGCCATTGATGATTCACCTGGCGGCGTTTCGCCTAGCAGCTCCCACATGTCCTCTGGCAACGGGCCAATTTCTGTCTGCACCATGGCCAGTTCTGCTGGCTGCGCGGCGGCCGCTTCGGTATCAACCTTGCGCTGCAAAAACGGCAGCAGCTTTTTTTGTGGCTCTTCCTTTGGTGGCACAACCGGGCGTGGACGACGCGGCAGCAGCACCTCAATGGAGGAGTCTGTAGGCTTGTTGGCCGACACTTGCTCCAGGCGGGCACGCAGCAAACGCTCCTGCTCCGAGTCAGTGGGGAGGGCGGGTGGCGCGGCTGTTTCCCGCAGCGCAACAGGTGGCATAACAGGCTGCACGGCAGATACGGCCGTTTGCACCCGCCACGCCTGCTCCAGGGGGGGCTTGCGCGGCGTTTGCGCGCCGGGCGATGGTTCCGCAGGCTGAACAGCAGCACGCTGTACCTGTGATGTGGCAGGCGGCGGCACGTCAGGCGGCGGTGTGCCGGGCGGTGGGCCAGGTTGCGCCCGTTTTTCCAGCGCTTGCTTGCGCTCATGTGCGCGCAAAATGCGCTTCAGGCGCTCCCATTCCGCATCGCTGGTCTGTGTGACGGCAGGGGCAGGTTGGGGAGACGCAGCCGGTGTAGCAGCAACGGCCGTTTCCATTGGCGGTGGCGTGATTGCACTTTGTGGTGCACGGTACATGGTGGGTGCAGTAGCCACAGCCCGGGAGTCCTGCGTGGCGCGGTAAACGGCTGTGGGCGCAGGCGCAGCAGAGGGAACGCCCACAGCCGGTCTGGCCACAGGTGCACCAGGAGCAGCCACAGGTGGTGTTGTGGGTAAAGCGGTTTCCGTCACAGTCGGCGTCACAACAGCCGGCGCAGCAGGGACAGGCAAAGGCTCTGCTGCGGGTTGCAGCGTTGCGGGTTGCAAAACCGCCTCTTCTTGTCCCTCTGGAGTTGTTGCTACAGGGGTGCTGGTAGGGGCCACCTCTTGTGGCGCGCGCGCAAGCAGTGGTGTTTGCCCCTGCACGGGCTGCTGCGCAGGCCGCTGGGCGGGCGCATAGGTGGGCGACGTTTGCGCTGATGGCGGCGACCAGGTAGGTGCGACGGTGTCTGGTACAAAGGCATCAGGGGAGGGCACAGGCAGATCTGCCAATGCCGGCGAATACGGCCGTATTTCCCCCACCAGCCCCATAACCTGCGGCGCACGAAACAGCACCGAAAAGTTCGCGTGCCGCCTGACGCGGTTAATCAGCGGGTTTCCCTGCTTGACACGATTGGCCAGACCCATTAAGCGCCACCCTCCCCTGGCGTGACCATCACCTCCCCGCCAGCAAACTCCAACGTCTGAATGGCAACCGTATTGTCACCCGTATTCAACTGCGGTCCTGTCCATTTGATGGGAAATGCCTCACGAATGTGCCAGGTCATCACTGCCTCCTTGCGCGAATTCAGCAGGGTAATGGTTACCGAGCGGCGCAACGGCCGTTCTGCGTTCGTGAATTCCCCCGCCATTGTTGCCAGATACCAGGCAACCAGCCTGCTTGTGCCTACGCCATTTTTCAGCGTAAAGCGGGTTTCCTTGCGTCTGCCAATGAGGGTGTGAACGTGCGTGTTTAGCCCCCCTTCCTTGATAGGCTCCACCTCCCAATCCACCGCCGGCAAGGTGCACTCCGTAAAGACGCCATACGGGGCGTCATTGACGGTGACAATGAAGCGGAAAGAAGGAAATGCGTTGATCGCGCTGCGCGATAGCTGATCGGGCATGGCTCACCTGTGATTGGGCGTTGCCCGCCATCGCTCCACCAGGCGACGGCGCTCATTTTCAATCTGACACTCTTTCAGCCACATGGCATAGACTCGTTCCGCAAGCTGCTGCACCAGCTCAGGCGTCAGGGGCAAAGCCTGTTGGGGTGGAAGAGGTGGTGTATTGCTCATAGCGTGTTCGGTCTAGGCTTGCAGTGGCGCAACCTGAAGCTGAAATTCCTGGCTACAGTGAGGACAAACAGCCGTCATCCACACTGGCTCTGGACTGTTCAGGCGCAAATACAAATCTTGTAGATAAGCAAAATCAGCCGCGTATAGCTGCGCGATGATGCGTGGGCCCACGGCAGGCAGCGTGCCCAGTTGTGTGACCACACGCCCCAGCAGCAACACCGGCAGATAAGACTCTTTTTCCTGCACCTTGGGGTGTTCGACCGCTTCTATTTCGTCAACGGCCGTTGCCAGCCGCATACGGCCGTTGCGATGAAGCTGTCCCGATTCATCCACATATCCCCTGGGCAGCGTAAATTCAAATTCAGTGTGCATGGTGTCCGGGATAGCAGACGGAGGATAGGTTACAGGTTACAGAGGTGTCACTGGCAACCTGTAACCTATCACCTTGCCACATCAATTAACTTACGCGCTCGATATACTCATGCGCAATCGTCAACTCTTCAATGCCAATCTCATTGCCGTCTGCCTTCACACTGGGGCCGGTTACTTTTACCGGCCAGGCATTTTGGAAATTCCAGCGCGCCACTTCCGACAGCGATTGATCATACATCACAATAGAGCCATCGCAGCGCGCCCCGCTCACATTGCCATCTTCCACCATTTTGCGCCATTCCCAGATTTGCATGTCACTGGTAATGCCCCGTTTGAGGACAATGTTTTCCCACTTCAGGCGGCCCGGTATCTTCAGCACAACCTCGATGCCGCTCTCATTCACCACTTTATGCTCTACGATCTCATTTTCTGAGCCTAAGCCAGAGCATTCCGTAAAGTAGCCAGTTACATGCCCCTGCAAATCTACCGCAAAATGAAAACTGACAAGGGGGTCTTCACGTCCCGTATCAACTGTTGTTGCCATTGTTCTGCTCCTTATCGGTAATTGTGGAGAGGTTTGTTAGTGTGGGCTTGTTAGTTTGTTAGTTTGTTAGTTTGTTAGTTTGTTAGTTTGTTGGTTTGTTGGTTTGTTGGTTTGTCAAACCAACCATCCAACCATCCAACTAACCAACCATCCAACCATCCAACTAACCAACCATCCAACTAACCAACCATCCAACCATCCAACTAACCAATCACCCAACTAACCAACCATCCAAATTGTCATGCCTACTCAGCATTTGGCCCGGCCCACTGACTCAGGCGCACAATCACAAATTCGGCCGGTTTGACAGGAGCCATGCCAACCTCGATGATCAGCTGTCCCAGGTCACGGATTTCCGGCGGATTGAGCTCGTCATCGCACTTCACGTAAAACGCCTCACTCTTGCTAGAACCAAACAGCGCGCCACTGAGCCAGACGGTGCCGAGGAAAGCGTTAATGTCACGGCGCACTTTTGCCCACAACGTGCGGTCGTTTGGTTCAAAGACCACCCATTGCAGGCCGGTTTCCAGCGATGCGCCAACCACAATGAAGAGACGGCGCACGTTGATGTAACGCCAGGAGCCGTCGCTGCTGAGGGTGCGCGCACCCCATACGCGGATACCGCGGCCGGGGAAGGAGCGGATGCAGTTTATGCCAATCGGATTGAGAACCGATTGCTCCCCTTTGGTCAGGTTAAGCTCCACGTCTAACGCGCCGGTAACCACCTCATTGGCCGGCGCTTTGTGGAAGCCTACATTACTATCTACCCGGTTGTAGATGCCTACCATGTGGCCGCTGGGGGGAACCAGTTTGGTTGTTTGCGGGCTGTCGCTCAGGTCGGCGACAGATATCCAGGGGTAGTACATGGCGGCATAGGAGGAGTCGAAGTTTACCCACATGCGCCACTCTTTGGCTTGCTGAGCATTCAAACCTGGCGGGGTGTCGAGAATGGCAAAGCGGTACTTCAGCCGCTCACAGTCGGCAATCATGGCCGTTTGCACGGCTTTGATCTTGTCTTTGAACGCTTCGCTGCCATCATAGCCGGTCATCAGGTCGGGGCAGAGCACCAGGCGCACATCTTCCAGTGCCTCCAAGCCGGCCAGACCGGTGCGCGCCGCGACGTCGCCAATGAAATCGGCGGCAGTGGGCAGGGCCGTGCCGCCGCCTTCCAGGTGGTAGGTGCCGTCTGCCGGGTTCGCAGCGCCAATGTCAGAAATGGTTACGGCTTCAAAGGTGGCGTCGCCAATGTAGTTTTCGCCTTTTTTCATGACCAGGCCGGCTTTGCTTTCGCTGCCAACGGTAAGGGTGAACGTTTCGCCCTTTTCGTCGCTTTTGATGGTAACGGTGTAATCGTTGCCGGCTGTACCAGCCTGTTTGGCCATGACGGTGAAGGCTTTGCCCTTGCCGGCGGCAGGCGGAATGACGACGGATGCGGCTGTGGCGTCTCTGGCGCTCAGTTCGTTGAGGGCCATGATGCTGGTGACGTAGCAGGGGCCGCCGCCATTGCTGAAGTAGCCGTAGACGGCGTCTGGCAAAAATGCGCCGCTGGTAAAGCCGCCAAAAACGTTTTGATATTGGGTCCAGTTGGTAATGAGTACCGCTTTGTTGAGGGCCGATTCGGTGGGAACGCGCGCGCCAGTTGCAGGGTCGATGGTTTTGAAGCTGGCTTCCGCGGTAATGCCAACAAAGGCGGCCATAGAAGCGCCAGCTGCTTCTATGGGCTTACTCCCTCTGTCAACTTCTTCTACATAGACACCTGGGGTAGCATATGCTACAGGCATGTTTTTCTCCTTTTGTTTTTTGGTAATTGCAGCAAATGTTTGTCAGGGAGATGGGTGATGGGTTGGTTGGGTTGGTCAGTTGGCTGGGTTAGCTAGCTGACAGGCACCAGGGCAGCTTAGGGGGGGCACGTTTTTTACGGCCGTTAGAGACAGGTTCAGGCATGGGGCACTCCTCAAGTTAATTCAATGTTGTAACTGTCGGCAGGGATGGTGATGGGGTGTTCACTGGGTTTGCCGGTGGCTGACCAGATGACGAGGGTATGTTGGCCGGGGGGCAGGTTGGGGAGCAGGAAACGGCCGTTTGCGTCGGTGCGTCCTATAATGCCAGTATCTCGCACCGCCACGCGGAGGTCTGGTTGGGGCTGATTGGCTTTGGTGATTGTGCCGCCGATCACGGTGCGCATTTCCTCCGTTTGGGCAACCAGTTCTGGCTTGTCTGGCAGGGTGACGGTTTGGCCGGTGCGCAGCGCGCGTGTAAAGACCAACGGCGTTGTTATCGGCTGCCAGGGGTCCATGGCCAGGGTGATGATGTAGGAAATGGAAGGGCGAATTTCGTTATCAAGCGAACCCCACATTTCTGCGGGGTTGGTCAGACGGTCGTGGCTGGCCAGGCGCGCTTGTAGGTCATAGGGCTGTTCTTGCATCTGGCCAAAGAGGTGGGCTTTAGGCAGAATTGGGTAGCGCAGCAGGGCAAGCATCACGCGGGAGAGCAGGCGGTGCTCATCTTGGGCGTCGGAGGCCCAGGTGGTGAGCATGTAGTGGCAATCCATGCGGAAGGGGGTGCGCTTGAGTTGGGCGACGGAAGGGGTACGGCCGTTTTGTGTTGCCACCTTCTCCCACTGGTGCTGGCGCAGGACATTGTTCTCGCGCACATCAAACAAGAAAAGATTGATCGTAGGGCGCGAGAGTTTGGCGCTCCATTCACGCCTGGGCTGGTCAAACTTTATGTCTATTTCTCCGTTGCGAATCGGCACTTCGGCTATTAACAGGTTTTCCAATGTGCGGTCCAGGTCAGCAATCATTTTGGTTACCCGTAAATAAGGCAATAGGGAAATGGGAATGGGCGTGTTACGGCCGTAACAGGGGTAGGGGTGTCATCTTAGCTTATCCCCTGGGGCGCCAATGTCGGCATTTTGTAAATAGCTGGCCATCCTGGCCGTCATCTCATCCAGGCTGGCAAAATAATGCTTCTCGTTGCTAAAAACGTGGGTAATGTGCCCACGCCAGACTACTTCACCGGCTTCTTCGGCCGTTTCCTCCACCCAAATCTTCACCACAAAAGATTGCGTACTTGTTTCCAGCAAGTCCATTGATAAACGCCTCAGGAAAACAGGTATACACACAGATGCGCGCGCACCCGTGTGATGCACAAGCTACCTGATAGCTGAGCATAGCACAGGGCTATCATGGCTTGCGTCTTTGGCACGTCTTTTCAGCGTCTTTGCGGCTGATCGAATCAAGTAGCAGTGTAACGATTGCGGGGCTATCGCATTATGGGTATGGTTCACAAATTTGACCGCCGCCGACCGACTGCAGACCGTCTTGTTTCTCCAGTATTGCGGTTGGCGGTCAGCTGTCGGCGGTCAAGAAAGTGTAAAGCACTGTTTTGCGAAAACGTGGATCACACCTGGCTGCCTTACTGTTCCGCCAGTGCATGTTGCACAGTCTGAATTTGCTGTGCCACGTGTGTTTGAAACTCGCCCAACAGGTTTTGGATTTGCTGTAAGTAGAGGAGGGTGTAGTTGAGATTGGCCGTAGGGTTCACGGCCGGATAGGGGGCATCGCGCAAATTGTCTGCGCGAATCTGTTCATAGACCTCAACGGTGCTGCGCGCAGGAGCCACATTTAGCTCCTGACGCAGCGCCAGGGCGCAGCTTTGGTATTGGCGCAGGGCGGCGGTGCGGTCACCCGCTAGGTAGTGCAGGCGCATCAGGCGGCGATGGGTACGCTCGCGGGCAATATCTATGTGCAAGATGTGCGCGCCAAACTGAATGCCTTCCTCATAGGCCTGATGCGCTTCGCAAAAGCCCATGAGCTTGTCTAGCATGGCCAGATGCATGTTTTGCAACTGCTCACGGGGGTAAATGCACCAGTCGTGGTACCAACCTTCTAGCAAATCCCCGCGATAGAGGGAGGTTGCCTGGACAAGCATTTCATATTGGGCGTAGGTGAGGTGCTGCCCACGAATGCCGCGCACGGCCGTAAATGCGCGCTGAAACAGGGTTACGTCTGCACACGAGCAGAGGGTAGGGTCAACTTGCAGCCAATCCAGATCACTGACCAAAAGCGCCTGGGGTGCCAGGTTCAGTCCTCCCAGGGCGTTTTGCAGTTGCCACAGTGCCTGGCGCAGGTACTTTTTGGATTGGACGGCCGGCAAATCTTGCCAGAGGAGGGTGGCTAACGACTCGCGGGAGTGGGCGCGCCCCGGTTGCAACAGCAGATAGCTAAATAATTCTTGTACACGCCGGGACGCGAAGCCGGCAACGGCCGTTTCCGCATCATAGACTGCAAACCTGCCAAACAAACAAATTCGTAACATAGCCGTTGGCCTTTTACACTTACGAAGCCCCCGGCCCCAGCGCCGTTACATTTTACTGGATCAGCCGCGCGCGACGCAATCATTTTTGCCGCGATTTTTTCGTGTGATAAAATCCGCAACCGACCTACCTTGGACTATACACAAATAGCTTAGCATCCGGCTTAAGACACGGAAAGTTGGTTGGTTGGTGAGTTGGGCAGCCGGTTAGAAACCGACCAACAAACCAACCAACAAACCAACCAACCCGCCAATCCACCACAGGAGAAAGCACCTTGAACGCAAAAGAATCGGTCAAAAATTGGATTGCCATCTTCATCATTCTGGTTGTGACCAGCCTGCTTGCTGCTGCCTGGCCGCTCATCTCCACGCTATTCCAGCCCGCCGGCAGCCGCGGGAATGCGCTGCCACCGCGCATTCCCAACGTTACCCTGCCATTCACTGATACTACGGTAAACGGCTTTGTGGCAGTGCTACTTCTGGCAGCCATCGTAATTGGTGTGGTTGTGGGCACAGGCTTCGTGTTGCGTTTGCTCTACGTCTTGCTTACGCGGCAGGTTGAGGCCGTGAAAGAAAGCGAAGAATACCGCGTCAAGGTGGCCAACCTGGAAAAGAAAGAAGCAGAAATGATCAAGGCGCTGCGCAACGGCCGTGCGGGTACCCCCATGCCTCCCCACAAGTTGCCGCGCTGGTCAGTTGTGAGCACATCCTTAATCGTCCTTCTCTTTACCTGGGCGTTTAGTATGATTCTAAGCAACTCATTAGTGCCACGAGGAGCAAGCATTCAAATTTTTGGCCTCAGCATTGGCCTCTCCACCCTCATTGTCGTAGGGCTGCTCCTCCTTGCCCTGCTCATTCTCGCTCTGTGGCTTCGTCCACAACGGCTTGATGCCATTGACACCACCGACGCGGGACCCATTCCCTGGGACGCGATCTGGATCATTCTCACCGGCCTGATTGTGGTGGGTATTGGCCTGGGACTGGTTGTTTACTTCAATATTCCTGGCTAAATTCCTGGCCAGGTACGCGCCTGTCCCAGGCCCTATGTCAAAAAGCACAACTTGCTGCGGTACGCAGATGAAACGACAAACTGGAGTCTGGCGAAATTTGTGCCGACCTGTGGCGCCATAACGCGATTTAGCAAATTGCGCGACAGTGGCAGCCGGCAAAAACACCGGTGCCCGGCGGCAAAGACAGGAACTTTCATCAGTGGGGCACACGACCACGAATGAAAAGCGTTGGCAACGAATGGGAACGAATAAACAAGTGAGCTGGCGGTCGGCGGTCGGCGGTCATTTTCAAGAGAGCAAAAACCGCATCAATAATGCTTTGCAACTTTGCCGCAATTACCTATACTCCCCTTATCTGTTATTTACTGTTAATATACTCCGCCTTTGTCCATCCTTCAGGCTAGGAGTAACCCGTTCGTCCCGGGGCAGGCTCTATGCCTGCGCACCAGGTGAATTAGCCGTGTGCTCTGTGTCTGAGGCACGTTGTGTGTCAGGCGCCTGGCGCATGCGTAAACCGAGGTAGCATCTATGCAGAAGTATAAACACTTTATCATTGTCACGGTTTTGGTGTTGCTGACTACGGTGGTGCTGAAATATGTGGTCTTTGGTCCCATGTTCCGCCTGCCCCCAGCCGCCAGTGCCGAAAGCGCCCCCATTGATGCCCTTTTTGAGGGGCATTTTTGGGTCATCTCCTTCCTCTTTGCCCTGATTATGGTGCTGATGCTGTATGCAATCGTTGTCTTCCGCCGCAAGTCGGGGGATGAAACAGATGGTCCGCACGTCCATGGCAACACCACGCTGGAAATTGTCTGGACGATTGTGCCGGTTTTTGTCGTCATTGGCTTTGCTGTCTGGGGCATGGTGGCGCTGGGGCAGTTGCTGCAAGAAAAGGATGACGAGATGGTGGTGGTGGTCACCGGCAAACAGTGGGAATGGAGCTTTGCCTACCCGGAACAGGGGGTAAAAGCGGCGCAACTGGTGTTGCCAGTCAATCAGCCTATTTTGCTGGAGATGTATTCGCCAGATGTGCTGCACTCTTTTTGGGTGCCGGAGTTTCGCGTGAAGCAAGACCTGGTTCCGGGGCGGCCTACCTTTTTACGCATTACGCCTACGGAAATTGGCAATTACAAACTCCTGTGCGCGGAAATCTGTGGCATGGAACACGCGAACATGGTGGCGGACGTGCGCGTGGTAGATAATGCCACTTTTCTGGCCTGGATGGAGGAACGCTCGCAGCGCATAGATTACGCGGCCCTGACCCCGGTCGAGCGTGGCGCGCTGTGGTATGGTCCAGAAGGAGATGGAGGGTTTGGCTGTAATAGCTGCCACAGCCTGGATGGCTCGGTGATTGTGGGGCCAAGCTGGCTGGGGCTGTATGGCAGTACGCGCGTGTTTGACAATGGCACAACGGCCGTTGCCGACGACGAATACATCCGCAACTCCATCTTCTATCCGGGGCAGCAAGTTGTGCAAGGCTTTGTCAACCAGATGCCCAATAACTATGAGGAACTTTTTGCCGCCCAAGAAGCAGACATTTTACTCAACGACGGGCTAGAAATTGACATTGTGGCTGACCTGATCGCCTTCATTCGTAGTTTAAACGAGTAAACTAGAGCCAGAGCGAGCGTAAGAGCAAGAAGAGGTCTGTAGGCTTGCTCTTGTTCTTGCTCCAGCTACGGGAGAAAAGAGTATATGCAATCATTGGTCAAATTCTTTCGCTCACGTCTGTACGATGCCCTGGCGGGTGCCTTTTTCGGCGCACTGGTGGGCCTGACAATTGCCCTGAGTACACGTTACCTGCATGACCTGATCCTGATTGACTGGCTCGGGGCCGCCGCGCCCCCCATCGCCACAGAGTTTGTTCTGCCGGCGTTGGGCTTTTTGCTGGTTGCCGGCCATGCGTTCATCGGCTTTGCTACCGGCTTCGGGGGCTTCATGGGCACCAGGATCGGCCGTTTTCTTTATTACGGTTCCGCCACCGGCTATGTGCGCGGCTTCCTGGGGCAAGTCGTCTTCACCCTGCTTGGTATCGGCTTCCTGGAAAGCATTCGCGCCCTGCTGGGCATGACAGCAGATGGCTCCACCTTCAACCTCTTTGGCACAGTTATCTCTGAGCCGGGTTTTGTCTTCGGCGCACTGGTGGGCGTGATTGGTTTCCTGCTTGGCAGCGGTGTCCTCACCGACTGGCTGCTGTGGATAACCGGCGCGCAGACCCCCCTGCGCCACGGCGCGCCTCCAGGTAAGCCAGAGTGGTTCCGCTACCTCAATGTCGACGTAAACCACAAAGTCATCGGTATTCAGTACGGCTACACCAGCCTGCTGGTGCTTCTGGCGGGAGGCCTCTTTGCCATTATCTTCCGCATTGAATTGGCGCAGCCTGGTATGCAGTGGCTCACCAATGCACAGTACAACACCCTGTTCAGCGCGCACGGCATTGTCATGATTGCCAGCATCCTGCTCGGTGTGGGTGCAATGAGCAACTACCTGGTTCCGCTGATGATTGGCGCAGCCGATATGGCTTTTCCGCGCCTGAATGCATTTAGCTACTGGGTGGGCGTGCCCTCGGTCACTTTAATTTTGGCAGGCATGGCTGTTGGCGGTTGGGATACCGGCTGGGTGGCCTATGCGCCACTCAGCTTGCGTGCTCCCTTGGGGGTGCAGCTCTTCTTGATGGGTTTCTGGATCAATGGCTTCTCTTCCATTGCCAGCGCTATCAACATTATTGTCACGACAATGGTCATGCGCGCCAGGGGCATGTCCTGGTTCCGTATGCCCATTTTTGTTTGGGGTGCGATTGCGGCATCCTTGATCCAATTTACGGCCACGCAAACCGTGGGCGTGGCGCTGATGATGTCTATTGCCGAGCGCGCCATTGGTTTGAACTTTTTTGACCCCAGTGGTGGCGGGAATCCGCTGCTGTACCAGCACCTGTTCTGGTTCTATTCGCATCCGGTGGTATATGTGTTCGTGCTGCCGGGTCTGGGCGTTATCAGCGAGCTGTTGCCGGTATTTACGCGCAAACCCCTGTTTGGCTACAAGTGGATTGCGCTATCCAGCCTGGGGATTGCCCTGGTGGGCTTTTTGGTATGGGCGCACCACATGTTTACCGCTGGCATGGGCGACTCGCTGCGCACGCTGTTCATGATTACGACGATGTTTGTGGCTGTGCCGACAGGGGTGAAGTTCTTTAGCTGGGTGGCTACGCTGTGGGAAGGGAAGATGACCTTTGAGACGCCGATGCTGTTTGTGCTGGGGGCAATTTCTGTCTTTTTAATCGGCGGCATTAGTGGCCCCATTTTGGGCACAGTGCCCACAGATTTGCACCTGCATGACAGCTATTGGGTGGTGGGTCATTTCCACGCCACGATGTTTGGTGGCTTTGTCTTCCCGTTCTTTGCCGCGCTGTATTACTGGTATCCCAAGATAACGGGGCGCATGTACAAGGAGTCGCTGGGTAAGCTGCATTTCTGGCTGATGACGCCCGGCTTTTGGGTGATGAGCTTTGGGCAGATGAGCATTGGCATTTGGGGAATGCGGCGGCGCATTGCCGACTATGATCCCGCTTTGGGCATTGAAGCGGCGCAGGTGCTGATTACGGTGGCGGGGCTGGTGATTGGCTGGTCTATTTTGATTATGCTGTATAACTTTGTGGTGAGCGCGCGCACGCAAGAGAAGGCGGTGCGCAACCCGTGGCGTTCACGCTCACCGGAATGGCAGATACCATCGCCCGCGCCGGAGTTTAACTATGATGTGCCGTTTGTGGTGGTGGGCGACCCGTATGATTATGGGATTGAGGCGGAGTATATTCGCATGGGGCAGGCACAGCCTGTGCCCGCAGGGGATTAGTTATGGCGTAACCCAGGTTGCCAAACTTGGGTTGCCCTTACAAACGGCCGTCTGCGGTCGGCGGTCATTTTCGAGGGAGTGGTTGATGATGGACAGCGAAAAAAAGCGAGCCGCCTATCAGCGCGGAGTGATGACTTTGGTGATTCTGGCGGTGTTAACGGCCGTTGAGTATTGGGTAGGCGTTGCATCCGGGTCGGTGGTGTGGCTGTTTTTGTTGGCGCTGCTGAAGGCGGTGGTGATTGTGCAGAACTTTATGCACATTGCGCGGCTGTGGCAGGCGCCTGAACATGAGGAGAGTCATTGATGAGTAGCGTAGTGGCAGAAACCCATCATGCACACGAGGTGCACAGCCATGAGTTGCCCTGGCCGCAGCAGTTGCGCGCAAACCGCATTGGCCTGTGGCTGTTTATGTTTTCTGAGGTCTTTTTGTTTGCCGCGCTGCTGGTGGCGCGCTTTGTGTTATGGAATGACCCGGAAACGGGCGCGATTACGCGGCCAGAGCTAAGCCAGGAACTGGGGCTGTTGACAACGGTTGTGCTGCTGCTGAGCAGCTTTTTTATGAATCGCGCCGAAACGGCCATGGAAGTGGGCGACCGTAAGCGGTTCTTGAATGGGCTACTGACAACGGCCATTCTGGGCACACTCTTCTTCATTGGCGTCGTCTTCATGGAGTGGAACATCTTTGGTCTCAGCGGCACGCTCTTCGGCATTGAGCTGTTCGGCCACCTCAAGCCCTCTGATGGCGTGATCTCTGGCATCTTTTTTGCCATGACGGGCATGCATGCTATTCACGTGCTCAGTGGCATTATCTTTATTCTGATTGTGTGGAACAACGGCCGTAAAGGGCATTACTCCCCCGAAAAGCACTGGGGCGTAGAGGCCTGCGCCATCTATTGGCACTACGTAGACGTAGTGTGGGTTTTCTACTACCCGGCGCTTTATTTGATTGGCACGGCCGTTCATAGCATGTAGCAATTGGCGATTAGCGATTAGAGATTGCCGGGCGCCAATTTTTATCTCATGGACCCCATCACCCGCGCCGTCCTCTCCTCCTGGGGCTGGCGAGTAGAAGTAATCCTCATCCTGCTGCTGGCAGGGACATGGTACACCATTGGTTGGCGCCGCCTGCGCCAGCGCACCTTTGGCCGCAAGGCACGGCAAAGCGACCGGCGGCAGCGGCAAACGCGTAGCGCCTGGCATCTGGCGGCGCGTTGGCGGCTGATTGGCTATTGGGCCGGGCTGGTTGTCATTGCCCTGGCGCTGATGTCCCCCATTGACCTGCTGAGCGGTCAGTTATTCTTCATGCACATGATTCAGCACCTGTTGCTGATCATGATTGCGCCCCCCCTGCTGCTCACCGCCAACCCCCTGCCCTTTGTGCTCTGGGGGCTGCCCCATGGCTTGCGGCAAAAAGTGGGCAACGCCATGAGCCGCCTGCTGCACCGCCAGAGCGCCTCGCGCCGCGGGTTGCGCACGCTCACCACGCCGGGGGCCGTCTGGCTCTTTGCCGTTATTGCTATTGTGGGCTGGCATGACCCGGCCATGTACAATGCGGCCCTGCGCCTGGGGTGGGTGCACGACCTGGAACACCTCTTCTTTTTTGCCGCCGGCATGGCCTATTGGTGGCATGTTACCGGTGCCGGGCCGCGCATTCACAAACAGTTTGGTCTGGTGGGGCGTATCGCTTTTGCCCTGGCGGCCGTGCCGCCCAACATGGCGCTTGGCGTCATTCTCGCCTTTGCCAGAGAGGTCGTGTACACCTATTACCTGAGCGTGCCGCGCCTGTGGGGCATTTCCGTACTAGACGATCAGCGCATTGGCGGCATTATCATGTGGATTCCTGGTAGCATGATGTACATTCTTGCGGCTTTGCTGTTGGCTGCGCGGCTGCTGAACCAGGAAATGAACAAGCCTGTGCTGCCAGAACAGGCCTGGAGCAGTGGGGAGGCGCTGATCGCCCCCGGTATAAGAAAACGATGAAGCTGCTGCGTTTGCTGGTGAGTCGGCGTTGGCTGGCTGCCACGCTGCTGGTGCTGTTGGGCATGGGCATTATGCTGCGCCTGGCCATCTGGCAGCTAGATCGGCTGCAAGAGCGGCGCGCCGCAAATGCGTTTTTGCGCCAATCGCTGGAATTAGACGTGTTGTTGTTGCAGCCCGACACCGCCATTGATGACCCCGCTGCCTGGAAAAACCGGCGCGCGCGCGCCACAGGCACTTATGACTTTGGTGCACAAATTGGCCTGAAGGTGCAAAATTGGCAGGGGCAGCCCGGCATCCACCTGGTGGCGCCGCTGGTATTGGCCGATGGACAAACGGCCGTACTCATTGACCGGGGTTGGATTCCCGACAGCGAAGCTGCGCCCGAAAACTGGCCTACCTATGACGAACCCGGCATCCTCAGCGTGGAGGGATACGTGGCGCTTTCACAGACGCTGCAGCGCGGAAACAGCACCCCACCCGCTACGCCGCAGCAGGAATGGTACCGCATAGACATTGCTGCCATTCAGCCGCAAATGCCCTACCGTCTGTTCCCTTTTTACTTGCTGCAAGCCCCACCCCCCACGCGCACACAGTCGCTACCCTACCGCAGCCAGCCAGAATTTGACCTTTCCGAAGGGCCGCACCTGGGTTACGCCATTCAGTGGGTGCTGTTTACGCTAGTGCTGGGTGGGGGGTATCTGGCGTTTGTGCAGCGCAGTCAGGGCAGAGATTAGGGCGTGGTTCATGCTTTCGGTGTCACGATACCAGTCTGGGATGATTACATGGAGTTGCACAGAGAAGGCACAGCGTTTCACGCAGAAAACAGAGATTTTTTCTCTGTAGCCCTCCGTGCCTCCTCTGAGGCTCTTCGTGATACTATCTTGGGCGAATAGATGCCTGGCGCTACTCGCAATCCTATGAATTCGCAAAGAAGGCGTTTGGTCTGGTGCGTCGGTGGATTAGACTAGGCGACATGAAGAATTTGCTGCTTGGTTTGCTGCTTTTAGGGGGCATTTTGGGGCCAACAACGGCCGTTGCCGCACACGGTGGTGGCGAAATTCAGCTTGCTTTTGTGCCCGTGGGCCCCTACAAAATGACCCTCTGGCTCAACCCGCCACAGCCCCAGGCGCAGCAAACCATGCACATTACCGTCGGTCTGGCCACCCCGCCAGATGACGCCCCCATGCTCGATGCTCAGGTGGAAATTGTAGTGGCGGATGCCCAAAACGGCCGTGTTGCGCTCACCACTGCCGCGACCACTGCCGCTTCCATCAACAAACTTTTCTACGAAACCGACTTCACCTTACCAGACCCTGGCAGCTACCGCGTTACCGCTCGCGTCAGCGGCCCAGATGGCAGCGGCAGCGCCGAATTTGCCATGACTGTTGCCCCTGCCAGCACCACCAACTGGTTGCTCATTGGGCTTGGCGGCCTGGGCCTTCTCTTCTTGCTGGCGTTGGTGCGGGCGAGAAAAGTGGGGAGTGAATTGAATAGTGAATAGTAGGGGGAGAGAGTGGAGAGTAGATTATGAAATATCGCCCTGAAGAAGGATGGACAACCGTGCTGCTTGTGCTGGCAATGATTTACGTAGCGGCCGTTGCCATCGTGCAAACAGAGCTGACCGATGGCCTGCATGTCATTCCCATGATTGCTATTGTCGGCTTGCTGGCCGGCTTTGCCCTGGCCAAATCTCGCCTGCCTGCCAACACCGCCCACCTCTTTGCCCTCGTCTACGGCCTCTTTGCCCTCTTCTTATTTGTCGGCTCTACACTGCCCGAGGGGATGGTCTGGCGCGAGCGCGTTTTTGACATCGTCAACCGCCAGGCAGACTGGCTGCAAAAAGCGGTTGAAGGAGGGCGCAGCCGCGATGGGTTGATTTTCGTCATTCAAACAGCGGCCGTTTACTGGCTGCTTGGCTACACGGCATCCTGGTACACCTTTCGTGCCCCTCACGTCTGGCGTGTGGTCATCCCCACCGGTCTGGTACTGCTCAGTGTCGTCTACTACTACAACGGCCCTGCCCCGCTCACCCTCTTCCTGGCCATCTATGCGCTGCTGGCGCTGGTCTACATTGCCCGCACCTTCCTCGTCGAGCAAGAGCGCGTCTGGCGCGCCGGGCGCGTGCGCTATGAGCAAGAAATCTGGTTCAACTTTTTGCGCGCTTCTTTCATGACCGCCCTGATTGCCCTGGTAGCTGCATGGATGATGCCAACCTTTACCGCCAGTGCGGCCATGAGTGACTTGTTAAGCGGTACCAGAGGCCCCTGGCGCGAATTTCAGGACACGTGGACACGCCTTTTCTCTTCATTGCGCGCCTACCCCACAAACACCAATGACCCTTATCTGGATACCCTGACTCTGAGCGGCGCGCGCAGCGTCAGCAACACGCCCGTCATGGATGTCATCGTTCCCAGGCCTTTGCCTTATGTCTACTGGCAGGCGGTTGTCTACGCCAGCTACCGCAACGGCAGCTGGCTGATGGCAACCGATGCGCTGCCACGCCTGTATGAGCCAGAAAGTGGCCTGCTTAACGTGCCCCCCAGCCAGGCGCGCGAAGTCATCACGCATACGGTTGTAAATTATCTGCCCAACTCCAGCCTCATCTATGGCGCCTCTGAGCTAATTAGCGTGGACCGGCCTGCTTTTGTGGAAATGAGTGTTTACCAGGGATATGCTCTGCCCACGTCGCTGCGCTCGCAATATGTCTTGCGCCTGAATGACCGCTATCAGGTGACGGCGCGCATTTCTACCGCCGATGCAGGGATGCTGCGCCGCGCGGGCACTTCTTATCCGGTTTGGGTGATGGAGCGGTACTTGCAACTACCGGACAGCATCAGCGCCGAAACGCTGGCGCTGGCGGCAGAAATTATGGCTCCTTATAACACCGCATTTGACAAAGCCCTGGCCACGCGCGACTTTCTACGCGCGCACATTGTCTACAATGATCAAATTGATGCGCCGCCTGCGGGGGTAGACCCGGTGCATTACGTGCTTTTTGACAATCCAGAAGGGTATTGCAATTATTATGCCGCGGCGATGGTGGTGATGCTGCGTGCCCAGGGAATTCCGGCGCGGGTGGTCAGCGGCTATGCCCAGGGAATTTTTGATGAGGAGCGGCTGACGTATCGCGTGCGCGCCAGCAACGCGCATACGTGGGTACAGGTTTACTTTCCGGGGTATGGCTGGATTGATTTTGAGCCAACGGCCGCGTTGCCTGCGCAAGAGTTTCCCCTGCCAGATGCGGAGGGCAACCCGGGAGATGCGTTTGGCGCAGAGCGCGCGGAGGAGCGGTTAACCCCCGAACAAGAGTTGCTGCTCCGTGATGATGAAGTAGAAGAGCTGCCAGACTTTGGCCAGGATACGGGGGCTGGCACCACATCTCCACTGGATGAAACTGCTGCCACAGCGTCGGGTTGGTGGCAGCGGTTGCCGTTGTGGCAAATGGGGCTGGGTCTGGCGCTGATCGCGCTGGCCGGGCTGCTTCTCTTTGTCGCCAATTTATGGAATCAGCAGGTGGAGGGGGATGTGACGCGCAGTTATGCGCGGCTGGCCATGTGGGCGCGCTGGCTGGGCATACTGTTCCGCCCGGCGCAAACCCCCTATGAGCGCGCCGAGATGCTGAGCACGGCCGTTCCCGAAGGGCGGCAACCAATTCAACAGCTTACTGCGCACTACGTCACCAATCAGTTCAGCCCATGCCCCCTGGCAGAGGCAAACACGCAGGCAGAGTGGCAACTTTTACGGCCGTTGCTGTTGCGCAAAGTATGGTCGCGCCATTGGCAGCAATGGTTGCGCCTGACTCGCTGCACTATTAATCGCATCTAAACCTGCGGCTTGCCCGCGCACACTCACTGCGTTAAGCTATATTCTGGAGTCTGGCGAAATTTACGCTAACCGTTGGTGCCGTAACGCGATTTGGCAAAGCGCGCTACACCGGCAGGCGGCAAAAGCGCCGGTGCCCAGTATATTTGCTCATGGTCCCTCCCTTCGCCTATTTTGCCGGGGAAGTTCCTGAGTGAACACACCACCACAAATGTAAAACCAGAGCAGGCGGTCTGCGTGACTTTTTGCTCTCACTATTGGAGGCCGTTGTGAACAATCCTGGCACCATTCAGGCACAAACCGATCTGGGCGAACTGCGTCGGCTGATTGACCAGATCAGCCAGACGATCAATCAGCAGCAGGCGCTTATTGCCACGCAGCCCGGTCTAGCACAGCAAACGGCCGTGCAAACCACCGATGAGCTGGCGCGCCTGCTGTTGTTTGCCAGGCGCAGCATAGAAGATGTGGAGCGGCGTGTGCAGGCGCAAGAAAAAGAGCGCAGTCAGCTACGCGCTCTACAAGAAATTGGCGCGGCCATCAACTCCTCCCTTGACCTGAATGAGGTACTGAATGCGGTGATGGACGCCATCATCAGCCTGACCGGCGCCGAACGCGCGATTTTACTGCTGCTCAACGAAGAGAACGGTGAATTAGAGGTGCAGGTCGCGCGCAACATGGACCGTGAAACCATCGAAAAGTCGCACTCCTTCGAGATTAGCCGCAGCATTGTGCGCACTGTGGCCAGCAGCGGTGAACCAGTCGTTACAACCAATGCCCTGGCTGACCCTCGCTTTGCCGCCCAGGAGAGTGTGGTTAGCTACAACCTGCGCTCAATCCTCTGTGTGCCGCTGAAGGTGAAAGAGAGCATCACCGGCGTGATTTATGCCGACAACCGCATCATCTCCGGCATCTTTGGTGACCGTGACCGGGATATTCTGGCTGCTTTTGCCAATCAGGCGGCCGTTGCCATCGAAAATGCACGCCTCTTCCGCGAAATTCGCAACCAACTGATGTTGATTACGGAAATGCGTGACCTGATGAACAACGTCTTTGAATCCATTACCAGCGGCGTGATCACAATTGATCAGGCGGATAGGGTGCGCCTTTACAATCGCGCCGCAGAGCGCATTTTGGGGTTGCCGGTTGAGTCTGTGTTGCAGCAGGCCTATCGCAACTTGTTGGCAGCGCTGGATATGCCAGTAGAACCGTTGGTAGAGGCGGTAAAGCAAAACGGCCGTACACAGCAAACTGAGCTAGATATCGTCGTCAGCAAACGCGCTGGCCTCACCTCGTTAAATATGACCTTTTCCCCCTTGCACGACCTGAACCAGCATACTCTGGGCGTGGCAATGGTGATTAACGACATCTCCGAAACAAAGCGTCTGGAAAGCGTGCGTCGCTACCTGCCCCCGGCATTAGTAGACCAGGTGCGCAACCTAGATGCAGCCCAGCGCCCCCAGCGCCGCCAGCTTAGCGTGCTCTTTGCTGACGTGCGCGGCTTTAGCACGTACAGTGAGTACCTCGACCCGGAAAAGCTGATTCAGGTGATTAACGGTTACTTTACTGAGGCGGTACGCGCTATCACCAGATATGAGGGACTGACGGACAAATTTATGGGCGATGCAGTGATGGCGCTTTATAACACGCCGCTGAATCCCCAGGAAGACCACGTGGCGCGTGCCGTGCGCACGGCGTTAATGATTCAGGAAAATATGCGCCAATATCATGAAAGCCTGCCAGAAGAGCGGCGCTTACACTTTGGCATTGGCATCCACACGGGGGAAGCGGTGGTGGGGAATGTGGGCAGCAATTTGCGCAAGGATTATTCCGCCATTGGCGATGCCGTTAATCTGGCCAAGCGGCTGCAAGAGATAGCGCTGCCAGGACAGGTAATTGTCAGCCAGCCGGTGTATGACGTGGTGCGGGAATGGGTAACGGCCGAAACGTTAAACCCCATTCGCGTCAAAGGGCGCCAGGCGCTGGAGCGAGTCTACAACCTGGTGGCCGGTACCTGGTAGATTATTCCTTTGGGCACGGTTCATCTTTGCGGGAATTCGTTGCCCGCGCTTTTCATTCGTGATGGTGTGCCCACTCATGAATTCCCCCTTGCTTCTTGTGCCTTGCCTCTGTCATTGCTCTGGGCGCGTCGCGGCTTCCAGATCGGCCAAAATTTGCAGCGCTTCTGTGCGGGAGCTGCCGCAGTTTTCCAGGCTGGGGCGAAAGTTGCGGCAGACAGGGGGGTAAACGGCCGTTTCCCAAATGGTGCAGCGCAGCGTTTCCATGTCCAGGTTCATGCAGGGCATGCCTGCCGGCTTGCCGTTGGGCATCCCCGGCAGCGGGCTGGAGATTGAGGGCGCAATGCAGCATGCCGCGCAAAAAGGTCTACATTCCATCAGATTTAATCGGGAAACGTGAAACGTAAAAGAAAAGTCTTTACGCTTCATGCTTCACGTTTCACGCTTCATGGATTCTCCACAATCACGCTGCCCAAAATATACCGGTCCCCCACCAGATTTCCCTGCGCGTCGCTCATGTGCAGGCGGCGCAGGCTCACCATCTCGTACAGCCCTACTTCAATCAGGTATTCGCCAGGCGGCAGGTCGGCGGGAATGGTCAGGCGGTACGGGTCTACGTACTGCTGCCCCGGCAGCCACTTGGGAAACCAGAGGTGGGTGGGCGCGGAGCCGCCCAGCGGCGTGTAATCCAGCGAGACCAGGGGGCGGTTTGCCAGGTCAACCAGGTGCACGAAGATGGTGTAGCTTTCTTCGGCTCTGGCTAATGCCTGCCAGCGCAGCGTCAGGTTGATGGTGTCACCGGGGCGGGCGTAGAAGGGTTCTTGCCAGGGGGCAGCGCGGCGGTCGAGTGGGTTTTTGGCGGCAACGGCCGTTACCAGCCCCACACGCTGCCGGAAATTCGCCAACAAATGGCCAGTGGCAATTGGGTAACGCTGCGCTGTGACCGTTAGCGTGCCCAGGTCGGCGCTCAGCGGCACAACGCTGTTCGTGCTTAGGTTTTTCAAATCCAGCGTGACGGGGTAATCGCCGCCGCGCAGGTTGTGCGGCAGGGCAAAGTCAAAGCGCTCCACAATTACCTCGCCGGGCAGCCACTCTGGCGTGACCACGTGGCTGTCGGTGGTGAAGGTAAAGGTCAGCTCGCCAACGCGCACAATGGGCACGTAGAAATCGGCTGTGCCCTGCGGCGCGCGCAGCGCCAGGGTCAGCGGAACGTAATCGCCGGCGGCAACGGCCGTTTCTTGCCAGCCATATCCCACCAGTTCCAGCGCCTCTCCCCTGGCGCTGCGCGGCGTCAGGTGCGCAGGCAACTGGTAACGCGCCGGGTCATTGGCGTCTATCACCTGATAAAACGGCCCCACCGGGCGCAGGCGAAAGCCAAAATCCACCACGTCGCGGCGGTAGTTGCTCAGGTAGACGGGGCCGCAGGGCAGGTAATCAAAGACAAATTCTAGCCAGGGTTTGGCGGCGGACACGAGCACAGGGGTTACGTCAGCGGGGTTGGGCCAACGGCCGTCTACAAACTGGCTGTACCAGAGCGGCGTCATGTGCTCCCAATCGTTGAGCAGCGTCGCCTGCTGCCCCGTGCCCGAAAATTGCGCGAAGGTGGCGTTGACATAATCCGCACCTTCGCTATACCCCGCCAGGGAGACGCGGGGAGCGTTGCGCACAATTTGCAGCCCAGGACCAAACAGGAAGAAAACGGCCGTCAGCAGCCATAACGGCCGTCTGTCTTTGCCCAATCGCTTTTGCAGCAGTGCCAGCAGTTGTGCCACTCCTAGTCCCGCCAGCAACCCTACAATCAGCAGTGGCCCCAGCAAATAGGCCATAATGTCTTGCGCGCGCAGGCTGATGACAAAGGCGTAGGAGCTGAGGAAAGTCAGAGCGTAGAGAGTGACGATTGACGATTGACGCCTGACGATGGGGACAAGGATGCTAAAGATAGCCAGGGCAATGACGGGTAAGCTGTATTGCAGGCGCAAAATGCTCCAGAAAACGAGCAGGCGCTGCGGCTGCTCCGCTAGGGGAAAGTAAGGCAGATTTTCACTGAGGCCACGCGCCAGCACGTGGTCGAGAAAGCCGTTAAGCGTGTTCATGGTGGTGGGGCCAAAGGGCACGTGCGGGCTGCGCAGGGGAAAGTACAGCCATACGCTCAGCCCTAGCAGGGCAAAGCCGAGCATTTTTAGCAGCGTTGGCCCGCGGCGGAATAGGGCGCGGAGATTGACGATTGCAAATAGCAGATTGGTTTTGGGTTTCCACTCGCCATGTGCTAGCCTTCCCTGCTGCCACCAGACGGCCAAAATAAACAGCGCATACGCCGGAAAGCCAAAAACAGTCAGGGGGTGATGGGTGACGCCTAGCCCAGCGGAGAGGCTGAAAGCGTAAAGCCATTTTTGTGACGGGGTGACGGGGTGATGGGGTACCTTTTCACCTTGCCATCTGGCTACCTGGTCTTGTTCCACCCACCAGCGCGTGAGAAAGTATAAATTGGCGGCGGTGAAAACGGCCGTAATCATGTGCGGGTTGGCGTGGATGGCGTGTTGCCAAAAATTAACGGCCGTGGCGACGGTGAGCGCGGCAAATAAAGCCGGCAGGGCATGAAGCGCAGAGCGGGAAGCGGCAAGCGCGCGTACCAAGCCAAATACCAGTAAGGCGGCAACGGCGCCGGCAACGGCCGTTAGCAGATGCATGCGCCAGGCAATGGCGCCAAAGGGTACCAGGGTTTGAAATAGCTTACCCAGCAGCGTAAAAAAGGCATACCCCGGCGGATGAGCAATGCCCAACACGTGGGCAATAAAGGTGTACTCCGTAGGGTCGCCCAGCACCGGCGTGCGCGCCAGCGTCAGCAGGTATAGCAGGGGGATGATGGGCAGGGCAAAAGCCGCAGTCCATGAAGCAGGAAGCGGGAAGCGGGAAGCGTACCCGGCAACCCGAAATCCGAAATCCGAAACCCGAAATCCCCGCCACGTGCTCTGCGATTTCTCAGCGCTCTCGGCGATCTTTCTAAAGAAGTTGGTCATAAACCGCAATTGTCTCTTGCGCCGCCCGCGCCCAGCTAAATTGGGCGGCTTGCGCCAGGCCAAGCTGCTGGCGGTAGCTGTACTCTTCTCTATCGCTAAGTAGCCGGTGGAGAACGGCCGTCATTTCGGCCACGTTCTGCGGGTCAAAATAGGCCGCTGCCTGGCCACCCATCTCTGGGTGGCTGCTGCTGTGGCTGGCCGCAACCACCTGCCCACACGCCATATGCTCCAACAGCGGCAGGCCAAACCCCTCGTACAAACTGGGCTGCACCGCCAGATCGGCCGCCGCCAGAATCGCGGGCAGAT
Organism: uncultured Anaerolineae bacterium; assembly: GCA_937943625.1. Classification (GTDB taxonomy): domain Bacteria; phylum Chloroflexota; class Anaerolineae; order Promineifilales; family Promineifilaceae; genus JACSRF01. The sequence continues at coordinate 19,084 of CALEAD010000083.1, read as the reverse complement.
CTTCATCTGGCACCCAGCCCAGGGGAATGACTACATCTTGCAGTGCCAGCGCCGCGATTTTGGCAAAAAAATCGTCGAACAGCCACCCCTTGCCGCCTGCCAGCACCAGCCGCAAGGCGGGAAAGTCGCGCCGCAGTGCCAGCAGCGCATCCAGCAGCCGTGAGAGATTTTTGCGCGGCTCAATCGTGCCCAGGTGAATGAGAAACTGCTCCGGCAAGCGGTACGCCTGCCGCACCCGCACAATGTGCGCAGCGTCTGGCGGCCGAAAATGGTCTGCCGCTGCCTCATACACTACGTGAATTTTAGCCGGGTCTACGCCGTAATGGTGCACGATGTCCTGCTTGCTGGCCTGCGAAACGGCAATGATGGCATCTGCGCGGCGGCAAAAGAGGGGCATGGCGGCGTTCAAAAACCAGTAATTCAGCTTTTTGTGGTAGGCGGGAAAGAGCTTGAAGATGAGGTCATGCACGGTGAGGATGGTGGGCACGCTGCGCAGGGGGAGCAGCAGGTGTTCTGTGCTGTGGAAGAGGGCGGCGTCGGGAACCAGACGATTGAAAGGGACGCGCGCCAGTTGGCCAAGCAGAACGGCCGTGCGCCACGGTTTGTAGCCAAGGTTGATGGTGCGGCGGGGGATGCCGGCAGGGAAACGACCGTTGGCCATCCCGCCCCCATTGTGAAACAAGGCAAACCGCCCCGGCTGCGCCTGGATCAACGCCTGCGCCAGGCTCTGCGCGTAGCGGCCAATGCCCGCCTTGCTGTGCACGGCAGCCGAAATGTCCACATAAATCACTTACTCTAGCACCTCGCTGCTGCTGGCGTAATAATGTTCCGGGTGCGCCTGCCACCATGCCATAGACCACTGCACCGCGCGGAAGATGCCTTCGCGCAGCGGCACCTGCGGCGTGTAGTCTAGCAGCGCGCGCGCCTTGCCCACATTGGCCACGTAATGGGTCACCTCGCCGACGCGCGCCGGTTTAATGGTTATGTTGGGCGTTTTGCCCAGCGCCTCACCCACGAATGTCGCCATTTGTACCAGGCTATTGCCCTGGCCATAGGCCAGATTGATGGTGTGGTTGGCGATTTCACCGCTCACCAGCCGCTCGATGCCTGCGTATACGCCCGCCACGCAGTCATCCACGTAGGTGAAGTCTAGCACCTTCTCTTTGCCGTAGACGGTGATGGGTTTGTCCTGGCTGATCTGGCGGATGAAGTGGGGGATGACGCGCAACATGCGGTGAATGTCGTTGTCGTAACGGCCGTAAACGTTGCTGAAGCGAAACACCAGGTAGCGCAACCCATAGCACTGCGCGTAGGCGTAAATCAGCGCCTCACCAGCGATTTTGCTGGCCGAATAAGGGCTTTCCGTAAAAGCAAAATCGGCGTAAGACTCCTCGGTAATGTAGCGGTGAATGTCGCCATACACCTCGCGCGAACTGCTGAAAATGAGGGGGAGGTTGTTCTGGCGGCAATATTCCAGCACGTTAAAGTTCATGGTGATATTTTCCAGCGCCCGCTCCGGCTGCTTTACCAGCTCATGCACCTTGGCGTGGTTGGCAAAATGCACCACCACGTCTATGTTGGCCGGGTAGGGCACATGCCCAATGCCCCCCTTGAAGTTGGTATACGGCTTGCTCAAATCTTGTAGCAGCGTTTCGATTTCGTTGGTCCAGGGATTTGGGCGAATGTCAATACCAAAGACCTGGTGCCCTTTTTCTTGCAAAAACAGGCCCAGGTTGGTGCCAATTTGTCCGCTGGAACCGGTGATAAGAATGTGCATGCGTGTTCTCCTGATTATGGATTCGCGTAATTGTCAATGGTCAATGGTCAATTGTCAATTGTTAACCGTCATTTGTAGGGCGTGGCTGATTAGCGTATACTGCCAACCAACTAACCAACTAACCAACAAATTTTCGAAACTATGGACAAAATCATCATCAAAGACCTGCTCATGCGCGGCATCATCGGCATCAATCCGGATGAGCGCGTGAAGCGACAAGACATTCTCGTCAATATCGTGCTCTTTGCCGACATCAGCCGCGCGGCGGCTACAGACGACATTGAGCACGCAGTCAACTACAAAACCATCAGCAAGCAGGTGATTGACCGCGTGGAAGCGGGCAGCGACTTTCTGGTGGAGAAGCTGGTCACTGACCTGGCGCACATGATTCTGACCGACCATGCGGCGGTGCAGAAGGTGCAGGTGCGCGTAGAAAAGCCAGGCGCGCTGCGCTTTGCCCACTCAGTGGGCATTGAGATTGAGCGCACGCGGGCGGATTTTGGCCTGTAAAAAGGGGGGATTGGAGACCGGAGACCAGGCAATATGCAGTCTCCAGTCTCTAATCTCCAGCCTGCAGCACCTGCCAATGAGTGACGCTTACCTGATTCTTGGCTCCAACATTGATAAGGAGCGCAATCTGCCAGAAGCGGTGCGGCTGCTGCGCGAGCTGGCGACGGTGGTGGCTGTGGCCAGCGTGTATGAGACGGCACCAGTGGGGCTGCTGGAGCAGCCGGTGTTTTGGAACACGGCCGTTCTCATCCACACGCCCCTCTCTCCCGCCGCAATCAAAGTGCAAATCTTGAGTGAGATTGAGCGCCGCCTGGGGCGAGTGCGCCAGGCAGACAAGAACGCGCCGCGCACCATTGATCTGGACATTGTGCTGTTTAATGACGAAGTGGGGGAATATGATGCGGGCGACGGCCGTTTGCGTCCCATTCCCGACCCCGACTTACTCAAGTTTGCCCATGTGGCCGTACCCGTTGCCGAACTGGCCCCCGATTTGCCCCATCCCGTTACTGGTGAACCGCTGCGAGCCATTGCCGCGCGGCTGAGCAGCACCAAAGCCACTGCCATTTTTCGCCGCGCCGATATTCAACTCGATTAACAAATACGCGGCAGCATTTCCCCCATGAGCATATCTACAATGCGCGTGCTGCCAAAGCCGGTTTTCAGCAAGACCCGCCCCGGCGCATCGGCCGTTACCTCACCGATAATGGCCGCCTCTTCACCGTAGCGCGTGCGGCGCATCGTCGCCAGCAGCGCCGGCGCGTCCTCGCGTGCCACGATGGCCACCAGCTTCCCCTCATTGGCAATGTAGAGCGGGTCAAAGCCGAGCATTTCGCAGGCGGCGCGCACCGCCGGGCGAATGGGCAACTGATCTTCGCGCAGCACAATGCTCACCTGAGATTGGCGCGCAATTTCGTTCAGCGTCGTAGCCAGGCCACCCCGCGTCGGGTCGCGCAGCACGTGGACGTTGTCGCTGGTTGCCAAAATTGCCATCACCAGGTGATTTAGGGGCGCTACGTCACTCTCCAGGTCCGACTCAAAGCCTAGTTCACCGCGCGCGCCCAGCACGGCAATGCCGTGATCGCCCAGCGTGCCGGAGAGGATGACCACGTCGCCGGGTCGGGCATTTGCGCCTCCGATCTCGGTGGTTGGCCGCACCACGCCGATGCCAGCGGTGTTGATGTACAGGCCGTCTGCCTTGCCCCGCTCCACCACTTTGGTGTCTCCGGCGACGATTTGCACGCCCGCTTCCGCCGCAGCCGCCTGCATGGATTCCACCACTTTTTCCAGCAGGCCAATTTCTAGCCCTTCTTCGAGGATGAAGCCGGCGGTCAGGTACAACGGCCGTGCGCCCATCATGGCCACGTCATTTACCGTGCCGCAGACGGCCAATTTGCCAATGTCACCACCGGGGAAGAAGAGCGGCCAGACGACGTGGGAGTCGGTGCTGATGGCCAGGGGGGTGCCGCCGGGGGTTTGCACCACGCCGGCGTCATTGCCCGCCCGCAGCGCTTCGTTGTCAAAGGCGGGCAAAAAACGCGCAGCAATCAGGTCGTGAGAGAGTTTGCCGCCGCTGCCGTGGCCCATGATCACGTAGCCCCGGTCGCGGATGGGCACGGGGCAGATGGCGGATTGGATGGTGAGAGGTTCGGGGTTGTTGTTCATAGTTGGGTGGGGAGAGTAAGACTGGAGATTAGAGATTACCCAGTCTCCAATCTCCAGTCGCTAATCTTTTTTATCAGCAATGACCCAGGCAGCAAAACGGCCGTCTGTCTGGATTTCCGTGCGCAGCCCGTGCGCGGCAACCATGTCGCGGATGGCTTCAGGCGCGTAGAACTTGCTGCGCATCAGGGCGACTTTTTCGGCAATGGCCACAAATTTGACGACCAGCTTATGCAGGTCTGGCTCTTCGATGACCAGACGGCCGTTTGGCTTGAGCACGCGCACCAGTTCGGCAATGGCGCGGCGCTGATCGGCAAAGTGATGGAGGGCATCTACGACCATCACGCGCTCGAAGCTGGCATCGGGGAAGGGGAGTTTTTCTGCGTGGGCAACGGCCGTACAGCAGCGCAGCTTTTCCCGCGCCTGTGCCAGCATTTTGGGCGATTCGTCGGAGATGACGAGCTGGGCAAGGAACGGCCGTAGCTGTCCCGATACGCGCCCGGTGCCCCCGCCGGCATCCAGCAGGCGGCCATTGACCGGCAAATTCAATAACTCTTTCCAGCGCTCACCATCCGGTGGCGGGATGAAACGTTCATAAAAAGGAGCCAGGAAGCCAAAATGGTCTAGCATGTGCCCTCAAAGTTACGACGAGATTTCGACAACATTTGCCAGTCCGTTCAATGTGACGATAAACTGGTTCAATACATCCCGTCCTAAAATTATTTGCCGATTATGTCTGTCCCCAACTACTTCTAGTCGGCCTATTTGCCGCCCGGCAATTGTCAATTTAACCTCGAAAATATCTGCTGGTTGCCTGATGCCGGTAATGCTTTCTATGAAGATTTTGCTTATTTTCCTCGCCTGCACCTGACGTAGCAGACTAATGGGAACCATTGTGCCATCTGATCCTGAATCAACCAGAGCAACCAGGGAGATAGGATGAGGCTCGCCATGTAGCCGATCAAGCTCAATGTCAATGGCAGGAAATGGCGGTAAAAAATTACGATCGTAGGCAAACGTGTAGAGTTGTGCAGCCATGCTATCTTATCAATCGAAATGAAGGCATTTGCAAGACGCGAATCGGCCGTTCTTCAACTTTACCGATCCAGACAAACACGTCAGGATATTTTTCGTTGATGCGCAGACTTAATGCGGTGGGATCAGTATCTCGATCAACCAGATTTCCCCCCTGAATAGCAACGTATTGGCCAGGATACTTATCCCATAGTTCAGCGTGCATGGCTTGATAGGCTTGCATCTCGCGCTCTACGTTTTCATCTTCCTGTGCGTAGTCAAAATCAGCCAAAATTGACGATTCCGCCAATGCCTCAACGAGCAAAGAAGTTACTTCCTGCTGTTGAGCCTTCGCCACACGTTGCGCGCGGCGATAGAGGTCATCAGGAATTGTTAACAAAATCTCTGTTCCCATGATTACCTTTCAATTATTACGTCTCGCCGGTAGCGGTAATATGCCGCGCACGCCCCTTCGCTGGAGACCATTGTGGCCCCCAACGGCCGTTCTGGCGTACACTCCTTGCCAAACGCCGGGCACTCATTCGGCTTCTTCAATCCCTGCAAAATGAGGCCAGAGATGCACACGGCCGACTCCTCCGGCCGGATTTCGCCGACGTCGAAGCGGCGTTCGGCGTCAAAGTCGGCAAATTCGGGGCGCAGCCGCCAGCCGCTGTTGGGGATGGTGCCAATGCCGCGCCATTTACGGTCGCATTCCTCAAAGACCTGATTGATGACCGCCTGCGCCGGTTTGTTGCCCTCGTAGGTCACGGCGCGCGCGTAAGCGTTTTCTACGCCCACTTGTCCAGCTTCCAGCATTTTCACCGTTTTCAAGACGCCTTGCAAAATGTCTAGCGGCTCGAAGCCGGTCACGACCAGCGGCACCTGATACCGCTCGGCAATGGGCGGGTATTCCCAATAGCCCATGACGGCGTTGACGTGCCCGGCAGCCAGGAACGCCTGCACGCGGTTGTTTGGCGAGTTGAGGATGGCGTGCATGGCCGGGGGCACGCGCACGTGCGAGACGAGAATGCTAAAGTTGGTCAGCCCCAGTGCCTTTGCCTGCACCACACTCATGGCGTTGGCCGGGGCTGTCGTCTCGAAACCAATGGCGAAAAAGACGACTTGCTTGTGCGGGTTTTGCTGCGCCAGCTTTACCGCGTCCAGCGGCGAATAGACTACGCGCACGTCGCCGCCAGCAGCGCGGATGGAGAATAAATCTTTGTGCGAACCGGGCACGCGCAGCATGTCGCCGTAGGAGGTAAAGATTACGTCGGAGCGGCTGGCAATTTCTAACGCTTTGTCAATTTGCTCCAGCGGCGTGACGCACACGGGGCAGCCGGGGCCGTGTACCAGCTCGATTTCCGGCGGCAGCAGCTGGTCTATGCCAAAGTGCATGATGGCGTGCGTCTGCCCGCCACAGATTTCCATGATGGTCCAGGGGCGGGTGACGGTGCGGCGGATTTCAACGGCCGTTTTCTGCGCCAGTTCCGCATTGCGGAATTCATCTACATATTTCATAAGCCCTCACAAATCTTTTGGAGCCAAGCCAGTATTGAGCAATACGCGCAAGGCCAACGCCTTTACCTTTGCCAGAGCTTGTTCTGCTGTAGCCCCATAGCTCATCACGCCAGGCATGTCCAGGATTTCGGCAATCCAACGGCCGTTTACCTCTTACTCAAGTTCAATTTTGAACTGCATTCCTGCTTTCTCTGCCTGGGCGCTCAAATCGAGCCGTTCGTTGGGTGCAATACCCAATTCTTCATCAATATCGGCGATTTCGTTGAGCAGCTTCAGCGTTTCCAGCGCCTCTTCTTCGCTAAGCTGGCTAATGGCGAAGCCAACGTGGATGACGGTGTAGTCGCCCACTTCCGCTTCAGGCACATAGGCCAGGCACGCTTCGCGCTTCACGCCACCGAAGTCTATTTTGCCCATTTTCAGGCCGTTCGCTTCATAAATTTCCACAATTTTTCCAGGTACGCCTAAGCACATATATTTTCCTCCTTTGATTCATTCACACCATTGCCAGTCATGCGCTTAGATGCAAACGAGAGGCAACCTTTTTGCGGCTGCGCTTTTGGTAGGTTTCTATAAGCTGGTGCGATTGCTCACCAAAGATTGAGGTAGACAGGTTAAGAATAACTTGTTTACCCTGTGCATCCTCAAATAACATGATCAGTGGGGCTTCTTCGACGTAACCAAGCGCCATCCCGAGAGCGATTTTACTGGCAAGATTAATATTTCCCTGTGTTAGTTCTGTGTCATCATAAGCGCCATGAAAAATATGTGCGCCATCCGGGATTTGATCAACAATAGAGACGTTGTCTTGTTGATGGCTGAGAAATTTGGCCAGGCGATCTAAACTCTTTGTGGTTAGTCTGGTATCGTCAATTTCTACCATAATACTTCTCCTCGTATTGTTGGCGGTAAGTGCGCCACTGTTCCGTCAAGTGCATGATCGCTTCATTGAGTGTATGTTGTTTGTTGGTAGATGGCAAAGGGGTCTTTTCTTGTTCACCACTTGGAGACACTACATCGCGATGAAAAAAGCCATGCGCCTCGTCAAATCTTACTATAGCACGCCATTTGCCATCAATGTATGCCTCGTATTGAATAACTATGATGACGATTACCTTCCCGTGCTGGGTCACAAAGTGGATGCGCAGCCGGTCAAGACCGGTTGCTAAATCTTGAATCCACTGTTTTTTACCCATAATACGTTACTCGTGTTTTGCACAGCAACGGCCGTTTGTCCCAGCGCCAGCCCACCATCATTCGGCGGCACCTGGCTGTGCAGCAGCAGGGTGAACTGTTCTTGCTGGAGCAATTGTACCGTCTTTTGCAGCAGAGTGACATTTTGCCAGACGCCGCCGCTGAGGGCAACTTCGTTAATGCCAGTCCGTCTGCGCAGCTCGCGGCATACGTCCAGCGTCATCTGGGCGACGCCGTTGTGGAAGCGGGCAGCAATGGTGGGGATGGGGGTGTTTTGGCGCAGGTCGGCGAGAATGGCATGGATGAGGGGGGCGGGGTCAATGGAATTGTGAATTGTAAAGGGATATGCGCCAGACTCATTCGGGTCTACCAGGGCTTCGAGTTCGATGGCGGCCTGGGCTTCGTAGTTGACGCTGTGGCGCAGGCCGACAAGGGCGGCAACGGCGTCGAACAGACGGCCCATGCTGGAGGTGAGCGGGGCGTTGATGCCGCGCTCCATTTGCTGCCAGACCAGCGGGGCGATTTCGGCTTTGGGATTTGGGATTTGCGAAGAGATCAGCAATCGGAAATCCGAAATCCCAAATCCACAATGTCTTAGCCAGGCCAGGGCCAGTCGCCACGGTTCGCGCACGGCCGTATCGCCGCCAGGCAGAGGGGTATAGACCAGGTGAAACGGCCGTTCATACCTCGCATAGTCGGCAATGAGAAACTCGCCGCCCCAGATGGCGCCGTCGTCCCCATAACCCGTGCCGTCAAAGCTGACGCCAATGACAGGGCGGTCGCCAGGATGCCCATTTTCGGCCATGACGGCGGCGATGTGGGCGTGATGGTGCTGCACGGCAACGGCCGTTATCCCCTCTCGTTCCGCCCGTTCCCGCGCATAGCGGCTGGCCAGGTAGTTCGGGTGCAGGTCGTAGGCAATCAGCGCCGGCTGCACGCGGAACAGCTTCTCAAAGTGGGCTACGCCCTGCTCAAACGATTGCAGCGTCTCGAAATTCTCCATGTCGCCGATGTGGTGGCTGAGGAAAGCGTAACGGCCGTTGCTGAGGCAAAACGTATTCTTCAACTCCGCTCCCGTTGCCAGCATGGGGGGCGCTTCCCAGGGCAACTTGATTGGCAAGGGCGCATAGCCACGCGAACGACGGATTGGCAATTGAGAATTGACGCTCGACGCTTGACGATTGGACGCAGTGGAATCGGCAACCGGCACTTGTAACGCGTAAATCCGCATGACAGAGTCATCGCAGCGCACGTGAATCTCCCGGTTGTGCATCAAGAAAGCGTCAGCCAGATTGACCAGCCGCGTGCGCGCCTCCTCGTTGCGGTAGGCAATCGGCTCCTCGCTGAGGTTGCCGCTGGTCATAACCAGAATTGACGGTTGCGGCCTGGCGATTGACGATTGGTGGAAAAGCAGATAATGCAGTGGTGTATACGGCAGCATCACGCCCAGGGTGTTTTGGCCAGGGGCGCATTCGGGGGAAATAGGGGAATCCCGGCGTTTGCGCAGGATGACGATGGGGCGGGCGCGCGAGAGCAGCAGCTCCTGCTCGGCGTCATTGACATAACAATGCTGCGCGACCGTTTCTAAGCCGGGCATCATCAGGGCAAACGGTTTGTCACGGCGCAGTTTGCGCGCGCGCAGGGTGGCAACGGCCGTTGCGTTGAGCGCATCACATGCTAGATGAAAGCCGCCCAGCCCCTTAATCGCCACGATTTTACCCTCTACCAAAAGGCGTTGCGTCATTTCGATTGCGAATTTGGGATTTTGGATTTCGGAGGAACGCGCCTTGCCAAAATCCGAAATCCCAAATCCCAAATCCAACCAGACAGTTGGCCCACAGACCGGGCAGGCCACCGGCTGCGCGTGGAAACGGCGGTCGCGGGGCTCTTCATATTCACGGCGGCATTCAGCGCACATGGCGAAGGGGGCCATTGTCGTCAACGGCCGATCATAGGGAATATCTTGAATGATGGTGAAGCGTGGGCCGCAGTTGGTGCAGTTGATGAAGGGGTAGAGGTAGCGCCGGTCGTTGGGGTCAAACAGCTCGTGCAGACAGTCGTCGCAGATGCACACGTCTGGCGAGATGGGCTGGAAGGCGCCGCTGATTGCCTCGGAATGGACAATCTCAAAGGCAGTGTAGCCATTGGCCGGGATGGCAACGGCCGTTACCTCATCAATTTGCGCCAGCGGCGGCGCCTCGGTGCGGATGGCTTGCACGAACGCATCCAGCGCCTGCGGCAGGCCATCCACGGCAATGTCCACCCCGGCCGAGGTGTTGCGCACCCAGCCGGTCAGGCCATATCGCTCTGCCAAGGCAAAGATAAACGGCCGAAAACCCACCCCCTGCACAATGCCCTTTACCTGAATTTGCCTGCCCTGCTTGCTGTCCATACGCCAGATTTTACCCGCAACTGCTTGATGCCCAAAATGGTGTCACCCAAACGGCCGTTGCGCATCTAATTGCCTTAGAAGCAAATGAGCAAGCGTTCTCATCATCCCGCCCCATCTGAAATTGACGAACCAGACCTCATCGGTGGGGCGCACCATCACGAATGAAACTGTCACGCAGGTTACCGAACCTGCGCGCACCAACCAGGTTTGGCAACCTGGGCTACACTTACAGATGGCCGTCGGCGGTCATTTTCAAAGGAGTAGGACATGGCAAACATAGTAATCATTGGTACCGGGTTTGCTGGCCATACGGCTGCTTTATACCTGGGCGACGCCCTGGGCAAGGCACACAACATCACCATGATCAACCTGCATGAGCATTTTTACTATGTCCCCTCATGGGTGTGGGTGGGGGTAGGACGCATGGAGGCCAACAAAACCCGCTTCCCCCTGCGCCCCGTCTACCAAAAAATGCGCGTCAACTTCTTGCACGGCAAAGCCAGCGAAATTCACCCCGACGACCAGTATGTGGTGGTGGAATTGAAAGACGACGGCCAGATCAAGCACGTGCCCTATGATTACCTGGTCATTGCTACCGGTCCCAAGCTGAATTACGAAGCCACCCCAGGGCTAGGCCCCAGGTATGGCTATACCCAATCCATCTGCACCGCGCCCCACGCCGAAGCCAGTCGCGACGCCTATTTTCAACAGCTTGAGCGCATGAAAAAGGGCGAGACGGTCAAATTTGTTATTGGTACGGGTCACCCGGCGGCCACCTGCCAGGGTGCCGCCTTCGAGTACATTGCCAACATCCACCAAGACCTGGTGCGACGCGGGCTACGCCACAAAGCGCAATTGCTTTGGCTTTCCAATGAGCAGGCCGTTGGCGATTTTGGCGTACGCGGCGTCTACACCAAATATCGCGGACGCATTCTTTCTAGTGAGGCATTTATTAAAGCAGTCTTTAAGGAGTACGACATTGGTTACGAGGTGCAAAAGGGGGTCTATCAGGTAGACGAGCACGCCATTTATTGGGAAGATTTTGCCGGCAACTATGGCGAAACGACGTATGATTTTGCCATGCTCATCCCCCAGTTTACGGGAATGCCGTTTAAGTATGTGGGCAAAGATGGCGCTGATGTCTCAGAGCGCCTGGTGAACAAGGCGGGTTTCGTTAAGGTTGACGCCACCTATGACCTGCCTTACGAGCAGTTGGTCAAAACCCCCACTGCCTGGCCGGAACTTTACCAAAATCCGTATTATGACAACATCTTTGCTGCCGGCATTGCCTTTGCGCCGCCCGGCCCCATTTCACAGCCACATGTTACACCCAATGGCACGTCCATTACCGCTGCCCCACCGCGCACGGGCATGGTGTCGGGCATTATCGGCCGGATTGTCGCCAAAAATATCATTGACCTGGTGCAAAAGGGGCGCATGACGCACGGTGAGCGGATGACGGAAATGGCGGCCGCCTGCATCGCCTCAATGGGTGACTCGCTGTGGAATGGGTCGGCAGCAACGATTATGATCTATCCGGTTGTGCCCGATTTTCGCCGCTACCCAAACGAACACGGCCGTGATCTTTTCGTCACGCACATGGAAATGGGGCTGAGCGGAGCGTGGATGAAACGCATGATTCACACCACCTTCATGTACAAACTGCAAGCAAACCCGGGTTGGAAGATAATTCCTGAATGAAAGGGCGTGAGCTGCGAGCGCTTACGGCTGCGGATAATGGCGCACGGATCACGAAACAGAGGTGACAAATGGAAATTACAGACCGAGACCGTTTTTGGATGAACAACAAGCTATACCAGTTGTGGCGTTTTATTGTCTTGAACCTGAAAATATTGAAAGCGGTTGACCACAGCAAGCGGTCGTAGGGAATAGGACGTTGCTGGTAATCCAGCACCATCGCCGCACAGGCAGTTAGGCAATCAGCTTGCTGCTGCTGGCGACGATGTGAAACGGGCAGCAATGTCATGGGCCAGCTTCCTGATTTGGGCGATTTCTACCTCCGTGAGGGGCGTTACCTGGCCGGTGCGGGCATCCACCTCTATCTGGCCCACCTCTGCCAGATTGCCATAGCCGCGCAGCCGCAGGATGATCGGCGCCTGCCAGCGCGGCTGCTCGTCCAAAATGAGCAGTGGTTCCCCGGCCGTGACAAAGAGAGCCACTTCGCGTGCCAGATAGCCGCTGGCACGCTGTCGCGCCAGTGTCGGGGAGATGGGAATCTCTCCGCGAAAACTGGCGTCAACCTGCAAAGGGCCTTCCTCAATCTGCATGTTCTGACCATTATACCATATGGGGTCATGGCTGGTCTCCCCGCAGCAAAATTTTGCGCCGGCTAACACTTGCGTAGCCGTGTCGCTACAGCGCCCAGGTAGTTCCCAAGCAATCAAACAGCCAATGGGCCATTCGCCAAATGCAGCGAATTAAAAACCCCAGTATAATAAGGTTGCTGTATCGGTGGGCTTGATGACAATTACAGTTATGCAGAATTATGCGCGGATATTAACGGGTTGAGCAGATTAGCAATGAAAAGCGAACTCAATTTGACAGAAATTTTGCACAAATTGCGAGGGCACCTACCACTGTTACAGGAGAAATATCACGTAGACACCTTGCGTGTGTTTGGCTCCTACGTGCGTCAAGAGCAAACGGCTGATAGCGACCTGGATATCCTGGTCACTTTCAGCGAATTGCCCGGATTACTTGAATTCATCACACTTGAGAATTACCTGACAGACCTCCTGGGCGTACAGGTTGACCTGGTTTTAGAGGATTCACTCAAGCCTGCGCTTAGTCCCATTATTCAGGCAGAAGCTCTCTCTCTGTAACCATGCCCGATCAGCGAATTTACCTTCATTCTCTGGATGACATGCTCAGTCATGTGCGCAAAGCGCGTATGTTTGCAGGTGAACTCGCAAAAGAAGAATTTCTCGTGGATGAAAAAACTGGTTTTGCCATTATTCGTGCTTTGGAGGTCATTGGCGAGGCAGCAAAAAATGTGCCTATTGAAGTGCAACAACGTTATCCACAGATTCCCTGGCGCGAAATCACGCGAATGCGGGATAAACTCATCCATCACTATTTTGGCGTGAACATGCAAGTTGTTTGGAAAACCGTTAGTGAAGATTTACCCAGACTAGAGTCAAACCTGGTGCAGTTATTAAGGCAAGAGCGACCAGAATAACTATTCCGTTTCTAGCAAAAAAGGCCTGCTGCATAAAGCAGCAGACCCTTCTTAATTAAGGCACCCCGCGAAGATCGGCTAAATCCGCGTTATCTGCGCGCCATTCCCCGCTTACTCATACCGCAGCGCGTCGGCAATCACCACTTTGGCAGTAGCCCGCGCCGGCAGCCAGGCCGTCAGCAGGCTGGTCACCACAATGGCCACGCCGATGCCGATGAGCGCCGGCCAGGGGGGCAGGAAGGCCAATCCCTGGTCTGCCGCTACCTGCAGGTAGAGGTTGTAAGCAAAGGTCAGCGCCAGGCCATAGCCAATCACCGTGGCTAGGCCGGAGACAAACACCCCCTCGAACAGGAAGACGTTTTGCACCATGCCCTGGCTGAAGCCAATGGCGCGCAACACGCCAATTTGCTGGCGGCGCTCCACCACGGCGCGAATGGTGACCACGCCCAGGGCAGCAATGCCGATGAGCAGCCCCAGACCAATGAAGCCCTGGATCAGGTAGAAGATGCTGCGCACGGAGGCGCGGCTGGCCTCTAGCTGCTCTTTGGGCAGAGAGGTTTGCAGGCCGCTGCGGCTGAACTCGCCCTCGATGGCATTGGCCGCGGCGCGGGCGTCGCTACCCGCAGGCAGGCGCAGGAAAAAGCGGTTGGGTTGCGTATAGCCCAGGGACGCGGCAGCTTCTTCGTTCATCATCGCGCCGAAGAAGCTGGGCGCGGAAGAGATGACGCCAATGATGGTGAATTCGCGCGCCACGCCGTCGGCGCCGGTAATCTGGATGGTTACAGGGTCGAAGGTGGCGCTGGCGGCGCTGATGCTGGTAACGGCAAAGGAGTCGCCGTTGCGTTGGGAGGTGGGGTCGCCGCCGCGATCAATGGAGAAGTTGTCTATGATGATGAGGCTGGGGTCGTTTTGCACGGCCGTCCACACTGCTGCCGCGTTCTCGTAGCCGGTTGCCCAGCCACCCAGCTCCAGGCGGTGCGTGGCAAAGAAAACCTCATTCACGCCGTTGATGAGATAACCTGCCGGTTCGCTCATCTGCGGGCTTTTCGCCTGCACCGGGGCAAAAATGGCAGTGGCTAACACGTCTGGCTGCAGGATTTGGCCGGCGGCTACCAGGTCGGCAACGGCCGTTTCCATCGCCTCTGCGCTAATCGGATTAAAGGGATTGGCCTGCACCAACACATCGTAATCGCCGCTGCCGCTAATGGGGTCGAGGAAGTTGCTAAACGTATTCGTAATCGTCGTTGTGCTGACCAGGGTAAAGATGATCAGGCTAAACATGGCCAACGTCGTTGCCGTGCGCCCCTTGGCCATCACCGGGTAAGCAATAGAGACGCGGGCGACGGGCAGCAAACGGCCGAATTGCCCCAGCAGCCCGGCAAACAAGTTCAGCAGCGCATCTGCATTGTAAAGGAAGAGCACAATCGCCCCGCCCACCAGAAAGAGGCCGCTGATGAAGAAATCGCCAGGATTGCGCCCCAATTCATCCAGCGCGCCACCGCTGCGCGTGGGTAGCGCCCAGTAGAGGATGAGGCTTAGCCCCACGAAAGAGTAGGACAGGCGGTCTGGCACGCGCAGCCAGTGTGCCAGTTGCCCCACGCCAATGATGAAGAGGGAGACGCCCAGAGCGTATACGCCCAACTGTTTGGCGACGTTGACGCCCACATAGGCAAAAAGGTAGCCCAGCGCCAGCAGCACGGGGCCGCGCGCCAGCAACCCACCCCAGAAGTTGAGAATTGCTTTGGGTCCGGCCAGCAAAAAGAGACGGATGGCCTCGCGCAAGTTGCCTTTGCCCGCCTTCTGCAGGGCGGCACGCCACACCAGAAACGGCCGTAAGAACAAAATCCACTGGCTCTCGCGCGGCAGATTGGGCAAATTCAGGTTGCGGATGGCGGCGATGATGTTCACGCGGCTGATACGCACGGCCGAGATGCTGACGGTGACAAAGGTAATGACCAGCCCCAGACTGTAGCCAATGACGGCCGAACGCAGACCCACGCGTGGGATAATGTTCAGCGTGCTGTCTGCCAGCAGGAAGGCAATCGCCTGGGCCAGAATCAGCGCTGCGCCCACGCCTAGCAGCGCGCCAATGGCGGCCGCCATAAAGTTATACGCCAGCCCTTCGCTGACAAACTGGCGCACCAGGTCGCTGCGCTGCAAGCCCACGGCGCGGCTCATGCCCAACTCTGATTTGCGCTCGGCGGCCAGCACGGAAAAGATGAGGAAGATGAGCAAAATGCCGCTAAAAATGGAGAAGGTGCCGAAGGTGACGAAGAGGGTGGTGATAAATTCGGCGCTGGTGGCGGCGGCTTCGAGCTGATTGGCCTTAATGGGATTGACGATCAGGTTGCCAGCAACGGCTTCCAGCAGGGAAACGGCCGTACCGCTCAGCGCCGCACCCCGCTCCCGGTCTCCCGCGTTCGAGACCGAAACGGCCGTAATCTGCCCTGCCTGGCCAAAAAATGCCTGTGCCGCATCCAGCCCCCAGAGGACCGCCGGGCTGCTGCCCGCCAGTTCACCATTGGGCACAATGCCTGCTACGGTAACGGCCGTAGGCATCCCCTTCACCAGCAGCAGTTCGTCGCCGTTGGCAATGTCTAATTCCAGCGCCAGTGCTTCATTCACCAGCACTTCCCCTGCGGCCAGGGTATCCAGACCGGCAGGCAGGGTCAGGCCATCGCCCGTCACGGCGCCAATGCCGCGAATGGCCACGGCCGCTTCCGACAGGCCGCGCGTGCTGTTGACGACGGGCAGGTTTTGCGTCAGCGTGGGCACGGCGGCGTCGAGCGTGGCCCCATCTACCAGCGCGGCTACCTCATCGGCAATGGCTGCATCGAACCAGACGGCCGTATTTGCGCTCGTATTAGGGTTGGCGCTAAAGCTAAAGCCAACGGCCGTTTCCTGGCGCGTGGGGCTGATTTCTATGTCAATGGCGCCCAGGCTGTCATACACCTCCACCTTCACGGAGTAGTCAATGGTATCGCCAACGCCCAGGGCGCTGGTGATGATCAGCGTCGAAAGCGCCAGGCCAACAATAATCAGCAGCGTCTGGCTTTTGCGGCGCGGCAGGTTGCGCACGCCCAGGCGGAAAGGCAGCGGGTAGCGCCAGGCCGTCAGCCCCACGCCAAGAAAGATGAGGGTCAGCAGTCCCAGCAAGGTGTACATGAGAATGTCGGCGGGTATGCCAAAGATGGTGTTCATAGTTTCGTAATCCGTTGTCCGTGAGCGGTGCTCCGTTTTTTGTCAGCTGGTGAACTGGGAGTGGGGCTGGTTAGTTGTGGCTGATGGCTTGCAGGTCTGGTACCAGGATGGTGGATTCGTCTTGGAGGCTGCTATGGCCATTGGTGTAGCCATTGCTGCCGTTGCTGTGCCCGCTGGCGGGAACGGCCGTGTGCTGCTGTTGCGGCTCACTGACCACCATACCGTCCTTCATCCACACAATGCGGTCACACTGCTCGCCAATTTCCAGCGAGTGGGTGACGATGACAAAGGTCTGGCCATTTTCCTGATTCAGGCGGCGCATCAGGTCCATAATTTCTTGCGAGGTTTTGCTATCCAGATCGCCGGTCGGTTCATCTGCCCAGACAATGGCCGGCTTGTTCACCAGGGCGCGGGCAATGGTCACGCGCTGCTGCTGCCCACCAGAAAGCTCGGTGGGGCGCTGGTCAGCCTGCTGTTTCAGGCCCACGGCGGCCAACGCTTCGTGCGCCAGGCGGCGCGCTTCTTTGGCCTTGATGCGGCGCGTGTAGTCTAGTAGTAGTGGCATTTCCACGTTTTCCACCGCCGTCAGCACCGGCAGCAGGTTATAGAACTGGAAGACAAAGCCCATGTTGGCGGCGCGGTAGGCGGTACGCTCTTTGTCGCCCATTTTGGCCAGATTACGGCCGCCAATTTCAATCACGCCCTCGTCAATGGCGTCTAGCCCGGAAAGGGTGTTCAGCAGCGTGGTCTTACCGCAGCCAGATGGCCCCATGATGGTGACCATTTCCCCTTGCTTCACTTCCAGGTCTACCCCGCGCAAAGCCTGCACAATCACTTTGCCGGTGTTATAAGTTTTTTGCACATTTTGCGCGCGAATAATCACGTTGTCAGACATAGCTTTTTCCCTCGATTAGCAGTAGTTATGGATGAGTGGTTAGTGGGTAGTTAATTGCAATGAGGGCATAGTAACGCCTTTTCTAAATTTTGTCAATAATTTGTCCATATTTAGTTAGCAATTTGTCCAAATTTTTAATTTACGCTGAGTTCAGGCCCAATTTGCCGCTCAATCGGAGACATTGGCAACCATACGCTAAATTGAACTTGCTGCTGTGTGATGGATGGCGTTTCCGCTCTGCCTGAGCCCCGCTGCGTTATGAGCTTTGTCACTTGTGCCACACCTTGCTTTTAGCGACAATGGAGGGGATTGAAAAGATACTTTCCCCCATTGAATAAGGAGCATGAAATGAGCGCAAATGATGTAGTAATTTTGGGTGCAGCGCGCACGCCCACGGGCAAAATGTCTGGTGCGTTGGCAGCTAAAACGGCCGTTGACCTGGGTGCAGCAGCTATTGCCGCGGCCGTGGCGCGCGCGGGCATAGACCCCGCCAGCGTGTATGAAGTGGTGATGGGACAGGTGGTGCAGGCGGGCGCGGGGCAGGCGCCGGCGCGCCAGGCGGCGCTAGGGGCAGGGTTGCCGCCAAAAGTTGGCGCAACAGCCGTAAACAAGGTGTGCGGCTCTGGTCTCAAGGCGGTGATGGTTGCGGCCAATGCCATCATAGCCGGAGAGGCAGATCTCTTTGTGGCGGGTGGCATGGAGAGCATGACCCACGCCCCTTACTTGGTGCCCGGCGCGCGCCAGGGGTTGCGCTACGGCCACGTGGAGCTGAAAGATGCCGTGCTGCATGACGGCCTCTGGTGTGCCTTTCAGCAGTGGCCAATGGGCAACGCTGCCGAGTTCATTGCCCAGCAGTTCAACATTTCCCGCGAGGCGATGGATGAATTTGCCCTGCGCAGCCACGAAAAAGCGGCCGAGGCGACAGTTAACGGCCGTTTTGCCGCCGAAATTGTGCCCATCGAAATTGCCAGCCGCAAAGGCAATGTCACCGTCACGCTAGATGAGTCGATTCGCGCCACCTTTGCCAATGGCGGGTACGAGCTGGGCACCAGCGCCGTGCAGCTTGCCAGGCTACCCGCTGCCTTTGTCCAAGACGGCCGTGTCACTGCCGGTAACGCCCCTGGCCTGAACGATGGCGCTGCCGCCCTGGTTGTTGCCAGCCGCGCCGCCGCTGCACGGCAAGGCGCAAAGCCCCTGGCGCGTATTGTCGGCTACACCCTGGCCGCAGTAGAACCGCTCTGGCTGTTCGACGCGCCCGCACACGCCATCCCCCGGCTGCTACAGCGCATCGGCTGGACACCGGATGACGTAGACCTGATCGAGCTAAACGAGGCATTCGCCGCCCAGGTATTGGCCAATGGCGCCCGCCTGACGCAGGAAGGATATAACTGGAACTGGGACAAAGTGAACGTCAACGGCGGCGCGGTTGCCCTGGGGCATCCCATTGGCGCCAGCGGCGCGCGCCTGCTCGTCACGCTCATCCACGCCCTGCAACAGCGTGGCCTACGGCGCGGTCTTGCCTCGCTTTGTCTGGGCGGCGGCGAAGCGGTGGCAATGGCCGTTGAGCTAGAAGTATGATAGGCACCATTATCGTAAGTTTTGCACAATCAGAAGCGATTTCATGAAAAATCGCCAAAAATAAAAGTCGAACCTTTACAACCTGCTCAATAGTGGCAGGCTCATAGCGACATTTCACAACGAGGTCGCCATGAGTCACATACAAACATC
>CALEAD010000082.1 GCA_937943625.1 uncultured Anaerolineae bacterium | reverse complement strand
ATCAAACTCGAGCTGCTCAAGGGCAATACCAAACTCAATCACTTTGCACTCAAATCCAAACTGTATTTGTCCGCCATTCATGCCGCTTATGCCAAGTTGCGGGAACTCAACCCCACTCAACTGGCTGCGTAAGGTGAGTTAATAAAATAACCTAAACTTTCTTATGTCATTCCGAGGAGTCTTCGACGAGGAATCCCTGTCACTATCTGAACTTATTCCGAAGGTGTTGCTTATGGCTGTTCTGGAAGCAAGCGCCGTTACTAAGAGATACCGCATGGGTGAGGTAACGGTTGAAGCGCTAGACAACGTTTCGTTTACGGTGCAGAAAGGTAATTTTGTCGCCGTGATGGGGCCGTCTGGCTCTGGCAAGAGCACCCTGCTGCACCTGTTGGGTGGGTTGGACGAACCAACGTCGGGCGAAATTACGCTGGCCGGACGGCCGATTTCCCGCCTTTCGGATGATGAGGTAACGCTTGTGCGGCGGCGCAAGGTGGGCTTTATCTTTCAATTCTTTAATCTGGTGCCTACGCTGACGGCGGCAGAAAATGTGGCGCTGCCATTGCTGATTGATGGACAAAACATTAAGCAGCACGAGGCAAAAATTGCCCATTTGCTGGAACTGGTTGGACTGCAAGGACGAGCGCACCATAAACCGGACCAGTTGAGCGGTGGGCAGCAGCAGCGGGTGGCGATTGCGCGCGCCTTTGTCAATGACCCGGAGATTGTGCTGGCAGATGAGCCTACGGGAAACCTGGATTCCAAGTCGGGCACGGCCGTTCTGGAACTGTTGGCGCGCTTCTGCACCGAACTGGGCCAGACCATCGTCATGGTGACACACGACCCGCGCGCGGCCAGTTTCGCCAAAGAGGTGGTTTTTCTGAAAGATGGTCACATTATTCGCACACTGCCAATTGGGCAACGCAACGGCCATGAGGAGGATATCCGCGACATCATGCGCGTGATGCGCGAATTAGAACTGTAGCCTATGTACCGCGTTGGTTTTGTGCGTTTTAACTCACCGCTCATTCTGGTTTACCGCAACCTGCACGCGCGCTGGGTGCGCACGCTGCTGACGATGCTGGGCATCATCATTGGCGTGGCGGCAATGGTGTCGGTGCGGGCGACGAATGCCAGCACAGTGGCGGCCATTAACCGCTTTTTTGATGAGGCAGCCGGTAAGAGCGACCTGGTGGTGGAAACGGCCGTTTCCGGCAAAACCTTCTCCACCAACCTCATCGCCCAACTGCGCCGCTTTGCCGAAATCGAGGCCATTGCCCCAGGCGCCGTGGGCGTGACAGTTCTGGCGCAAGATGCCGCCGAGTGGCGGCAGCAGCTCAGCATCACCGGGTCGCAGGTGCCCGGCGCCAACTTCTGGCTGATGGGACGCGACCCCGCCGCCGACGCCGAAGTACATGGCTATCAGGTGCGCGAAGGACGGCCGTTGGCCGCCGACGAACGCGGTTACAACGTCTTGCTGGTAACCGATTACGCTGCCGAAAAAGGGCTGCGCGTAGGGCAGGCGCTATCCATCCTCACGCCCACGCAGGGCATTGTGAACCTGCGCATCATTGGCCTCATCGCCAAAGAAGGAATCGGCATTACCAACAACGGCGCCATTGCCATTGCCCCTCTCTCCGTCGTGCAAGAATTGTTTGAGATGGGCAACCGCGTGAATCAGCTAGAGCTGGTGGTGAACACGGCCGTTGCCAACAACCAGACCGCCCTGGAAGCGCTGCGCCAGCAAATTGCCGCCCAGCTTGGCAGCAATTACAGCGTCAAATACCCCGCCGCGCGCGGTGAAGCCGTCACCAATAGCCTGGGCACCTATCAACAAGGGCTCAACTTCTTCAGCGTCGTCAGCCTCTTTGTCGGCTCCTTCCTCATTTACAACGCCTTTGCCATGACCGTGGTGGAGCGCACGCGCGAAATTGGCATGTTTCGCGCCATCGGCATGACACGGCGACAAATCATTGCCCTGGTTCTCTCCGAGGCAGTCACTCTCGGTTTTATTGGTGCTGCCCTGGGCGTGGGCTTTGGCCTGCTGCTGGCGCAATTTCTCACCCAAACCGTCTCTAGCTTTAGCGGCCAGGCCATTGACCGTATCACCACAACCCCAGAAGCGCTGCTTCAGGCGTTGGCAGCCGGCGTCGTCGTCACCATTCTTGCGGCCACACTGCCTGCCCTTCAGGCGGCGCGCATCTCGCCAATTCAGGCTTTGCGCGTGCAAGGCAACCAGGATGAGGGGCGCTGGCGCACAACCGGCCTACGTTTCGGCCCGCTCACGGTGCTGGCTTCCATGCTCATCATGTACCAGGTTCCCATTCGCCAGGACGCCATCTTCACCATCGGCAGTGGCGCTATCTTCGCCATGATGCTGGGGGCAACGCTTTGCATCCCCTTGATGACTGCGCCGCTGGAGCGGCTGATGCGTCCGCTCATTTTGCGCCTCTTTGGCAACGAGGGGCGGTTGGGCAGCAGCAACGTGCAGCGTGCTCAGGGACGCACTACGCTCACCGTCGCCGCACTTATGGTTGGCATCAGCATGGTGGTGGGCATCCAGGGCATGACGCTGAGCTTCCAGACAGATTTGATGGATTGGGTGGATACGGCGCTGGGCGGAGATTTGTTTGTAGAATCACCCATCGGCATTCGCCCCGATATGGAGGCGCGCGTGTTGGGGCTGGCTGAGGTAACGGCCGTTACCCGTTCTCACTTCATCCCCACCCGCCTCATCCTGCCCAATGGCAAAGATGAATACGCCATTTTTGTGGCGATAGACCCCGCCACCTACCTCAGCGTGCGCAATCTACGTGTGCAGGAAGGACCACCGCCGGCAGAGATCATGCGGCAGTTAGCAGCCGGTGGTACTATTTGGGTGGGCGCAGACGTAGCCAATAAATTCAATCTACACGTGGGCGACGAACTGCTGGTCGAAACGCGGCGCGGGCGGCAGCCATTCCGCATTATTGCCATCGTCATTGATTTTGGCGGCGGCGAAACAACCACCGTCAGCGGCTCCTGGGACGATTTGCGTCGCTACTTTGGCGTAAACACCATCAGCAACCTGGCCGTGCGCCTGGCTCCTGGTGTTTCGCTAGAGGCAGTTTCGGCCGTCATTAAAGACGACATTGGGCGTGGTTCTAGCCTGGTAGTAGAAAGCCGCGCCGAGTTCGAGCAAAAGGTGCGCGATTTGAGCGCGCAGGCGTTCAGCCTATTCGACGTGCTGGGGCTGATTGGCCTGGTGGTAGGCGGCCTGGGCGTGGTTAACACCATGCTGATGAATGTGCTGGAGCGCATGCGCGAGCTAGGCGGTTTGCGCAGCCTGGGCATGACGCGCCGCCAGGTGCGGCGCATGATTCTGGCTGAGGCGGCCACGATGGGCGTCATCGGCGGCTTGTTGGGCGTGCTTTTTGGCGCGGTGCTGGCGGATGTCTTTTTGGTAGGCATGCGCGATATTGGTGGCTTTGTATTGACGCTGCAAACGCCCTACACGGCCATTGTGGCCAGCTTTTTCCTGGCGATTGTACTGGCGATGGCAGCAGCATTTTACCCCGCCTGGCGCGCCGGCCAGGTGAATGTCATCGCCGCCATTAAAAATGAGTAGGCGCGCCGGAAATGCGGTCAAAAAGGGGCGGCATCGTTCAATCGGGCTGAACATTACCACACAAATTTTCAGAATGAACACGGAAAGATCAGGGAGATTTTGGCGGAGTTCAAGGTAAGTCGCGGCGCACCCGGGTGAACGAATACGTCACGCAGGGTACTAACCCTGCACCCGCTAACCAGGCTTGGCAAACTGGGCCACACTTACAGACAATTGTTAGCGGTTGGCGGTCGGTGATTATTTTCAAGGGAGCGCAGGCAACAAATGGGGACAAATAAATGAATAATTGGCCGTTGGCCGTCTGCGATCCGAAAAGTATAAAAACTGGAGGATACGATGATTGAAGTGGCAATTATGATCGAAGGGCAGGATGGCCTGAACTGGGCGCGCTGGCAGCGCCTGGCTCAGGCGGTAGAGGCGCTGGGCTTTGTGGGGCTCTACCGCTCTGACCATTACACCAATGCCAACCCGCCAGACAAAGATTCGTTGGAGCTATGGGTTTCGCTGACCTGGCTGGCAAGCCACACGCAGCGCATTGAGTTTGGGCCGCTGGTGTCGCCGGTTTCTTTCCGCCAACCCACGATGACGGCGCGCATGGCAGCCGCAGTAGATGATTTGAGCAACGGCCGTTTACAGCTAGGTCTGGGCGCAGGCTGGCAAGAACGCGAACATACCAACTATGGCTGGGATTTACTGGACGTGGGGCCACGCTTTGCCCGCTTTGCCGAGGGGCTGGAGGTCATTACGCGCCTGCTGCACAGCGATGAGCCAGTGGATTTTGCCGGCCACTATTACACCCTGCGTGAGGCAATTTTGCTGCCGCGTCCGCAGCGGCCTGGCGGTCCGCCCATCCTCATCGGCGGGAATGGCGTACAGCGCACGCTGCCGCTGGCGGCGCGCTACGCCAGTGAATGGAACGCCGTGTACACTTCGCATCAGGCCTTCCGCGAGCGCAGCCAGGAGTTGGATGAGTTGTTGGCGGCAAACGGCCGTGCGCCTGCCAGCGTGCGCCGTTCCCTGATGACGCGCGTGGAATTGGGCGATGAGGCAACCCTGCGGCAAATCTTTGCCCGTAGCAGCCTCAGTCTGGCGGAGTTGCGCGCGCGTGGCCTGGTGCTGGGCACGCCGGCAGAAATTGTGGACCAGCTTGGCCAATGGGCTGAATGTGGCGTGCAGCGCATTATGCTGCAATGGCTGCATCTGGATGACCTGGACGGGCTAGAAACGTTGGGCACTAAAGTACTGCCGCAGCTATAAAAAAGGGGATAGGTAACCTATCCCCTTTTCTCAGTTACGCAGTGGGTTGATCTGTCTCGTCAACGGCCGTACTGCTTTCGGCGCCCTCGGCAGGCGCAAACTGCTCTGCCAGTTTGCCGAGCTCTTCACTCAGCCAGCGCAAACCTTGCACCAGCCCTTCGCGCGCTTTGCGCCCCAGGTCGCTTGTTTCCACTTTAGTTTTAACTTCAGTCGCTTCCTCTTTCAACTTTGCCGCGACTTCGCTTTCACGCAGTTGGCGAATCGCTTTTTCCACTTCTTCCACAAACAAATTCACACCCTGGCGGATTTCTCCTTCTACCTTTTGCCGCTCTTCGCTGTGCCAGGCTGTCTGCACGGTTTCGGCAAACTGTTTGCCTAATCCTTTCAGCTCCTCTACCACATTACGCGCCGCAGATTCTACCTTTGCGGCCTCGTCCTCTACGGGCACTTCTATCTTCAGCCGTTCCTTGATTTCTTCTACATTTGGGAATTCTTCTTCGTTCATTGTCACCACTCCTTCATAAATGACCGCCGACCACAGACCACCGACCAGCGTTCCATTTTCACTCAGGGTGGTCGGCAGCAGCCGGTGCAGTCTCCGTGTAAATTGAACTTCCCGTTCGATACGCAGTTTGGAAAACCGTGCTACGGTGTTCAAACGCTCCTTCGTAAAAAGCGCAAATTACAAAGCGACATAGCCCAATATGCCGCAATTTACGCTTTACGCACATCTGTTAATACGCAGGCCAGACGCCAAAGTTGCAGCTAATTTTGTATGCGACGTAGTGACCAATCATCAAAGAACCAGCCGTTGTTGGCGATGGCAAAACGGCCGCGCACCCAAACGCCCAGGCGCACATTTTGCGTCTCCGTAATCGTGAAAGTTTGCTGCAGGGTGTTCTTACGCCCAAAGGTGGGATAGTTCCAACCATAAGCTACGCCGCCAATTAAAAATTGTACTTCGCCCGAAAATGGGTCAGGCGCCCATATTTTTTGGTCGCCGTTGTACCCCACCACCAGGTCTGGGAAGAAGTTGACCTCAAAAGTGTATGTGCCCGGCTCCAGGGTAACATCTGTCAACAGGCGGAAGCTGATGGCGCCAAATCCTTTGAACAGTTTGATGGTGCACACACCATCATAAATGAACAGAGGGTGCTCGTGGGGCGGCAGTTGCGAGGAGGGCAAGACGCGCGTCTCTGGGCGCACGTATACGTCCCACACTTGATTGCCAAAGCCAGTTGGCCCTTCGTCCCATTCGAATGCCCAGCCGTTGGGCAGTTGTAGTTCGGGAATGCCATCGCGATTGTACCAGCCTTCTTCAAAGGAGGGATTGGGCAACAGATTGGGGCCGTAGATTGGCGCAGGGGGAACGGTGGGGGGTGGGGTAAAGGTGGGCACGGGCGTCCAGGTAGGCGGAGGGGTACTGGCAACGGCCGTTGTGGCAACGGCCGTTGGCGTCATTGTGGCCACAACCACAGGCGTCTCTTGCGCGGCAATCAGGGTGGGCATTTCGGCAACGGCCGTTGGCGATGGCGCTTGCGTGCGGCAAGCGGTCAGCAAAAGCATTACCAGCGCCAGCCACCAACCGCGCCCGTTCAGCAAAAATTTATCGTTCATTGTTCATCCTTTAGCTTATCAACCGGTCGGCCAGTCAGCTTGTCAACCTGTCAACATTGTATCCTTCATCTTTCACCCCGTCATCTCTTCACCTTTCCCACCCGCTTGCTCCGCCTGCCGCACTCCAGGTAAACTTATGGTTACAAAAGAGAACTGCTAAAGCTCTCTGAGAAGGCTTGGCAATCCGCAATCCGAAACTTTTACAGGAGCCTTCATGCGTGGGGCACACCCCCACGCATGAAAACATAACGCAGGGTCCATATTACAAATTAGACCACAGACCGCAGACGGCGGTCAGCAGACGGCGGTCGGCGGTCACTTTCATAAGAGGAGCTCCCCATGATTCATGAAACCTTTGCTACCACCAGCCGTGGCCTACAGCACCACACGCCTCCCATGCGTCTGTATGAAAAAGCAAAACGGCTGGGCATCTGGAACCCCAGCGACATAGATTTTAGCCAGGATAAGCAAGACTGGCCGCGCATGAGCGAAGCCGAGCGCGACGTATTGCTGCGCCTGACGGCCATGTTCCAGGCAGGTGAAGAAGCCGTGACGCTCGATCTACTGCCCCTGATTATGACTATTGCCAGAGAGGGACGCATTGAAGAGGAGATGTACCTCACCACCTTTTTGTTTGAGGAGGCCAAGCACACCGACTTCTTCAACCGCTTTTTGCGCGAAGTGGTGCAGGCAGAACCCGATCTGACGCGCTATCACGGCCCCGACTACCACACCATTTTTTACCAGGCGCTGCCCCAGGCGCTGCTGGCGCTGCAAACAGACCCCTCCCCAGCAGCGCAGGTGAAAGCGGCCGTTACCTATAACATGATTGTCGAAGGAGTGCTGGCAGAAACTGGCTATCACGCCTACTTTCAGGCGCTGGAGCGCGGCAACCTGCTGCCAGGCCAGCGCCAGGGCATTGCCCTGCTCAAGCAAGACGAATCGCGCCACATTGCCTATGGCATCTTCCTTATCTCGCGCCTGATGGCCGAAGACCCCAGCCTGTGGCACGTGGTAGAAGAGACGATGAACGACCTGCTAATGCCTGCTCTGGCCGTAGTGGGAGACGTGTTCGAGCAGTATGACCCCATGCCCTTTGGCCTGCGACTGGAAGATTTTATTGATTACGCCACAAACCAGTTCAACAAGCGCATCGAGCGCATTGAAAAGGCGCGTGGGGCCACGCTGGATGAGGTGTACCGCGTGACGCAACAGGCAATTGAGGCGGGAGATGCGTAGGAACGGAAGCAAGAGGCAAAGGGCATGACGGCCGATCTAATCATCACAAACGCGCACATCTACACCGTAGACGAAAGGCAGCCCTGGGCAGAGGCGGTAGCAGTGCAAAATGGCCGTTTCCTGGCCGTAGGCACAAATGCACAGGTGCAGGCATTGGCTGGCCCTCGCACCCAAAATATAGATGCTGGGGGCCGCCTGCTGTTGCCCGGCCTGATTGACGCCCACGTCCACTTCCTGCAACACGCCATCCGCCAGCAGCAGATCAGCCTGTTCGGCGTGACCGACTTTGCCCAGGTGCTGCAGCGCGTGGCAACGGCCGTTGCCCACACCCCTCCCGGCCAATGGCTACTCGGCTGGGGCTGGGACGAACTGCACTGGGACACTGCACCTACGGCGGAACACCTGGACGCCATCAGCCCCCACACCCCCATTGCCCTGGCACGCATGGACATGCACACCTGGTGGGTCAACAGCGCCGCCCTGCACCTGGCCGACATCAGCGCCGCCACGCCAGACCCCCCCGAAAGCAAAATAGAGCGCCACGCCGACGGCCGTCCCACCGGCATCTTGCGCGAGTGGCAAGCCATCGAACTCGTGCAGCGCCACATCCCCCCGCCCAATGAAACAACCCTAGGGCGCTGGCTGCGCGACGCCATCGCCCAGGCGCATCGCTACGGCCTCACCGGCATCCACGACCAGCGCGTCGAGCGCGAAGGTCAGCAAAGCTTTCGCCTGTGGCAGGCGCTGCGGCGCGCAGAACAGCTCAACCTGCGTGTCCACATGAACATTGCCGCCGATTTTATCCATCAGGCCACCACGTTGGGTCTTCAGCCTGGCTTTGGCGACGACTGGCTCTGGCTGGGGCACGTCAAGGCGTTTGCCGATGGCACCATGGGCTCACGCACAGCGCACATGCTGGCTCCCTTCGAAGGCGAACCGCACAACACCGGTGTTGTTGTCACCAGCGCCGACGAACTGTTTGAACTGGCAGTCACCGCCGCAGAAGCCGGCTTCTCCCTTTCCGTCCACGCCATTGGCGACCGCGCCGTGCGCGAAGTGCTAGACGTGCTCAGCGAACGGCAGCCCGCAGACACGCAGCGCCCACCGCTGCTGCCACACCGCATCGAGCACGTGCAGCTTATCCATCCCGACGACCTGCCCCGCCTGGCACAGCTTGGCGTCTTTGCCTCCATGCAGCCCGTGCACCTGCAAACAGATTGGCCAACGGCCAATCGCGTGTGGGGTGCGCGCGCGCGTTACGCCTACGCTTTCCGCAGCCTACGCCAGCACGGCACGCAGTTGGCCTTCGGCTCCGATGCGCCGGTTGCACCGCTAAACCCCTGGCTGGGTCTGGAAACGGCCGTGACCCGCCAGGACGCCACCCGCCAACCCGCAGAAGGCTGGTACGCTGCCGAGCGCCTCACTCTGGAGGAAGCCATCTATGCCTACACCCTGGGGCCAGCCACCCTCTCCGGCAAAGCCCATCTGCAAGGTTCCATCACCCCCGGCAAATGGGCCGACTGCATCCTGCTGGCGCAAAACCTGTTTCAGGTACCGCCTGACCAGATCAGGCAGACACAGGTAAATATGACTCTGGTGGGTGGCCACATCACCCATTACCAGGAATAAGAGCTGCCGGAACCCAGGCTTCTGGCAGCTCCTGGCGCATCAGCAATTCTAAATTTGAAACAATGCGGGTGGGCGAGACAACGCGGAAAAATTCGTAGTGACCGCTTTAGCGGGCAGCCGATTAAAGTCGGCACTACGAACGGACACAGCTTTGTGAAGCAGACCCAAATTGAAAATTACTGTGGCGCATCGGCAGAATTGCGCAAGCGGAATAATAGATTACAATAAGCGTATAGTATTGCAGTCCTAAAGGGCAAGTTTGGCAAAAATGCAAGCACATGGAGGCAGATTGACACAATCTGTGCTGGTAGTGGACGATGAGCCAATGGCGCGCACACTATTACGCCTGATGCTGGTGCGCGCCGGTTTTCAGGTCAGCGAAGCAGAGGACGGCTATGATGCCCTAGACAAGGTACAACGTAGCAAACCCGACCTGGTACTGCTGGATGTGATGATGCCGGGCATAGACGGTTTTACCGTGTGTGAAACCCTGCGCAGCAAAACAGATACGAGCGCCCTGCCTGTGATTATGTTAAGTGCCAAAACTGACCTGCACAGCATCAACCGGGGGCTGCAAGTCGGCGCAACCCGATACCTGACCAAACCAATTTCACCAGATGAATTGGCGCGCCAGGTGCGCGACGTCCTGGCAGCCAATGCCTCAGCCACTCTCTGATAACAGCCAGCGGCATGGTTCAGACCGTCTTTACAAATTTGACCATCGACCGCTGCTGGCCAACCGCGATTTGTTTCTAGGATGGCAGTCTGCAGCCAGCCGTCTGCGTTCATAAAATTGTAAAGCACCGTTCCTAGAAAGCGTGAACCACGCCCAGGCAGCGCATCGGCACAGCAGCAATTCTAAATTTGCAACAATGGGGGTGGGTGGGACGACGCGGAAAAGTTCGTAGTGACCGCTTTAGCGGGCAGCCGACCAAAGTCGGCACTACAAACGAGCAGAGACGGCGATTGACAGACTACGGCGACTCGCAGCAGAGGAGCGGTCGGCTGTTGGCGGCCAATATGGACTTTACGAACCATGCCCAAATTGAGAATTGCTAATCGGCACAGCCATTTACTGGCTGACCTGTCGGACAGTTGCTAAAATTGACAACTGTGACGAAAAGCACAATAATAAGGTCATTACTTTTGGGAGGCTCTGCACCATGCTGATTAAGCGTATACTTTTGGCGGTGATTTCATTGGCTGTAGGCGCCGGCGCCACGGCTTTGATCACCTTTCTGGTTGATACGACACCAGCCGAATATGGTTTCTTGTACTTTTTCTTTACCACATTGTGCCTGGCAATTGCCCTGGGAATCTGGCTGGATAAGTTTATGAAGACGGAAATTCTGCCAAAGTAAGCGTTCTCGCGGGTTTTGGCAGTCAATTAAGCGTTCTGAGGGCCTTCCAGGAATGGTGGGCCTTTTTTATTTTAGTGAGAAAGGGAATAACGATACAGCAGGGACGCAAAACACACGGGGATACACGGAGCACGCAAAGAGGGGTTTGTCGCTTCTTGGTGCGCGCTGTATCCACGCTGTGCTTCTTGTGTCCGGCACAAAAAGGAGAGCTATGTCTGCACAACTGATTGACGGCAAAGTAATCGCAGCGAAGGTGCAAGCGGAAGTGCGCCAGGGTGTGGCGGTCATGCTGGCGGAGTATGGCGTTGTGCCTGAGCTGGCTACAGTGCTGGTGGGTGATGACCCGGCCTCTGCCACTTACGTGCGCAGCAAGCAGCGCATGTGCGAAGAGCTGGGCATTCGCTCAATTGGCCATCACCTGCCCGCCGATTCGACTCAGGTAGAGGTGGAGGGGCTGGTAAGGCAGCTAAATGCGGACCCAACAGTGAACGGTATTTTGGTGCAGCTTCCTTTGCCCAAACACCTGAATGAGGAGGCGGTGCTGAATAGCATTGACCTAGAAAAGGATGTGGATGGCTTTCATCCGGTGAACATTGGCCGGCTGGCGATGAAGGGGCGGAACCCGCTGTTTGTGCCCTGCACGCCGGCAGGCTGTATGCGCCTGCTGCAGGAAACAGGTGTGACCCTGAGGGGGGCGAATGCGGTGGTGCTGGGACGCTCGAACATTGTGGGGCTACCTATGGCAATGCTGCTGCAAAAGGCGGACGCGACGGTAACGATTTGCCACAGCCGCACGAAAGACCTGGTGGGCTTTTTGCGCCAGGCAGATGTGGTGATTGCGGCCGTTGGGCGCGCGGAGATGGTGACGGGGGATATGCTGAAGCCGGGCGCAGTGGTGATTGACGTGGGCATTAACCAGAAGGCAGACCCGACAAAAAAGCGGGGCTTCCGCCTGGTGGGAGACGTGGATTTTGAGTCGGCGAAGGAGGTGGCGGGAGCAATTACGCCTGTGCCAGGCGGCGTAGGCCCCATGACGATTGCGATGCTAATGGAGAATACGCTGCGGGCAGCGCAGATTGCGCTGAAGAAGAAGGGTTAGTGGGAAGTAGTTGGTGGTGATTGGTGGGTTGCTTCTTTAATTTTGTGTTCGCCGCGGCAATGAAGTGATGTTTTTCGAGATTGGCGATTGGAGCTGAAGTCTGCTCAATCTCTGATCGCCAATCTCCCATGGTACTGTGTCAGGCTAATTGCCTGACACATTTAAGAATTCACCGCAAAGGACGCAAAGATGGCAAAGCATTCCCTGGCGTTTTTTCAACCGGTTGTGCCAGCTTCTGCCTGCTGATGGGATAGCTCTTCCGGTGTGTTGAGGTTTGTGAAGCAACGGCCGTTTTCGTCCCACTGCATGATTTCCGGCCGCTCTACGTAGCGCACGGCGACTTGGCCAAAAAAGCCGGTGATTTTCAGCTCTCTGGCTTCCAGGCGCGCCTGAATGGCGGGCAGGCACGCTTTGCTGTAGATGGCGTGCAGGGGTTCGGGGTGTTTTTGCCAGCGTGGTACAATGATGTCGGCCGTTTCGCGCAGGCTGATCAGGTAATGCAGCAGACCGCGGTTGAGCCAGGGCATGTCGCAGGCGACGATGAGGGTGTGGGGATGGCTGGCACGGGCAACGGCCGTGTAAATTCCCCCCAGCGGCCCACAATCGGCGTAGATGTCGCTGAAGGTGGGTAGCCCCAGGCGGGCGTAATCGGTCGGTTTGTTGGTGATGATCAGCGTCTCCTGCCCCAGTCCGGCCACCTGCGTCAGGACGGTCTCGATGAGGGAACGGCCGTTGAACAGCACAAACGATTTATCTCGCCCCATGCGGCTGCTTTTGCCCCCGGCCATGACGGCAACAGTCAGGGCAACCGCGTCATCCGACGCGAAAGGGTCTACCATTTTTAGAATTTCTGTCATTCCTTTACACCGTGCAGGCCCGGCGGTTTTGTCAGGTCTTAGCAGGCCAGGCGTCTGGCCGCGCTGACCTGGCACTTGCAGAAATTATAGCGAACAGGCGCTGCGCGCAAAGCGGTGAGCATACTATGCTGGAGTTTGGCGAGAGCAAACGGCGGGCAACCGACTAAAGTCGGCACTACAAACGGTATACACAGCTTTGTGAAGCAGGCTCAAATTGAGAATTACTGGCTTGAATAGCGTAAGTTTTGCACAATCAGAAGCGATTTCATGAAAAATCGCCAAAAATAAAAGTCGAACCTTTACAACCTGCTCAATAGTGGCAGGCTCATAGCGACATTTCACAACGAGGTCGCCATGAGTCACATACAAACATCA
>CALEAD010000081.1 GCA_937943625.1 uncultured Anaerolineae bacterium | reverse complement strand
TGGGGTATAGGGAGCCTGGGTTTTGCTACTTTTGCCCAGACAAAAGTAGAGGAAAGGCGTGCCAATCACCACGGTGGTTGCACAAATGAGTTGAACATTAAATTATCGGTTTGGCTGTCTCAAAATGATTGACACATTCCGTCCCGAGCTTCTGAGCCTGTTTGTGCGACAGGGAAAATTGACATGGTGGATGGTCACTCCCTCAACTCCAGCTATTTGATTGCTAAGTTCTACGACAACACCAACTATACTACCCTGCTGATCGAGTACTATGGGGCATCAGCCTGTTCATCTACGATCAGTTATGGGGTAACGGCTCTGTCAAGCAATCTCGACAACCGGTTTGCTTCTGGACAGTCATTCTCGAACTGTAATCAGATTTATGTTTATGACTTCACCAACTATGGAGGCCCCTCTTACTCTTGCGGCCCGAATTGCTCAAGCTTCTACGCCCTCAATGACAATGTAAGCTCTTGGAGAACTAACCAGTAGAACAAGTGTCACTTCAGTTCCACTTTTGAGTTGCTCAACTGACAAGTCCTACAGGCTCAGGTAGTTTGCAGGACTTGTGGTATTTTATCGGGGCCGCCCAGAATCGCATGAACCGAACGAGTGAATACGGGTGCATAGCTCGCCCACCATTGCGTCCACCTGACCGAACCGCTGCGAGATCCCTCTGTGTCAATATAGGGTGAGACACTCAAAGCCTACAATTTAGTGTAGAATGTGAGGGCAAAGAGGATAAAAACATGACACAGAGACAAACAAATAGTATCCGAAACAATGGGGCTGAGGTGATTCAACAACCAGACCCTGAAGTCGTCCCCAAGGCGCAACGGCGCACCTGAACGTGGCGTTAGACGGACCTGGCGCTTAACGGCCGTTCACACATTTTTACCCCCGTGTTACCCCCGTGTTACCCCCATCTTACAGAACGGGGGTGGGGCGGCAAACGGCCGTTGGTCGCGCACAGCTTATCACGGCGTTGGGCGGGCAAAATTCGCGGCCGGTCAGAGCGCGGTCGTAGTGAGGTGGTAGTGTTGGTGAGAGATGTGGTGCGGTAACGGCCGTTCATCTTGGAAGTTGTGGGCGGTCATGGCCGTGCGACCAGCCAGAAACGCTCAATCTCCTGGAACACATGGTAACCAGTATTCAGAGCATTGAGTAAATATCATTGCCCAGCTCCCTGCTATGGCCACAGCCAAAGTTCATGAAAATGGGAGAGAATAGGGTGAAAAATATTACAAACATAGCATAACATTTAACACTTGCGATTCGGCACCAGATTCTATTAGGCTACCCTTTGTAGCCAATTACAAAAGCAAAATGATGGGTAGCCAGGTGCCTGAGGTTGGATTATTCAGATTTAGTGAGCATCTTCTAAACTTGTCGAGGGGTTTTGAACTATGAAACACATATTGTTATTTGACTCCCAATGCATGGCATGCGGTTCTTTGGCAAATCAAGTTAAAGCAATAGCGAAAGATCG
Source organism: uncultured Anaerolineae bacterium (assembly GCA_937943625.1). GTDB lineage: Bacteria > Chloroflexota > Anaerolineae > Promineifilales > Promineifilaceae > JACSRF01. Next base: position 54,343 of record CALEAD010000081.1, on the reverse strand, counting down.
ATTAGATGTGAGAACCCTTCACGATCCTGAAATGAAGGAGCTTCTCAACAAAAATTATGACAGATGGAAATGGGAGCCTAAATTACTCATTCTCACCAGTGAGAAAGTTCAGGTCGTAAGCAGCATAAGGCTATCATTAAGGTTGCTAAGAATCTTGGGGGTGCGAGACTCATTCAGAGTTCTTAACCTGATTAGAAAACATCATTATGATGAAACGGCGGTTGATCTCGGCAGAAGAGCTTTTATCAAAAGCACTTTCGCAGCATTAGCAATCATTGCATTCGGAAGGTTTGATAGGGTGATTAATACCCTATACCGACAAGACTTCCATGATGAAGTTGGTGATCAAGGGATAACGACGGAAGAATATGGCGGTTTCTTGTTATACTCGGACTACTTGATAGACCACGCACATTCTCGGCCGAAGCATGAACGACTTTTAGTAAGCGAGTTTGCCACAGTGCCGGAAGCCGCTAGTCTCTCAGCAGCTCGACTTTACATGCTGGGAGATTTGCCGCTTACAAGCAAACTAGATAAGGTCTACCTCTACCATAACGAGAATGGTGAGATGATTTCAGCATTTGTTAGATATCATCTTTACGAGAGCAATTCAACCCAAGCAACATCAGTTGTTATTTTAGCTAACAGAGATTTCTCTAGACCATTTCCAGTTTTTCCTACACATGAGTGGAAATATGATGAAAGCGAAGAACCCATACTCAAACTGCCCGAAAAGGTGAACTACACCCCTACTTTGGGACTGGTAATACCTTCCGTTTATGGGTTTACAACAAAATGGATTGCCGATGATACGCTCTACTCGGTTATTGTTGAGGGACAAGTACCCAATCAAAACTTAGCAGAAACTGTGGTCAAATCCCTGCAGTTTGCTTAATTCTTTCTTAAACCATGAAATTCTCAATGGTTGTCTCGCGAAGGAGGTAAGAAAATGACTTACGCATATGTTTATGCACCAATTACGGCATATTCACGAGAATGGTCAGGTCACAGTGCATGCAACGGTGGTTCAGGTTTGATTGATATATCCGAATGGACTTATGGTAGTGCTGGTGATGAGGTCAGGGCATATTTTAGTTACCCAGCTGTGCGAAGTATACACTATACACGTTTGGATAATTGTTGTAGTGCCTGTGGAGCAGCGATTCAAAGGTCCGTGAAAGTAGATGTTTACGCACTTCCTAATCTTGGGTGCTGGATGGGGTGGGTTTTGTATGGGCATTTAGATACCCCTACCAATTCAGGCTGGATAAACTTATCGTCTTCACAAACTTCTGTATACATAGGCCTGGTCCCATGGCCACCTGCTAACTGCAGTTGTTATGATGCAGCACATTCACACATGGAAAAGTCCAATGCAGTAAAGTTGGTTTCACCTGATCAATGGGTTACAGCGGGTACAACACCAATCTATAGATGGACGGTCCCAGATTTGGGATCGTGTCCGATATAGTGTTTTTAAACCATTGGTGATAGGTTATGGTTTTCCAGAAGAGTTTAGCGTAAAAGGATTTGGACATTTCATGAATGTTCGCAAATCAATTCTTATTGGTAAATATGTTAAGTAAATACCTGACCTGGAAATTCATATCGTTGTTGTTGGTCTATCTAGGCTTATCTGCCTGTACCAGCCCAATAGACCCAACCGTTTCTGCTATCCCCGCAGAACAGGCAACAGAAATTGTTGAAATCCAAACAGAACGACCTGTACAAACAGTTCCTCAGACGGTAGCGCCATCGGCCCCAACACTGCCAACGGCCACAACTGCACCGCCCACGACAGCGCCAGTCACAGCGGTCCCAGAAACCATCACCTTGCCCCTGGAGCCAATTGCTAATTTACTCAATACACGTGAGGATTTACAGGGGCTAAGTGCCTTTATGACCGCGCAATTTATGTTGCATCCCTTACCTTATCCGAGCCAACTGTTGCCACCTTCACAGGCAGTGCCCAATGTACGCACCTATTTAGGGTCGCCGCCACAGATTGTGATGACAGAAGTAATTCCAGACGGGATTAATACCCCAGAATGGGTAGGGGATACGGCCGATTTTATCGCCTACAGCACGGGGTGGGGCCTCCATGGCACAGTCGCCGGTCTCCTGCTATTTACCTCTCAGGGAGCAGAGGTTTTGTGGTCGGGGTTGGTGCTTTCAGCCGATAACTTTGCGCCGGTACCAGAATTGGCCACTGTGCCACCACCGCACGGCTTAACTTATCAGCTTGAGAACCAGATTTTTGCCGTCCTGGACGATGGTGTCACGGCCCTCTTTCAAGGGGAAGCAGACGGCGAGCGGGCGTATCGAATGAACCCCGCTAACAGCTATGTGTTAGAAATCCAGCCCGACCCCGAAAGGCCGTATCGCCTTGAGAAGGCAAGCTTGATTGAATTGGTAACTGGTTCACGCCAACCGCTTGAACTACCTTATTTGATCGCTTACGCTGGGCTGGGCTGGGTAGACGAGCACACAGTGGGGATGGCAGTCTGGCTAGATGAGGAGGATGCCTTGGGACAAACACCAGGACGGCCGTTGGTGTTGGATGTGCGCAATGGTGAGTGGACGCTTTTGGCTGACCAGCACGCCACGATTAGCCAGACAGGCAATGGCCGTATGGTATACACCAATGAAGATACGTTCGTGGTCTGGCGTGAAACAGGGACAACGAGCTATGCCCTGATAGCTGGTGGCTTGCCCTCACTTTCTCATTCGGAGCAGCAATGGGTTCTGAAGACAGGTAGTCAATTCACGCTGGTAAACCCAGAGGAACGGGTAGAGTTATTAACCTATCGTGCTTTTCACCCCCAAGGTCGCTTTTTGACGCAGGTGGCCTGGAGCCCTGATGATAGCTGGGTAGCGCTGCGCCCTGCCCCAACGGACCTGGAGATGGATGGGGTGTGGTTGTATGCAGTGACTGAGGGAGGGATGGTTTACTTGGGCAGTGGGACAAGCGACCCGCTGTGGCAGGATAACCAGGTTGTGTTATTTAATGCCCTGGTTGTTGGGCAGATAGAGTTACGTGCCTATGATGTGGTAACGGCCGAACGGGTCAAGGTGGATGTACCAGAGGGAAGCATCCCAATTCATTTTGTATCGGCCGACCAGTAGCCAGACAACGCTGTTGGGCCTGGGGCTGGTGGCGCTGCTCGTTGGGTCAGCTGATACAAACGTTACGCAGGCGAAAATTGTGACCGGTTAGAGTGCGGCCGAAATGAGATGGTTGTGACGGCGAGAGAGGTGGTGCGGGTAATGGTCACTTTTGCAAGCTCAGTGCAAGCTGTTCATCTTGCAAGTTGTGGTGGAGATTACGGCCATGCACAAACCGCCCAACAAATGGTTGGGCGGCAAAGGTTACGGCAGCAATTGTGGCTTGTGCTTGGTGAAGTGGTCTTATTAGGAAAGGCGGGGTGTTGGTTTGGCAACGGCCGTGCGCCAGTTTGCCCAACAGGCACATGAACCCGACCGAACCGCCGCGAGATTTTGGATGGTGAAGTTAATGGTTTTGCGGTTCGGCGGGTGATGCCCACGTTAGACGGACTTGGCAGGCAACAGCCTGCGCGCGAAATAGACCCCGTATTACCCCGTATTACTAAACGGGGTCTGGCAAAGGCAAACGGCCGTCTAACTGTTCGATGAAGCCGACGAGAGAAAGTGGTGGTGATGGGCAACGGCCGTTGCACCGCTTATGGCAGCGTTAGCCGCCAACTACTCGCCGTCGGCCGTTTGCGGTCGGCGGTTAAAACTCCCTTAGCAACCGCCCCGCCCCGTACACCTTCTCATTGACCCCGTTGTCGCGCAGGGCCATCCACCAGGTGGCGGCGTTAATGGCGATGACGGGCTTTCCCAGCCAGCGCTCCGCCTCGTCGGCCAGGCTGACCATGCTCAGATTCGTGCCAACCTGCACCAGGGCATCGGCCTCCTTGTTCACCTCGATCAGCGATTGACGCAGTTCGCTCTCGGTAACATGGGCGATGGCAATGGCGGTGTGGCAGCGCAGCCCCTTGATCGCCGTCACCTCAAAGCCAATGTCGTTGAAAAAACGGACGACGTTTTTGTCGCCCACCGGCTGGTATGGCGTAACCACGCCAATCCGCTTCACGCCGAACAGCTTCAACGCCCGTTCGCACGCCTCCGCGCCGGTGGCCACGCGCAGGCCGCCCGCCCAATCGGAGATCATTTTGGTGAACTGCCGGTTGCCTTCCACCCCATCCCAAAAGGTCTCGGCGCTCATGCCCATGACCATGTAGTCAGGCTCGGCCGTCATGACTTGCTCCACCGCATACTGAATTTCCACGCGAATCTGCTTGAGCAAATTCTCAAACGCTGCGTCGCTGCTGAGGTTTTGGTCGCGAATGTGAATGCGGGAGATGTGGGGCGTGACCCCCGGCACAGTCATGCGGTAAAAATCTGGCTCGACGATGGTGTTGGTGCTGGGAACAATGACTCCAAATTTGTGGCGGTAGCCCAGGGCGTCGGTCATGGTGTGTTCCTTTTTGTGTGTGGTTAATCAATTTGACCGCGGACGGCTGACCGCCGACCGCGATTGTCTCTAGAGCAGCAGTCGGCTGTCTGCGATCAGGAGTTGACTTATAAGGGCAAATGTTATAACATTATAACATTATAACGGGGGCGCGTCAATTGCCGCCCACAGCGCGGTCTGCGGTCGGCGGTCATCTTCAGAGAGGGAAACTATGTTAACCGCGTTCTATGTTCTCTTTACAGTCGTGTTTGCCTGGCTGACCTGGCAATCTTGGGAAGTATACAAAAACAGGCGGGTGTCCTATGCCCTGCTGCTGCTGATTGTGCTGGCTGGCCTGACGTATGACGTGCTGGTGATCTTGCTGGGTCGTTTTTTGGGCGCGGGTGAGCTGTTACAGGCGTTGAACGCCAGCCGATTTATCATTCACGGTCTGGCGACGCCGCTCATGATCATCTTTGGCTTCGGCGTTTTGCGCCACGCCGGGGTGGGCTGGGCGCAAAGCCGCACCAATCACATCATCGTCTGCGTGTTTACCACGCTGCTCATCGGGTTGGGGGTGTACGAAGATATTTTGGCCCTCGACCTACAGCAAAGTGCGGTATTTGATACGCTGCGCTACGTCAATGAAGGAGGGCTGCCAGGGCCGCCCATCCCCGCCCTGCTTGCCATTATCTTTCTGATTGTCGCCGGTATTTCTCTCTGGCGGCATACGGGCTGGAAATGGTTGGCAATGGGGTCTATTCTCATGTTTATTTTTGCCGGCGCTGGCGTGGGCGACCGTTTTTACATCGGTAACGTTGGTGAAATTATTTTTAGCGTCGCCAATGTGTGGACGGCGCGACAGTTTTTGACCTGGCCGCAGACGACAGACGACAGACGGCAGACCGCGGACCGCAAACCGCAGACCGCAGACCGTGGACGGTTTTAGTGACCAACGATTCGCCGTCGGCGGTCGGCGGTCAAATTTGAGGAGGCTCCTATGACTGAGTACACCCTCGCCCTGGCGCTGGAAGATTACATTCCGGTGATCTTCTCTTCGATTGGTCTGTTTTTCATCAGCCGGATGGTGGGACGGGTAGACGGCCGTTTAGGGCAAATGGCGACGATTGGCTGGCTACTCATCACCATCGGCGGCCTGCTGAAGGCGACCTGGAAGCTGCTGATGACCCTGAGCAACACGCAAACGGATATTGTCTGGATGGACAAGGGAATGTTTGTCTGGATGGCCACCGGATTTACCCTGGTCGCTTTTGCCGTCTGGTTTATGAGCGAGGCGCGGGGCGGCAAACAGCCGCAGCGCGTCTGGCTTGGTCCTGGCGCGGTGTTGGGCCTCAGCCTGGTGGCGATTTTGTTTACCGGCTTTCCTGATCCGACCGTCAGTACCTGGCGCTTCATTTTGCTGGGGGTGATGACCATTGGCAATGTGGTTCTGGTTGTGCTGCTCATCCAGCAGGCGCGGCGGCTGGGTCTCAACAAAATGGCGCTGCTCTTTCTGGTTAACATCATCATCGTCTTCATCCTCAGCGGCCTGGCGCGCATTCCCAACCAGACGATCCCGCTGCAATGGATGGAGCAGCTACTCAACACCTTCGCCCAGGGCGCGTTCGCCTTTGCCGCCTGGAAGCTGTCCCTGGCGTTGACCGCTGACCGCAGACCGCAGACCGCTGGCGGTTGACGGCGGCCAAAAAAACCATGAGCGATCTCCACACCAACTACCAGGGCGTTTTCGACGGCCGTATCGGGTTTGGTCGCAAGCCGGCCCTGCTCATTGTTGACTTTATCAACGCTTACATCACGCCAGGTTCGCCGCTGTACGCGCCGGATGTGGTCACGGCCGTTGCCGAAACGGTTGACCTCCTTTCCCTGGCGCGGCGAGCAGCCGTTCCCGTCATTTTTACCCGCGTCATTTACAGCCGCAGCGGGCTGGATGGCGGCATCTTTGTGCAAAAAGTACCGCTGCTGCGCCGCATGGTGGAAGGCGAGCCGCTGGCCGACATTGTACCGCAGCTTCCCCCCGCCCTAGACGACGTAATCATCAACAAACAGTACGCCAGCGCCTTCTTCGGCACCCCGCTGGCCGCCATGCTGACCAGTTTGGGGGTGGATACCATCTTGCTCACCGGCTGCTCCACCAGCGGCTGCGTGCGGGCAACGGCCGTTGACGGCATGCAGCACGGTTTTCGCGTCATCGTCCCCCGCCAATGCGTCGGCGATCGCCACCCCGACCCCCACCACGCCAACCTGTTCGACATTCACAGCAAATACGGCGATGTGGTGCAGAAAGGGGAGGTGATGGGTTATTTAGAGAATTTGATCGCAGACGGCTGACCGCTGACCGCGGTCGGCCGTCAACGGTCAAACATTCGCGGTCGGCGGTCAACGCAAAGGAACGACATGAAAGCATTGCAGGGAACCCGCATCCTCGATCTCACGCACATGCTCAGCGGCCCCTACGCGGGCATGATGCTGGCCGACCTGGGCGCGGAGACAATCAAAGTCGAGCCGCCGGGCAAAGGAGAGGGCACGCGCCGCCTGCTGGAAAAAGACCCGCAAAACAGTCTCAACGGCTTTGGCGCTTACTTTATGACCCTCAACCGCAACAAAAAAAGCGTTACCCTGGATCTGAAATCAGAGACGGGGCTGGCGATTTTTTACGATCTGGTGAAAACGGCCGACGTTGTCCTGAGCAACTTTAGTGCTGGCGTCACCGCACGGCTCAAGATAGATTACGCTCATCTGGCCCCAATCAATCCGCGCCTCATCACCTGTAGCATTACCGGTTTTGGCGAAACTGGCCCGGCCAAAGATTACACCGCCTTCGACATGGTAGCGCAGGCAATGGGCGGGGGTATGAGCATCACCGGGCAGCCTGACGGCCCACCCACCCGCTCCGGCATTCCCATTGGCGATTTAGGTGGCGGGCTGATGGCCGTGATCGGCGTCCTGGCCGCCTTGCAGGCGCGTCACCTGACGGGGCGCGGGCAGCATGTAGACATCTCCATGCTCGACGCCCAAATCAGCCTGCTCAACTACATGGTCACCATGCACTTCCTCTCCGGGCTGATCCCCGACAAACTGGGCAACGGCCATTTCGTCCACGTGCCCTATGACACCTTCCAATGCGCCGATGGGTACATCATCATCGCCATCATTGCCGACAATTTTTGGGAAGCGCTGCTGACAATCATTCCCGACGACGATCTGAACACCGAAGAGCACAAATACCAGCCTGGCCGATTGCGAAACAAGGCGTTAATTAACGGCCGTCTCAACGAAATTCTCGCCACCAACACCCAGGCATATTGGCTGGAAAAGTTACGCGCCGCCCGCATCCCCTGCGCCCCGGTCAACAACCTGGCCCAGGCTCTAAATGACGAGCAGGTTTTATGGCGCAATATGGTCGTCGAGGTGGCCCATCCACTGGGCGGCGTGGTCAAAATGCCCGGCAACCCAATCAAACTCTCCGACACCTACCAAGACACCTTCTTGCCGCCTCCGCTGCTCGGCCAGCACAACGAAGAAATCTACAAGGGGATTCTGTCCCTCACCGATGAACAATTGGCGGAACTGAAAGCGACCGGGGTGATTTAGCATGTTTATCCAGGAAAATCGCCTCAAAGCCAGGCTCAAGGCCGGGCAGCCAGCCTTCGGCGTCATCGCCACCTCGGACGATCCCCAACTGGCCGAACTGTTTGGCCTGGCCGGGTTTGATTATTACCTGCTCGACGCCGAACATGGGCTGCTCGACCCGGCCCAGGTGGGCAACGTCGTCCGCGCCTGCGAGCGCGTGCGGATGACCCCACTCATCCGCATTGGTCCCAAAGACCCCAAGCTCGTGCTGCAATATCTGGACGCGGGCATGATGGGAGTGATGATGCCCGACTTGCGCCACGCGGCCGACGTGAAGATGCTGGTCGAGGCGGTCAAATATCCACCCATTGGCAAACGGGGCGTGGGCGTCTCCCGCGCCTCCAGCTACATGGCCTATAGCGGCGCGGCGGCAGATTACCTGGCCTTTGCCAATGAGCAAACGATGGTCATCCCCCAATTTGAAGACCCCGCCTTGCTGCCCCACTTCCCAGAAATGCTAGCCCAACCCCACGTAGACGCGGTGATGATCGGCCCGCGCGACCTCTCGCTGAACATGGGTTTTACCGATGGCCCCCACCACCCCGCAGTGCAGGCGATGATTGACCAGGTGATTGACCTGTGCCAGCAGGCGGGGATTGCCGCCGGGATGACCGCCGGTACGCACGCAGACGCGGAAAAGCAAATCGCGCGCGGGGCTACCATGATTTTGGGCATTGCCCAGCAGCTCATTTTGCAAGGGGCTACCCGCTTTTTAGGGCAGTAGAGCATGGCTGTTTCGCTGGCGCAGGTAAATACCCAGGCTATCCGTGTTTTCATGGGCGCCCTGACCAATGGGGAAGCCATTCACGCCGCTTTGGCCCAAATTGCGGACGAGCAAACCATCGCGCCTCACGGCATCGCCCTCATCGGCGGCCACGCCGTGCGCGCCATCGCCTTTGCCGTGGAATTTACCCTGACCGCGTATGATGGCCTGCCAGTGTACCGGGCTTTGCACAGGGGAACGGGGCTGAATTTGTGGGAGTTGACCGCAGACGGTTGACCGCAGGCGCGCGGTCGGATTTCTCTTGACAAAACAAGCCAAAAAGGTATTATTGTTATAATGTTATAACATTTACTGGCGTGGTTTATTACCGTCGGCGGTCGGTCGTCTGCGGTCGGCCGTCAAATCCCTGCCAATTCTCTTTGAGAAAAACCATGTTAACGATAGATCGCAGTTCGCCACTGCCCTTGCACCACCAACTCAAACAACGGCTGCTGGAAAAGATCGAGTCGGGCGAATGGAAGCCCAACGATCTTATCCCCTCTGAGCAGGAGCTACAGGACCAATTTGGCCTGAGCCGGACAACGGTACGCCAGGCGTTGAGCGACCTGACACATGAAGGTCTGCTCGTCCGCGAGCGGGGGCGCGGCACCTTCGTTACGCCGCCCAAAATGACACACAGCCCGGACGCCCACAAAGGGCTGACCGAGTTCATGCTGGATCAGGGCATCACCCCCGGCTGGAAAGTGTTAGAAAGGGGGTTCATCACAGCCGACAAAGAAACGGCCGTTTACCTCAACCTCCCCCCAAAAAGCCGCGTCTACCGCCTGCGCCGTTTACGTTTAGCCGATGAAAAACCGATTGGCGTTCACACCGCCTATTTGCCCGAAACGGTCGCCGCGCAAATCAACGAAGCGGCCCTGCTAGAGGGCGGCTCGCTGCAATACATCAGCCACATCCCGCAGATGATGACCAGCCGCGCCCGCCGCATTATCGAAGCCATTCCCGCATCCGAGCCGGACGCCAATCTGCTGCAAATTGCGCCTGGCAGCCCAATCCTGCAAATAACCCGGATCGTGCGCAGCTCCAGCGGCGAACCAGTGGAATATCTGCAGGCGCGGTACCGGGGGGACCGGTTTAAGTATCAGATTGGCGAATGACGGCAGTCAAATAGGAGAAACAAATGACAGCAAAAAATTACGGCGACCCCCACTCCACCATCCCTTACCAATGCTTCATGGGGCGGTGGGAAGGGTTGTGCAAGACGTTTAGCCCTAAGGGGGAGTTCCTGGAGTCAGCGGCCGTGCACATGGATGTGTATTGGAACGAGGTCGGCAAATCGTGGCATCTTATGGAAGATTTCGAGAATTTGTACGGCGTGGGCAAGACCGTTTTCCATTCAGACATCTTCACCGATGGTAAATTTTGCTGGGCAACCAGCGAACAGCTTGCCCTGCACGGCGCAGAGCTAACCCCCTACAACTACGTCTTTACCATTGACAGCAAAATTTCTCACACCATCGTCCATAACAACCATTATTTCCTTGACCCAGATAACCGGCGTATTATCACCCACAAACTGCGCGACGGGCAGACGCATATTTTTCAGATTCAGGATTTTGTGCGGATTGTACGACCGTGAGAGAGCGCAGACGGCAGACGGCGGACGGCAGACGGTGGTCAAATAACCCATGATCATCCAAACTTCTCTCCCAGGCCAGCCCCATTTCGTTATCGAGCAGACCGACCATGCCCGCTCCTGCGGCCAGTTGGCGCGGGCGTTTGGCAATGGCGACTTTAGCCCGCCCGTTCCCAGGGAGCTGGTTATCTACGTCGTAGAACATCACGACGAAGGCTGGGCGGCGGTAGACGGCTTGCGCGAGCAGTCGCCAATTACCGGACTGCCCCACCACCTGACGCAGACGCCGCTGCCTTACCTGCTGCAAACCAGCCAGGGGTCGCCCGATTTCAACGAAAAACAGCACCCTTTCTGCGGCTTGCTTTCTTCGATGCACACGTATGGGCTGTTCAACGGCCGTTACCAGCTCTCCGACTTCATTTTCATAAACAAAATCCCGGCCGCACAGAAAACGGCCGCCGACCAGATGTTGGCCGCCGAACTGGCGCGGCAGGCGCGGCTCAAAGCAGCCCTGGCCGCCGACCCTGCGGCGCAGCCCTGGATCGCAGACGAAGCGCTGTTCGCCAACTACAAACTACTGCAATTTTTCGACACCCTGGGCCTTTACTTTCACACCACCTGCGCCGCCGAACGCGCCCCGGCTGTTTTCCGCAAAGTCCCCGACGGCCGTGGCAACGATCACACCGTCACCATCACGCCTCAGCCGGACGGCACATACCAGTTGGTTCCCTGGGTCTTCAACAACGATTCGCTAGAATTCTTCGTTGAGGGGCGCTATCTGGCTCCCCAGCCTGCCGGAACCGACTTCCAACGAATTTTTGCCGAGACGCCGAAAGAGCGGCAGACGTACAGATTGACCGCCGACCGCGGACCGCGGTCCGCGGTCGGCGGTCGGCAGTCAACAAATGAGGTGGACGCATGAGCCAATTCATTGGTCGCTGGGCGGGCAGCGCCGAAGTGTTCGACGGCTACGGCCGTTTCCTGGGCAACGGCGCCGATTATCGCCAGGTGCAAACAATGGCTGACGGCCGTATCCGCATAGATGTCTCCTTTGTCGGGCCATTCAAACACAGCGGCCACTACTTCATTCAACCACAGGACGACCATCGCCTGTACGAAGGCCCGGCCAACATCGGCTACGCCGAAACCCTCAGCGACAGCCTGGTAGACGCCAACGCCTACTGGCCCGCCCTCGGCCTGAGCCAGCGCTTTTTCCTGATACTGGTGGGCGACAACTTGCAGCTCTCCCTGGCGCACATGACGCGGGGTGAACATCTGCTGTACGCCGTTGTGGGCCAAAATGACCGCGTGCCGGACGGTGACGCCCCCGCCCAACCGACCGTCGTCAGCGGCACGCATTATGATTTGCAAGACGACCCGGCCGCCGGTCGCCCGGTCATCTGGCTGCACCGGCCCGGCCAATGGCGCGGCGAATTGACCGCGCTGGACGAGAATCGGCGGCCGTTGGGACAATTCGCCTATAGCCAGACCATCGCCGCCGCTTCCCTGCTTGAGCTGCAAACGGCCGGGGGCGCATTTGACGCTGCCGCCCGCCGCGCAGCGTTCATCACCAATGGCTGGCAGGCGTGGGCTACGGCCGATTCCGACGTCGTGGGCAGCTATAGCCTCAGCGGTGGCCGCGCCCTCAGCGGCCACTTTTACTATCGCGAAAGCCGCCTGCGCTGTTGGCGGCGCGAGGTCGCCACCCTGGACGGCACGCGCAAGGCAGTGGTGGAGTACTGGTATCACGGCGGCCAGCGCGTGGGCGTGCAATTTGGCGTGTTGGAGTTTGGCGAATGACAACCGCTTTTCTCGGCGACTGGCTCGTCAGCGAATACGTCTACACCCCGGCGGGGGAGTATGTGGGCGTGGTGCGGCAGCGGCGGCGGCTGCAGCCGTTGGCGGCGGACAAAATTCGCGTCATTCAGATTTGTGAGGTGATGGAAACGGCCGTTTCTCTTTCCGCAAAAGGGGAACAGGTTGCGGCGATGATGAACCAGCGCGTGGGCGAATTTGTCTTTGATTTACAACTGGCTGGCCGGGCGCGCCATTACCTGGGGCCAGACGTAATCGGCGGCGGTTTCTCCTGGCGAGATGGCGCTTTGACTGCTCGTGGGCTGTGGCCCCGGTTTGGTTATAACTTCACCTCTTTCTCCATCCTGCTGCGGCCGGAACGGCAGGTGACGGGTGGCAAATTTTTCGTGGCGAATGAAGAAGTGGCGACGATTGTGGGCACGGCCGTACCGCAGGCGCAGGGGTATCCGGAGATGGCGGGGGCGGCCCCGACCGCCGACGGCCGACCGCGGACCCCGTTTGAGCATGGCCACTATCGCGGGTATCGGTATGGGATTGCGCCGGATGGCGAACTGCTGGAAACAGTGGAGATTATGATTGAAAACAGGACACAGATAAACACAGATGAACACAGATCAGGCAAAAATCCGTGTTCATCTGTGAAAATCCGTGTCCCATTCCTATCAGATATGAACGCCGCGCCCGGCCGGGAAAAATGGTACGGCCCCCTGCGCGAATTGGAAGCTGTGACCGCCCCGGGCGAAACGCTTTCCCTGCTGGAAATCTACGACCAGGCCAGCGGGTTCATTGCCGGGCTGGGCAGGCGCTTTCGAGATGAGAAGTTGTGTGGTGTGGAACTGTATGTTTTGACCGCAGACCACGGAAATCTGGCCGCAGACCGCAGACTGCAGACCGCGGAAGATGATCGGCCAACCAACATCAGCGGTCAATCCCCGGCCGTCGAGGGTCAAAGGACAACCCCATGATTCGCGCGCTTTTCCACGCCACCACCATACCCGGCGCCAACCCACCGCATAACGCCCTGTGCCTGAAGGTCTACTATCCCGCCGCGCCCACAGGCAGCGAGATGGAGCAGATGACGGGGGTGATTCCGGTGGATAAAACGGCCGTTCCCCTGCCCATCCTCATCTTTTGCAACGGCATCAACGTGGGCGTGGAAAGCTACCATTGGCTGGCCGTCAGGCTGGCTGAGGCCCATATCGCCACCGTTCTCTACACGCACGTGGCCGAGACGCTGCCCAACGTAGTCGGGCTGACGCCGGGCATTGACCTGGCGCGGGTGCGGCCCGACAGCTACGGCAGTGGCCCGACCTGCCCGGCCGTGCAGCCCATCCTGGACGCACTGGCGCAGCTAAACGACAACCCGGCCAGCCCGCTCACCAATGCTCTCGACTTGCGCCGGGTAATTTTGGGCGGCCATTCGGCCGGCGGCACAATGGCGCTGCAAAATGGGCAATTTTTTGCGCAGGTAACGGCCGTATTTGCCTACGCCGGGCACACCATGGCCTCGACCATGTTAGGTTTTGCGCCGGGAACCATTTTACCCATTGGCGGCAAATCCGCCCTGCTGCTGCGCGGCGACCAGGACGGCGTGATCGCCGCCAGTCGCGGCCGGTACGAGATCGGGGCAGATAGCCCAGACCCGGTGGGCCTCACCTTTGACCAGGCGTGTCATCCGACAGCCGGACACAAAGTCTACGACGTGCTCATCTCCGGCGCCAACCATTTCAGCATCGCCCACCCGCTCGATGAGACGACCGGCCGTTTTTTCCTCGATAGGCCCATGACCCGGCCGGCAGCCGAAGTCCGCGAGCAAATCGCCAGCCTTATCCTGGCCTTTATCAAGCAACAAAATTTGAACCCGGAGCAGGCGGTGATACGGGAGAAATAGGAAAACTGACCGCCGACGGCCCAAATTGGAGGAGTTAATCATGTTAAAAAATTTCTGGTGGCCTTTGGAATTTTCCCACGTAGTGAAAAACAAGCCGATCCGGGTGACGGCGCTAGAGCAGGAATTTGTCCTCTACCGCACCTCAGACGGCAAGGCGAATGTCCTGAGCGATTTGTGTATCCATCGCGGCGGGGCGCTATCAGACGGTTGGATGCAAGGAGATTGCATCGTCTGCCCCTATCACGGCTGGGAGTACCGGGCGGACGGCGCCTGCGTCAAAATTCCCGCCCACCCGGAGATACCGGTACCCAAGAAAGCTCGTGTAGACGCTTACCCCACGGTAGAGAAGTATGGCTATATCTGGGCCTTTCTGGGCGATTTGCCCGAAGCGGAACGGCCGTCTCTGCCCGACCTGCCCCACTTTGACAACCCCGACTTCAAGGTGATTCGCGGCACCTTCGAGTGGCCTGTCTATTACGAACGCGCGCTGGAAAACAGCCTGGATGCCGCCCACGCCCCCTTTGTGCACGGCGGCGCGTTCGGCAACCGGGACGAACCGGAAATCCCCGACTACGAGACTGCCCACCACCACCTGGGCGCAGAGATGGTGGTCACGCTCAAACCGAAACGCAAGAACATTCCCGGCCTGTGGAAATGGCTCTACAAAACCGACGAGGAGCCAAAAGGCGTGCGTACTCGCGCCGCTTTTTGGATGCCCTGCATGACCCTGCTGGAAGTAACGCTGCCGATGGGTTTGATGGTGCTGTTCAACTTCCATTTGCCGGTGAACGAATACAAGACGATCACCAAATGGACGCAGATGCGCACCTTTTTCAAGGGCAATTGGGCTGACGGCGACGCGCTGAAACGGGTGTTGAAGATTTTCAACCAGGATTACCCCATTGTGCTGGCGCAGCGGCCGGAATTGCTGCCCTACGACATCGGCGCGGAGCTTTCGGTGAAGTCGGACGGCATCCAAATCGCCTACCGCAGGATGCGCCAGAAGTACATTGATATGGGCTGGCAGATTGACATTCACCGGATTAAGCGGGAATACGGGCGTCAACATGCCGTTGTCATCCCCTCCCCCGCCCGCCGCGAAGTGCCAGAACTGGCCAAGGCGTGGGTGCTGGATGAGGTGCCAACGGTGGAAGCGAAGAAGAATTGACCGCAAACGGCGGTCAGCGGTCAGCGGTCAAAAAGGAAACCAACATGTCCCTACCCCAACAACTCGCTCATGACACCCTTGATAAAATCGCCGCCCGCTTTGGCATGGCGGAAGTTGGCTCGCCTTACCTCAGCCTGACTTCGCCGATGAGTCCTGCGCCGGTGGGGGCACTGCGGCTGTTCCGGGGAGACCGGGTCCACAAAATGGTTTACATCGGCCTGGTTGTGCCCCCGATTGGGCTGGATTCGCACATGATTTTTGCCTTCACTCCCCCAGATAGCTACATCCCCCACTTCACTCTGGACTCAGTGATGGCCGGGCCACACTTCGCCTTTCACCTCGACCTGATTCCCCGCGCCGACCTGGGGGCCAACCTGGCTTACCTGAACGCCGTCTACGACGCGCTCACCCCCATTTTCGAGGAGGCCAAACAGATCGAGGGGCTGACCCCCGCCCAGCTTGGCCCCAAGCAGTATGCCCTGATGTCCCCCTGGATGCTGGCCTACCGGACCAACGAGTCTGCCTTTGCCCAGATTCAGGCGCCGGTGGCCGGGTATTTGCACCATTGGTTTGCGCTGGTGGAGAATGGGCTGCCGGAAACGGCCGTTCCCGCCGGCGACATGGCAACCCGTGACCAACTAAATCGGGACGCCATCTTCAACCCCGACGTAGACAAAGTCTGGGCGCAAGTCGAGCGGCTCGTCGGCGCGGAAATGGGAGAACGGATGCGGCAGATTTTACGGGAGCAAGCGTGACGGCACACGGCAGACGGCGGACGGCAGACCGCGGTCAAAAGTCAGCGGTCGGCGGTCAACACACAGGAAACTACTATGACCAATCAACAACCATCCAACTGGCAGCAAAAAATCGAAGGAGAGTGGCACGGGCTGCCCTCTATCTTTGACGCCGCGGGCAACCATTGCGGCTACAACAAGGTGTATCGCGCCTCGGTGTTCGCAGACGACCGTACCACCTACACCATGAACACCAAAATTCAAGACGGGCTGGGGCCGCTGCTGCCCCGGCTAGAAGTGTCCGACGTCTTCTCCTTCGGCGTGATAGACAGCGACCAGGACCGCATCTACCTCGGCCCCGACTTCGTGGGCGCCGGCCATCCATTTGGCACGCTGGTGGACGCCCATTACTACGCGCCCGGCTGGACGGGCGACTTGCGCACGATGGTGCACATTTTGCCCGATGGGGAAACACAGGTTTACTCCTCGCTCATCTACGATGGGCCCACTTTGTTCACCGTATTCAACGGCATCTACAAAGTCGCCTTCGACTACCACACCAACCCGGAGACCAAAGCCAGGATTGACGCCCATTGTGAAGCGGAACGGGTCAACGGCCGTTCTCCCCACATCCTTCCCTCGAAAAAAAGCGGCTTCTGGCAAGGCGAAATGCTCGTTTACGATGCCAACCAACAGCCAGCCGGCGCCAACCAGGTGCGCATGGATTACCGGCCGCTCGACCTGCTTCGCGCCGAAATGCGGGTGACTATCAGCGGCGCTTTCAACAAACAATACACCTTCCGCCGCTACCGCAACCACAGCAAGCATTACTTTGAAGGGCCAGATTTATTCGGCAACAGCATGGGCTACGGCCGTGCGCTCTACACCTCCCAACATTTTTACGGCGAGGCGCTCAAAATCAAAGGGCGCGAATTCCTGATTGACAATAACTTCACCCTCAGCGTTGTCTGGCAGTTTTACCAGTCAGACAAGATGCTGTACACGACCTTTGGCGTTTTGCATTGGCAAGAGGAGCGTTAACCGCTGACGGCAGACCGCTGACCGCAGAGGGCCGACCGCGAAGGAATGATCGCTGACCGTCAATGGCGCGAAAGGCTGCTTTTAGATAACCGGGGACGGGAAACAGGATCAAGATGATGGATAAACAGCGCACAATTGTCATCACCGGCTCTACCAGGGGCATCGGGTATGGCCTGGCTGAGGAACTGCTAAAACGCGGCCAACAGGTTGTAATCAGCGGGCGTAAGCAGGATACGTTGGACCAGGCTGTGGCCACCCTGGCAGCAGGTTATGGCGCAAACGTCGCCGGCTGCCTTTGCGACGTTACCCGCCCGGCAGACCACGACGCCCTTTTGGCCTTTGCCCTGGAAACATTTGGCCGGATAAGCATCTGGGTCAATAACGCCGGTCTGGCCCACCCCACCGCCAACGTCTGGGAGTTGCCGCAGCAGACGGTGGATGAGGTGATCCAGACCAACGTGCTGGGGACCGTCTACGGCTGTCGCACGGCGATCAACGGGATGCTGGCACAGGGGGGCGGCTGGGTTTACAACCTGGAAGGATTTGGCTCAAACGGCCGTATCCGCGCTGGCATGTCCCTCTATGGGCTGACAAAGGCGGCCACCGCCTATCTGGACAAAGCATTAGCTAAAGAAGTAGCGGGTACGGCCGTCAAAATAGGCGCGATACAGCCGGGCATCGTCCTGACCGATCTGGTCACCGGTCAGTTCCAGTCAGCCGCCGACCTGGAAAAAGTGAAACCTATCTTCAACACCATCGCCAGCCGGTTGGAAGAGGTGACACCCTGGATAGCAGACCAACTATTACACAACGAGAAAAACGGGGCCGTGTTGACCTTTTTGCCGGCCTGGAAGCTCATGTTTCGCTTCCTCACCGCCCCATTTGTCAAGAGAGACGTATTTGATTGACCGCGGCGGTCAAAACTATGACTTTTAACGCAAACGACTTCAAACGAGCAATGGGCCAGTTCGCCTCCGGCGTGACGGTGGTGACAACGCTGCATGGTCAAACTCCCATCGGTGTCACCGCCAGCTCCTTCACCAGCCTCAGCCTCGATCCGCCGCTGGTATTGGTTTCGCTAAACAAGAGGTTGTTTACCCATAACGTCATCGCTGAGTGCGGCGTCTTTGCCGTCAACGTCCTGGCCGCCCACCAGCTAGAACTGGGGATGCGCTTCGCCGGAATGCGGCCGGAAATCACCGACCGCTTCGCCGGACTGGAGACAGTCACGGCCGTTACCGGCAGCCCTCTCCTCCCCGATTCTCTTGCCTGGGTAGACTGTACCGTCTGGGCCATGTACGACGGCGGCGACCACACCATTTTTGTCGGCGAAGTGCGCGACCTCTCAGTCTCTGACCTGAATATGCCCCTGCTCTACCACAACCGGCTCTGGCGGCGCAGCGAAGCGTTGGAAACCCCCACCGTACCCCTCGAAGCCACCCTGGTCGAAGTCGGTCTGCGCGACGGCATCCAGCGTGAAGAGAAATTCATCCCCACGGAAATGAAGCTGGAATTCGCGCAAAAGCTGGCCGACGCCGGGCTGCGCCAGATTCAAGTCACCTCCTTCGTCAACCCGAAAATTGTGCCGCAAATGGCTGACGCCGAAGAGCTGTTCGCCCGCCTGCCCCGCCGCGATGGCGTCATCTACAGCGCCCTGGTCTTGAATATGCGCGGCCTGGAGCGGGCCATTGCCGCCGGAGCGCAGCAGGTGGAGATGGGCGTCCCCGCCAGCGAAACCCTGGCCCACAAAAACGCCAATACCACCATTGCTGCCGGCATGGCAACCACGGCCGACATGGTCGCGAAAGCGCGGTCACACGGTCTGCGCGTTCGTGCCGGCGTCCAGGCTGCCTTTGGCTGTGCTTTTGAAGGCAAAATCGAGCCGGGCAAAGTGATTGGCATGGCCCGCCAGTTTCTGGCGATGGGCATAGACGAGCTTTCTCTGGCCGATTCGGCCGGGCTGGGCAACCCCCAGGCCGTGCGGCGCCTGGCCCAGGAATTACTGCCGCTGGCGGCCGGCGTCCCCGTCGTCTTTCACCTGCACGACACGCGCGGGCAAGGGCTGGCTAATCTCCTTTCCGCGCTCAAATCCGGCGTGACCATGTTCGATACCTCCTTTGGTGGGCTGGGCGGCTGTCCCTTCATCCCCACCGCCAAAGGCAACGTCGCCACCGAAGATACCGCCTACATGCTGCACGAAATGGGTATTCAGACCGGTATTAATCTACCCCAGGTGGCAGAACTCTCTCGCCGCATGGAGCACTTTTTGGGCAAGGAACTGCCCGCGAAGATGCATCAATTAATCTGACCGCAGACTTCAGACCGCAGACCGCGAATGTGATTTATCAATGGCTTTCCGCGGTCGGTCATCTGCTGTCGGCGATCAAAGTCAAAAGTGAGCGTAAATTATGAGCCAAACAATTGCCGAAAAAATCATTTCCCGCCACGCGAGACAAACAGTACACGCCGGAGATGTTGCCATTGTCCACGTAGATGGGGTGATGGCCACAGACGCCACCGCGCCCCTGACCATTCGCGCTTTCTGGGCCATGAACGGCCGTTCCCCCTGGAACAGCCAGCACGTTTTCCTGGTTATTGACCACGCCGCCCCTGCCCCCAACGAATACGTCGCCAGCCTGCACAAATTGATGCGCGACTTTGCTGCCGAAACAGGCGCCCATCTCTACGACGTGGGTGAAGGTATCTGCCACCAGTTAATGGTCGAAAACGGCCACGTGCGGCCAGGCGATCTCTTCTTGGGAGCCGATTCCCACACGCCCACCTACGGCGCAGTGAACGCCTTTGCCGTCGGCGTTGGTTCCACCGATCTGGCCGCCGCCATGCTCACTGGTCAGACCTGGCTCAAGGTTCCGCGCACAATCAAGATAACGCTGCACGGCCGTTTACCTGCCAACGTTACTGCCAAAGACATCATCCTCTTCCTGCTCAGGCAGGTGGGAGCCGACGGGGCCAATTATCGGGCAGTCGAATTTACTGGTGAAACTGTCGCTCAGATGAGTCTGGCCAGTCGCATGGTTTTGGCGAACATGAGCGCCGAAATGGGCGCCAAAACCGGCCTGGTAGACCCCACTGGCCTCGACCTGTGGTACCCCTTTACCCCCACTTTCCCCGACCCGGACGCCGAATATGAGCGGGAATTGTCTTTCGACATCTCCCATTTACGACCGCAAATCGCCCGCCCCCACGCCCCAGACAACGTGGTGGACATTGACGAAGTGCAGGGGACCAAAATTCAATACGCTTTCATTGGCTCCTGCACCAACACCCGGCTGGAAGATTTGCAGGCAGCTGCCCAGGTGTTGCAGGGCAAAAAATTACCTCCTGGTATCCGCCTGATCGTCGCCCCTTCCTCCAAACGGGTATTCAACGAAGCGCTGCGCGATGGCACAATTACCACGCTTTCCGAAGCAGGGGCAACCTTTGTCACCTCTGGCTGCGGGCCATGCGTCGGCTTCCACATGGGCATCCCCAGCGACGGCGAAGTGGTGATCTCGTCAACCAATCGCAACTTCCCAGGGCGCATGGGCAACCCCAAAGCGTCAATTTATCTTGCCTCACCGGCTGTTGTGGCTGCCTCCGCGTTGGCGGGCGAGATTGTAGAACCGAACGCCGATGGCCGACCGCAGACCGCGAAAATCCGACCGCAGACCGCAGACCGCAGACCGCGAACGGCGCACAGCGACCAACAAACGGCCGTCGGCGGTCAATCTCCCAGCGGTCGGCCGTTGGCCGCCAGTGGTCAACTGCACACTGCCCGCGTCTACGCCATTGACGACATAGACACCGACCGAATCATTCCTGGCAAATATACCAAAACGCTAGATCTGCCCACCCTGGCCGCACATGCGTTGGAAGACCTGGATTCCACCTTTGCCGCCACTGTACAGCCAGGAGATGTTCTGGTGGCCGGACACAATTTTGGCTGCGGCTCTTCCCGCGAACAGGCGCCACTGGCCTTGAAAGCGGCCGGCGTCTCGGTGGTCATTGCTCGTAGCTTCGCCCGCATTTTTTACCGCAACGCCATCAACATTGGCCTGCCGGTCATCGAGGCGGATTGGCAAAACATCGAATCTGGCGACACCCTGGTCATAGATTTGACCAACGGCGTCGTGACCAACCAGAGCCGCAATGAATCATTTCGCGCCGGCCGTATGCCCCAGCAGATGATAGACATTCTCAACGCCGGTGGGTTAGTGGATTATCTGAAGGGGCGGGGGAGGTATGCTTAACACCTTCTCCTCCCTGCGCGTTCTGGAATTTAGCCATGCTGTGCTTGGCCCGGCCTGCGGCCTCGTCCTGGCTGATTTGGGCGCGGAGGTAATTCGCGTTGAACCGCTGACGGGCGACCCGACCCGCGACCTCAAAGGGTTTGGCGCCGGCTACTACACTTTCTTCAATCGGAACAAAAAAAGCGTGGCAATCAATATCAAAACGGCCGCCGGTCGCGACCTGATGGGTAAACTGCTGCCCACCGCCGACGTCCTGATCGAAAATTTCGGCCCTGGCACCATGGAGCGGCTCGGCCTGGGCTACGACGATTTGGCTGCCGCCCACCCTCGCCTGATCTACTGCTCCCTCAAAGGGTTCCTGCCTGGCCCCTATGCCAATCGGTTGGCCCTGGACGAAGTAGTACAGATGATGAGCGGTCTGGCCTATATGACTGGCCCGGCGGGACGGCCGTTGCGCGCCGGCGCTTCCATTATTGACATCATGGGCGGGACGTATGGAGCCATTGCCATCCTGGCCGCTCTGCGCGAGCGGGACGCGACCGGCAAAGGGCAGTTCGTTACCAGCGCCTTGTTTGAAACGGCCGCTTTCCTCATGGGCCACCATATGGCCTACGCCGCCATCAGCCAGGAGCCGGTGCCGCCCATGCCGGAGCGAGTGAGCGCCTGGGCCATCTACCATGCGTTTACCACCGCCGACGGCGAGATGGTCTTCATCGGCGTGACCAGCGACAAACAGTGGGTGCGCTTCTGCGAACAGTTTGCGCGGCCGGACTGGCTGGCGGATGAAAGGCTGGCGACGAATAACGGCCGTATTGACTGCCGCGACTGGCTGCTCCCCCAGGTTGCCGACTTGATCGCCAGCTACGACACCGCCGATGTTCTGCGCCGCTGCGAACGGGCCGAGCTCCCCTTCTCGCCTATCGCCCGGCCAGAAGATTTATTTGCCAACGAGCAACTGCTCGCCGGAAACAGCCTGCTTGATACTGTCTTGCCCAACGGCCGTCGCGCCCCATTGCCCCGCCTGCCCCTACTCCTAAACGGCAAGGGAGCAACCCTGACACAGCACCCGCCCAAAATCGGCGAACACACCCGGCCAACGCTGGCGGAACTGGGCTTGGCGGATGAGGAGATTGCGGCGTTGATCGCGGCGGGAATAGTGACCGCCGGCTGACCGCCGACCGCGGTCAAAGGAGAGATACAGATGACAGACAACCTGACCGGCGCGCTGCTGGTGGAGCGCATGAGCGCCAAAGAAGAGGCGATTGCCCGGCGGGTAGAAAGCGTCCTGCCGGTATTGCGGGCTAACGCCATTGCCGCCGATGAAGCAGGTGAATTTCCGCTAGACAACATCCCCATCTTGCGCGATGCCGGGCTGTTTGGGCTGATTATCCCGGAACAATATGGCGGATTGGGCGGCGGGCTGCGCGATCTGGCGGCGGCCACGTTCGCCCTGGGCACGGCCTGCCCCTCGACCGGCCTCTCCTTCTTTTTCCATTGCAGCAGCGCCTCGCGCGGGCTGCTGGCGTTGGAGGCGCTGGAGGCGGGGCTGTTTGACAACGAGGCGGAAGCAACGGCCGTGCGCCAATTCGCCGAAAAGTTGTTGCTGAAAATGGGATGGGACGGCCGTTTCCTGGCCAATTTTGCCAGCGAAGCGGCCAAGTCGGCCAACAGCGCCGTCTTTATTTCCACCGAAGCCGCCCCAACGGACGGTGGCTGGCTGCTAAACGGGGTCAAATCATTCGGCTGCTCCACCGGCATCGCCGACGAATATCTGGTGCAGGCCAAAATCAAGGACGCCGCCGACCTGAACGGCATGGCCATTTTCTTCGTCCCCCGCGCCGCGCCGGGCGTGTCGGAGCGGGCGCGCTGGGATTCGCTGGGGATGCGGGCGACGGCCACACACGGCATTGTGCTGCAAGACGTTTTTGTGCCCGCCGCGGACGCCATGACCGTGCCCGGCGCCTTTCTCAAGATGATGCAGATGAGCCGGGGCAGCTATGTGGGCAACCAACTGGCCGTCGTCGCCCTCTACCTGGGCATTGCCCAGTCAGTGTACGAGTATGCCATCGGCTTTTTGAGCCGCCTGAAGTTTCAGGATACCGGGCAGCTGATTGCCGCCGAAAGCGCCTTCCATCAGGAGTTGATCGGCCAGATGGCGGTAGATTTGCAAACGGGCTTTTTGTGGACGCGCCGCCAATTGGAACTGGAAACGGCCGATCCCCCCATTTTGCCCAAGGGGGATGTGGTCAGGCAGTGGCGGCTTTGCAAAGGAGTCGTCTGCGAGGCGGCGCATCGGGTGGCGGTGAACGCGCTCAAAGCGTGTGGCACCAGCAACACCGGCAACCAAGGCGTCATCGCTCGCGGCCTGCGCGACCTGACGATGGGGCTGGTGCAGGCCTTCCCGGCAGAGCGGGGTCGCATTGAGGCGGCGAAAATGATCATTGCCGATTCGGCACAGGCGCAGTTTGGCGTGGCGGCAGATTGACCGCAGACGGTAGACGGCGAAAATCTGACCGCAGACGGCGGTCAACGGTCAGCGGTCGGCAATCAAATCAGAAAAAACTATGACAAACAACCTCTCCTTCTCCCCCGGCTCCGTCGGTCACACCCTGGCGCTGATGCGCGGGGTGTGGCATGACCATATTGAGACGTTCAACCTGGACGGCTTGCCGTTGGCCCATGACCCGTGGAGCGGTGCGCCGGGCGACTCGCCGTTTGACAACCTGGTGTACATTGATTTTGATGGCGAGAATTATTGCCAGACCAATGTGACTTTTGCCGGACGGCCGTTTCACGCCCGCTCCTTCACCGCCAGACTGAAAAACGGCGTTCTCTATTTTGATAAGCTGGGACCGGAAGCGCCGCAGCACATTGGCATTTCCGGCGGCGTGGGCGTGCTCTGGTTTCTGGCCGAGCACAACACCGATGCACCGCTGGCCCGTTATAGTGAACCCGATTGCATCACCCTGGACGGCTTTGACCGGCGCACGCGCATGACAGTGCTTTACCGGAACGGTACGGCCGTGCGCACCCTGACGGCGCGGGGGGTAAAACTCTCCCCCAGCGCCGCCACCCGCCACTCCCTCGACCCACGCGGGGCCGACGGGCCGGTGCACGAGGTTCGCAGTGTGACGTATGTTTACCAAGAAGATTGACCGCGGACGGCAGATGGCGGTCGGCGGTCCGCGGTCGGCAGTCGGCGCTCCGCGGTCATCCAAAAAGGAGTTATCATGCAACACCCCCCGTTAACCATCCCCCCGCTGGAAGAGGTGCAGCGCCACTTTCAGTTGTTTGATTACATTGCCGGAGAGCGGATTCGGCCGTCTGTGGAAATGGGCGGCTGGGTACGCAATCCGAACACGGGCGAGGCCATCGCGCCGCAGTTGGCGACCAGCCCGGAGCAGGTGGAACGTGCCCTGGCGACGGCGCAGCGGCTGCACGAAGCGGGCGACTGGGCGCGGCTGCCGGCCAACGAACGGGCCAACCGGCTGGACGTAGCCGCCGACGCGCTGATGCCGCTGACACCGTTAATTGCCGCCGTTGAGTCGTACCACACCGGCACGGTCATTAGCCTCACCAACTTTGTCAACGCCATTGTCTGGCTGGCATTCAAGGGGGCGGCGGGGGTGCTGCGCAGCGGCCGCACACGCCTGACTGCGCCCGGCCCGTTGGGCGAAGTGGAAATTTTGCGCAAGCCGCTCGGCCCGGCCGTGGCTATCGTTCCCTGGAACTCACCGGCGGCGCTGGCGGCGCACAAGGTGGCGAACGCTTTGGCGGCCGGCGCGCCGGTCATTCTCAAGCCGTCGGAATGGGCACCTTACGCCTGCCTCTTTCTGGCCGATGGGCTGGAACAAGCCGGGCTGCCTGCCGGGTTGTTCCAAATTGTGAATGGCGGCGCGGCCGTGGGGCAGCAGCTTGTGAGCGACCGGCGCGTGCGCGCCGTCTCCTTCACCGGCGGCTTGCAGGGCGGCCGCGCCGTGGCCGCCGCCTGCGCCCATGATTTCAAGGCGATGCAGCTGGAGCTGGGCGGCAACAACGCCATGATTGTGCTGGAGGATGCTGACATCGAGAAAACGGCCGAAGGCATTGCCGCCGGACTGACCACGCTTAATGGCCAATGGTGCCGCGCTCTGGGCCGCCTGCTGGTGCATGAATCCATCGCCGACGACCTGCTGGCGGCAGCGCGCGACCGGCTGGGCCGGGTGCGCCTGGGCGATTCGCTGTCGCCGGCGAGCGAGATGGGGCCGTTGGCCAATGAAGAACATAAGCGGCGAATTGAAACGGCAGTTGCCCACCTGGCAGCACACGGCGGTCAAAAACACGCGACCACTCCCTTGCCCGACCTGTCCGGCAACTTCTTCCCGCCCACCCTCGTCACCGGGGTCGCCCCGGAGGAATCGCTGGAGGAAATTTTCGGCCCGGTGGCCACGCTGCATACCTTCCGCGATGAGGCAGAAGCGGTGCGGCTAGCAAACCAGACACCCTACGGCCTGGGTGGTTACGTTTTCAGCCAGGACGAGGCGCGGGCGATGCGGGTTGCCCGGCAGATGAATACCGGTGGCGTGAAGATCAACGGGGTCAGCCTGCTGGAATTAAACGTAGACGCGCCGCGCCCGGCCTGGGGCTTAAGCGGCTTCGGCCAGGAAGGGACGGTGGAAACGTTTGACGTTTTCTGCGGTGTGAGCGTGGTGGGCGTGGCGGGAAGGTAAGAATGACAAAACCATTTGATCTACTCATCAAAAACGTGCGGCTGGTACGGCCGAATCAGAGCAGCGTGGCAACGGCCGATATTGGCATAAAGGATGGCAAATTTGTACAGATTGGCCCGGATATTGCCGTGGAGCTGGCGGAAACGGTCTACGACGGCCGGGGGCTGCTCGCTTTTCCGGGGGCGGTAGACGCGCACATGCACGTGGGCATCTACCGCGACCTGGCGGAGGACGCCCGCAGCGAGAGCCAAGCGGCAGCCCAGGGCGGCGTGACGACGGCCATGACCTACATCCGCACCGGCGGCTATTACCTGAACATGGGCGGCAGCTGGCGCGACTTTTGGCCGGAGGTGCTGCGCCGCTCGGCGGGCAACTATTACGTGGATTATGCCTACCACGTCTCCCCCATTGAAAGCCGCCAGATAGAGGAGATGGAGTATCTGGCGACGGAAGCAGGCGCGCCCAATTTCGGCGAGGTGTTTATGTTTTACGGATCGCATGGGCTACACGGCCGTTCCGACAACCAGCGACAATGGCTGATGTTGCCCGACGACGACCAGTACGACCTGGCCCATTTCGACCAGGTTTGCCGCCGCGCCGCCGCATTACAGCGACAATACCCCGATTTAGCCCCCACCATCCAGGTCAGCTTCCACTGCGAGACGCCGGAACTGCTGCGGGCTTACGAAAAGCGCGTCCGCGAAGCAGGCGACCTGACGGGGCTGGCCGCCTGGCACGCCGCGCGGCCACCGCACAGCGAAGCATTGGCCATCGCCATGGTTGGGTCTATGGCCCACGCCGCCGGATTACAGCAGGTGAACATTTTGCACATCACGTCGCGGGTGGCGATGGAGGCAGCCTTGACGGCCCGCGCCGCCTGGCCAGCGGTGCAGTTCGGCCTGGAGGTGGCCGCCGCCCATTTGCTGCTGGACATCACCCATGAGTGCGGCGTCTGGGGCAAGGTCAACCCGCCCATCCGCACGCCGGAAGACCGGGAATATCTGTGGCAAAAGGTGTTGGACGGCACGGTGGAATGGATTATCACCGACCACGCCGCCTGCCCGCAAGCAATGAAGGCGTCGCCCGAAGACCCGGACAATATCTGGCGGGCGCGGGCCGGTTTTGGCGGCACGGAGTATCTACTGCCGGCCATTTTCAGCGAGGGAACGCGGCGTGGCCTGTCGCCCAACCGGGTGGCGGAACTGCTCTGTTGGAATCCGGCGCAGCGGTTCGGCCTGCATCGCAAGGGAGACATTACCCCCGGCTACGACGCCGACCTGGTTCTGCTTGACCCTGACGCACAGTGGACGATTGATCCGGCCGACTCCCTCTCCGCGCAGGAGTACACGCCGTTCGCCGGGCTGCCGGTGACGGGGCAAGTCAAGCAGACGTTTGTGCGCGGAAATTTGGTGTATGATAACGGCCGTGTGGTGGGACGGCCGTTGGGTGAATATCAGAGCAGACCACAGACGACCGCAGACCGCAGACCACAGACCGCGGTCGGCCTTTAGCCAAAACGATCCGCGGTCGGCGGTCGGCCGTCGGCGGTCAAAATCAGGAGAAACCATGCAAGGCAAAGAAATTCTACAGGACCTGTTGGAAACGCAATACAAAGCAATCAACAGCGAATTTGGCGAGTTGAGCGCGGCGGCGTTGAACTGGCGGCCGGACGAAGAGGCCAACAGCATTGGCATCACCATCTGGCATCTGGCGCGGGTGGCGGATTTTGTGTTGACGCATCGGCTGGAGGGACGGCCGGTAGAGGATCAGCGCTGGTTTAGCGAGGGCTGGGCGGCGAAAACGGGCTACGACCCGCGCGGCATTGGCGCGGGGGGCATGGGCATTCTCACCGGCTACAGCCAGGAAGAGGTGGCCGCCCTGCCCGCGATGAGCGGGGAAGATTTGCTGGCCTATCATAACCAGGTGTACGAGCCGCTGCTGGCCCGCCTGGGCGACCTGGCGGACGACGACCTGGACGCGCCGGTGCCCGGCGAAGGCAATCAGCGCAGCGCCTACTTCTGGCACCGCATCATTTTACTGGATGCCACGCGCCACTTGGGGGAGATGCAAGCGCTTAAGGCAATGTGGAGGCGGAAGAATTAACCACAGACGGCCGACCGCAGAAAACAGCCGCTACACTCTTTTTGTAATGCGATCGACAGTCGAAAGCGTATCACTGATTGTCACGTCCTGCCCATCGAGTCTCTGCCGTCAGCAGCACCAATACGTGCCAGCCAATTTCTGTTGGGATTTGCCCTGCCAAAAGTTTCAACTGCTTCAATCCTCCCCGTTAAGCCAAAACATACCGTTTGTTTCTTTCCAGGTTATCAACCTCTGTGCTACGCCACAAGCCGATTCAAGTATAATCAATAAATCGAAGCCAAGTAGAGTATGTGGCTCCGGCCAAATAGGCACTGGAGTCTGGCAAAATTTGCGCTGACCTTTAGCAGCGTAACATGATTTGGCAAAAAATCGCGCTACTCTGACAGCCGGCAAAAATGCCGCTGTCCAGTAAAAAGATAAAAAGACAACATAATGATGACCCAAACCCATACCCTTGCACGCATCCGTGATCTTAACCAAGGTGTTGCTATGGTCGTCACCGATCTGCACGGCGACTGGGAATTGTACCAGCGTTATCGTGACCGCTTCTTGCAACTACGCAGCCAGGATCAGGCACAAACCCTTATTTTTGCCGGCGATCTAATCCATTACAGCGGGCCGCCAGAGCAAGACCGCTCGCTAGATATCATCCTCGACGTATTACAGCTTCAGGCAGAGCTGGGCAGCAATCTAATATACTTGTTGGGCAACCATGAAGTGCCTCACCTGTATAGCATTACCCTACAAAAAGGAAAACAGCTCTACACCCCACCGTTTGAGGCAGCCCTGGGAGAACATCGCCGTCGCGTGCTGGCACTGTTCGACAGCCTGCCGTTTTACGTTCGTACGCCTGGCGGCGTCAGCATCACGCACACTGGCGCTGCCCCTGTTTTTGCGAATGAGGTGAATGCGGCGCGCATTTTTTCCTTTTCGCACCGGCGCATCTGGCGCGAAACGGCCGAATCCATTCCCCCGGAACTACGGCCATCTCTGCGTCGCGCCCTGGCGCGCAGCAGCAAGCGACCCTATGACGAACTGGCGCGCGACTACTTCGCCATCAGCGGCCCTGAAGACCCGCGCTACGATTATTTTCTCATCGGCGCCGTGGCTTCAACCACCCACCCTGATTTTCAGCTTCTCTGGGATGCGCTCTTCACGCGCAATGAGCTGCAGTATGGCGAGGAAGCATATGCACTAATGCAGCAAAGCACCCTTCAAGCCTTCTCGCATCAATACGCGCCACAACAGGTGCTGCTCTCTGGTCACATTGACTGCAAAGGGGGATACAAGCTGGTGAATCAGCAGCTTCGTTTTGCCAGCGGTCGCCATGCCCTGCCACAAGAAACGGCCTTGTACCTGCTGTTTGACGTAGAAAAGAGGGTGAAAACGGCCGTGGAGCTGTTGCCCAACCTGCAAAGTATCTTCAGGACAAAAGCCCCGTAGGCCGCTGGCTGCGCTCTGCAATCAGCGTTTCCAGCTTCTCTGCGCGCTCCAACAGCGCCGCATCTTGCAGCTTCCTGGCCCGCTGCATTACTAGCTGCACAATCTCGTCGGCACGTTCCCACTTTTTCTGGCGCAGCAACAAAAGGGCCAGCTTATAGCGCACCTCAGCCGCCAGGCGCTCATCTCCAGAGTCGTCAGCCCGCGCCAGCGCCTTATCCATGTACCGCCCGGCGCGCCAGCCACTGCCCATCCCCTCCGTGTATTGGTATACCAGCGCCAGGTTACTCAAAGAGCGCGCTTCGGCTGTGGGATCCTGCGCCTCACGCGCCAACGCCAGCGCCTTCTTAAAATAATCGGCGGCGCGCTTTTTATCTGCGGTACGGCTGTATACTTCACCCAGGTGATAATACGCATCAATCGTCGCATTTCTATCTTTTTGCTCGATAGCGCGAGCCAGATAACTCTCACCCGCTTCCAGCGCCGGCTGCAACTGCTTTAACTTCAAATAGAGCATGCTCATGGCAGGAAATACTTCACGCTCTACCTGCCAGGGGGCACCACCATTAACAACCATTTTGCGGAAATCACGGTAGTATTGCAAGGCACGACTCGTGTCCCCCCACGCCTCGTATGCCCGGGCAAGAGCCAGCAACGCTTCTGACTGCAGTACAAGATTTCGTGTTTGCTCCGCCGTTTGCAGTGCGCGCTTGTACAGGCTGGCTGCGCCCATGTAATCACCCAACAAATGATAAGTACGCCCCTGCTTCAGCAAAATGGTGAAAATTTGTAAGTTGTCGCCAATATCTTCAACGGCCGTTAAGGCCAGGGCGTACTCTTGTTGCGCCTCAGGCAGGTGCTCCAGACCACGCACCACCCACATATCAGCCAAGCGCGTGCGGTTGATGGCCTCGCGCCGGCGGTCATCATTCTCCAGGGCAATCGTCAATGCCTGTTTGTAATATTCAGTCGCCTTTTCTTCATGCCCCAATGTTTGATAGAGGAAGCCCAAATCCCCTAGCGCTTCCCCTTCTCCCATGCGGTCACCAATTTTGCGTGCCAGGCTCAGCGCCTGATGAAATAAGGCTACCGCCTCCTTCGTTTCCCCGGAGCGCAAATAGACGTGCCCCATGCTTCTGAGGATGCTCTTCATGCGCGCGCGATCTTCAATCTGACGCGCCAGAGCCAGCGATTGCTTATAAAATTCCACTGCCTGGGTGACATCTCCACGATCCCAATAGGTGCTGCCCAGGCTGTCCAGCGCCGCTGCTTCTTTGAACCGGTCGCCTAATTCGCGCGCAATTTTTAGCTCTTCCTGGTGATAACGGATAGCGCGCTCCTCGTTGCCAAGCTGGCGGTACGCTTCACCCAGGTCGCCCAGGGCGCGCCCTTCTTGAGCGCGGTCACCAATTTGCCGCGCGATGGCCAGATGTTCTTTGTGAAATTCAATCGCCCGATCCGTGTAGCCCAGGACGCGGTAGGCGCGACCCAGGTTGCCCAGGCCAGCACCCTCTAATGCCAGCGACTCCTCGGTACGGCCGATCCAGACAGCTTGCTCAAAATACATGATCGCTACAGAGAGCTTGCCCAGGTCAAGATAGGAAAGCCCCATTGTGTTGTATGAATGGCCAGCTGACAATTTTTCGGCGCGCGTTTCGGTTTCCGTAACCTGTTCGGCGGGTGGCTCCATTTGCAGCACGCGGCGAAACAGCTCTTCTAGCTCTCTTTCTACCTCGGCCCAATCGCGGAAACGCTGCGTGCGCTCGGTCATCATGCAATTGCGCAAAAATTGCAGCACCTCACGCGGCAAAGAGGCGGGTGGAGGCTTGATACGGCCGTTTAGATGAATGTCGCGCACTGCTTCGCGACTCTCGGCATAGGCAGCGAAACGGCCGCTCGCCATTTCATAAAGAATGCAGCCCAGGGCGTAAATATCGGTGCGCGCATCCAGTGGCTGACGCAGCCACTGTTCCGGGGGCATGTAGAGCGGCGTTCCTGCCGCACCCTGGGTAAGCTGCGTGCGCAGGTAGCTCTCTTTTTGTGTACTTACTTCGCTAAACGCGGATTCATCCAGAATGGAGAGGGTGCTGGCCAGGCCAAAATCGGTCACACGCGCCCGGCCATCATAGCCAATCAGCACGTTTTCGGGCTTGAGATCGCGGTGCACCAATCCGGGAATTTTTTTGGTGGCGTACTTCATGCCGCGCGCAATGTGCAAGGCAAAGAGCAAGGCTTGCTTAAGGGGCAACGGCCGTCCTGGTCGCAGCCAGGCGCGCAGCGAAGGTTTATCTATCCCCTGCGGCTGTACCACCCACTCCAACACCAGGTACACTTCCAGCCCATCTCCCAAACGCTCCACGCGGTATGCGCGCACAATGTGTGGATGACGGCCGATGTCCACCCACATGGTGCCCTCACGCAAAAACAAATCGCGCGCTTCGCGGTGCGAGAGATACTTTGGCTTAAACGTCTTCAGCGCCACAAGCTGACCTGTCTGGTGATCCCGGCAAAGATGCACCAGCGCCATACCGCCCGAAAGCGTCTGCACCACCTCGTAGCGTCCGGCAATCATGTGCGTCGGCTGCTCGCCGGTTGGCGGCAGGGGTGGCAACGCCGGTGATTTGGAATCAACAAGCGCGTCTGTTGTCATCTATCATCATTCAGAGCAGGCAATATGCCTGAGGGATAAAGAGTAGCATTAACTTCGTTTTTTCCTGTTCTCATCGGCTATAGCATTACTTGCTCACTAGACAATAGCGTTTTTGCTGGCTGCCAGTGTAGTGCAATTTTGCCAGGTTGCGTTACGGAGCCAGAAGTCGGCCGTTCAGAGGAGGCGGGCATTTACTGGGGCCACTTCGTAAGCCTGGGGTGATGCATCTATTCTAGCATACCATGCTTATCAGCATTCAGCTATCACTCATGTTCAAAGATGATCATACCTTAAAAAATGGCGAGGTGACTGGCAGGCCATGTGACAAAATGTTGCTTCATATAAAAATACAGCTATATGGCTCAGCGCGCTAAAAACATCGCAATCAGATCAAATCTGTAGGAAGATAGGGCGATGGTGTGGCCAATTAGCTCTTAATTAGACCTATTGTACTACTGACAAATCATTTTTCCTCCTTTATAATTCTTACATGCAGTTTTAGGAGTCCAACTGTGGCGTTACTAATAGGGTATTTGCTTTTGTCACTTGTCGCTTCCGTTCTGGTTGTGGCGGTCTGCGTTCTTTCTGCACGCCTGAGCAGAAGGGAAAACCTGGTCGAAACGTACCCTGAAGAAGAAACCACTGCCCCACATGTTACATCCTCCAGTCACCCCGTTGCTGAATCCCTCCACTAACAATTCCCCAACCTGATCTCCCTTGAAAATGACCGACGACCGCTGACCGCCGACCGACGTCTGTAGGTGTAGCCCAGAATGCAGACCTGGCACACACAGGGTTGGTAAATTGCGTTACGTTTGCTAACAGCGACACACTCATTCTTGCGTCCTTAGCCATCACGCACTTTGCCGTTATAATCAGCCGCATGAGAGGAGCGAGAGGCTTTTGGCTGCCAGTTACAGTCCTGGGAATGGCCAGCGGCCGTTTTGTGAGCGAATGGTGGCAGCCCACGCCCTGGTGGACGGCCGTTCCCCTGACGCTGCTGTGTCTGACCATTGGCGTGTGGCTGCTGCGATGCCAAACCTTTGCCCACAACTGGCCGTTGCTGTTGCTTATGCCCTACGTGCTTTACCCAGACTACGGATTGCCGATAGTGGGACAGGTGGCCGGGCTGACGGCCGTTGTCTGGCTCCTGTGGCGATTCGAGATTGGCAATTTGGCGATTGGCGATTGGCAACCACGAATCTCTCGTCTCCAGGCTGCGCTTTCACAATGGGCGGCCGTTTTCGCCGCGCTTTGCTTCCTGTTGCTATATGGCTACACCATTTCCCCTGGCCTGCTGCCAGCCGATAGCGGCGAATTTCAGCTTGTGGCAGCGCGGTTGGGCGTAGCCCATCCACCAGGCTTTCCGCTCTACACCTTGCTGGCGCACGCGGCTACGCGGTTGCCACTGCCCTTCTCCGCGGCGCTCAAGGTCAACCTGCTTTCGGCGCTGAGCAGCAGCCTGACCCTGGCAGTTGTGTACGCCACCACCCACCGCCTGACGCAGCGCCACCTGGCAGCAGCAACGGCCGTTATTGCCCTGGGCAGCGCCACCACCTTCTGGGCACAGGCCACCACCGCCAACATTCGTAGCCTGACCGCGCTCTTTGCGGCGCTCAGCTTCTACGCTCTGCTGCGCCTGTGGCAGGTACGCCAGCAACCGGCCGCAGCCGACCGCTGGCTGACGCTGTTCGCCCTGGCACTGAGTTGGGGGATCACCCATCACCCATCGCTACTGTTTATGGGCGTAGTCGCCGCACTATTTGCGTTGAGGGTCAACGGCACGTTCTGGCGCGAGCCACGCCGCTGGCGCTGGCCTCTACTGGCAGGCCTGAGCGGGCTGCTGCCGCTGCTCTATTTGCCGCTGCGCGCAAACAGCGGTGCGCCGGGCGCTTCTCCTACCCTGGCGACGCTATCTGGCTTTTTGGATCACGTGCTGGCGCGCGGCTTTAGCGGTGACTTTTTCTACTTTACGGAACCGGAGGTTTTCTGGCAGCGGCTGCTGGTAATGGGCAATGTGCTGACCTTTCAGTTTTTTCCCTGGCTGCTGGCAGGTATGACGCTGGGGTTACTCTGGCTGCTGTGGCGGCAGTGGCCGCTGGCGCTGCTGCTGGGCGGCTCTTTTGCCTTGCACACCTTTATCACGGCCACCTACCGCGCGCCGCAAACGGTGGAGTATATGCTGCCGGCTTATGTACCGCTGGCGCTGCTGCTAGGCGTGGGTGTAGGTGCGCTGCAAAACGGCCGTTTCCCCCTGCCTACCCCCTTCAACCGCGCACCTGCCCTGATTGGCGCGGCACTGCTGTTGAGCATGGCCGCTGCCCAGGCTGCGCGTCACTTTCCCAGCTATGCCCTGCTCAGCCGTGATACAACTGCTCATGACTACGCGCATTTTTTGCTCACCCATGCCCCAGAACAGGCCATCATCCTTGCCGACTGGCACTGGGCGACCCCTTTGTGGTACTTACAACAGGTGGAAGGGCTGCGCCCAGATGTGCAGATACGCTTTGTCTACCCAGAGGCCGCACCTTATGGCGAAACGTGGGCACAACGCATTGGCCAGGAACTGGCAAACGGCCGTGCGGTCATTGCCACCCATTTTGACGAAAACGCCTACCACTCCCTGCCCCCAGCAGAACCGCTCGGCGAGGCGTTTCTCTATCGCCTGGAACCGCTGCGCACCCTACCTGCCGGTTATGTCCCCCTGGAAATTACCCTGGGCGGCGTGTTACGCCTGCGCGGGTATCAGCTAGATGCCGCAACCGTGGCCGTGGGCGAGGAAACGGCGGTGCGCCTGGCCTGGGAAAGTGTGGGCGACTTACCTGCTCCCCTTTCGCTGTTTGTTCACCTGGTAGGAGCTGATGGGCAGCTTTATGCCCAGGAAGACCTGCCAGCTCAGGCGCAGGCGGTGGGATTGACCATCAGCCAGTTTCGCCTGACGCCACGCCTGGGCACGCCGCCTGGCCCGTTTGTGGTTGGTGCGGGTGCATATACGGCCGTTGCCCTGCTCAGCCAGACAGGAGAAGCGCGCACCGCTATTGCCAACCTGACAGTCACGCCGATGAGCACCCCCCCCTTCACACGCAACCCGCTATACCGTCCGCTGGTAGATGGGGCGCGCACCTTGCGTGCGCGCACGCTCGTTGGCTACGATTGGGACAACACCCTGCTGGGCCGGCGGCGGCTTTACCTGCACTGGCAAACGGCCGCTGGATACGTCACCGAAGTGAGCGACCAGACAACGCCGCAGGCGCTGGCACTGCCCGCTTACGTAGCCGCCTGGGGCGTGCCGCGCACCTCATGGCGACTGGAGCGTAACTGGGCAAACGGCCGTTACGTGCCGTTGGCGCAAGGGATCGTCTGGCTGGGTGGCGAATTGACTCGCCTGACCCAGCCAGTATCGCTGCCACAACAGTTTGGCAGCAGCCGCCCCGTTCTGCGCGATTTGGTCGTCTCGGTGCGGCTGATTGGCTACCAGCCAGACGGCTTCTTCTGGGCGTGGACGGAGCAGGACGACGGCGTACCTGCTCTGGGCGCCATTCCCACGCTGAAGTGGATTGCCGGTTCACAAGTGCGCGCCCCGCACACGCTGCCTGTGCCAGAAACGGCCGTGTCGGGGCAAACCATCGGCGCTACCCTGCGGCTGTATGATGCGTTTACGCAACAGCCATTGGCCATCTTAGACGAACGCATTACCAGCCAATTCCCCTGGGTCCCTCTGGGAGAGGTAACACTGCCATAGTCCCCTCCGCCCCTACCTAAACGGGTAGGAGACAAACTACCTGACTGCACGCTGAGAACTACCCTGCTAACTATAGACAAGAAAATCTTTTTTGGTTAGACTAAAAGTATATTTGTGCATAATATCACAAATATCACAAATATAGATTTACCCAAGTTCCTCTGCCGGTTTTTCCCGGCGGGGCAGAAAGAGGGGTAGCCTCCCACAGAGAAAACGTAACCAGATATGGCAAAAGGAGAGAGCAACCATGTTCATGAACCAACCAATCACGAAGCAACTGCAAACGATTGATTTGAAGATTACGCGCTGGATGGCGCAAAATGGGCTGCGGCTGATGCGCGTTGGCCTGGGCATTATCTTTCTCTGGTTTGGTGCGCTAAAATTGTTCCCCAGCCTCAGCCCGGCGGAAGACCTGGTGCGGCGGACGATTTTCTTCATCAACCCAGACCTGTTCATTCCGGTGCTGGCGGTGTGGGAGATGGCGATTGGGCTGGGGCTGCTGTTTGGCTACCAGATGCGCCTGACGCTGCTGCTGCTGTTCTTGCAAATGCCTGGTACAGCGCTGCCGCTGTTCATTTTGCCAGAAGTGGTCTGGACTTCGTTCCCCTTCGGTCTGACGCTGGAGGGGCAATACATCGTCAAGAATCTGGTGTTGATTACGGCCGGCATTGTGCTGGGGGGCACGGTGCGCGGTGGCTACCTGGAACCGGAACCGAAAAAGAAGGATTAGTGACTAGAGACCAGCGATCAGGGATTAGAGGTTGGTAATTGCCAATCTTTAATCCCCAGTTTCTCGCCCTGTATTTCAGTTAATCATCGTCGTCCTCAAACCCCACACGGCCGTTTCCCACACTCACCATTAGCCCCTGCGCCAGCGCCTCTTTCTCCGCGGCACTTAAACGCGCCTTGGCGTGCGTGAGCAGGTAAATGGGCAGCGGCATCTCCCCCTTTTGGATTACCTCCATCACCTCTTTTGCTTCTTCTTCACCCCCATACCCCCAGGTAGAAAAGTTGAGCTTCTTACGTCCTTCCTCCACGTCGCGCTGCACCAGCCAGGAGACAGGGGCGATGTTGCTATACCAGGGCCACACCGTTTCGTTGCTATGGCAGTCATAGCAGGCGCGCTGCGCCAGGGCGCGCGTTTGTGGGCTGTCCCAGGTGGGTTCCTGCACAACGGGTGGGTTGGTGTGATTACGGCCGTATGGCAGCAGTTGTATCAGCAAAAAACCACCGGCAAAAAGGGCTAACACGCCGAGTAAAACCTTTTTCATTGTACACCTCTGCGGAATAATAGTCAGTCAGGTTGGCTAGCAAAGCAACCAAACCGCAACCATAAAGTCGCAAACTGCACAAAAAAGTAACGGGGATATTTATTGCCCTTGCCACACTGGCTGCCCCAAGCGGTGACATGACACTAGCAGAATGCGGGCGCCAGGTTTGCACCCTACTGGCTGCCGCGATTGCCCTGGCCTTGACCCTGGCCGCGACCCTGTCCCTGACCTTGACCCTGACCATTGCCGCCGGCGCCCTGTCCATTACGGCTGTTTTCCCCCGCCAGCGCCATCATTTCCGCATAAGCCTCATCCGTCAGGTATTGCGGCTGATACGGGGCGCCCGTTTGCTGCTCAATTAAGCGGGCAAAGGAGCGTAGATGGTTGGCAGAACCGTTGAGCAGCGACTCGTACACGCGCAGGATGTCTGGGTTAGCAGTTTGCGCCATGCGCGCTTGCAGGTCCAGGATGTCCATCTCTTCAATGGCCGCACCAGCACGCAGCGCCTCTAGCAAGGATTGGCTGCCCTGGGCAACCATTTGCGTATACATGGTTTGCAGCACCGGGTCATTAAAGACGCCGGGCGGGTTGCCGGCGGCCGTATTGTCTACGCCGTACAGGTCCATCACGCGCAGCACGCTTTGCGCGTGATTCAGCTCGCTGGCGGCAATGTTTTGCAGCACGGGCAGCGCCCATATTTCATGCAGCGCGGTGTACACGTCATGCGTCAGCTTTTCTTCCTCGCGCACCCAGCGTAGCGAGGCGATTTCGGCTTCGGTTAGCTCGCTGGCAGCAGGGGCGGTTGGAAAAAGGCGAACGGCCGTTTCGCCCCGATTGGCAACTTGCTGCGGCCGCGCAATGGACTCAATTTGCACCATAGGCGCGGGTAATGGGTTAACGGTCGTTGCCATTTGCCCAACCTGGTTCGCGGTTTGTGCCGCTTCTGTTAGGGTTGTGTTCTCTGTTTTGGCGCAGGCGGTCAACAGCAAAACGAGTGCAATTAGGGTGAAAATGCGAAAGGTTTTCATTGGGTTTCTCCTTGAGATTTAGAGATTTGGGATTGGGGGGTGGCGATTTAGGCCCAATCCCTGATCTCCAATCTCCAGTCTCCAGTCTCCTGAATTACGAATCTAAGGAGAATGATAGGGGGAAGATGCGAAGAAGTTATGAAGCGGATGTGTCGGGATGGTGAACGGGGAGGGCAAAGCAGAAGATTGCGCTGCCGCCAGGGGTCTCTTCGGCCCAGATACGGCCGTTGTGCGCCAGCACAATCCCCCGGCAAATGGCCAGCCCCAGGCCAGAGCCACCCTGGTCGCGGCTGCGCGAGCTTTCGCCGCGCCAGAAGCGGTCAAAAACGTGCGCCCGCGCCTCTGGCGACAGCCCTGGGCCATTGTCGGCCACGCACACCTGCACCTGATCGGAAAACGGCCGTACCGTCAGACGAAGTTGGCGCGGCCGGCGCGCGCTTTGGGTCAGGTGGCGCAAGGCGTTGGCTACCAGGTTGCCCGTTACCTGCTGCAAGCGGTCAGGGTCGGCCAGCACGAGGGGCAGGTCTGCGGGCGCATCCAGCCCAAGCTGGACTTCTTCTGCTTCGGCGAGCGGCTCAAAGGCAACGGCCGTTTGCCGCAGCACCTGCGCCAGGTCGGTGGGGCGCAAATTCAGCGGCAGGCGATCACTTTCTAATAAGGAAAGCGTGCGTAAATCTTCCACCAATCGCCCCAGCAGCAGCGTTTCTTCATGCACAACGGCCAGGTTGTCTGGCGATAAGGGGAAGACGCCATCCAGCATCGCCTCAATGTGGCCGCGCATGATGCTGAGGGGCGTGCGCAGTTCGTGGGCCACGTCAGCCAAGAGCTGCTGCCGCTGCTGCTCGGCCTGCGCCAGCGCCCCGGCCATCTGGTTGAAGCTGGCGGCCAGCTCGCCTAATTCCCCCTGGGCGGGGGGCACTTGCTGGTTCAGATGGCCTTGGGCCATCTGGCACGTGGCCTGGGTGAGGTCGTTTAACGGCCGTGTCAACCGCTGCGCCAGCCATGCACCCAGCGCCAGCGCCAGCAGCACGGAAAGCGCGCCGCCTACCCACAGGGCGCGGTTGACCTGCGCCAGAAAGCTCTCGGCGGCGCGCGCCCCCCCGCCGCCGCTGGGGAATTTGATCAGGAGCGTGGCCACGGAACGGCCGTTAACCAGAATAGGCAGCGCGGCGTCGGCATCGGCGGGGCTGGTTGGGCGATTGGCGCGCCCGCCGGCGGCGGCTACCGCACTCCCATCTTCAGCCAACAGCAGCAGCCCCGTGCCACCATGCCCCGGCCGACCAGCGGAAAGCAGCAGTTCTGCACCTACCCAATTGCCCTGGCGCGCATACAGGTTGGCCAGGTCGGCGCGCAAATCGGCCCATTGGGCTTCGGTAAGAAAAGCGCGAAAACCGGTCGTAGTGGCCCGATTTGCCAGCAGCGCCACTGCTGCCACGCCCACGATAGCAATGAGCAGGAAAGCGGCCGTCAGGCGAAACCAGAGCGTGTGCCAGATGGTACGCATTACAGGTCCGGGTTAAAGCGGTAGCCTACACCAAAAACGGTGAGGATGTAGAGCGGATTGGCGCTGTCGGCTTCTATTTTCTTGCGCAGGTTTTTGATGTGCACATCTATAGTGCGCTCATAGCCGTCATAAGCGTAACCCTGGGTGCGCTCCAGCAGTTCCAGACGGCTGAAGGCGCGGCCAGGGCTGCTCATCAGGGTGTTGAGCAGGTCAAACTCCATGCGCGTCAGCTCCACTAATTTGCCCTCTTTTTTGAGCGTGTGAGCAGCGCGGTCCAGCTCTAGCGCGCCAGCGCGCAGCAGATCGCTTTTTTCTGCGGCCGGCTCCAGGCGGCGCAAGACGGCGCGCACGCGGGCAACCAGCTCACGCGGGCTGAAGGGCTTGGTGATGTAATCGTCCGCACCCATTTCTAGCCCGGCCACTTTGTCCATGTCCTCAATGCGGGCGGTCAACATGATGATGGGCGTGTTGCGCTCCTGGCGGTGCCGGCGCAAAAATTCCCACCCGTCCAGTTCGGGCATCATCAAATCCAGCACGATGAGGTCAGGTTGGTGCTCGCGGGCGACAAAGAGGGCTTCACGGCCGTTGCTGGCGGTAACCACCTGGTAGCCTTCTTGCTGCAAGTAGCCGCGTACCAGGTTAACTAAGCGGGGTTCGTCATCTACAACGAGAATTTTTTTTTCATAATTTTATAGGAAAGCGGGTAGTGGAGAAATTGTAAAGACGCTTCACTATCTACCATGCTTATACCAATCGGTTATGAAAATGTTGTGAAGGACGCGGGCGCTTCATAACTTCTTCACGGGGGCGTGTTACGGTAACGCCATCGTCAGGAGTTTTTAAGATGAACCATAAGCTATCTGTTTCAGGCAAAACGCGCAATAACTGGTTGATAGACACGGCCGTATTCATCGGTGCGCTGTTATCTGTGCTGTCCGGGGTGTATTTTCTCTACCTTACCTCTGGGGGATTTGAGGGCGGGCGCAATCCCTGGTACGGCGTGGTGATTCTCTTTCCGCGCCACACTTGGGAAGACATTCACACCTGGGGCGGCTTGCTGATGATTACGGCCGTTGTTATCCATCTCATCGTGCATTGGCAATGGATTAGAATAACCATACGTCGTTTATGGCAGCGAGCGCAAGGGCAGGATAGCAGTTGTTCGCTCGGGGCGCGGCGAAACTTGTGGATCAACGGCTGGATTGCCCTGAGCTTTGTGGTGACGGCCGTTTCCGGCCTCTACTTCTTCTTGCTGCCCGAAGGGGGCTACCAGGGAGGGCGCAACGCCGCCTGGGACCCCGGCTTTCTCTTCAGCCGCCCAACCTGGGACGTGCTGCACACCTGGGGGGGCATCAGCCTGACCCTGGCAGCCTTGTGGCACATCTACATCCACTGGGGCTGGATTGTGAAGGTAACGGGCAAAGTGTTGCCGATTTTGGATTTCAGATTGCGGATTTTAGGACAGAACGATGATCAAAAAACTACTACTCACAACACTATTTAGCGCCGCGGCGCTGTTGCTGATTGTAGGTGGCGTAAACCGCACCCTGGACAGGCTGGCACAGGTCTCAGAAAGCAACCAGACAGGCGGTCAGAGGGCAGGGGCAACCACCCATGCGGAACATGAAAGCGTGGCGATAGGGCAATGGGAAACGGCCGTTGCCACCGTCACCAACATACGCAATAACGGCCTCTGGTTACGGCTAAGCGATGGCACGCAAGCACGCGCCCGCCGCGCCGCCTGGGAATACGCCCAGGAACAGGGCTTCACGGCGCAGATAGGGGACAAAATCAGCCTGACAGGCTATACGACTACAGGCGGGTTCGAGATCGTCACCATGCACAACCAGGAGAACGGCCTGGAGGTAGCGCTGCGAGATGAAAACGGCCGTGCACTCTGGCATAAGTAAAGGCCACCACCAAAAGCATTGCTTTTTGATGACAGAAAGCAGCATAGTGCGTGACTTTTGTCATTTCAAAGCCTCTGGCAGTTATGCAACAATGCCAGAGGCTTTTTTTGTGCGTAACCGCACTCTCCCCCCAAAGAGCGCGGTTGTCGCGACTTCACAAACACCTCTAAACAGGCCACCCCCGGTCAACCCAGGGTTCTGACCAATATCCCAGTTCCTTCAGGAGGTCATATATGTCCGCAATGCACGGGATCGCGCCATTCGAGCAGGTCATGATCTACATTGTTCTGCTTACGGCCTTTCTTGCCCTTGGATACGCCTACTGGCTGGCAAAACAAACCTTTGCCGCCGAAAAAGGCAGCGAAGCCATGCAGCGCATTTGGGGCTTTATCCGCGATGGCGCCAACGCTTACCTGCGTACCCAGCTACGCACCATCGCCATTTTGGTGGCCGCCCTTACGGTCGCCATGTTTCTCAGCGTCGCCCTGGTCAAGCCCACCGGGGAAGCCAACGAGTTATTCTGCGGCAGCGCCGTTGAATCCCTCCTGGCTCAAGACATCGCCGCCAACACCCCCCTCACAGAAGCCGAAGTGCTCACCCTGCTACAAACCAAAACAGCCAAAGAAATTGCCCTGGCAAACGGCTATGCCAGTTTCAACGGCGAACGCCTGAGCGCCACTGTTGAATGCAGCCCGGCCGTGTGGTGGATTGCCAGCGGGCGCGCCATCGCCTTTATGATGGGCGCAGGCTTTTCGGCGGCCGTTGGCTTCATTGGCATGAACATGGCCGTGCAGGGTAATGTGCGCGTTGCTGCCGCCTCGCGTCACAGCTTCAAGCGCGCGCTAACCATTGCCTATCGCTCCGGCACGATCACCGGCATGTTAACAGATGGCCTGGGGCTGCTGGGAGGCACGATCATCTTCATCATCTTTGGCAAGGCCGCGCCAGACGTGCTGCTAGGCTTTGGCTTTGGCGGTACGCTGCTGGCCCTCTTCATGCGCGTAGGCGGTGGCATCTATACCAAAGCGGCCGACGTGGGCGCAGACCTGGTTGGCAAGGTCGAGGCTGGCATGGAAGAAGATGATCCGCGCAATGCGGCCGTAATCGCCGACCTGGTAGGGGACAACGTCGGCGACTGCGCGGGCATGGCCGCTGACATTTTCGAGAGCTACGAAGTCACCATTGTTTCTAGTCTGATCCTGGGGCTGGCGCTAACAGCACTGACGGGACAGCTCTTCTGGATTGTGCTGCCGCTGCTGGTGCGCGGCATTGGCGTGGTTAGCTCTATTGTGGGCACGTATGCCGTCTCTTTGTGGAACGTGGACGACGCCGAAGAAGCGATGTACAAAAGCTACGAGCTTTCCAGCGGCATCACCATCACCTCCACCTTTTTGCTCTCTGTCTTTTATGCCAGCGCCCAAGACCCATCTGGCGGTCTGATTTCTCACCTCTCTCTGGGAGCATTGGTCGCTGTAGGGGTGGCGCTGGCGGTAACCTTTAACCCGCTGACAGCGTTGGCCACCAGCGCCAACAGCCCGCGCGTGCAAAACATTGCCAGAGCCACCGCGTTTGGCCCGGCTTTGGTCATTTTGGAAGGGCTGTCACTGGGCTACCTTTCGAGCGTTTGGTCGGTGCTGGTGATTGTGGCCAGTATTTCAGCCTCTATCCTCGTTTATACGGTGGTGTTTCCGCCAGCGCTTTATACGCCGGTGCTGCTGATCGCAGTCGTGCTGGCTGCCTTTTTCATTGTGCGCGGCTTTATGAAGAAGGATGTGGTCTCTGGCTTCTTCTTTGCCATGTGGACGATTGTGGCGGCGCTGTTCCTGATCAGCATGCAAGGGGAAGGCGCTGCGGCCGGCGATCCGTTCATTTACATTTTGTTTGGCGTTTCGTTAATTGGCGTAGGGATGCTTTCACACACGGGCAACAATGTGAGCATGGACACCTTTGGCCCAATCTCGGACAACGCCAATGGCATTGGCGAACTGGCGAATGAGGATTTTTCCGCCGAGGCGCGGCAAATTATGGCAGATCTGGATGCAGCGGGGAACACCACCAAAGCGATTACGAAAGGGA
Organism: uncultured Anaerolineae bacterium; assembly: GCA_937943625.1. Classification (GTDB taxonomy): domain Bacteria; phylum Chloroflexota; class Anaerolineae; order Promineifilales; family Promineifilaceae; genus JACSRF01. The sequence continues at coordinate 10,523 of CALEAD010000081.1, read as the reverse complement.
TTGCAATTGGCTCAGCGGTAATTGCGGCCGTTTCCCTGTTTGGCGCCTTCTTTACGGACATTGAGCGGGTGCTGCCGGTGGAGCGCATGGGGTCGTTCGAGCGGGTGATTAACCTGGCGGATCCAACTGTCTTCGTGGGGCTGCTGATTGGCGGGGCGCTACCGCTACTGTTTGGCGGCCTGTTGATTAAGGCGGTGAATCGCGCTGCCGGGTATATCATGGCGGAGGTACGCCGTCAGCTGCGCATCCCTGAAATTATGAGCGGCGCGCGCACGCCTGATTACGCCAAAGCGGTGACTATCTCCACGCGCGCAGCCCAGTCTGAGCTGATTCCGCTGGGGCTGATTGCGATTTTGTCGCCCATTGTTGTGGGGCTGCTGCTGAAGGAGCAGGCGTTGGGTGGCTTTTTGGCGGGAGTGATTGTCTCTGGTCAGCTTTTGGCGGTGTTTATGGCCAATGCGGGTGGGGCGTGGGACAATGCCAAGAAGTACGTGGAAGATGGACACTACAACGGCAAAGGGAGCGAGAACCACAAGGCGTCGGTGGTGGGTGATACGGTGGGCGACCCGCTGAAAGACACGGCCGGGCCGGCGCTGAACCCGATGATTAAGGTGATGAATCTGGTGGCGCTGATTGTGGCGCCTATTGTGGTGCAGTATACGGGGCTGTCTGTGCCTATTTTGCTGGTGGTGGTGGTGAGTATTGGTCTGATAATCTGGTCGGTGCGCCGTAGTGACCGCCAGGAAGCTGCCGGGGATGAGGAAGCTGTACCTGCCGCTCCTGTGGCCTGACGGCCGTTTGCCACGCACCGGGAATCATAGATGAGGTAGCCTGCTGGATCACAGCCTGATAATCATCCAGCAAGCCATCGAGCACCTGAGACCAGCTACGCTGCATGGCATCGGCGCGTGCCTGTTGCCCAATGCGCTGCATCAGATCGGGGTCTGATAGCAGGCGTCTCACCTGGGCGATCAGACTGTTCGAGTCATTCGGCGCAAAGAGGAGGCCGTTGTGGTTGTGCGTCACCACATCCAACGGGCCACCAGAGGCGGCGGCAACTACCGGCAAGCCAGAAGCCATTGCTTCTAGTACGACATTGCCCAATGTTTCGTGCGCCGAGGGGAAGGTGAAAATATCGGCAGAGGCATAGGCGTGGGCTAATGCTTGCCCGCGCAAATAGCCGGTAAAATGGGTGGGCGTGCCGGCAAAAAGGCGTTGCAGCTTTTCCCGCGCCGGGCCATCCCCCACAATGGCGAGCCGAACCTGGGGAAAGTGGTCAAGCAACGGCCGTAACCATTCCACGCGCTTTTCCGGTGAGAGCCGCCCCACATACAATAGCAGTGGCGCATCTGCATTGCCATCCGTCAACCGTTGCCGCCATGCCGCTGAGCGCCAGGCCGGGCTGAACTGATCTGTATCCACCCCACGCGTCCACACGCGCAGGCGGGGAAAATCGTGCGCCTGCAACTGCTGCATCGTCTCTGTGGATGGGCACAAATTCAGGTCAGCCTGCTGGTGAATGGCGCGAAAGGTGTGCCAAATGGGGGCTTGCAACCATTCCAGACCCCACTGCGCCGCGTAACCGGCAATGTCGGTGTGGTAAGAAGCCACCACGGGAATACCCAATCGCCGTGCGTGCCACATACCGACCGTACCCAGGGTAATTGGCTGCACGGCGTGCACCAGGTCTGGCTGGAAATCGAGGAGGTGCTGGCGAATGTTGACCATGGGTGAGGCCAGCTTCAGCTCTGGATAAAGGGGAAACGGCCGTCCGCCAACGGCAATGATGCGTGTACGGGCATATTCCGGCGTTGGACTTGTGGGCGCCAGCAGCAGGCTTTCGTGCCCTTGGTCAGCCAAATGCTGCAACAGGTAGCACAAGGTGTTGACAATGCCATCTACCTTGGGCAAAAACGTTTCCGTAAAAAGGGCAATGCGCATTGCTCAGGCTCCGTGCAGATACAGCGCCAGCAGAAGAATCGCCGCGCCAACGGCCGTACCCGCCACCGTCTGTGCCACCGTGTGCCGCCGCAAATAAACCCGCGACCAGGCAACCAGCGGCACACCAGCCGCCAACGGCAGCACCATGCTCCCCCAGATGTAATAGCTGAGTGTCGCCACTGTAGCCGCCACCGCCGCGTGAATACTGATTTTCCAGCGCAGCGTAATCAGGGCATACAAAAAGGATTGCAGCAAGTTGGCCGTTGCCAGCGCCAGCAGCAATGGCGGCGCCGCCAGGCGAAAGAGAAGCAGCCAGCCACATACGGCCGTTGCCAGGCTCATCCCCATTGGCTTCAGCCGTTCTTGCCGTAGCGGCATATGAAAATCAGAAATCTGGCCACGCCGTAGTAGCCAGAAAATATAAGCCAATGGCAACAACAGCGTCAACAGCACATACAGGCCCATTTGCCACCAACCGGCTGGCTGGCCGCTATTGCTGGCCACAATCAAACCCGCAACCAGGCCAAGGACTGGCGGGCTGCCAATTTGCGTGACCCACCATGCTAGCCGCGCCAGTGGGCGGCTAGTATCTACTTCTGAAAGGCGAAACTGCGCATTTACCTTGACCATGTTGCAAAAGCGTACTTGTGCCAGTTTAAGTGCCGTTCAATAGCTGGTTAAGAACAGGCTAAGGTTTAGTTAAATTCATGTTATACTTTGGGGCAAAAGGCCCAATACGCCACCGCCAAATATTGTTGATGGCAAATCAGTCAATTTGCCCCAACGCTGACAAGCTGGTAAGATAGCACCCCGGTGCGCAAACGGCACAGACCAGGTTGAGGAATGCGAATGCCTGCAACGACCGGACGTAAGATTATCTGCTACCCAAAATACAAAAAACCAAATGGCCTGATCCCGCTGGGATTAGGCTTTTTTTTTGCCAGGAGACCCCATAGTCAGTAGTCAGCAGTCGGCAGTCGGCAGTCGGCCGTCATTTACGAAGGAGACCTGAATGAGTCAGATAACGTTGCCGGGGTTGATTGACGTGCACACCCACTTGCGCGTACCCGGTGGTGAACACAAAGAGGACTTTTACACCGGTACAGCGGCGGCGCTAGCAGGTGGCATCACCATGATCTTGGGCATGCCCAACACCAGCCCGCCGCTGACAACGCCGGAGGTGATGCAGGCAGTGCTGGCACGGGCACAAAAGGATGTGCTCTGTGATGTGGGGCTGTTCGCCGGGGCCAGTCCAGACTACATCGCGCAGTTAGTGCAACTGGCCCCTTTTGCGGCTGCGCTAAAAATCTATCTGAATGATACCTTTGGCCCGCTGCGCGTGGAGGATGTGCCCACGCTGCGTGCCTGCTTTCAAAACTGGCCGGCAGATAAGCTGATTGCCATGCACGCAGAAAAGCAAAGTGTGGCGGTGGGAATTGGGCTGGCGGCCGTTTACGGCCGTGCCGTACATTTTTGCCACATCAGCCGCCGCGAAGAAATTGAGCTGATTGCCGATGCCAAAATGCACGGCCTGCCAGTGACTTGTGAAGTAACGCCACACCATCTGTTTATGAACGAGGCGGACTATCGGCGCATGGGCGCGCTGGCTGATATGCGCCCGGTACTGGGCACACCGGATGACGTGGCCGCCTTGTGGGAGCATCTAACAGAAACAATAGATTGCATTGCCACCGACCACGCGCCACACACATTGGCCGAAAAGCAGTCGCCCAAGCCGCCCCCGGGTGTGGCCGGGCTAGAAACGTCGCTGCCGTTGATGATCACGGCCGTTGCGCAAAACCGCCTGACTCTTGATCGCCTGATCCAACTGATGTGCGACAATCCCCGCCGCATCTACAACCTGCCGCCGCAGCCAGAAACCTGGGTCGAGGTAGAGATGACGCCCACCACTATCCGCAGCGAAACCATGTTCAGCAAATGTGGCTGGACACCGTTTCACGGCTGGGAAGTGGCCGGGCGCATCAGCCGTGTTACCCTGCGTGGGCAGGTGGTATACGAGGCGGGGAAGATATTGGCGGCTGCGGGAAACGGCCGTGTTTTAGGAATGAGCGATTAGGGATGGGGGAGTAGTGCGTAGTGCAGTAACGATTAGAAGTAGGGTAATTGCTAATCTCCAGTCTCCATTCTCTAATCTGTGACTAACCAACCTCAATCCAATAACTTAAAGGAGAATCCATGAACGTCAACGAATTAACACCTCTATTCAACTTTGCTGAAATGCAGCCACGCCAGCGCAACAGCAATGGCCTGACCGGGCAAGACATCATCTCTGTTTCGCAGTTTGACCGCGACCTGCTGGACTACGTATTTGCGCGCGCGCGCGAAATGCGTGAATTGGTACAGCGCGTTGGCGGTACCGACATCTTGAAAGGACACGTGCTGACTGCCCTATTCTATGAACCCAGCACGCGCACCAGTGCCTCTTTCATTGCCGCCATGGAGCGGTTGGGTGGCAGTGTCATCCCGATCACGCAGGGGGTGCAGTTTAGTTCAGTGAGCAAAGGCGAAACCCTGGCAGACACCATCCGCACCCTGGAGCAATATTCTGACGTGATCGTGCTGCGCCACCCAGAAATGGGGTCGGCGCAGGTAGCGGCCGATTATGCCGAAATTCCCGTGATTAACGCCGGTGATGGCCCTGGCGAACATCCTACGCAGGCGCTGCTTGATTTGTTCACCATCCGCGAAGAGTTGGGCATGCTGGATGGGCTGAAGGTAGCGATGGTGGGTGATTTGCGTTACGGCCGTACCGTTCATTCCCTCACCAAGCTGCTGCTGCAATACAACGTTAGTCTGCGCTTTGTCTCGCCAGAGATTTTGCGCATGCCGCTGAGCTACATGAACCAGGTGATTGACGCTGGCGTAGATGTGCGCGAAACGCACGACGTGGCCGACGTAATTAAGAATGCGGATGTGCTGTACGTAACACGCGTCCAAAAAGAGCGCTTTTCTGATCTGGCGCAGTATGAACAGGTGAAAGATCAATATGAAATCACCGCCGAATTAATGACGCAGGCCAAAGCAAAAATGATTGTGATGCACCCCCTGCCGCGCGTCGGCGAAATCCATTATAACGTAGATAAAGACCCGCGCGCCGCTTACTTCCGCCAGGTGCAAAATGGGATGTTCATTCGCATGGCGCTGCTGGCGGCCGTTTTGGGTAAAGCGTGATTAGAGTGCCAGGCAAGGGGCAAAAGGACTTTGTTATACCCCTTGCCTGGCACTACATCCACCATGAACCTCAAACAAACAACTTACCTGGGACAACCCTGCGTGGAGCTCGCTAATGACGCCATTGCTTTGTGTGTGGCGTGGGAGTTTGGTCCACGCATTTTATCACTACGCGCAATTAACGGACCAAATCTCTTTGCCGAAATGCCCAACTTCACCCTGACCTGCCCCGGCGTGGGCAAACTGCGGCTGTGGGGCGGACATCGCTTGTGGCACGCGCCAGAGGTGGCGCGGCGCACCTACCTGCCGGATGACCAACCGGTGGCAATTGAACCTGTGGCACAAGGCATTCTGGTGACGCAGCCGCTAGAACGGGACACAGGTATCCGCAAGCGGCTGCGCATTACCCTCCCAGATGAAAGCGCCACCGTAATTGTAGACCATGTGCTGGAAAATGAGGGGGTATGGCCGGCAACGTGCGCGCCCTGGGCCATCACACAGCTCAGGCCAGGGGGTACGGCCGTTTTGCCCCAACCCATCGCGCCCTCAGACCCAGACGGCTTGCAGCCAAACCGCAGTCTGGCGCTGTGGCCTTACACCGACATGCACAGCCCACACATCACCTGGGGCAATAGCGCCATTTTTGTGAACGCCACGCTGACGCAGGGGGCACTGAAGCTGGGTTTCCCCGGCGTGCGCGGCTGGATGGGGTACGTCTGGCAAGAAACGCTGTTTGTCAAGCGGGCGCAGTTTGACCCACAAGCACATTACCTGGATCGCAGCAGCTCTAATCAGTGCTATGCAAATCATGAGTGCCTGGAATTGGAAACGCTGGGGCCAGAAACGACGATTTTACCCGGTACGGCCGTTACCCATCGCGAGACCTGGCAACTATTTGATGACGTGCCGTTTGTGGCTGAGGAAACAGCTGTTGCCAATTTAGCAGCACAATTTGGGCTGGAGCAGCAATGAGGGACGAGTGGCTAGAGAGTAGAGGGTGTGCCAATCGCCAACCGCTATTCGCCAATTTCTTCCCCCAGCCGCTGCTGCAATGCAGCCACCTCTTGCCTGCGTCGCGCAATTGCTGATTCCAGCTCTCGTTGCACCAGGCTCCACCAGTCGCTACTGCCCTCATCCAGCGCCTGCGCCTTGTAGTAGAGGCGCGCCGTGTTTTCCTGGCGCAACACCCGCAGGCGATGGTATGCGCGGCGCACACGGCGCTGCGCGTGCAAAATCTGCTCGCGTAATTTTCGCAGATTGGCGGCCTCTATGACTTGGAGCTGCGCCAGTTCATTGGGGTCTAACTCCTCTGCCAGGTCATAAAGCGCCTGGGTATTGCCGCTGGCATAGGCAGCATTGACGGCTGCCATGATCGTTGTGCGGTAAGCCTGTTCCACGGCCGTTTCCGCCAGGTCAGGATGAAAGCGGCGCGCCAGCTCACGGTACAACCGCTTTTCTGCCGCTTTATCGCGCGGGGTGTCAGTAGGCAATAGCAGCTCTTCTTCCACATAAGCCTCAGCGGTGGGAGGAACGGCCGTTTGCCAGAAATCATCTCCCTCCGCCACATCAGGCGCAATTGTCTGCCGCTTCAGCTCCCACCGCGTCAGGCACGCTTCTTTTTCCATCTGCAGCGCCAACAAATCATCTACCAGGCTATCCAGCTTCAGGCGACAGTGCATACGAAAGGCATTAATAGCCGCCTGCTCCCGCGCCAGCTCCGCCTCGGCGTCCATCAAGGCCTGGCGCGCCTGCTGCAGTTGGGCGCGCAAATTTTGCGCCTGGGGCTGTTTAATGGGCTGAATAGCATTCATACAGCAAAATTATAAGATATAGACATTGCCTGGCAACGTCTATATCCGTGTATAATCCTGGAGGTGAAACATCAGTTCACGACCTTTGCGGTTTTTTTCAGGTTCTCAGGCTAAAAAATCTGCGTATACCCGTTTCAATCCGCAAAAACTCGTGTGCCATTTTTACAAAATCCGCAATCCAAAATCGAAAATCAAGGAGAGTGACCCATGCTTCGGCGCATTATTGGCTTGTTGATGTTGGTTCTAGGTCTTGTTGGCGTGGTAATTAGCAGTGCTGGTGTCTTTTTCGGCCGTCAGGCGGTAGACGCCACTTTCAAGGGGCTGGATGATACGCTGGTGCTGGCAACCGATGGGCTGAATACGGCCGTTGCCAGCCTGGAACTGGCCAAAACCACCCTGGGTGACGTGAACAATGGTCTGGTTACGGTAGAAGAGGCCACCCTAAACATGGCCAAGACAGTAACAGATACACGGCCGTTGCTCGATCAAGTTTCCGTTGTCGTCAGCCAAAACGCCCCGGCCAGCGTCGAGGCCATGCAAGCCTCCATTCCCACCCTGGCCAACGTGGCCGCGACCATAGATCAGACCCTGGTCATTCTCAGCCAGTTCCGCATTGACGAGGTCATTTTGGGTATACCGCTGCAATACGACCTGGGTATCAATTACCAACCAACTGTACCCTTTGATCAAGCATTTATCGGCCTGGGGGACAGCCTGGACGGGCTGCCGGAAGAACTGCGCTCCGTAGAAGGCAACCTGACCATTGCCAACACCAACCTGGCAGCCATCAGCGAAAGTATTGTCGCCATATCGCGGGACATCGAAACGATTAACGGCCGTGTCGCCGAAGTACCTGCACAACTGGACAGCTACATCGGCATTGTGCGTCAGATCAACAACTCCCTCCAAACCATCCGCACCCAGGTCACGCAGCAGCAAGAGCGCGTCAAGCTCATTCTCACCTTTGTGCTGGTCTGGTGGGGCATGCCGCAAATCGCCCTGGTGATCATTGGCTGGGATTTCTTCCTGGGGCGGCGCGGCGCCAGCGCCAAAAAAAAATCCGTAAAAACGTGCTTGAAGAATTTGGAAGATGAAATTGCCGGGTTACGCAACGGTGAGGATGGCAAAAATAGTAAAAACAAAAAGTAGCAATCCCACGCAGCTTTAATCTTCGCAAAATGACCCCTCCTGGCAGGCGCGAGAGATAAACCCCTCTTTACCGGATTGGTAAGTCACAGCAATCGCGCGGGCACTTCCACCATAGGCAGCCGATGTAACGGCAAAGTCCACACTGGTGTCATTCGTTAACCTTTTTTTGCCTCTCTTAAAACACTGGATTACACGCCCGGCTTCAAAACCATTTGGTTACTGCATCGTAGACCGGCCCGTTGTTCAGCCCGCCGCTCGCGCCGGAGCTGTCCAGCACCGTTGTCCCGCTGCCCTCGTCGAAGTGATACAGCCCCACCGTGTTCGCGTCCGGCATGAACGGCGCGCTCGGCGGCGTGAAGGCTGCGCTGTAGCGCACGATGTTGGAGATGCGCACCTCGTCCACCCAGCCGCTGAAGGAGGGATAGGTGTTCGGGTCGAAGTCGTGCTTCTCCGCGCCGATCACCAGGTAAGGCTCGTTCGGCCACGGGACGCTGCGCCCGACGCGATACGAGATGTTCCCGGCCAGCCCGTTGTAGCTGCGCGATAGCACGCCGTTGATGAAGATGCGCATCTGGCCGTCCGTGCGGCGCGTCACGGCGACGTGATGCCACTGGTTCGCGGCCAGCGTTGCGCTGCTGCAGATGCTGTAGCCGCTTGAGCCGTTGTGCACGCCGAAGGCGCTCTGCCCGCCGTAGAGCGAGATGCCGAAATCGCCGTAATCGGGCGCGCCAAAGATGTCGCGGTCAAAGATGATGTTGCCGTTGATCCAGGTGTCCTCGCCTTCGGTGCACGTGCTGCTGTTGTTGTCGCCCGGCGCAAAGCGCAGCCAGAACTCGATGGTGAAGTCGGCTGCACCGATGTTGACGGGCAATGAGATGCCAACGGTGTTACTCATCGGGATTTTCACCCGGTCAATGTCGCCCGTGCCGGTGCCGTAGAAGCGCAAGGCGTAGGTAGGTGCAGCGGGGGCCTCGGTCGGCGTGGAAGGCGGTGGGACGGTGGGGAACGGCGAGGGCGACAGTTGCGCCGGCGGCAAGTTCCCCATCGCGCGCGGCGGGCGGACGCTATTCTGCGCCCACGACTCTTGAATCACGCGCCACAGGTCGTTGTCCACTTCGGTAAAGTTCTGCGGGTCGGGGCCGAAGGGGTAGTACATCGCCCGGTCGCCCCAGGTGACCCAGGGTTGGTAGGTCGGCTCCCAGACCCACAGGGCGTGATTGATGCCGTGCGCCTCGAACCAGGCAATTTCATCGCGCAGGAAGTCCGCCGCGCCGGGCGCCCAGCGCACCACCCCGAACTCGTTCACTGCCACCGGCGCGCCCGTCCGTTGACGGAACTCTTCCAGCGGGGCGAGATAGGCTTCCAGCCAGGCGCGGTCGAAGCGGTCAGGAACTTCGTCCCAGGTGATGTCGAACGCGCCGGGGTAGGGTTTGTTCTCGCCGGGCTGCTGATGGGTGTAGAGGAAGGGGCCGTACTGATGGGCGGCATAGACAATCCGTTCGGCCTGCACCGGCTGGAGATAGGGCAGCCAGGGGACGCTGCCCCAGCCCATCGGGTTGACCAGGATGGGCGTTTCGCCGTCCACGCTGCGGATGGCGGCCACCAGGCGCGGGTAGAGTTGATTCCAGTCGTAGAGCGTGCCGGCGTAGCGCGGGTAGAACTCGGCCGGGTCGTAGAGGTCGAGCATGACTTCATCGGCGTTCGGCTCCACCATCAGGTCATAGCCGACAACGACGGGATGGCCGCGATAGCGTTCGGCGGTGGTGCGCCACATCTCGACCCAGGCATCCTGCGCGGCCTGCTCGGTCCAGACGGTTTCGATGAGCAGGGATGGGTCGAACCAGTCGCCGGCGCCGTCGCGGTAGAAGGTGAAGTCGCTGCGCCCCGGCCCGGTGCGGAAGGAGATGACCGCAAACAGCCCGGCGCGTTCGGCCATCTCCAGCAGGGAATCGAGATTGGCCTGCGCGCCTTCATCGAGGACGTAGGGCGGGCGCTCGCTGAACAGGCCGGGGATGGAGAGATTGACGTAGTTCGCCCCTGCCGCCGCCAGCCGGTCGAAGTCCGACTGGGCGTAGGGCGGGCCGATGTAGCCCTGGCCGAGCAGGTCGCCGTCCAGGTCGGGGACGCGGACGCGCTGCCAGATGTTCGCCCCGCGCAGTTGCGTGCCGCGCTCCGCGGTCCAGAGGGACCATTTGTCATTAGTCTGATAGTCGCGAGTCGGATAGGCGTTAGTCGGATAGTCGCTAGTCGGATAGGCGGGGTTTGCAGGCGCGCCCCCCGGCGCGGGCCGGCAGGCGGAGAGCAAGATAGAAAGACAAAGAGCAAAGCGGAGAAATTGTTTTATCATTGCGTATGCCTTTCATTGGGTGACTGTCAGTGTCCCCAGCACGTTCCAGCCGTGTTCGGCGTCCCAAACGCCTTCATTGGCAA
>CALEAD010000080.1 GCA_937943625.1 uncultured Anaerolineae bacterium | reverse complement strand
TTCACTGAGCAGAGTTGTTACGCAGGCCGCTCCCTGCGTTTTGGCAATGGGGTGATTCAATTGCCCCTACCGTTTTTCAAAGGCATTTGTTTTTCGTATTTTTGAGCCATTTCGGCTCTGATTGCACAATAGTTACGTTAGCGTATCCTGTAACTTGCAACTTGGTAACTGCCACACCATGCTTATGCTAGGCGAATGCCCTTTTCAGGTATAGTTGAAAGCTACCGGCTAAACGCCCATCAGGATCATACAACGTTGCCTGCCCCACGCAACTGCCGGTGTAAACATTCATGAAGTCTCCTGAAAATGACCGCCAACGGCTGACCACTGTCCGCGGTCAGCGGTCTACGGTCAGCGGGCCCTCTCTTGAAAAATCGGCAATCAACTTAACTTGTCACCAATTGTTTCCAGCCAACTAACCAACTATCAAACAAATCAACAGCCTGGTCATTACAAATCTTGGCAATTTTCAAAAAGAGAGGTATGCTTTTGCACGATTTACTTTTTACCACGTTTGCAGCCGCTGGCGGACTGGCAAGGTGGCGTTTATTTTTGGAGAGAGTGTCCATTTGTCTAAGAAAATCTATGTCGGGAATCTGTCGTTCAATGCGACGGAAGAGCAGGTACGAGACCTGTTTGAAGCATATGGCACAGTTGAATCTGTGGCCATGATTACGGATCGGGATTCAGGACGTTTTCGCGGTTTTTGCTTTGTCGAAATGCCAGCAGCGGATGCAGACGCCGCCATTGAAGCCATGGACGGGAAAGAGGTGGATGGGCGAAGCCTGCGGGTGAACGAAGCCAGACCACGTGACGAACGCCCGGCTGGTGGTGGCCGTCGCCCCAGTGGCTCTGGTAGCTCCGGTGGAGGTGGATACCGCCCTGGGGGCGGCAGCGGCGGCCCGCGTGGCGGCAGCTCCCGTGGTGGCGGACAGCGTAGTGGTGGTGGTCGTCGAGAGAGCGGTCGCCGTGATAACTACGGGGATGATGGTGGTCGTCGCTGGTAAGGATACTCACCCGCAAACGCACCCCGCTTAGCTTACAGCCAATCAGTTAACAAGCAGAAACGGCCGTCTGTACACCGCCAGGTGTGCATACGGCTGTTTTGTGCTGTCTAAAGATACCACGAGCGTGCCTACATGCCCTCTCAACCTGCCGCAGCACCAGAAACCGATCAGGAGGAACCGCACAACAATGACCGCAAGAGTCACGACCGGGACTCTCATGGCGTGGTCAAAGCAGCGGCAGTGCTGGCGGTTGGCAATGTCTTTAGTCGCATTCTTGGCCTGGTGCGCGAAACTGTTAAAGCAAATCTGTTTGGGGCGTCCGGGCTGCTGGCCGCTTTTGAAGTGGCCGCCTACATTCCCGTCAGCCTCTTTGACCTGATCATCGGGGGCATGGTTAACTCCTCGCTCGTGCCGGTGTTTAGTGACTATGCGACAGAGAAGCGGCGTGAGGAACTATGGCAAGTGCTGAGCATGGTGCTGAGCGCCGCCACGTTGCTGCTGCTGCTGGTTGTGGCCGTGGTAGAAATTTTCACGCCGCAGGTGGCTTGGTTAATCGGCGCGCGCAATTTTAGCGACCCACTGCTGACGGAAACGGCCGTTCGCCTGATGCGCCTGGCGACACCGGCCGTCTTTTTTATGAGCATCGCCAGCATCCTCACCGGTGCGCTCTACGCCCTGAAGCGCTTCACCATTCCCGCTTTCATGGGCGCCATCCTGAATGGCGCCATTGTCCTCAGCGCCCTGCTACGGCCGCGCCAGATAGAGAGCCTGGTTTGGGGGCTGCTGACCGGTTCCATGCTGCAAATTGTGCTGCAATGGCTGGCGCTGCGACAGGCATCCGCCACTCAAATGCGGCTGACCTGGCGGCTGGAGTGGCGGCATCCGGCTATTCGCCGCATCTTGCAGCTCTATACGCCCATCATCGGCGGGCTGATCATCACACAGCTGGCGGTTGCACTCAGCCTGAATCTAGCCACACGCATTGGCGATAACTCCATTGCCTATATGAAGTTCGCCACGACATTGATTCAGTTTCCCCTGGGGTTGATTGTAACGGCGCTCTCGATTGCCACCCTGCCCACGCTCTCGCGCCAGGCCCTGGGTGAGCTAGAAATTTTCAAGCAAACGATGGCGGAGGGGCTACGCCTCGTCATCGCCCTGATTATGCCGGCGACGTTTGGCTTATTTGCCCTGGCTGTGCCCATTGTGGCGCTGTTGTTTGAACACGGGGAATTTACGCCACAGGACACGCAGGTGACGGCGCTGGTGCTGCAGGTGTATTTGTTTGGCCTACCTTTTGCCGCCATTGATCAGATGCTGGTTTTTGCCTCTTATGCGCGTAAGGAGACGTTGCGGCCAGCGCTGGTGGGGGTGATAAGCATTCTCGTTTACCTGGCAACGGCCGTTCTCCTGCGTCAACCCCTGGCAGCGCTGGGTCAGGCGTGGGGACAGGCTATCGGCTTGCCCACTTCGCCGGGGCTGGAGACATTGAGCAATGGGCTGCTCAGTCTGATGGTGGCAGATGCCATCAAGCACATCACACACACGGCGCTGATGGTCTGGCTGCTGCGGCGACAGTTGGCAGGGTGGCACGGGTATGGCGTTACGGCCGTTACGCTGAAATCTCTGCTGGCGGCGAGCATGACTGGCCTTACCGCAGCGATGGCTGCACAGCAGTTGGCGCGCTTGCTGCCCGCCAGTTTGCCGGCAAACGCGCTATTGGTCACACTCGCAGGCGTCAGCGGTATGATCGTATATGCCGCGATGGCCTATCTGCTGCATATACGCGAAGCCAGAGCGCTGCCGCGTCTGCTGCGCCGCAAGTAGAGCCCTTTCCCGACGGCTTTCTGTTTCAAGTATCGTTACCCTTGCTGTCTCGCTTCGGGTATACTGATGGCGTGTGGAACGCGCCAACAGACAGTGGCCATTCCGTAATCCGCAAGTTTCAAAGGGGTTTGCGCGTGACGACTAAATTTCAACTCGTAGTAGAGCAAGGCCCACGCCTGGGGCAGGCTTTCCCGCTAAAAGACAGCATCATCATCATTGGCCGCGACCCAATGGCGGACGTCTCTTTACCAGACCCGGAGGTATCACGACAGCACGCGCGCATGGCGCGTGATGAGCAAGGAGACTATAAAATTCAAGACCTGGGCAGCACGAACGGCACATTTATCAATGGGCAACGCCTGGGTGGAGAAGCACAAACGCTGCGCACAGGGCAGGTTATCTTGCTTGGTAGCAGCGTCATGTTGCGCTATGAGCACGTTGTGGAAGCAGAAAGCGTAAACGCAGCAGCGGGGATAGTTGCGGTGGCAGGCGAAACGGCCGTTGCCAACCCCTCCCTCAGCCCCATGGTCGAGACGCCACCCAAGCCAGAGGGAGCGCCTCAAATTTCTGCTCTCGACCCGTCTCCCCTGTACACGTCCGAACCAGCAGCGCCACCACTGGCCTCCCTGCCTGATGAAGGAAAACGACCGTTTGTGCCGGCCGGCCTGAGCGAACATGAGAAACAACAACAGCGAACCATCACCTGGATCATTGTTGCTGCTGCCCTGCTAATTTTATGCTGTTGTATCTTCTCCCTCACCGCCTGGTACTGGTGGGGCGACCCACTGATGGAAGCGTTGGGGCTTTACTGATGCTCCGCTTGGCCGTTGATGATAATCACATCTTCCAACGCTTTTTGCTCTTTGTCTTTGACGGCATCATCCTCGGCATCCACCAGGTGGCCATAGCCATCCTGGGCGCGAATTTCCGCCAGGTGGCGCGCCACCACAGGCGCAGGAGCCAGATACAAAAAGAGTTTTGAACCGGCCAGTAGGACCGCCAGATCATCGAGCTGCCCCAGCACGGGCGTCAGGTCAAATAGCAGGTCCGTGGGCACAATCAAGTAAAGAAGCGTGATGAAGGGGAGAAACTTTAAGTAAAAAGGGACCTCTCGGTCCCCAAGTAAACGAAACACCAGGCGAATCTGCTGCCACAATTCGCGCCAGAAACCGGGATCTTTTTGCCTGATCATTGGCTGTTGTTCGTCCATTTTCCCTCACTTTGTAACTGTTAAAAGTGTCTAGCAGGGTTGGTTAGTTGGTTGGTCAGTTTGCAGGTTGGTTTTCAGCTAACTAACCCACTATCAAACCAACCAACGGTTTGATAGTTACTTCACTTCAGCTAAAAGTTTGTGGGTTTGCCGGTTGCCCGCTGCAGCGGTCACGACAAACTTTAGCTGGTACTGTATTACGTAGTACGGCCGTTTTCGTTGCAGCCAATAGCGCCAGGTCAGCGGTATCTCTGGCTGATCATGTAAGCGGTTAATTCTGGCAAAATGGGATTAATGTCATACGGCATCCACTGGCCAATGGCGCCGGCGGTAAAAACAGTAAAGCCAATCACGTACCCATCCCGGCGCGTCTCGGCATCGTACCAGGCCAGTTGGTTAATAAATGCCTCTGGGCCGTTGCGCCCCCACCCCTGCTGCACCCAGTAACTCTGGAAGTCGTGCCACCCCAACCCCTGCGGGCCGGGGCGGTTGCCAATCACGCCATCTACACCTGCTTCTGAGATCACCAGGGGAATCACCAGGCCTGCCGGTTCCAAAATCTCGCGATAATACCAGCGATAGCGCAGCATTAGCGCACCCCGGTCAGAGTAGGCTGGGTAACCAGGCAGGGGGTTGCCAAACAAAAAGGTCAGGTCTGGGGCGCTGTATTCGTGCAGCGTAAGGATGCCGCGATACTGGATAGCGGTCTCAATGGCGGGCAAAAATAGCATAAATTCATCCATTTCTGGCACACCGGTAGAAAAACCGCCAATAGCTGCCCGCAACCCATATTGAGCCAACAGACGCACGCGCTCTTGCTCAAAGCGCGCATACCAGCCCATGTACTCCAGGTTTGGGTCTGGCTCGTTCCAGCCTTCCCAATAGTCCACAGCAGGGTTGGCCAGGTACTGCGCCAGTTGGGCATTGACAAAGTCGCGCGCCGCTTCTTCAGGCGTGCCGACGTAGTTCTGCCCTTCGTGATTGACCCGCCCCACCACAATGGTGCGCGGCGAGAGGGCTTTTATTTCGGCCACGTAGCCAAAATTATCCAGCGCTTTGATGACGGCAGGCTGACCCAGGCGCACGAATTCATTAATCCAGAAGTCGTTGTTGTGGATCACGTGCAGACCGAGCTTGCTTGGCCCTAACTGCGCCGAGGGAGGCACGTTGGTGGGAATGAAGCTGACGTATGGTGTGGCTGTGGCGTCGCTGGTGGGGGTAGGCGTGGGTGTGCGCGTGGGGCGTGAGGTGTTGGTGGGCAGGTTAACAACGGCCGTTGCGGTGCGCGTCGGTAGGGCAACGGCCGTTACCGGGGCCGGTGAGTCAAATGTGCCAGCAGGTGCAGGCGTCCAAGTGGGAGGAAGGTTCAGGAAAACGGCCGTTTGCGTCAACTCCGCGGCGGGCAAAAGCTGCACAACCGCGGCGCGCGTGGGCAATTCCACCTCTTCCAGCGTACATGCGGTTAAGGCAACAGGGATGAGCGAGAGCAGCAAAGCCCATTTTTGCCAGATTCGACCCATTGCCAAGATGATACCACCCTCATCCCGTTCGGCCAATGACGTTGCACGTGAGGGAGCGAGTGCTATACTGACAGATATGGGCGATTTTGTCGGCAAAGCCTACAATGATGACTACCTGGCTACGAAGACATGACTCTGTTGCTGATTCTTAAACTCATCGTTGTTCTCCTATTTTTGCTCTTTTTCTGGCGTCGCCCCAGCCTGACATGGGGGATAGGCCTGCTAACCGTTGCTTCGGCGGTGCTGCTAGACACATTCATCGGCTCATTTGGCGGAGCCGCCCTGCGCCAAGAGCTTGGTTTTTTTTACTTTGTTCTCAGCGGCGTGCTGTTTGGCGGTGCAGCTATCTGGTTGTGGGGGGTATTACGGCCGTTCTTTTTCACCCCACCCACTCCATCCAGTCCACAACTCGTCGTCGTGCCACCTGTGGTTAAAGCAACAGCCGCGGACACCCCGGCCACGCCTGCCGCCGACACACCTCCTGGAGATGCCTTCGATCGCAAAATGTTATACGAGCAAATTCACACCCGTTTTGGCCGCGGCGACATCCTCAACCTGATGTTTGACCTGGGCATTGCCGAAAACGAAGTCATGACCGTAGACCAAAACATGGCACAGGTCATTCACAACATCATGCGTCTGGCCGAAGAACGCGGGCAAATGGCAGCTCTGGCCCTGGCAGTCGAGCGCATTCTCACGCCGCCACCGGCCACACACCTACCCCGCCTGGAAAAGCTCAGCGTCGCCTCTCCGCCCACCATTTTGCGCCAGTTCCTGCAGGCCAACTATACCCTAGACGATCTGAGCCAGATGGCGCGAAGATTAAACATAGACTGGGAAGACATCGGTGGCAGCAACAAGCCGGAGCGCGTGCGCGAATTTCTGCTTTATCTCTACCGGCGCAATCGCCTGGACGAGTTGATCAATCTCATGCAGGGAAGACAGTCCGGAAATTGACTTGTAATCGGTCAGCCTGCGAGTACCCATGTCATGGCCGCTATTTCCTATTTACGCACTCAGACAAATCCGCTAATCTTTGCAGTATCAACTCGTTTTCCTCCTCCTTCCTAAACCCGTAAAAGCTCCAGGCTCCCCGCCTGGGGCTTTTCATTGTGCGCCGGCAATGTTTTTGCCAGGAATAACCTATCGTGATAAAATGCGTCACACGGTGAGGGATAGTTTAACGGCAGAACAGTGGACTCTGACTCCATCAGTCCTGGTTCGAATCCAGGTCCCTCAGTAAAAAAGCCACCTGGTCAGGTGGCTTTTTTCTATGCCAATGGCTACGGGCGCGCACCCGAGGCTGCAAAATGTACGGGTTATCATACTAATTTGACATTGTGCGATTACACAAATGGGAGCGATTCTGATAAAAAAAACCGCCCATGTGATTGATAGCAAAAAATACTGCCCTCTTCTTGTTTTTGGCAGATAAATGAGCTGACGGATGATTGCCTCCATCCCCCACCCCCCTTTCCCCAGTGGAGAAAGGGGGCCAGATTAAATTGCTAGATTGAGAATTGCTGGTTGCGCAATAGGGCTTGACAAAAAATCCTTAATGTGACATTGTATTACAATAGGGCCTGACAAAAATTCTTAATGTGACATTGTCAAAGTAATAAAAAATGCTTAACAAATTATGTCGGCGTCTATTGGTCTTAACCGTGCTCATCTTGGGACTTCTGTTGCCGCTGTCCATCGTGCTACTTCAACCGACAGCAGACGTCCAGTCGCTCGCTGATACCATCCTCTACGGTGACGCACTGGACCCCGCTTTTCAGAGCTGGTCCTTTAATACCACCCTAGACTTTGCTGCCACATCCCCCACCTATGGCGGAAGCGCCCATGCGATCGCTGCAACCTACCAACCCAGCAATTGGGGCGCGCTGTGGCTGGTGCGCCCCGGTGGCGATCTGCCCCTTTCTGGCTACACGGCCATCCGCTTTGCCATCCATGGCGGTACTGTTGGCGGACAGGGAATTCGCGTGCAGGCGGGGTCAGGCACCAATTACCCCGCCGCCAACGAGGTGAACCTGAACACCTACCTGGCCGGCGGCCCGGTCGCCGGCCAGTGGCGCGTCGTCACCATCCCCCTGGCCGACCTGAACCTGGCCAACGGCTCGCTGGGGTCCATCGCCTTCCAGAGTTCGGTGAACACCGGACAACCCACCTTCTACCTAGACGACCTGCGCCTGCTGGCTGGTGAAGCACCGCCCCCTCCGGCAGGCATCACCGCCACCATCCAAATCCAGGCTGGCGGCGTCATCACATCAATCAGCCCCTATCTATTCGGCTCCAATCTGCCCGCCTGGTTAGCTCCTTACCGTTTGGAAAATCAAACGTTCATCACCTACACCCGCGCCTCAGGCATCCGCCTCTTGCGCCTGCCGGGCGGCAGTTGGAGTAACGCCTACGGCTGGCTGAGCTGCGAGATGGGCCAGAATCAGCCCGGCGCCGTGCCTTGTCACTACTGGTTCTGGGCAGCAAAGCCCAGTGATTTCATCAAATTTCTGCGCGCCACCGACACCGAGGGACTATGGGTGGTCAACCCCAACGGCACCTCCAAAGAGGCCGCCGCCCTGGTTGCCTTCTTCAACGGCGACGTGAACGACAATCGGCCCATTGGTGTGGACATTCGCGGCACCGACTGGTACACCGTCGGCCACTGGGCGCAGCTACGCGCCGCCCACGGCCACCCGCAGCCGGTGGGCATTAAACTGTGGGAGGTCGGCAACGAGGTCTATGGGGGTAAGCCCGTCACCGGCGGCGCCATGTGTCAGCCCTGGGGCTGGGAGGATGTCTGGACGTGCGACGGCACCGAATACGTGCAGGGAAAAGGGAGCGGCGCCCAGCAGCATGAAGGCTATTTGGAGTTTCGCGCTGCCATGCGTGCCGTGGATCCAACGATCCAGGTTGGCGCGGTGGGGTATGAAGTGCCCGGAGACCCCACAAATCCTGCGTGGTGGAACTTTAACAACTGGGGCATCAAAGTCATTTCAGCAGCACAGAACGCCCTGGATTTTTACTCCATCCATCCCTATCCCTACTTCCAGCCGCCGCCTAACAATGCGGCTGGACATGCGGAAATCCTGGCCAAGCCGCAGACCCATTTCCGCACCATCCGGGCGAACCTGAACAACGCTTTTGATACCTTCGCCAATGGACGACGCGCGCCGGTGGCTGTCACCGAATACAACCTGGTCTCAGTGCAGGATCAGGATAACGCGCAGTTGATGACGCGGGCGGTTAACGCGCTTTTCCTGGCCGATTCTATCGGCCAGGCAATTCAACATGGGTACGCGGTGTTCACTCAGTGGGATCTGGCCAACGGGCGTGCCACTAACGGCACTGAGTATGGTTTGATGCACGAGGACAACAACTTTTATCGAGCGCCGCAATACTACGCTTATCCCCTATGGGCGCGTTTCGGGGAGAGCATGTTGCCCGTTATTACTACCCTGAACACTGAAAGTGAAGCCGCTGTCTATGCCGGTCGTGTCAATGCCACTACGCTTTCGCTGCTGGTGATTAATAAAACGGCCGAGCCAATTACCGCCACCATTTCCGTGGCGGGCGCGTCTATTATCGGCGGACATGCCTACGAGGTGCGCGCCGCCTCCCCAACCGCGCAGAGCATCATCTACAACGGCGCGGCTACCCCTTCCGCAACGCTAAGCGAACCGCCAGCTGTACTTTGGGCTGCCGAAGGTAAACTTGCTGTCACGCTGGTGCCGTGGTCTATTACGTTGCTGCACCTGGAGGTGGAGGGTTCCGCACCACCTATGCTGGATCAATGGCTCTACTTGCCTTTGGTGAAACGCTAAGACTGATTCGCACAATATCAAAGCTGCAGAAGGGAGTTTGGGAATGGGGGAGTGACTGGTCAGCTCACTTACCTGGGGCGAACCAAGCGCGTTTTTGTACCAGCCAGTAAGCCAGCTGAGCATTGCTGTGTCGTTGCCAACTTACTTGAAAAGTGAGCCGCGTGACGGTATAACGAAAAGACATCATTGCCAGGTCAGGTATGTGCGTTGTTGATTACTCAAGCCGAAGAGACATGCCAACCTCATCGCTGTGTAAAGTAACGAGGTGCTACTATGTCTCCACGACTAGTTTGGATTGCCATCACCGTAATCCTGCCGGGAATGGTGCTATGGCTTACTTGGGAGACGAGCCGTAGCCTGACAGCAACGGCCGTTGCTGCGCCAGGTGCCACCCCATTCGACGTGATTATCAACGAGTGGTCACAGGGAGCCGGAGGCAATAAGGAGTGGGTGGAGCTGCTGGTTGTCAACGGCCCCGTTGACCTGCGCGGCTGGGATCTGGGCGACCTGACACCCGGCGATCTGCATTTTACCGCTGACCCTTTCTGGGCCAATGTGGCTGCTGGCACGCTCATCGTGATCTATAACGGCAACGACCGCGACACCATTTTGCCCGCTGATGACAATGACCTGAGTGACTGCACGGCCGTTTTGCCACACAATGGCGGCTACTTCACTGGCAGTTGGCCTCTGTTCAGCAATACCGACTTTAACGACAACCCCATCTTGCGCGACAGCGGCGACAACGTGATACACAACTTCACAGAAGCGCCGGGCAGTGTGCGCCACCCTGGCGCCAATCAGGCGGTGCGTTTTAACGCGGACAATCTCAACGACCTGCCTATCCCGGCTAACTGGAGCTTTGTGGTTGCTGCCAATGCTACGCCTGCGTCAGGTAACACGGCCGTTAACAGCACCTGGAT
The DNA here is from genome assembly GCA_937943625.1 of uncultured Anaerolineae bacterium. Lineage (GTDB taxonomy): Bacteria > Chloroflexota > Anaerolineae > Promineifilales > Promineifilaceae > JACSRF01. The sequence continues at coordinate 3,350 of CALEAD010000080.1, read as the reverse complement.
TGCCTCTCTGTGTCAAAACAACGGGGGCGGCGGGCATGTGGCTGATTTGCAGGTGAGTAAAAGTGGCCCCGCGCTGCTTTTGCCGGAACAACCCCTCGTTTACGCCATCACGCTGCAAAACAGCGGCAACCACACAGCCACGCAGGTTGTGCTCACCGATACCCTGCCCCTGGGTGTGGCATACGCGCAAGACGACAGCGGCTTCCCCCTAAGCCAGCCCCTGCCCAACACCTTGGTCTGGCAGGTGGGCACAGTGCCAACCGGTACGCTCATCAGCTTTTACCTGACGGCTACAGTGCAAATCACGCCGGGCATTTACATCACCAACAGCGTACGCGCCAGCACCAGCTACACCGAAACGAACCTGGCAAACAATGTGGCAACGGCCGTTACCTTCCTCGATGACGGGCTACGTCCCCTTGTGCTGCTGGATGCCGTGTATTACGATGGCTACGCCCTGAACGATACCGATGAGGCGGTGGCGCTGCGCAACGTGGGGCAGGCGCTGGCCAATCTGGCCGGTTGGCGGCTGAGTGATGGCAGCAGCCAGGCAACCATTCCACCCGGCGTCACGCTGCCCCCTGGCGGCGTCATCTGGCTGACCGGGGACGCGCCAGCGTTTGCCGCAAGCTTTGGCTTTGCCCCAGACGTGGTTCTGAGTAGTTGGCCGGGCTTTGCCAACAGTGGCGATGAGGTGCTGCTGCTGGATGACGCGGGCCATATCCAGGATGTGCTGGTGTACAAAGCGGGCAATACGGCCCAAAATGGCTGGTCGGGCACGGCCGTTTTCCCCTACCTGGTTACCTCTGTCTTTGGCGAAACGGGACAAATTCTCTACCGCCGGCTAGACCAGCAAACCGGCCAACCCGTGCCAGACACAAACAGCGCCGCTGATTGGGCATCCTGGCGCGACGATGTCATCAACGGCCGTAAAGTGCGCTACCCGGGCTGGGATTTGGAACAGTTCTTTTTTACGCGGCAGCTGACGGAAACGGCCGTGATCACCCTGGCCATCGCCCCCGATAACGCTTACGAATCCATCATTGCCGCTCTGGATAGCGCCCGCTACACCATTCAAATTCAGAGCCACACCTTTGAGAACCTGGGCATTGCCACCGCGCTGGTGCGTGCAGCACAGCGTGGCGTCAGCGTGACAGTGCTGCTGGAAGGCGCACCCCCCGGTGGGCTGCCTGACCAGGAAAAGTATGTGTGCGCCCAGCTCGATGCTGCCGGTGGCGCCTGCTGGTTTATGATCAGTGATGAGGAAGCGCGCATTAGTGACCGCTATCGCTTTTTGCACGCTAAGTTTGTGCTGATAGACGGCCGTCTCGTGCTCATTAGCAGCGAAAATCTCAGCCCCAACAGCATGCCTGATGATGACAAACAAGACGGCACCTGGGGGCGACGCGGGCTACTACTGCACACCGACGCCCCCGGCGTGGTGGCACACGTGCAGGCTATCTTTGCCGCCGACTTCGACCCGGTGAACCATGCCGATCTCTTCCGCTGGCAGGCTGACTCGCCCACCTACGGGTTGCCGGCAGTAGGATTTGTGCCCATTACACAAACAGGGGGCATTACCTACGCAGTACGTTACCCCGAAACGGCCGTGTTTCAGAGCAGCTTCTTCTTCGAGCTGATCCAATCCCCAGAAAATAGCCTGCGCACCCAGGACAGCCTGCTAGGGCTGCTCAACCGCGCCGGGGCCGGGGACATGATATTGGTGCAGCAGCTCACGGAACGGCCGTATTGGGGAGCCTCTAACAGCAACCCGCTAGCCGACCCCAACCCACGCCTGGAAGCATATCTCAATGCCGCGCGGCGCGGCGCAACCGTGCGCCTTCTGCTAGACAGCTACTTCGACACCCCCAGCCTGCCAACCAGCAACGCTGCCACCTGCCGCTACGTACAGACCATCGCTCACCAGGAACAACTAAACCTGCGTTGCGCGCGCGCCAACCCCACCGGACTCGGCATTCACAACAAAATGGTGCTGCTGCAGCTGAATGGGCAAGGCTACGTACATCTGGGCAGCCTCAACGGCACAGAACAGGCACACAAAGGCAACCGCGAGCTTGCCATTCAATTCCAGTCAGATGAGGCATATGCACTGCTGGCCGCCATGTTCTACCAGGATTGGCCCTGGCAGGCGTATCTGCCCATCGTCCAGAACGAGTATATGGCCCCTGCCAACTACATTCTCATCAGCGAGGTGTTTTACGACCCACCGGGGAACGACGAGTATGAGTTCATCGAATTGGTAAACCCCACTCCCTACGCCATAGACCTGAGCGGTTACAGCATCAGCGACGCAGTGCACCCAACTGATTTTGAAGATTTGCGCCGCTTTCCGGCCGGCACCATTTTGCCGCCAGGTCAGACATTGGTGATTGCCACCACAGCCGTTGCCTTCCGCCAGGCATTTGGCTTTAACCCCCATTTCGAGATACTGGAAACAGATACGGCCGTACCCAAGCTGCTCAAAGACCTGAATTGGGGAGACCCAGTCACCTTCATACAGCTAGGCAACCAAGGAGATGAGGTGATTTTACGCGATGCAAACGATCTGGTGATAGATGTGGTTACTTATGGCACAGGCAGCTACCCTGGCGTTACCCCCGCACCCCTCCTGCCCACATCAAACTACAGCCTGGAACGGTTCCCCTTTTGGCGTGACACCAACAACTGCGCCAACGATTTCCGCGCCTGGCCATTCCCCAACCCCGGCCGTCTACCCCAATAAGACAATAAAAAGAAGCCAGCTTAATGCTACCGCAAAAGCCGACTTCTTCGCTTCCAAATCCTTACCAAAGCCAGGAAGTCTTTTAATCGTTACCGAACAGATCAAGTGGGTCAACACCAGAAGGATCCTCAATGCGAAAAGGAGACGGCGACCCCGCACGTGTCGTGATTACCGTTTCATAAATGACTTCAGGGGCTTCATAGCGCGTCCGCTTTTGATATGGTTCTTGATTGATTTGTGTGTTCGAAAATCCCATAGCTTTCTCCTTACTTTGTATTTATTCTATCAAATTGTTAATTACAGACAATAATTTTTTGAATGTTTAATTAGCTCTAAAACACCGTTGCTATTGTGGCATACTCACACTCCCTGTCAATTGGTTTATTTATCCTGTAAGGAGTATAACCAAAATACATTACAAACTGTGTATCAGAGAACACATTTCTTGTAATCAATTATACTGACGGTAAGTACACCGTAAACTAAATTTCCTTAAACTTTTCGTTGTCTGAATGAACCTTAACATAATGCGAGTTGAGCTTGCAACGAGCCGATTGCACTGAGAACTGCCAGGTGATCTTGACTTTATCCGCTTTGCGTTGAGCCA
>CALEAD010000079.1 GCA_937943625.1 uncultured Anaerolineae bacterium | reverse complement strand
GGCGGGGGCAAAAATACCACTTTCAATGGGTTCAACCATGACGTCGTTGGACATCATTTTGATCCATTCCCGTTTGCGTAGCGTACCTTCAAAGACACGTACGTAGGCGATGACGCCTTTGTAAGAGTCGTAGTGGGAGTCGAAGACGAGGGCGCGGAAGGGGGCGTCGGGGTTTTCGTGTGGCGGGTGGATGCGTTGAACGATGGCTTCGAGTACGGCCGTTACATTTTCCCCCGTTTTGGCGCTAATCGGAATTACTTCCTCGGCGGGAATGCCGGTGATTTTTTCGATCTCTTCGGCCACCTCATCGGGTTGCGCTGCTGGCAAGTCAATTTTGTTTACCACGGGGACGATTTCCAGATTGGCCTCAATAGCCAGGTACAAGTTTGCCAGCGTTTGTGCCTCGATGCCTTGCGTGGCATCTACTACCAGCACTGCCCCTTCGCAGCTTTGCAGGGCACGGCTTACTTCGTAGGCAAAGTCTACGTGGCCAGGCGTATCAATCAGGTTCATTTCATAGACCTGGCCATCTTGTGCCGTGTAGTTCATGCGCACGGCCGAGGCTTTGATGGTGACTCCCTTCTCCCGCTCCAGATCCATGTCGTCGAGCACCTGCTCTTGCATTTCCCGCTCCGAAATAGTGCCGGTGACTTGCAGCAGGCGATCCGCCAGGGTGGATTTCCCATGGTCAATGTGGGCAATAATGCAAAAATTACGAATGTGTGATTGGTCCATAGAGCCAAGTATAGCAAAATAGTGAGGGAAAGGAGAGGGTTGTTACACGAGCAACATGTGATATAATGTTGCCCCTAAACACATTTTCGCACAGAGAGGGACACGAATGCCGCTGAATAGTCAGCGGTTTTCCTGTTATGACAGATAAGCCATGACACACGACAAGCCACATTTGCTCACACCTGCCGGATTAGAAAAACTGACGAAAGAGCTTGAGTACCTGCGTACCAAAGGGCGTGAAGAGGTAGCCGAACGGCTGCACCGCGCCTTTGAAGATGGGCAGGATGACGACTTTGTAGATAATGCCGAGTTGGAGGCTGCCCGTAATGCGCAATCCTTCCTGGAAGGGCGCATTCAGGAACTTGAGGATATCCTCAACAATTACAAACTTATTGCTGATGGGGCGAATCGTGATTATGATTACGTGCTCGTCGGCGATTATGTGACTGTTGTTGAGGTGGGGTGCGAAGAGGAGGAGCGTTACCACCTGGTGGGTGCCGCAGAAGCCAATCCGGTGGAAGGGCGTATTTCTAACGAAAGTCCGCTGGGTAAGGCCCTGCTTGGCGCTAAGGTGGGTGACGTGGTGCGCGTGAATGCCCCACGTGGCGTAACGGAATTTCGCGTGGTAAAAATCGAGTCCGTTTAGCAACGGCCGTCCCGCAAAATTGACCAGCCCGTGCCAGGCACGGGCTTTTTTTAACCTACAAATAGCTGCCGGAGAACGACAGAATGAGTTGGGAACCAAACCCATTGGAAGCACAGCGCCTGGAAAAATTGGCGCGTTTGCAAGAGGCAGGCATCGAGCCATACCCGCTGCGTGCCGAACGCACGCACACAACGGCCGCAGCGCTGGCCGCATTTGCCACTGCCGGCGATGAGTCGGCGCTGCCGGTGACGGTATGTGGCCGCCTGGTGAGTATGCGCGACATGGGGAAGAGCATTTTTGCACACGTGGCGGATGAACACGGCCGTATTCAGCTCTTTTTGCGCCGGGAAGAGGTGGGTGAAGAGTCGCACCGCATCTTTCAAAAGCTGCTTGACCTGGGTGACTTTGTCCAGGCCAGCGGCGTGCTCATGCGCACACGCGCCGGAGAAGTCAGCGTGCGCGTTAGCAGTTGGCGACTGCTTAGCAAAGCCATTACCCCCTTGCCGGTGGCCAAAGAGCAAGAGATAGATGGAAAAGTGGTGCGCTACAGCGCCTTCAGCGATGTGGAAGAGCGATACCGCCAGCGGTATGCAGACCTGGCGGTGAACCCTGAGGTGCGTGATGTCTTTCGCACGCGCGCGCGCCTGCTGAGCGCCATACGCCGCTTTATGGACGATCACGGCTTTTTGGAGGTGGAGACGCCGATTTTGCAACCGTTGTATGGCGGTGCTGCCGCACGGCCGTTTACCACCTACCACAATCAGCTCAAACAAGAACTTTACCTGCGTATTTCCTTTGAGCTTTACCTGAAGAGACTGCTGGTGGGTGGCCTGGAGCGCGTGTACGAAATCGGCCGTGATTTCCGCAACGAGGGGGTTAGCTTCAAGCATAATCCCGAATTCACGCAGATGGAGTTCTATGCCGCCTACTGGGATTACACCGACGTCATGCGCCATACGGAAGAGATGCTCGCCTTTATCGCCCGGCAGCTAACCGGCGGCACGCAAATCACCTACCAGGGGCAGCAAATTGAGCTGGCGCCTCCCTGGCCACGCCTGACCATGCGCCAGGCCATTTTGCACCATACTGGCATTGACTACATGCAATACACCGACGCGCCCAGCCTGGCGGAAGCCATTCGCCAGATGGGCAAAGCGCGAGGCGTGGCCACGCAGACCCCGCCAGGTGCCAGTTGGGGCAAGCTGATAGACGGTCTGCTGGGAGACTTCGTGGAGCCTGCTCTGATCCAGCCCACGTTTATAACCGAATATCCGCGCGACATTTCTCCTCTGGCTAAAGGTATTCCGCATGATCCCCTGCACGTGGAGCGCTTTGAGTTTTTTATTGCGGGCATGGAAATGGGAAATGCCTTTACCGAATTAAATGACCCGATTGATCAGCGCCGGCGCTTTGAGATGTTGCAAGAGACCTTTGGCCAGGATGATGAAGAGCGCAACCCGATTGATGAAGATTATCTGCGTGCCATGCGCTATGGCATGCCGCCCAATGGTGGCTTTGGCGTCGGCGTAGACCGCCTGGCAATGCTGTTTGCTGATAAAACAACTATTCGCGAGGTGCTGCTTTTCCCACACCTGCGCGAGCGCAACACGTAAGGCGTGCTATGATTGAGGTGCAGAGATGGATGGTTCTCAGCCTGTTATTCTGGCAATTGACGACGACCCTGCATTTCGTCGTTACCTGCATGAGCTTTTAGGTAGTTTTGGCTATCAGGTGGTGGAAGCGGAGGATGGCCTGGAAGCGCTGGCGCTTTTGCCCCAGCGAAAAATTGACCTGATTTTGGCTGACGTGGCGATGCCGCGTCTGAATGGCTATCAACTTTTTGCGCAGCTAAGCGAACATCCAGCCTGGGCATCTATTCCCTTTATCTTTCTTAGCGCGCGTACTATGGATAGTGACGTGCGCTATGCTAAAGAAATGGGGGTGGATGATTACCTGATGAAGGATGTAGGGGTGGAGGATTTGCTGGCGACGGTGCGCGGTAAACTAGCCCTGGCGAGGCGCTATATGCGGGCACGCGGCGATGCACGGTCGTTTTCGTCATCCCTGTCTGATAATGATATGCTGGAGTTGGGGACGCTGCGGCTGGACGTGTTGCGTCACGCGGTCTGGTTTCGTGGCGAAAGATTGCGTCTTTCGGCGCGTGAGTTTCAGCTTTTGCGTTGCCTGGCGGAGCGGGCAACGGCCGTTGTGCCAACGCGTGAATTGATTGAGCTGACACATGGCCAGCGCATGGAAGACGAAGAGGCCGGAAGACTCTTACGGCCGTTGGTGCGCTCGCTGCGTCGCAAATTTGGGTATGAGATTGGGGAGCCCGGCTTCATTGAGAGCATGCGCGGCGTGGGGTATCGGTTGCTGCCGCCAACAGAATAGGGTTGAACGGCATGGTTCAATGAAGCTGCACGCTCTTTAGTTTTCTGTGAAAATGACCGCCGACCGCCGGTAGCTGACTGCCCATCACTGGCGAAATCGCGGTCTGCGGTCGGCGGTCAAATTATAAAGGTCGCTTGAATTATGCCCTCCTGTCTCTACTAATCCCTGATCCCGATTCACTCGCGTGTCAGGCGTGGATTGGCCCAATAGCCGTTACCTGCGCCAGAAACTTCTAGCCGAATTTCCACATCCATTCCGGCATACTCATCTATTTTTAAGCGCACATCGTGCCAGCTTTCGTCACCCGGGCTTATTTCTATCTCTAGCAGCGTGGTAGTGACGTTGCCTGCGGTCAGGCGCGCGCGCAGGCGCAGGGGAGCGCTATCTGGTCCGGTGCGGCGCACGGCCGTTTCCAGTGCACTTCCCTCAGGAATGCTAACGAGGTAGGTCAGGCTGCGCCATTCCCCTGTTTCTGGTGGGTCCAGGCGCACGCTCAGGCGACGGTCATTGGCTGGGCCGGCTACGCTTAGCTGTTGTGCGCCTGTTTCTGTCACGGCCGTTTCCCCGGTCAAAATCTCCAGCCGTGCCGGTGTGCTCCAGATAAAGTGTGTCCATTGCCGCTGTTGTAGTTCTGGCATCAGGTTATAGAGATGACCGTTTTCATCCCAATCGAGCATGTAAAAGCGCGGCGTTGCCTGGCCATGCAGCTGCAATCGCAGTAGCGAGCCAAAGGGTTGGCGATAAGGTTCCTGACGGCCGTACCACACCTGTAACACCGAGCGTAAAAATTCGGGCGTGATTGGAAAACGATAGGCAAAAATGTGCATTGTTTCGTCTATTTGCGGCAGCAGCGCTGCCAATTGCGCCCGCGCCGATTCCTCCTCGGCTGCATCGGCCGCCCACTGCTCTTGCACCAGGCGCACCTGATTAATGCTGTTACCCAGGGCGATTACAATCAGCAGCAGCGTGGCTAGCGCCGTTCCTTGCCACATGCGTTGCTTTTTTCGGCGCGATGGCACAGGCCTGGTGAAAACAGCCTGCCGCTGCAACAGGCCACCCAGGGCAATGACTGCGCCAATCCACGCCTGATAAATGTGTCGCCCGGCATACAGTTCAGGTCTAGGCGTCCACAGGGCCACGTAAATGAAGGCCAGATGCAGTACCACCCAGGCCAAACCCAGCCGCTCGAGCGCCGCGCCGCGCCAGAACCAGAAAATGAGCGCCGCGCCAATCAGGGGGGCAATCAGTTGTTGATAGGGATGCAGCGTAGAGGCAAACCCACCCACTGGCAGCAGCCTGCTCAGGCTTTCTATCATAAACTGGCTGGCTGCATTATAAGAAAGGGCACGCGGCAGATTGGTGGCCGTATCCTCACTGAAGGAGATGGTCGGGTTAGGGCGCATAATCTGTATGCCCAGGTAGGCGATAAGCAGCAGCCCCATCAAGCCATACAGGCGCCACTCTGCGCCAGAGATGCGCCGCAGCCGTGGCTGAGAAATGCGCCAGAGTAGCAGCAAGGGTGGCAGCAGAATCGTTTCCTCGTGGCTGAGCAGGGCTAGCAGGAAGAAAAATAAGACGGGCAGCCAACGGCCGTTGCCCCGCCGCACGGCGGTGACATACGTGACCAGGCTGGCCAGGGAAAATAGCGCTGCCAGGGGAATGGCAATGGCGCTGATCCAGGTGACGACGTCCACGTAATGTTTGTGAATGGCAAAGAGCACGGCGCAGGCAACGGCCGTTGGCCAGCCCAGCCCTAACCTGCGTGCCGCCGCTACCAGCACGGCCGTTGCCAGTGCGTGTACCAGCAGCCCCAGCCAGTAATAGCCAAATGGCTCATACAAAAACAGGGTGCGATTTAGCAGGAACCATATATTTTGCAGCGGGCGGTAGTACCAGCCCAACCAGGTGGGATCAAAGAGCTTGAGCGCAGTAAACGGCCGTGGGGCAAATGCCAACACATAATCAAGCTGTACATAATCGTCCCCCACAAAGGAGCGGGCATAAGGAGGAAAGTAGAGCACCATCATGGCCAGGATCAGCCCGACCAGAAAACCCTGCCACAATTGTGGACGCTGTTTTGCAAACATGACGCACTACTTTAGCCTATTCGCCACGAGTTAAGCAAATTGAGTACATCGTTAAATAACTCTTCTTATTCTTAACTTTAACGCTTTGCCTATCATTCCGAGCGGAGCTTGCGGAGCGAGGAATCCCTCTCCTTTCGAGGAATCCCTCTCCTTTACAAGTGGCAGGAATTCCTCGTCGAAGACTCCTCGGAATGACATGAAAAAGTTTAGGTTATTTTGTTAACAATGTATTGAGGCTTTGTTGAACAGTAATTCTCAATTTGAGCCTGCTTCACAAAGCTGTGTATACCCGTTCGTAGTGGCGACCTTAGTCGGTTGCCCGCTAAAGCGGTCACTACAAACTTTTCCACGCCGTCCCGCCCACCCACATGGTTTCAAATTTAGAATTGCTGTTTGTTGACTGCAGACCGATGACCGCCGTCAACTCAACGCGCCAAAGCGAGAATCACGAAAATTCCTGCCTTTATTTGCCCATCCCCTAAGGCCATGATATACTTCCCTGCGCTCCGTTACATAACATCACCCCTGGAGGGATGGCCGAGCGGACGAAGGCAACAGTCTTGAAAACTGTAGTGGGCATTGCTCACCGGGGGTTCGAATCCCTCTCCCTCCGCCAAGACTGTTTTTAACAATCAACACCGCCTGAATTCATGAGGGGAGGTGCCAGAGAGGTCGAATGGGGCCGCCTGCTAAGCGGTTAACGGCGATTTAAGTCGTTCATGGGTTCGAATCCCATCCTCCCCGCCTCACAACACCAGAAGCACGCCTGCAAAGGCTTGCCAAAACAAAAATTTGCGGTATCTTTAAGCACCATATGCGCCCTTAGCTCAGCGGATTAGAGCGTCTGGCTACGAACCAGAAGGTCGGGAGTTCAAATCTCTCAGGGCGTACCAAAAGCGGCTCCAGACGAGTCGCTTTTTTTGTGTCTGGGTCCAGAAAATGGCTGCTTAAGCTGAGAGTTAGAGATTCACAATGGCGCATTGCGCGCTTTCCGCCTCAGAGACTACAATCGCGCCTTATGAAGACACCTGCCGGCAAAGAGTGCCGATTTTACTACGAAAACTTTCACCGCGGGCGTTCTGACCAGGAGTGCCGTCTGCTGCAGGCAAACCCGAACGCTTCCTCTTGGCGTCCGAAAGATTGCCACAATTGCCCTGTGCCGGACATCTTGTTGGCCAATAATAGCCCAGACCTGGTTTTAGAAGCGACGGTGAAGAACGGCCTCTTGGGCTTGGGACGGCGGGTGGAGGTGCGCGCTTTTTGCAGCCGTCATTTGGTTGATGTGCCAGACCCGCACGTGGGCTGCCGGCAGTGCGCGATGGAAAAGCCGGGGCTGAAGGATTTGTTTGGCCCTTAATTGTTTCTCTGTGAAGAAGTTGTGTTATGTTGCAAGCTGTTTTGTTTGACCTGGATGATACGCTGTTGGGCAATAGCATGGGACGCTTTATGCCCGCTTACTTTGACCTGATCAGCCGTTATGCGCATGAGGTGATGGAGCGCCAGCGCTTTTTGCATGAGCTGATTGCCTGTACGGATGTGGTTGTGGCCAGCACAGATAGCGCGCGCACCAATCGTGAGGTGTTCTGGCAGGCGTTTCAGCAGCGCAATGGGCTAGACCCCGCTGAGCTGGAACCTTTTTTTCACCATTTTTACCTGACGGAGTTTGGCCAATTGCAGGCGGTGACTGAATACCGGCCAAAGGCCGTTTCCCTGGTGCGTACCTGTTTTCAGCTGGGTTTACAAGTCGTGATTGCTACAAACCCCCTGTTCCCCCGCCCGGCCATTGAGCAGCGGTTGGCCTGGGCTGGCGTGCCTGTGAGTGAATTTGCCTATGCGCTGGTGACGACCTACGAAAATATGCACGCCACCAAACCCCATCACGCCTACTATCGCGAAATTTTGCAGCAAATTGGTTGTGCGCCGCAGCAGGCGATTATGGTGGGGGATGACTGGCAGCAGGATATTGTGCCGGCAGCCGAAGTGGGCATGTGGACTTACTGGCTGCCGCCTGATGGGGAGCACGTGCGTGATTCTTTGCCGTATCCCACGCGCTGGGGCACGCTAGACGACCTTTATGAGCTGGTGCAGGCGGGCTGGCTGCAAGAGCTGGGGAAAAGTGCGGCATGATTGCGCCCCCACCGGTTGACCACTTGCTGGCACAACTGGCGCAGTTTGCCACGGACATGGCAACCATTCTGGCGCGCGCTGACGTGGACTGGCAGTGGCGGCCTGCTGTGCAGGAGTGGTCGCTTACGGAGTTGTCCTGCCATTTGCGGGATGTAGAGCGAGAGGTGCATCAGCCGCGCTTTCGCCTGGTGCTGACCCAGGAACGGCCGTTTCTGGCGGGCGTGTCAGCGGATGAGTGGGCAGGCGTGCGGGGATATGCGCGGGAAGACGGTCGCGCAGCGTTAGAGGCGTTCCTGGCCGCCAGGGCGCAAACGATTGCCATGCTGCAGGGACTGGATACGGCCGTGTGGCAGCGCCAGGGCAATCACGCGTTTTTGGGCCTCACGACGATGCAGGAACTGCTGAACCTGGTGGTAAAGCACGACCAGTCCCATTGGCGGCAGGCGCAGGTGTTGTTGCAGAAAGGGGGGACGACGGGGTGATACGGTGAGGGCGTGGTTTCACTCACGCCGCTTCTATCCCATCGCCTGGCTTAGTGCCGCTATCTCACTGCGAATCTGCTGGATTTCCCGCGTGCTTGCTTCATCCTGGAATAGGGCAAAGTGGTGCTTTTTGTACGCCAGCTTGCTGCACTTGTGGTAAAAACGTCTGGCAGTGCGCAGACCACTGAGGCCATGTGTACCCAGGCGTTGCCACAGGTATTGGCTGCGTTTGCGCCCGGACACGGCCGTTTCGTATTGTCGCCTGGTTAATAAGCCCAAGGCCACCTCTTCTGCCAGATAGGTTTTGAGCCAGCTCTTTTCTTGCACCAGCGCCCACACGATGATGAGCAGCGTCAGCAGCACGCCGCCCCAGTCGAAGAGCAGCGCCACAAAGCAAAACAGGCTGCTGATCGAAACGGCCGCATTGTGCAAAAAGTGCAAGAAAACGGCCGTTGCCCAGCCGCTAATTGGCGCCAGCACCCGCAGCAGCGGGTTTGTTGTCATGCGTGCAACGGCAATCCCCAGGCCGGTCATGCTGCTAAACAGGGCGTGATTGAGGCCAAAAATGATGCCGCGCAGCACAATGTTAATCCCCCATGCCTGTGCCCCTCCTTCCGTGTACACGCCGACGAAGTAGAAGACGTTCTCCACCATGGCAAAGCCCATGCCTACCATTGCGCCATAAATAATGCCGTCTAGCACGCTGTCTATCTCATTTCGCCAGAAGAAGAAGATGAACAACAGTGCCAGCCCTTTCAGGCTTTCTTCGACAGGGGGCGCTATCAGGCTGGCGGCCAGCGCTTCGCCAACAGCATCGCCGGCCAGCAGGTATAGCGGCACGCTGAACAAGGTGTTGAAGATGAGCGCGGCAATGATGCTGGGGATAGCCCCCCAAAGGAAAGCGGCCGTTAGCAACCACAGCGGCTCTTTTTCATACCGGTCTACCCAATAGATGAGACCCACGTACACGAGCGTGGGCACGGCCGCTGCCAGAATCGAGAGCAAAAGCAGAGTTAAGTCGTCCATGGAGTAGGGGATGGGGGTGGGGGAGCGTGTCAATAACCACTCTCCACCTCCCATTACTAGTAAATAAACATTGCGTCGCCAAAAGAGAAGAAGCGGTACTGTTCCTGTACGGCCGTTTCATACGCTGCCAACACCTTTTCCCGGCCGGCAAAAGCGGAAACCAGCATCAACAGGCTCGATTGCGGCAGGTGAAAGTTGGTAATCAGCGCGTCTACGGCACGGAACTTGTAGCCGGGGTAAATAAATAGGTCGGTGTGCGCGGCAAAAGCGGCCACCGGCTTCCAGGGGCAGAAGTTGCTGGTTTCGCCGCGCCTGTCGCGCTCGCTGATGGTGCGCAGCGAGCCGCCGATGCCGGCGGAACGCAGCGCGCCTGTTTCCAGTGTGCGCATGGCGGTTGTGCCAACGGCAATCAGCCTTCCACCTGCCAGTTTGGCCTCATTGATTCGTTGTGCCGTCTGCACAGAAATCTCTGCCCATTCGCTGTGAATGACGTGGTCGCTCACGGTTTCGGCCTCTACCGGTTTGAAGGTGTCTAGCCCCACGTGCAGTGTCACCATCTCTAGCAGCACCCCTCTGGCGCGCAGTGTCAGCAGCAGCTCTGGCGTAAAGTGTAGTCCGGCTGTGGGCGCCGCTGCAGAGCCTTCCCGACGGCCGTAAACGGTCTGGTAGCGTTCGGGATCGTCCAGGCTTTCGTGAATGTAGGGGGGCAGAGGGGTGTGGCCGTGTGCGTGCAGGTAGCTTTCGATTGGTTGACTGAAGGTAACTTCGCGCTGCGGACCATCGAGTACGGCCGTGATCGTAGCTGTTAACCCCTCTCCATGTTCTAAGGTGATTTGGGTGCCCTGGGCGAGCTTTTTGCCGCCTGCCAGCGCCCGCCAGCGCCTCTCGTCTGCCTGTTCTAGCAGCAGCAGTTCCACCTGACCCCCGCCGGGTTTACGGCCGTATAGCCGCGCCGGCATCACACGCGTGTCATTCAGCACCAATACATCCCCCGGATATAGATATTCTACAATATCACGAAAGTGGCGGTGGCTGATCTGGCCGCTTTCCCGTTCCAGAAGCAGTAAACGGCTGGCGTCGCGTTCGGGCAACGGCCGTTGTGCAATTAGATGTGGGGGCAAATGATAGGCAAACTCACTCGTTTTCATGGGGGCAATTGTACCGCAGCGCGACTATTCAGGATACAGCGATCGCAAAGAATAACAGGCAACAGCGTAATACACTGTTAACGAAATAACCTAAACTTTCCCATGTCATTCCGAGGAGTTTTCGACGAGGAATCCCTCTCCTTAAAAACGCAGCCGATGCTGGAGCAGATGCTAGGGAATGCAGGGTACTTCCCCCTGCGCCAGCTTCCATTCGATGAAAGAAAGCCCGGATTCATACAGCTCCGTTGCCAGCTCGATGCCTACGTAGCGAAAGTGCCAGGGTTCGTAGTAGAAGCCGGTGATCTCGAATGCTTCGCGCGGGTAGCTGAGGGTAAAACCATAGCGGTGTGCGTTTTCGCGTAGCCATTTACCTTCGCTGGTGCGATAAAAGTAGGTGTGAAACTCAATTCCCTCTTCGCCAACGATTTCTGGCAGCTCAGGGGAGCCAAAGTCGACGGCCGTTCCCAACTGATGCTCACTGTGCCCGGGGCGGGCGCTGACGATGGCGGCGGAATCAGGGTGGCTCTCGTTCCATTTGGTCCAGGCGATGGCCTGGGCACTGTAGCTGCGATAGCCGGAAAGCACCAGGGGATGCAGACCGGCTGCTTCCATGTCGTTAATCATCTCTACCAGCGGCGCAAGCGCTACCTGGCGTAACTGTAAGGGATAGCCCTGAGTTACACGATACGGCAGGAAGTCGTTTATGTTGACCAGGTCGGCGGGGGCGTAGTCGCGGCTCAGGCCATAGGTGTGCGTGACCAGGGTGAGCAGATTGTCGTCAGGTACGCGTTGGGCGCAAGCGGGAACGGCCGTTGGTGTGGGCGTCAGTGTGGGCGTTAGTGTAGGCGTTGGCGTGGGTGTCGGCGCGGTGGTGGGGGGTGGGGTGCTGCTGGGTGGTGGGGGAAAGGGGGTGGGAGATTGGGGACTGCCCATTGGCGATTGACCATTGCCCATTGGCGATTGGCCATTGGCCATTGCCGGTTGACCAGTGGCCATTGGCGATTGACCATTGCCCATTGGCGATTGACCATTGGCCATTGACAACTGACAGCCCGCCAATGCCCAAATACCCAGCACCAGAAGGAGAAATCTGAAGCTCATCCCTGCCCCCCCGCTCCCTTGTGCCCCTCTTTCCCCATTGCGCCCCAGCCACCGCCGCCAGGCGTGGCAATGGTCAGAATGTCGCCGGCTGCCAGCGCCAGCGTCACTTTGCCAGGCAGCGTTGTTTCGCTGCCGTGACGCAGCAGGCTGTTGACGCCGGGTTGCCCCGGTTCACCCCCTTGCAGGCCGTAGGGCGGCCGTTTGCGCCGTTCGCTGGTGACAGTTGCAGTTACCGGCGCCAGGAACTGAATGCTGCGCACCAGACCATCCCCACCGCAAAAACGGCCGTTGCCGCCAGAACCTGCGCGCAGCCGGTACGCCACCACCCGCAGCGGATAGCTGTACTCCAGCGCCTCGATGGGCGTATTGAGCGTGTTACTCATGTGCACATGAATGCCGCTGGCCCCATCTCCTGATGGCCCGGCGCCCGCGCCACCGCCGATGGTTTCATAATAGGCAAAAGGCGTCGGCGTCGTGCCGCCAAAGGTCAGGTTATTCATTGTGCCCTGGCTGGCGGCGGGAATGAGGTGTGGCAGTGCCTGCGCCAGCGCGCCAAATACCACGTCCACAATGCGCTGCGACGTTTCTACGTTGCCGGCCGCTACTGCGTGCGGTGGCTGCGGGTCTAGCAGGGAGCCGGGGGGAATGGTGAGGCTGATGGGCGCAAACGCCCCCTGGTTCATTGGCAGGTCACTTTGCAGCAGTGCCAGGGCAGCGCAGCGCACGCAATAGGCAACGGCCGATTCTACAATGGCGGGCACGGCGTTCAGGTTGCCGCTGACGGCCGTTGCCGTGCCGCCAAAGTCGGCGTGCAGCGTCTCCCCGGCAATGGTAAGCGTTACAGCAATGGGCAGCAGCTCATCAGATTGGCCGTCGTCATCGAGATAATCGCTAAACGTGTAACGGCCGTCTGGCATCAGGCGAATGGCGGCGCGGGTCAGGCGTTCGGCATAAGCGATCAGCGCCTCGGCCTGCGTCAGCACATCTGCCAGGCCATAGTGTGCCACAATTTCCCGCAGCCGCTTTTCCCCGGTTGCGTGCGCGGCAAGCTGGGCCGCCAGATCGCCTTCCCGTTCAGCAGGCGTGCGCACGTTGCGCAAAATTAACCGCCATACTGCCTCGTTGCGCTGCCCGGCCGTCACCAGCTTGATGGGCGGAATAATCAACCCCTCCTGGTACAGCTCGCGCGAAAGGGGCATAGAGCCGGGGGACATGCCGCCCACGTCGGCGTGATGGGCGCGGCTGGCGACGAAGAAGGCAGGAAAAGAAGCATTTTGGCCTGGTTGGCCGCTGTTTGGCGACGCGAAAAATAGGGGCGAAACAAGGGTGATGTCGGGCAGGTGATTACCCCCCTGGTACGGGTCATTCACAATCACCACGTCGCCAGCGACAAATGGGGCGCATTGTTGAATGGCGGCTTGTACGGAAGCAGGCATGGCCCCCAGGTGGACGGGAATGTGGGCGGCCTGCGCCAGCATACGGCCGTCTCCCAAAAAGAGCGCGCAGCTAAAGTCAAGCCGCTCCTTGATGTTTGGGCTATAGGCGGTGCGCTCCAGCGTGACACCCATCTCTTCCGCTACCGAGGCAAACAGGTGACGAAAGATGGAAAGTGTGGCCGGGTTTGTCAGAAGTGCCATTTGTATCTGACAGGGTGATGGGGTAACAAAGTGTTGGTGCGCGCCTGTTCAAACGATAACCAACCACCTAACTGACAAACACGGGTAGGTTGCCTAAGGCAATGACATGTGACCAGTCGCCGTCGCCCTCGGTAAAAACGGCCGCAACGGCCGTTACCTCTCCGCCAGCCTGATTGACCACCGTCTTCATCCCTTCCAGGGTGCTACCGGTGCTGACCACATCATCCACCACAACCACACGCTTGCCGGCAATCAATTCCCTATCTTTCTCGTCCAGATATAGCGACTGCGGTTTGCCCGTCGTGATAGAATACGTCTCCGCGCGAATGGCATCGCCCATGTAGCTCTTGTAGCTTTTGCGCAAAACCACGTAGGGCAGCCCCATCAGGGCGCTCATTTCATAGATGAGCGGAATGGACTTCGCTTCGGCCGTTACCAAGACCTCGGCAGGAAGATGGCGCAATTTTTCTGCCAGCGCCGCCGCCGCCGCCTTGACCACGTAGGTGTCTCCGAGCATGTTAAAAATGGCAATGCGTACCCCGGATACCACCTCAAATAAAGGCAAATGACGAGTAAGGCCAGCAATTTCTACTGTATACGTTTCGCGCATGGGTATTCCTCCGGGTTTGTGTATACTTCTGTTGGGTTTGGTGCGTGGCTCAGTTGAAAGTTGGTTTTCAGCTAACAAACCAACCATTCATCCAACCAACTGTTGCAGCCAGATATGAAAATATGTGGTTGCCCTGGTACAATTCTTACCAGATAAGGGTAAGCGTGCAAGCAGATTGGTGCATAATCTCCCTAAAGGAACTTATAACCCAATTTGTTAGCCACTACAACTACGTTTTTTAGAGGCTAATCGCTTGTGGCCCCGGCTAATTTGTGTGACGAAAATTTATCGTAATGGGAAAGTGGCGTGTTTAAGCCAAGAAAAAGGAGCGTAAATATGTTTCCTAAGAGGAGGAATAACTTTCCAGGTGCAGCCGCTGATACAGATGTCGAGGTGATGCCCCCCTTAACCCAACCTGAGCCGCCCAGGGAGGAGCCGCGCCCGTTGCCGGAACCAGAGCCAGTAACGGAAACGGCCGTTGCTGCGGCTGTAGCAGAAAAACCCAGGGAAAAAACCAACCCGCCTGCTGGAGAAGCTACATTGCCTGAACTGGAGCGCCTGCGTGAAATTCTCTTCGGCACCCAGACGCGCGCCACAGAAAAACGGCTGAGAGACCTTGAGAGTCGGCTAACGGCCTTGCGTCAGGAAATATACGAACTCCTCGACAAGCGCGCCAATATCGTCAGTGAAACGGCCGATGCTCAGCTCAATCAGACGGCGCGGGAGCTTAACAATCGCCTGACACAGCAGGCAGCCGAGCAGGCTACCCAACTGCGCACAGTGCAACAGACCCTCACGGAGCAGATTCAGTCTCAGGAAGCCAACCTGACCACGCAAATACGCAGCAACCGGCGCGAGCTGAGCGATCGCCTGGATACCCTGGAGGCGGAACAGACGAATCAACTGCGCACCGTGCAACAAGAGTTAAACCAGCGCATGGACGCACTCAGCGCTGACTTTCTGGCACAGCTACGGCAGGTGCAAAAAGAGCTAAGTGAACGGCTGGATCAGCTAAACAGTACGTATAACGAGCGTGTGCTGGGCCTGCAAGTCGAAACGCGCCAGCGAGATGATGCCCTGCGCCAGGAACTGCTGCTTCTCGCTTCCCAACTAGATGATCGCAAAGTCTCTCGCCGTGACATGGGCCAGATGCTGATGGAAATGGGCATGCGCCTGCGCGCGGAAAATTCATAAATTTGGCGTGGTTTCAACCCGCTTGTAACTATACAGCTCCAGGATAATTACACGGAGCTACACGGAGAAGGTACGGAGTCTGATTAAGCAAAATTAGAGATTTTTTCTACGGCTCTCCGTGCTTCCTCCGTGGCTCTCTGTGATACTGTCTTACGTGAATAAATCTAACTTTTTACTGTGGGCTTCATAAGCGTGCCAGAACTTGATGCCAGCTCCCACGATATAGACCCAATGCGACCAGATGGAGACGAATTCCTGCTGGCTGCGGTGCAATCTATTTTGCTGAGGCGAGAACGGCAACGTATTCACGAACTGGAGCAAGAGGTATTAGCGCTACGCGCGGCGTTTCGGGACAAAGAGATTTCGCAGCAGCAGCATACGGACATCCTGGAAGCTGAATTAAAGCTGACTCGCCGTGCTTTGCGGAACGCCGAGGAGCGGGTGCGTGAACTGGAGCTAGAAGTTGCCAAGCTGCGGCAGCGGGCGCAGCTTGATTCCGAAGGGTTGATGGCGCGTTTGCTGCCTGTTTTTGGCAACCTGGTCAGTCGCCGTATTCGTGAGAGCCGCGAGGAGATGGCCGAGGCGCTGGGGCCAGTGATGGGGGAAGCCATTCGCGTGCAGATCCGTGAGTCACGCGAGGATATGGTAGAAGCGCTCTCTCCTGTCATCGGTGAGACAGTGCAGCGCGCGGTTGCCGTTTTTTTTCGTGATTTGCAGCGCAACGTAGATGCGCAGTTGCGCGCCACGTTTGGGCCACAGGGAGCCTGGCGCACGCTGCGGGCACGCCTGCGTGGGGTATCGCCGGCTGAGCTGGCGCTGCGCGATGCCCTGCCGTATGAGATTCGCGAGCTGTTTGTCATTCAGCACGGTTCTGGGCTGCTTCTGGCGCGCTATGAAGGGGCAGAGGAACAAACGGCCGATTCTGACCTGATCAGCGGCATGTTAACGGCCGTGCGTGATTTTGTGCGCGACTCTTTTCAGCCCACTGATGACGGGCAAGGGAACCTGGACGAATTGCAATACGGCAATTTGCGCGTGTTGGTGCAAAACGGGCGCAGTGCCTACGTAGCGGTTGTGCTGTGCGGCATCGAGCCGCCTGGTTTTCGCGCACGCGCGCAACAGTTGGTTGACGACTTGCACGTGCGCTATGAGTCGGCGCTGCGCGCTTACGCGGGTGACCCAGAGAGCCTGCCAGATTTACAGCCGCTGCTGGCGTCATTTGTCACGAGCGTGGCCAGGGGGCAAGAAACGGCCGTTGTGCGCAAACTTTCCTCTGGGCAAAAAGCCTTTTTGGCTGGCGGCGCCCTGATGAGCATCCTCTTTCTTGGCGTAGCCTGTTTTTACCTGCAATTTACCATTGCCCTTTATCCAATTGCTTTTCCCAGCAGCACGCCGACCTACGCAGCGACAGCGACCAATAGTGCGACCCCAACGCCTACATTTACCCCCACGGTCACTTATACCCCTACACCCACCTTTACGCCGAGTTCAACTTCCACGCCCACGTCCACAGCCACGCCAACGGCAACGCCTACAGCCACGCCCACCTTCACACCCTCAAATACGCCTACCCCTTCGCACACACCGACGCAGACGCCTACCCCAACAGCCACCGGAACCCCAACCAGCACGCCTACGCCACCGGGGGCGCAGACAGCGGGCAACGTCTGGGTGCGCGACGCCCCAGATGTCAATGCGCGCCTTATTGCCGCAATTGAGTTTGATACGCCCCTCACCCTTATCTCTGTGTCTGGCTCATGGGCTGAGGTAGAATGGGTGTCCACGTTGCCCTGGTTGCCGGGTGTGCAGCGCGGGTGGGTTCCCTTTTCCTGGATTGCGCTTCGTGCAGACGTTTTGCCCATAACCGCCACTGCCACCAGTTCTGCTACGCCGCAGCGTTAATGCATCGCAATGGAGATTTGCAGTTATGAAAGTTGTGCAAAAGAAAATTTGTTTAATGGGTGACTTTGCCGTTGGCAAAACCAGCCTGGTGCGTCGCTTTGTTGAAGGGCGCTTCGACGAAAAATATCTCAGCACCATTGGCGTAGCCGTGTCGCGGCGCACACTCAGCCGCGATGGCTATACCCTGAATTTACTGATTTGGGACCTGGTTGGTGGCAATGAGCTCTCTCACCGTGAAACAGGTTACCTGGCCGGCACGGCCGGCGCTATTGTCGTTTGTGACCTGACGCGCCCCAATACCCTGGAGACCTTGCAACGCTACGTGCACCAGGTGCGCGTGAGTAATCCCCAGGCTGCACTCTTGCTGGTGGGGAATAAGGCGGACCTGGTTGCCGAGCGCATGATAGACGATGAGCAACTCATGGCCGTTAGCCAGGCGCTTCGGACCGAATACTTTCTCACCAGCGCCAAAACTGGCCAGGCGGTTGAAGAAGCGTTTAATTATCTTGCCGATAGATTGGAAACGATTTATGACCCTTCCACCCCTTGATTTAGACTCAATTATGCTTGCCGCACACGTCACCAAAGTTTTTGGTCTTATTCATCGCATTGCCTATGCGTTCGTTTCGCCAGATTTCCGTATACTGCGCACCTCGGATAATTTTGCTTCCGTGCTTTCGCTGCCGGGGGAGCGCTATCTTGGCCAACCCCTTTCGGACACCATGTGGGAGTTTGTTGGCGTCGAAGAGGAGCTGACGGCCGTTCTCGACGGCCGACTGCCCTATCTCGCTTTCGAGCGCGTGCATCGGCGCCAGTTGAGTGGTCAAATCGTGTATCTCGATATTTCCATGACGATGATACATGATTATGAGCTAGGCAGGGGGCTGTTGCTAATTGCTGAGGACGTGACCCATACCGCCGAAGCAGAGCAGCGCCTGACGCAGAATCGCAATGAACTGGCGCTGACGAAGGAACGCCTGGCACAGTTGAACCAGGATTTGCAGCGTCTGGACCGCTTGAAGACGCTCTTCCTTTCGATGGCCGCGCATGACCTGCGCGCGCCGTTAACGATTATTCGTGCGTATAGTGACCTGGCGCAGCGCCTGCTTTCGCCTGAGACAATTGGTAAGGTGCAAGAATTTCTGCGGCTGATTTACTTGCAAACCAGCCACATGGATTGGTTGATTAACGATTTTTTGGACCTGGATCAAATCGAACAGGGTAGCCTGCGGTTGCAAGTGGCGCAACATGATCTTAACCCGCTCATACAAGAGGTAACCAGCCTGGTCGCGCATCTTGCGGAGGGGCGCGGGTTAACGATTGAGCAACACCTGCATTCCCAACCGCTATTGTTAAACGTAGATGCCATTCGCATTCAGCAGGTGTTGTTTAACTTGTTGACGAATGCCATCAAGTACACCACAAAGGGAGGCAAGATTTCTGTTTACAGTGGGCAAGAAGGAGAAACGGCCGTGATACGCATCACAGACACCGGCATTGGTATGAGTCGGGAGGAAATTACGCGCGCCTTTCAGCTTTATTACCGTGCGCACACGGCCGCTGATGTCTCGCTGTTGCAATACAACGAAACGCGCGGAAAAGGGCTAGGGCTGTTTATTGTAAAAATGTTGGTAGAAGCGCACAACGGCCGTGTCACTTTAGAAAGCGAGCGCGGTAAGGGAAGTAGTGTGACGGTCTACCTGCCCATATCCACCAATCAATTCAAAGAACCATCTCGTTCTGGTATCTATGAAAGGCTTCCGGACGTAAAAAAAAGAAGACCGTCAAAGAAGCGATAAACCCACCCAGGTGTGCCCAATGTGCTACCTGGTAGTCGGCCTCGTTTAGCAGCGTTTGCAGCGCCGGGATAATCTGGACGGCAAAAAAGTACAGGATGATCCAATAGGCGCGAATTTTGGGGAAAATGGGCACAAACCCCAGGACAACCAGCGTGCGGATGCGCCCGGTAGGGTAAAGAATGAGATAGGCGCCCATCACGCCAAAGACAGCGCCGCTTGCCCCTATGCCAGGGATTTCCTGGTTAGCCTGCGCCAGGATGTAAATTACTTCGGCCAGGACACCGGTCGTCAGGTAAAAAAGCAGGAAACGCCAGGGGCCGCACGCATCTTCTAAGCGACGGCCGTATACCGCCAGCGCCAACATGTTGCCCAACAGGTGAAACATGCCGCCGTGCAAAAACATCTGCGTGATAGCGGAAAGCGCCCCTCCACCGCGCTGCTCCAAAATGGCGCGCGGAATCATGCCATAACGATAGACGAAATCAAGGAACGCAGCCTCGTTGGTGGCCAGCAAGGAATATTCATATGACATCACCACGATGTTGAGGATGATAATGGCGAACACCATGTACGGCTGGCGAATGTAGCGGTTCGGCTCTGTGTCACTGAGGGGAATCATCACGCATCCTATGGCGGGATAACCGGTGTGTAAACGGCCAGGCGTTGCACTGCGTCTAGCAGCAACAGGGAAAAGGGCCACAAGATGAGCAGCGCACCCAACACGTTGAAAAGGGCGCGGGTGAAGGCGTCAGCATGGCCGTCTGTGCCCAGCAGTCTTTTCCCCACGATGTGGTGTGGCAAAATCATGACCGCGACCAGGAGCAGCCCGCCGGCCAGAGCGCCAAGAGTGCTGATTAGCAGCAGCCAGGGCAGGCGCAGCGGGTTTAACCCACCATGCAGGGTGAGCAGGATCAGATAGAGTAGCGCCGGGCCGATGCCCAACCGCCACAGGGTGCTGGTGGGCGAGGCAAGTTTAATCGGCGGGAGTTTTTGCTGGCGCACGGCCGTTTCCAGCCGGATCTGCGCCAGGGTACGAGTTTGGGCGGTTTCGGCCGTTTGCAGCGCGGTGATGTAGGCGGCAATGGCTTGTGCCCAATCCCCCCGCTCTTCTGCGGCGCGTCCTTGTGCCAGGGCATGATTGGCGGCGGGCAGCGGCGGTGGGTTGAACGCCAGTTGCCTATGCTGTGCGCGAAGCTGTACCTTCACCTCGCGCAGCCGCTTTTGGGCAATGACGCCTTCAACAGAAGAGTCCCCGTGGCGTGTGGCCATGCGGTAAACGTGGGCCGCCTGGGTGAGCTTGTTGTGCGCTTCATACGCTTTACCCAGGGCGATCTCATCCTGGCGCGCCAGCTGTAGCTGGGTCAGCCTGATCTGCGCGGCGCGGTGATTGGGGTTTTGCGCCACTGCTTCTTCCAGGAAGATGATCTGATCTTCGACGCTGTCTACAATCTGGCTGAGGGCAAACCAGGCGGCGGCATCTTCGGGCGCCTGCTTCACTTGTTGGGTGAGGGCCAGGTATCTGGCTTGCCTGGCATCTTGCGTTCTTGTTTTTCTGGCTGCTTCGCCAACGGTTGTTTCTGGCTGAAGGCCATCTGCAGAGATAGCCAGTTGGCGCACCTGGGCCAGGCGCCGGCGGGTTTGCACCCGCTGCGGATTAATCGCCAGGGCGTTTTCCAGGGCAACTATGCGCTCTTTTGGCTCTTCTAGCACATCGCTGAGCCACAGCCAGGCCATTTCGTTGTGCGGTTCTTGTTCCAGCAGCGCCAGCAGCAATGCCCTGGCCTGCGCGCGGTTGCCTGCCTGAACGGCCGTAATCGCTTCACGCAACGCTTCTGAACCCATCTTCATTATTAAAGGGAGAGATTAGGGATTGGCACTTGGGGCATGGTTCATCTTCTCCGGAAACAGTGCTTTACCAAATCTCTGACCGCAGACGGCCGACAGAAGAGTGCCCATCATTGGCAAAATTGCCAGTGTCCAGTTGTAAAGATTGCTTGAATCGTGCCCAAATTGGTTGTCTCCAGTTTCTAATCTTTAATCTCTAATCTCCAAATCAGCCCCCTCTTGAACGGGTGGGGTTTCTGTCTCTGTGTTGCGTCGGCTATGCAGGCGCTGACGTACCCACGCCAGCCAGTCGGTCAATTGCTGCGTAAACGCAGATTCAGGTGGTGGCGCCTCTTTTTCTGGCGTGGGGAAAGGGGGCAGATCAAACATCTTGCGCCAGCCGTAAATGCCCAACAGCTTTAGCGTCGCCACGATCGGTGCGGCCAGGATCGCCCCTAAAATGCCTGCTAACGAGCCGCCCATGAACACAGCAATCATCACAATGAGCGGATGCAGGTCCAACGCGTCACCCACAATACGTGGAACCAGGATGTTATTTTCCAGTTGCTGGATTAGGATCATCAGCGCCAGCACGGCCAGGGCGTATTGCCAGTTTGCTAGCCCCAGGTAATTTTCCGGCTGGAAAAAGGCAACGGCAACGGCGGCGCCGCCGCCAATGAGGGGGCCTAAAATGGGAATAAACTCCAGCAAACCTGAGAGAATGCCCAGCGCCAGGGCGTTTTGCACGCCCAAAATAGCCAGCCCTATCCACACGGCAAAGCCAATCACCAGCCCCAAAATGACTTGCCCACGCAGGTATGAACTCCAGACACGGCCGAATTCGCGTGTCAGCCGCTCGGCATCGTGGCGGTAGCCTGGGGTTTGGGCAAAATCACCCACGTAGCCAGAGAGCTTGGGAATTTCCAGGGCGATGTAGATGGAGATGACGAATATAAATATGAAGTTGCCGATGAGCGAGACAACGGCCGTTGTTGCCTGCCCCACAAACTGCCCGCTGCGTGACAGGAGCGGCTCGATCAGGCGCACAATTTGTGTGGTAATGGCATCCCAGGGAATGATGATGGGATCAACATGAAAGGGGCCGAGTTCGATTGGTTCGGTGCGGGTGGTTAGCTGCCGAAAGATATCTGTGACCTGATCAATGAGGATAGGCGCCTGGCGAATTAGCGCGCTCAATTCTTGAAAAGCGGCTACCCCCAGGGCAATCATGGCCCAGATGAAGCCAACGGCCGTTAATAAATAAGCGATCAAAATCACCTGGCCGCGCGTGAGCGAGGTCTTTTGGTCTACAAAGCTGATGATGGGATTGAGCAGGTAGGCCAAAATCGCGGCAATGGTTATTTGCGCAATGAGCCCCTGGAAGCGATACGCAATCAGCGCTGCCAGCAGCAGGGTAAGAATGGCCACAGTCGCCTTCATTGTGCGTCCCCAGGGGGGCGAGAAGTATTCTTCTGGCTGAGAGGGTTGACTGTTCATAGCCTTAGTGAGTAGGGAGTAGGGCGTGTGGAGTGGTCGGTGATTGATTGTCGGCGGTCAATACAGCCTGATGGACCGCGCCCAAATTGAGAACTGCTGGTAACCTTCAACTTACTTCACTCCCTGATTTCTAAACTGTAAAACAATGGGTCGGCAAAGCGGCCGCTAAACACACGCCATTGCCCGCCAGGGTACATGGTTTGCAGGGCGGTGGCTTCCGCGGCGCGCTCTGGCAAAAAGAGCAGCGCCACATTGGTCGTATTGGCAACGGGCAAGAATGCTTGCTCTGTGGGCACGACGTCAAATAAATTTTGGCCCTTTTGGAAGGAGCGCGCCAGAAAGGGAATAGTGGGAAAATCCACGTACATGGAGGGTGGGCCATAAAAGTAAACGCTCCAGCTCCCATCCAGTGTGTTCAGATAATCGGCGATGCGGTGAGCAATTTCGGTGTTGCGGTCGGCAAAGCTGTTCTCACTGGGATATCGTCCATAATAATACCCTATCTCACCGGCGGTAAACAACGTGGCGATGGCAATAAGCAGCATTGTTGCCCAACGGCCGTTGAAGACGTTTGCTTTGTGCAGTATGGCGAGCCATTTTGCCAGCCCCAGCCCGCCTAGTAGCGCCAGCGTTGGAGTCAGCAGCAGGAGCCGGTCACTTTGCGGTGGGTTGGGCAACAGCGCCGCTTCGCCCAGTAGGCCTGCGCCTAGCCACAACAACAGCAGCAGCGCGCGCGCGTCTGGCAGGCTGAGCACGGCCGTTAGCACTCCTAGCGCCAGCAGCAGCGCGGCGCCAAATCCCAGCAAGCTGCTTTGCGCGCGGTAAGAGAGGCTGTTATCACGCGGGGCGTTGAGCGCCAGCATCCCTTGCCAAAGCTGTTGCTGCATGACGGCCGTTTCTGTTTGCCCGGTGCGCGCTGCTTCTTGCGCCAGCCAGTTTGTCTGCGGGTTGAGAATGCTGTCTTGTCGCCAGGTGGAAAGAGGCAGGCTACGCTGGTGTAGCAACTGCGGTAGGGCGATGACCAGCGCCAGCAGTAGGGCTGCCGCCAGGTTGCGCCCTTGCGCGCGCAGGGCCGGGCGTGCTGTTAGCGCTGCCAGCGCCAGCGCCAGCAGCAACAATAAGGGTAATAGCAATGGGTGGCGCATAAAGTTCATGCTTAGGCCAACGGCCGTTCCGGCCAATAGCCACGCCTTGCCATCTTGCTGCTTCTGCCAGGCCGCGCTTACCAGGGTCACTGCCAGCAGCGCCCACAACGGTTCCCAGATGACGGTTAGCCCCAGGCGGCTGTAGTGCAAATGCCAATGGCTGCCCAGCAGCAGCAAAGCCGCTGCCAGCCCTACCTGGCGTCCCCATACCATTTGCCCCAGCCAAAAGGTGGCCACAACCGTCAGTGCGCCCACCAGTGGCGAAAGCAGTCGCACAGAAACGGCCGTTGGCCCAAACAGCTCCAGCGGCAGGGCGAGCAGAAAGTAGGGCAAAGCGGGGTTGCCCTGCCAGCTACTGCCAAAAATTGTGCCCCATTCCCCTCGTGCGGCGCGCAATCCTTCCAATCCTTGCAGGGCCTCTATGCCGTTGATGATGAAGGGCAGCCCCGTCAGATTAATGGTGCGCAACAGCAGCGCCAGCACAAACAGTGCCAGGGCGATGAG
The DNA here is from genome assembly GCA_937943625.1 of uncultured Anaerolineae bacterium. Classification (GTDB taxonomy): domain Bacteria; phylum Chloroflexota; class Anaerolineae; order Promineifilales; family Promineifilaceae; genus JACSRF01. The sequence continues at coordinate 66,205 of CALEAD010000079.1, read as the reverse complement.
GCTGCTGTCGGACAGGTCTGGGGCAGGTTGGGCAGGCGCGCCTGGGGCAGGTGGCCAGAGAGCATAAAGCGCGAGCCCGGCCGCAGCCACCCAGAACACCAGCGCCAGCAATGGCCGTTGTGCGCCTGAGCTGCTGAAGGAAAGGGTCGAAAGCAGCAGGGCTGGTAACAGCAGCAGCCATTGGCGCGGCAGGTGCGGCAGCCTGGGCAAATGGAAACGGGCGCGGAAATGGCTGTTCTCTTCCCCTTGCCAGCGCTGCAGCAGCCACAAAAAGAGCGCACTCAGCGCGAACTGCGTCAGCGCGCCACGCCAGTTTGCCTCCCCCCCATGCAGATTCAACACCCCCAGCGTGGCAAACAGCAGCGCCAACAACGCCACCCCAACCATCCCTGCTGTTTGTCTTTGCCTTTCAGCCTTCTCTTCCGTTTGCTCTCGTGCTAGCGCCCGTCCCGCCTCCCGCTTTGTCTCTAACGCTGTTGCTTGCTCGATCTCTATTGCTGTTTCATACTCCTGCCCTCTCTCTGGCTCCGGTGCTATCTCTATTTTCCGCCCTGTCTCTTGCTCTTGTGCTATCTCCTGCTCCAGCTCTGCCAGGGTAAACGGCCGTGCGGCCGGCAGGTTCACCTCTACCGGCCCATCGGCCGCTTTGCGCGCCACAAACAGCACGTATGCCCCATTTTCTGGCGCTTCTTCGTGGAAGAACGGCCGTAGCCATTGTTCCGTGCGGCGCAGGCTGCTCTCCCAGGGAGCAACAATCCAGTGGCCGGTCAGCGCGTGCAACACCGCAGCGGGCAGCCCCTGGGCGTGTCCCCACTCCAGCGCCCGCAGCGCCCCTGGCGAAAAATAATACTGCCAGCGCTCGACCACAAAGCCCGCCTGGGCCAGCCGTTGTGCCCATACTTCGGCGGTGTCGGTATGTGCGTGGCGGGCAATGCGGTTGAAGAGCCAACGATAGCGGTCGGCCAGCTCTGGCAGGCCCAGGCTGTTGCAGAAAGCGGCGCCACCCAGGTTTTGCGTAAAGTAGTGGCTGGGCATGGTGATGACGAGACGGCCGTTGGGCTTCAGCACGCGGCTAATCTCGTTGAGGACTGGTTGCACGTCGGGAATGTGTTCTAGCACGGAGTTGCTGATGACGCTGGCAAAGGTGTGGTCGGGGAAGGGCAGCCGGTCGCCCAGCCCTTGCAGCACCAGGCGATACGCGCCGCTGCGCTGCGCCTTACGCAGCGGTCCCCACCAGGGGTCAATGCCCACGTCCAGGGGGTGGTCAAAAGTCATCTGGGCAAAGTGTCCGTCGCCACAGCCCACATCCAGCACCGGCCCCGGCAGCTCCAGGTGGCGGTAGAAGCGTGACTCTATTGCCCGCAGCAGGGCGCGAAAGGCGGGGATGGTCTTTAGCTGTCGCCAGAGCAGGTCGTCGTTTTCAATCACGCGTATCTCCTGGGAAATGACCGCCGACGGTAAAATGGTAGACCGCAGACGGCCGACCGCAGAGTGGCAGACCGCCGGTTGCCTGCCTCCTGCGCCTCATTTACGGCCGTCTCGCATTTGCCGCAGCCGCTCATAAGCGGGGGGGTCGGGAGCATTGTGGTCTACCTGGCCTTGTTGCAGAGCGGCAAAAAGACGACCGTATGCAGCGGCCGTCTGGTCTGGACTAAAGCTATCGGCGATCAGGCGTGCATCGCGCTGGTAAGCAGCTTTGTCAGCCAAAATGCGATTAATGGCCTGCGCCAGGGCGTGATGGTCGGCAACGGCCGTGATCTCTCCCATGCCCGTCATTGTCACCGGTTGACGCACTCCTGGTAGAGCACAGGCTGCCACCGGCACACCACTGCTCATCGCCTCAATCTGCACCAGGCCAAAGCTCTCCGTACTGTTTAGGCTGCAAATACACAGCACATCCAGACTGCGATAAAATGCCGTCAGTTCCGCGCCCAGCAGCGTGCCCAGCCGCTTATAATGCGCCGCATGTTGCTGAAACAGCGGCTCCAGGCGCGCCGCATAAGCCTCTTCCCCCACAATCTCCTTGTATGGGCCGGCGTGCAGCACCACCGCGTTCGGGTGTTGCGCCAGCACCTCTGGCAGCGCCTTCAGCAGCACCTCAATCCCCTTTTCTGCTGCCAGGCGTGCGGAGATACCGATAACGGCCTTGCCTGCCAGCCCGTGCCGCGCCCTGAATGCGGCTACTTCCGCATCCTCACAGGGGGTCAACTCCACCGGTGGCGGAATAATGTGCAGCTTTTTGCCCATGTACTGCCTGAGAAATGGCGTGTTTTCCGCGTAATCGCGCGTATACGTCACCACGGCGTCGGCCAGCGCGCCTGCCAGCCTGTTTTGCACCTGCACCACGCTGTCTGCCACGCGATTGAACAGGCCAGCAGGCAATTGCAGATCGCAATGATAGGTAAGCACAACTGGCTTATGCAGCAAACGGCCGCGCAGCGCCACCCCCGGCGCGTCAAACTGCGGCAAATGCAAATGTACAACCTCGTGGCGGTTAACCAGTTTCCAGGCCATGGGGCCAAACCCCGGCATCAGCACCCCTTTGCTGACGCGGTATGCAACGGGAATGCGCACTACCTTCACGCCATCCATGACCGCATAGCGAGGCAGGCTGGGATCATACTGGCTGGTCAGCACCGTCACTTCATGCCCCTGCCGCACCAGGGCGCGGCTCAGGCGCTCTACGTAGATGGTCAGTCCACTGACCCAGGGGCGATAATAGGTTAGCACTTCGAGAATTTTCATAAAGTTTCCGATGAAAAATAGAGAGAGTAGAGATTAGAGACTTGACAATAACCTCCAATTTTCACTCTTCCATTCCCAACCTTTACTCCTTTTTGCGAAAGTTCTGCGCGGCAGTAACTACGTTGCGAAAGGTAACGCCCGCTCCCTTCAGCCCGACCATGCCGACGAGAACCATGACAAGGATATTTAGCGCCTGATAAATGGTGGCAAAGGCCAGCGCTTCTGGTCCTGGCTGGCGGAGGACCTCGACAAGCATAAAGGTAACGCCGGCGTGAAAGACGCCAATCTGCCCTGGCGAGGAAGGGGCGGCAATGCTGAAGGCAGCAGCAGCCATGGTAAGAAGCGTCATAGGTAAAGTAGGCTGCAAGTTGCTGGCAAGCAGCGTCATGTGATAGGAAAAGATGATAGGCAGCCAGATGGCAACGCTGAGAAATAGCAAAACCAGGCCATCTTTGGCGCGGGTGAGGCTGCTGAGGCCGGCCAACAGATCGTCGGCGCGGCGCGCCCAGCTTTCGGTATGCAAAAAGGGGATGCGGTTGAGGATAAGGATGGTCAGGCGGTTGGCCAACGGCCGTTGATTGGCTGCTACGATGAGCACCAAAAGCCCGCCAATTGCCGCCACGCCAAACAACCGCCCAACCTGGCTCAATTCCGGCGAGACCACGTTCGCCTCGGCCAGGGCAAAGGGCACGATGATGACCATAAACACCATGTCCAGAATACGCTCCACGACCATCGTCGAGACCCCTCGCGCCAGCGTCACCGGGGGCACATTGCCAATGAGAATGGCGCGCGCCACATCCCCCAGACGCAGCGGCAACAGCATGGTGAGCATGTAGCCGATGTTTTGGATGTGGAACACCTGGCTGTAGGGCGGCTCGTTGCTGAGCATAAAGCGCCAGCGAATGGCGCGCAGCAAGAGAAAAACGACCATGCCCAGCGCGGTGAGAGGCAAATAACCGTAGCGCGCTTTTCTGAGCGCATCTAACAATTCGATGGGATTAATAAAGAAAAAGAGAATAATGATACAGGCCAGGCTGATAAGAATGCCTAACCAGACCTGCCGTCTTTTGGCGCGTTCGCTGGTATTCATGGGGCGGAATTATACATGGGGAATAGGGAATGGGGAATGCGGAGTGTAGAGTGCCAGTTAACAGTTTGGGTTGACCGCTGACTGCCGACCGCTGACTGTGATTTTGCTAGTAGTGGGCGGTCTGCCGTCGGTAGTCTGCGGTCAGATCGCAATTCTCAATTCCCACCCACCTTGCTGCCTTGCCCATCTGCTCCATATTACGTAAACTTGCGCTTATGGACAAGATTGATTTTCGTTCTGATACGGTAAGCTGGCCAACTCCGACGATGCGCCAGGCGATGGCAACGGCCGTTGTCGGCGACGATGTGTACGGTGAAGACCCCACCGTGAACGAGCTGGAGCGGCTGGCAGCGGCAAAGGTGGGCATGGAAGCGGCGCTGTTTGTCGCCAGCGGCACAATGGGCAACCTGGTTGCTATTCTCAGCCATGCCGGGCGCGGTGACGAGGCGATAGTGGGGGAAGACGCCCACACCTACAAGTGGGAAGCAGGCGGCATGGCCGCACTGGGAGGTGTTGTGCCTCACCCCCTGCCTACGGACTATGCCGGGCGCATGGCGTTGGCAGACATCCGCGCAGCCATTTGTGAAGATGATCCGCATTTACCCCGCAGCCGCCTCATTTTATTGGAAAACAGTTATGGCGAGCGCGGTGGCTACCCCATCCCGCCCGACTATTTTGCCGGTGTCAGAGCCATTGCGGCGCAGCATGGGCTGGCCGTGCATCTGGATGGGGCGCGTCTGTTTAATACGGCCGTTGCCCTCAACCTGCCCGCCTCCAACATTACCCAACACGTAGACTCCGTCTCCTTTTGCCTGAGCAAAGGGTTATGCGCCCCCGTTGGTTCTTTGCTTTGTGGTTCTGCTGACTTCATTTACCGCGCCCGCCGCGTGCGTAAACAGCTTGGCGGCGGCATGAGACAGGCCGGCATTCTCGCTGCCGCCGGCATCGTGGCCTTGCAAGAAATGATAGAGCGGCTGGCCGACGACCACGCGCACGCCCAGCAGTTGGCGCAGGGGCTGACGCAAATTCCCGGCTTTCGCATTGACCCGGCGCAGGTCAAGACCAATATCGTTTTCTTTGACCTGGCAGACGAAGTAACGCAAAGTGCTGCCGAAATTGCCCATGCCCTAAGCGCGCAAAACATCTGGCTGGGTGCCGTTGGCCCGCGTCGTTTTCGCGCGGTCACGCATTATTGGGTAGGTGAGCTGCAGGTTGAGCAGTTGTTATCGGCGTTGCAGCGCCTGCTGGCGTGACGCAGTTGAAGTTGATCGTGTGTTTGGGGGGTGTTAGTTTGTTGGTTTGTTAATTCTAAACAACCAACGAACCTGGGCATGATTCATTTTCTCTGAAAAGGGTGCTTTATAAATTTTTGATTGCAGACGACCGACGGCCGTCCCCCTTACTGGCAAAATCGTGGTCAGCGGTCGGCAGTCAGCGGTCAAGTTATAAAGATTGCTTCAACCATGCCCCAACCTGCAATAACTGCGCTACAATAGTCATATATGAGGGGTTCATCTTATGAGTACGCTTGTTGGCCATACGATCAATAGTCGTTATCGCATTGACTCCCTGCTAGGGGATGGCGGAATGGGCACGGTTTACCGCGCTTATGACCTGAACCTGGATCGTGCCGTGGCGATCAAGCTGATGCACGCTCATTTTGCCCGCCAGCGTGAGTTCCGCGACCGGCTGGTGCAAGAAGCAAAAACGGCCGCACGCCTGGATCACCCCTCTATTGTGCGTGTCTTTGACTTTGGCGATTCGGAAGCAGGCCTCTTCATTGCTATGGAGTACGTTGAGGGGGGCAGTCTGCGCGAACATCTCCAGCGGCTGCAGCGGATGCAGAAATTCTTGCCCCTGGCGCAAAGCCTGCAAATTGTGGCACAAATTGCTGAGGCGTTGCACTACGCCCATTCCCTGGGCATCATTCATCGTGATGTCAAACCAGGCAATATCATTCTGAAAAGGCTGGCGCAGCCTGACCAGCCGAATGAGCAGCCATTCCGCGCCGTGCTCACGGACTTTGGCCTGGTAAAGGTGGGGGAGGGGGCAGACATTACGCAAAGTGGCGCAACCCTGGGCACGCCCATGTATATGTCCCCAGAACAGTGTGAGGGGCAGCCGCTAGACGGCCGTTCCGACCTCTATGCCCTGGGTGTTGTCTTGTATGAACTGGTGACCAATCGTCTTCCCTTTGAGTTTCAGAATTTATCGGAGGCGATTGCCGCACACCGTAGCGGCGTTATGCCCACCTCCCCCAGCCAGATACGCGGCGACGTGCCCCGGTTGATAGATAGTCTGGTGCGCCGCGCCCTGGCCAAAGACCCTAATCACCGCTTTGCTACCGGCCAGGAGATGGCCAAAAATATGCGCAGCGCCATTGTCTCGCTGGAAGGCGCACCAACGCGCATCCTCTCGCGCCAGGAAGCACAAGAAGCAGACATTCTGCAGCAGGTGAAAGAAGCGCCCAGCGGCTACGTCTTGCACATTGAAACGCCCGGCCAACCCGTGAGCAAAGCGCCGCTGACCAATCCCGTCATTCGCCTGGGGCGCAATGTGGACAACGACATTGTGCTGCCGGCAGATGGCGTCTCGCGCTACCACGCGCGGCTGCAAGCTACCTCGCTCGGTTGGGAAGTGGTGGATATGGGTGGGCTGAATGGAACCTGGCTCGACGGCCGTCGCCTGCGTGGCGATACGCCCACCCCCCTTCAACCCGGTTCGCGCCTGAAAATTGGCCCATACGAGCTGGTTCTGCACGGGCCGCGCAAGGAGATGCCGTCCCCGGTGCCCGGCGGCCAGGCTACCCCCGGCCGCACCACGCCGCCAATTGCCCCCACTACGCCCATCAGCGAAGCGCCTACACAACTGCCAACGGCCGTACCTGCCACCCGACCCGCCGCCACCTCTGCGACAACAATGGAAAGCCCCCCAATCGCCATTTACCTGGCGCGCGATAAAGTCTCTGTAAACCCTGGCGAAGCGGCACAACTGGCGGTTGAAGTGGTCAATCGCAGCAGCGTGCCTGACCGTGTGCGCCTGCGCGTGACTGGCCTGCCAGAGGAATGGATCACCCTGGAAGGGTTCCGCGATTTGCCAGCCGGTGGGCGCGTGACCCTGACCCTGACCGTGCGCCCACCGCGCAGCGGCAATACGCCAACCGGCAGGCAGCGCCTGCGCCTGGAAGTGGTTTCGCAAAGGCAGCCACAGCTTCAGGTAGCAGCAACGGCGTCCGTTTTCATTAACCCATTTACCGAATTCACCGCCAGCCTCGATCAGCCAGTGGTGAAGCTGCCAGCCACCGTCACCGTTTCCATTCAGAACACGGGCAACAGCCCTGATGACTTCAGCCTGGTGGCGCGTGATCGGCAAAATGGGCTGCAATTTCGCGGAGAAACAGGGCGCATTCGCTTGCAGCCGGGGCAGGTTGCGCGGGTAGAACTGGAGATCAGCGCCCGCTCTCAGTCGCTTTTCAGTAGCGGTGAGCTGTGTCCTTATGAGGTGATTGTGCGTTCTGTTAGCGGCGCCGAGCAGCGCCTGAGCGGTGAGGCGCAGGCGGGCACGTTGATCCCGGCCTGGCTGGTATATGTGCTGATTTTTTTGCTTACGCTGGCCTGTATTATTTCCAGCATTGCCCTGTTCGCCAATCAGGATCGCTTCTTGGGCATAGAGCCGCGCGCGACGAGTACAGCCACGGTTGCGGCCGTTGTGGACACATCGCCTACCCCAGGAGAAACGCCAACGCCAGACATCAACGTCGTAGACAGCGATGGAGATGGCCTGAGCGACGCCCAGGAAGCCATTTTGGGCACAGATCCCAGGAATCCAGATACAGACGGGGATGGCCTGACGGATGGGGAAGAGGTGCTGAAGTATGGCACTAACCCTCTGAAGCGGGACACGGACGGGGATTTGTTGAGCGACTGGGATGAAATATTCATCTACGGCACAAACCCAAATAATCCTGACACGGATGGGGATGGCTGGAGCGATGGACTGGAAGTGGCGCAGGGCACAAACCCACTCGTTCCCGACAATCCGGCTACCCAGCCAGCCACCCCTACACCAACCGTTACGCTTGCGCCTACGGCGACGGACACGCCGGGGCCAACAGCCACACCAACGCAGACTCCTTCGCCATCAGCGACGCCAACTAATACGGCCACGCCCACCATAACGCCCTCACCCACAAACACGCCAACCCCCTCGCCAACCTGGACGGCTACGCCGCTGCCGACGGCTACGCCGACGGTAACGCCCATTCCCGCCGGACTGGTGCTGAGTTGTGTAAGTACGCCGCCGTTGATAGATGGTGTCTTTAATGTATTGGAGTGGCCGGCGCTGCCGCTGTTCCAGATTCAGCCGGGGGACAACCGCGCGCGCCTGGTGCAGGTTTACTTTGTGCGCGATGCGGTCAATTTGTACCTGGCATTTTTGGTGAATGATGAAACGCCTGATGCCGGTGACGTGGTACAACTTTATCTGGATACGACGAATAATGGCGGGGATCCCGACACGGCCGATCGCGCGTTTTTGGTGCGGCGTGATGGGGAAACGGCCGTTCTTGCCGGCATTGGCAACAACATAGACGGGCAGGGCTGGAACCCTGACTACATCAGCAACAACTGGACGGCCGTTGTCGGCGGCAACAACAGGCAGTGGGTGATAGAAATGCAAATCAACGCAGCAGCAGAATTGGCTGCGCTGGCAAATCCTTTTGGCGTATTTGTGCAGGTTTTCTACGGTTCAGATGAGGAAACGGCCGTCTGGCCCCATGGTGCTTCTGCCATTGACCTAAGCCGCTATTACGACATGGGCAATGCGGTCTGCCCCTAGTTGCGTCACTAGCACAGCAACTCTATACCTGACAAGCTGACAAGCTGACAAAATATCAGATTATGCCCTTGGCCACTATACATGGACGGGTTGTTACCCCGATGACATTGCTTACCAGGCAAAAATTTTCTGTCTTGGCAGAGTGCTTTTACGCTTCACGGGATGCTGTTTTCAGCGGCCGGCGCAGGGCAAACGACCGTTGCCATTCACGCTGCTGCAAAACGGCCGTTGCTACCCGCATCCCCCCTAGCGTTACCCCTGCCGTAGACTGGCCAGGGAAAATCGAGTCGCCCACGAGCCATAAATTGGCGATGCCTGTTTGTGGGCCGCGCGCGTTAAAAATAGAGGTTTGGGGAAAGCCGCCCACCATGCCGCCGGGACGGCGCGTGTAAAACGCAAAAGTGACGGGGGTGCCGGGCAAAATGAGCTGCGCTGCCTGGCGAATGCCGGGAATGGCCTGCTCCGCGGCGCGCAGCAACCGTTCGCTGTAGTCGGCGCGGCGCGCTTCGTAGGCCTCTTTGTCATGCCCCTGGCGTAGCTGCCACCAGGGGGCAACTGCCGTATGCGTCGAGAGTGTGGCAGTGCGCATTCCGGCCGGTGCGCGGCTTTTATCGTGCGCGTCGGACATGGAGATGAAGACGGAGTTGCCCTCGCCCAACGGCCGTGTGGGGTCAAGGATAATTTGCTGATGGCTGGGCATGCCTGCGGGCAGCCAGCTGGCGTCTAGCCCCAGGTAGAGCGTGAAGGCGCCCCAGGTTGCCGGGCGCTGCGCCACCTCGCGCCGCAAACTGGCAGGAGCCTGTTCGCTCAACAGCGCGCGTAGCGCCCAGGGGGTCAGGTTGGCCAGCACGTGATCAGCAGCCAGGCGCAGCCCTTTTTTGGTGACAACGGCCGTTGCCCGCCCTGCTTTCACCTCGATGTGTGTCACCTCCTGGCGGAAAAGCACTTCCCCGCCATGGGCGCGAATCCAGCTCACCAGCGTGTCTGCCAGGGCGCCAATGCCGCCCTGCACGTGGTTGACGCCGCGCCGCGGCAAATCCAGGGCGGCGCTGCCATACAGCGCGCTGGCATGTTCGGCCGTTGTTTGCGCCGAGATGAGCAGTTGCCCGTCCAGAAAGGCGCGGAACATCGGGTCATCCTGGGGCGCCAGACTGCCGATAGTGCGCAGCAGGTAGGGCAGCGTGCGCAGCGTGCGTGGACGCAAACTTTGTGCCAGCGTCCACACATCTTGCGCCGAGGTGGGGGGCCAGGGAAACGGCCGCGAAGCAATATCCCAACTCACATCTGCCAGCATCTCTTGCGTGTGCCAGAAGGGTTCGGCAGTGGGGAAGGCGGCCACCCGTTCCGCCTGCCATTGCGCGGCGTCGGCCCACTGCGTCACGGTACGGCCGTCGGGTAGATGCACCACCCAGGCCGGGTCGGCTGGGCGGATGGGCCAGCTCAGCTCTAGAATTTCGGCCAGGCGCGCGTGCGGGCCGTTGGCGGAAAAGCCGCCCGCCAGCGTCGCGCCCGCGTCGAAGCGGAACTTTTTATGATAGAAGGTGCCGGCGCAGCCGCCAGGGTAGACGTGCGCTTCTAACACAATAACCTGATGGCCAGCCTTTAGCAGCAATGCGGCGGCCGTTAGCCCGCCGATGCCGGCGCCAATGATAATGGTGTGCGCCATGATGGGAAAACTCCTCCGTAAATGACGGCTAACCGCCGACGGCTGACCGCCACCGATTTCAGGTTGCGGATTGAACACTGTGCAGGGCGCGCGCCACGTGCCAGCGAGTAAGGAATTTGCGCGCCGTGAAGAGGAAGTACAATCCAGGGCGGGCAAAAAGCAGGCGGCTGAAGAGGCCACGCCAGCCGCTGTCGTGCTCATACTCAATGTGTTCGTGCACCTGGGTGACGTTTGCGGAAACGGCCGCAAAGCGATGCGTGTGCACCCAGCGGTGCAAAGGCCCTTTTGCCTGCGTATCTGTAAAACCGGCCTGGCTGACGTTGCTGTGAATCGCCAGCCAGCGCACCGGCAGCGGCCCAAACCAGAGCGTAAATTCCGCTTCTGACCCCTCTGCCAGCGGTTCAAAGCGGTGAATTTGCACAAAAATGGGCGGCGGCGTCAGCTTTTTGAGAATGCGCGTATCGTGGTGAAAGCCGGAAACGGCCGTGAGCGGCGCATTAATCTGAAAGCAAAAGTCAAAAACAGGCATCCTGTTACCTTATCCTAAACTCCGGCACTATGGGTTCTGGCACAAGGTCTGGGTAAATGCGGTGCAAAATAGCAATTACCTGATAGGCACTGTTCACATCGAAGGTGTAAAAGCCCTCATAATAGCGTTCTGAGCCGCTGAGCGCGGGAATTTCTTGTGCCAGCAAAGTCATACTTACATCATCCCCATAGGCCACCACGTACCAATAGTTGACCAACGGTGTGCCACTGGTATCCACGTGCACTACCTGTGGCGATGTGAGCAGCGCATTTAACGATGTGTTGTCTACCAGGTCAGGTGCGCCGTACAGCCACAGCTTTTTGCTGGCGCTTGCCAGGCGAACGTATCTGTCCTTCTGGGGCACCAGGCGCGAAAGATATTGGAAAGAAGCGTGAAAATCTGTCTGGCGATAACTGCTCAGCGCCGCGTCCTCAATGATGTGGCTGATTTTGGTCATGGCCTCGACAGAAAAGGTGTAGCGGAATGCCACTTCGCGAAAGGTTTCGCGGTTGATGGTTTCCAACAGGCGCTCAGCTTGTGGCGTAAAAAGGGGCATCATGCGCTGGTAAAAGGTTTCGAGGATTTCGATCGGTCTGTTCATGGGTATGCTTCAGGTCAATGTGCGGTTATATCCAAATGGCCACTCTGCCCACTATGATAGGCCTTTAGGATGAGTGTGGCAACTTTTTCTGCTGTTGCTGCATTTTTGGGCAGCGCCATGGGTACTTTGTGCCACAGCGGTGTGGCTACGGCTCCGGGGCGCACCACGGTTACCTTGCGCCGGCGTTCTTCTTTGCGCAGTGCCTCGGCAAACGCCTCCAGGCCTGCTTTAGCAGCTACGTAGGCAGACAGCCCTGGCAGGCGCAGTCGCTCACTGACGGCGCCCAGGTAGAAGAGGTGGGCGTCGCTTGCCAACAAGGGTAAGCTGTGATGCGTGGTGAGAAAGGCGCCGGTCAGGTTTGCGTGCAAAATACGCTGCCATTCGCCCAGGGACATACGCTGCACAGGAACGGCCGTAATATCACCGACGGCATAAATCCACAACTGCGCCGCGTCAATCTCGAAGCTGGCTGCTTGAATGGCGCGCTGCACGTCATATTCACTGTTGACGTCTGCTTGCAGCGAAAGGTCAACAGCCGCTTCTAACACATCGGCATGACGGCTGATGGCAACGACGTACCAATCTTCTTGCTTTAGTAGGGTACACAGGGCGCGACCAATGCCGCCATGCGCACCCCAAATGATGGCGGTTTTCATAAGGGTTCCTAAAATTGAGTTTGTAAGCGTGTTAGTCGGGTTTCGTATCAGGTGCTGGCGGGCAACTGACCAGCATATTGAACAACGCCTCCTATTCTAAACTGATCGTTCACATATTGTCAATATATTGTCCATTTTTCTTAGAAAAGCTGGGCAAATTGATGCTATTCATGCTGAGAGTCTGCTGACCAGGCTTGAAAAACTGCGCCGTGTTGCTGTATAAAGCAGGGCGTAATAGGAGAATCTGTTGATGAGTGAAACGCAGAATCCCAAGCCTGTGGCTGGACGCAGTAAGCGCCAGGGGTGTGGCCGCGTGCTGCTATTCTTACTGGCGCTGGCGCTGTTGCCCTGGTTGTGGCGCTGGGGAGTTAAGCTGGCGTATGCAGGAGAGATGTTTGCTGTGGAAAATGTCCCGCGAAAGCCGGTGGCCATTGTGTTTGGCGCGGCCGTTTATGCCAACGGCCGTCTCAGTCCAGTGTTGCGAGATCGCATGGAAACGGCCGTGCAGCTTTACGAGCAGGGTGTGGTGAGCAAGCTGATCGTCAGCGGCGACAATCGCGAGTCCCATTATAATGAGCCGCAGGCGATGACGGCGTATGCCATTGGCCGCGGTGTGCCGCCAGAAGCGATCCAACCTGATTATGCCGGTTTGCGCACGTATGATACCTGTTACCGCGCGCGCCACATCTTTGGTGTGGAAACGGCCGTGTTGGTGACGCAGGTCTTTCATTTGCCGCGCGCGCTTTTCACCTGCGCCAACCTGGGCATGCGTGTGGTGGGGGTAGGGGCTGATTTACGGCCGTATCGCGGCGCCGAATGGTACGAGCTGCGCGAAACGGCTGCTACCCTGGTTGCCCTGTGGGACGTCCTCCGGCGTCAGCCCGCCACCATCATGGGCGAGCCATTGCAACTAGAGATCAACGAGTAGCCAGGGAAGTTCACCCCCCGCTGTTTCCCTCCTCCCAGACGACCGGTTCCACAATAGACCAATCAAATTGGGCTAGATTTTCGCTGCCCAGTGCCTGCACTTGCGCATAGATATGCTGCGCATTCTCACGCAGGCGCGCCACCTGTACCCCACGGCATACGTCTGGCAGCGGGTCTAGCCATTGCCGCACGCGCAGCAGCATCTTCACGGCGCCGCGATAGTTGCCGCGTTGCACCTGGTACAGGGCAATCGCTACCTGCAAAATGCCGCGATACAGATCGCGGCCAGGACCCTGGTCTGCGACCCAGGCCGCTTCCAGATCGTCGTGGCACTTGTAATACTCTCCCGCATTGAACATCTCGATCCCACGCCGGCCCAGTTCACTGAGGGGCGTACTGCACGCGCGCTGCACGCCGTCGTAATCAGGGACGCGCGCGTAGCGCTGCAGCAATTGCGCCATGTCGCTGGTAAAGCGAGAGCGCGCCAACACGGCGTCTGCACCGATGCGCTTTGCCTCGTTCATCATCGCCACATCCTCGTGCGGGCCAAAGCAGAGGATGGGAATGCGGCGCGTGGCCGGCGACGATTTGAGAATGGGAATCCAGATGTGCCAGGGAATGGCGCGGCTATTCAAGTCGAACAGCAATAGCGACGGTTGCCAGGCCGTGATCTGCTCGAACAGTTTTCCTTCACGGCCGTGTAGCATTTCGCCAGGGGTCTCTTGCGGAGCGGTCGGGTCTATACTGCCAATCTCTTCAGCATTTTCCACCCACTGGGCGTGAAAGCCGATTTCCTGTACCGTATGCGCGATGCGCGTCTGGAACATCAGGTCAGAAACAAAGCCAACAATTAATGGGACATGCTTCTCATTGATCATGTGCCAATTGTAACAAAAGAAAAGGCCAACCTCTGGCAAAAGTTGGCCTTCTCTTCTCACGTTTTAATTCACGTTGCCAATTCCTTCGTAAGTGACCGCAGACAGCCGCCCGTGAACGGCCGTCCGCGGACGGTTGTGCATATAGCCCAGGTTGCCAAACCTGGTGCACGCAGGCTCGGCACCTTGCGTTCCATTTTCATTCATGGTGGTCGGTGCAGCCGGTGAACTCTCCTTCGTAAATCGAACTTTCAGTTCGACACGCGGTTGGGAAAACTGCGCTACAGACGGCCGACGGCCGTCGGCCGTCATTTTCAAGGGAGGCAAAATAGAGGAAGAAACCCAGCCAGGTTTGTCTGGGGGTGCTGCGGTATAATTGCCCCATGACCACACAAAAATTAGTCCTCATTGATGGCCACGCGCTGGCCTACCGCATGTTCTTTGCCCTGCCGCTGGAATCCTTTGCCACAAAAGCGGGCGAGCCCACAAATGCTACCTACGGCTTTACGCGCATGTTGCTAGACCTGATCCTGTCTGCGGACCCACCTGCTTATCTGGCCGTGAGTTTTGATGTGGGCGCCACTTTCCGCGATGCGCTTTTTGCTGAATATAAAGGCACGCGCGCGAAGATGCCGGATGAACTGCACCTGCAAATCGAGCGGATTAAGCAGGTGATTGGCGCGCTGAATATCCCGATTTTGGCGCTGGAAGGATATGAGGCGGATGATGTGCTGGGCACGGTGGCGCAGCAGGCTAAAGGGCTGGGGGTGCCGGTGCACATCATTACCGGTGACCGGGACTTGTTGCAACTGGTAGACGAGAATACGCGCGTGGAACTGCCGGCGCGCAGTGGGCAGTTGGTAGAGCTGTATGACACAACGGCCGTTCAAGAGAAGCTCGGGGTGCGACCAGACCAGATTGTGGATTACAAGGCGCTGGTAGGGGACAGCAGCGATAATATCCCCGGTGTGCGTGGCATTGGCGAGAAAACGGCCGTCAAGCTGTTGCAGGAATTCGGCACCCTGGATGGCATCTACGCCAATTTGAATCGCATCAAAGGTGCATTAGCCAAAAAGCTGGCAGACGGGCGCGAAAGCGCTTACCTCAGCCAAAAGCTGGCGCGTATCATTACCGATGCCCCCATTACGCTGGACCTGAATGCCTGCGTGACGCAAGATTTTTCCGTGCGCCCGGTGCTCGATCTCTTTCAGCAGCTTGAGTTTCGTACCCTGACCAATTTGTTAACGGAGAAAGTGCCGCAAGGGGAAACGGCCGTTGTCGTTGCCCACCCTCCTGGTCACCAGCCAACCCGGCCCCACATCATTCGCACGCCGCAACAGCTAACCGAACTGGCCACGCGCCTCAACCAGGCCAGCCTGATCAGCTTCGACACAGAAACGACCAGCTTGGACACCATGTCGGCGGAAATTGTTGGCCTTTGCCTGGCGGTGCAGCCACCCGATGCCTACTACATTCCCATTAATCATCTGACCAACCCGGCGCAGAGCAGCAGCGGCCAGCTTTCCCTTTTTGCCGGCGCCGTACAGCGTGCTCCCGATCAGCTAAGTTGGGAAGAAGTGCGCGCTGTCCTGCAAGCCCCATTGAGCAACCCGGCCATTGCCAAAGTAGGCCACAATGTCAAATACGACTATACCGTTCTTGACCGGCATGGCCTGCGCGTCAGCCCCATTGTGTTCGACACCATGATTGCCGAGTGGTTAACCGATCCTGCTACCAAACACAAAGGGCTGAAAGACCTGGCCTTCCATCGTTTGGGCATCGAGATGACAGACATCAGCCAGTTGATTGGCAAAGGGGCCAATCAGCGTAGTTTTGCTGAAGTGCCTATTGAAGAAGCTGCCCGCTACGGTGCGGCCGATGCCGATATAACCCTACGCCTTTTGACCCCATTGCGCAACGAAATTCGCGAAAAGGGGTTAGAGAAGGTGCTGGACATTGAAATGCCGCTGATTCCCGTCCTTTCGGCGATGGAACAAGCGGGTGTGGGCATTGACCAGCAATTCTTTCACCAGATGTCGCAAGACCTGGCGGCGCGGTTGGTGGCGTTGGAACAAGAGATTCACGCCATTGCCAAGGAACCTTTCAATATCAACTCGACGCAGCAGATGAGCGACATTTTGTTCAAAAAGCTGCGCCTGCCTACCGAAGGGCTGAGTAAGACCAGCAGTGGCCATTATTCAACTGCTGCGGGCGTGCTGGAGAGCCTGCAAGAGCGGGATAGCACCGGCATCATCGCGCTGATTCTGGAATACCGCGAATTGGGCAAGCTGAAAAGCACGTATGTGGATGCACTGCCAGAGCTGGTGAATCCACAAACGGGGCGGCTGCACACCAGCTTTAACCAGACGGGAGCCGTCACCGGGCGGCTGGCCAGCAGCAACCCGAACCTGCAAAACATTCCCATTCGCAGTGAGGTGGGGCAGCAGATTCGCCGCGGCTTTGTGGCTCGTCCTGGCTGGCTCTTCCTTTCGGCTGACTATTCGCAGGTGGAGCTGCGTATTTTGGCGCATGTCAGCCAGGATGAGGCGCTGTTGGAGGCGTTTCGGCAGGATCAGGACATTCACCGCACAACGGCCGCTGCTGTGTATGGCATCCCGCTGGAACAGGTGACGTATAATCAGCGGCGTTTTGCCAAAGCGGTCAACTTTGGGCTGATCTATGGCATGGGGGCGTATCGCCTGGCGCGTGATTCCGAGCTGACGCTGGCGGAGGCGGAAAATTATATTGAAGAGTATTTCGGCCGTTTTCCCGGCATCCGGCGCTATCTAGATGCCACCAAAGAAAAGGCGAGAAAAGAGGGGTACGTGGAGACGTTGCTAGGGCGCCGACGCTATTTCCCCATTTTTCGTGGCCAGATGACCGGTAGTAACCGGCAGGCGTGGCTGCGCGCCGAGCGCGAGGCGATCAATCACCCCATCCAGGGTACGGCGGCAGATATTATCAAGATTGCCATGATTCGCCTGCACCGGGCGCTGGCAGACGGCCGTTACCGGACACAAATGTTGTTGCAAGTACACGATGAATTGTTACTAGAAGTGCCTGAATCTGAGCTAGATCAGGTGCGTCCGCTAATGGTTGAAACGATGTCCAATGCTTTTAAGTTAGATGTCCCGCTCAAGGTGGAATCCAGCATTGGCCAGAATTGGCTAGAGCTGAAATCGTAAAGGAGCAGGAGAACTGCCAAGACTGAAGCTTGATAGATATGGACATGGTTCATGACGCTCTGGAGAGATGCTTTACAATTTTTCCGACCGCTGACAGCCGACTGCCGACCGCGACACTGGAAAGGTATGGCGGTTTGCGGTCGGCCGTCGGCGGTCATTTTCAAGGGAGGTAGAAAAGGTAATGACAAATTTCGTCTTGAACCCTGTTACTTCGCGCGTAGAGCAGGTGGTAGAACTGGAAATCGGCCCCCAGACGCCACGCCGCGGAAATCGCCTGACACATTGGTTGGGTGTGATGGGGTTGGCGCTGCTCGGTTGGCGCATTCGCGGCGAACTGCCGGATATGCCCAGGCTACTACTCATCATCGCCCCGCACACTTCTAGCTGGGATATGGTCATCGGCATGTTGGGGATGTTTGCCCTGGGGTTGCGTCTCTCTTTTATGGCCAAGCATACGCTCTTTCGCTGGCCATTTGGGGGCCTTATGCGCTGGTTAGGGGGCGTGCCGGTGCGGCGGCACACGTCACAAGGGCTGGTTGGGCAAATGGTAGATGCCTATAAGCAGCGCCAGCAGTTCTATCTGGTTATTTTGCCAGAGGGAACGCGCCGGCGGGTTAACGAGTGGAAGCATGGATTTTATCACATTGCCGTAGGCGCTGGTGTGCCAATTGTGCCGGTGAAGTTTGATTACGGCCGTAAACTTATTGAGTTCGCGCCAGTATTTTACCCCAGCGGCAACCTGGATGAGGATTTGCCGCAAATTCAGGCACATTACCGGGGTGTACGGGGTAAAATTCCGCAAAATTACGGGCTGTAAATCCACACTTTGCGGCCAAAGGATTGTTCATGACCATACCTAAGATTGGGACGGCCGTACCGCAGCGTCAGGGTAAATGGCTCAAGCGTTTTGCCGCTTGGCTATTTCACACCCTGGGCTGGCGTTACGAAGGGAAGTTTCCCAATCAAGCCAAAATGGTTTTGATTGGTGCACCGCATACCTCTAACTGGGACTTTTTCTTGACGCTGATTATCATGTTCTCGCTTGGCATCCAGATGTCGTGGCTGGGTAAACATACGTTTGTCAATGGCCCGTTACGACCGTTGCTCACCCGCTTGGGAGGTATCCCAGTAGACCGCAGGTCACCTCACGGACTGGTAGAACAGATTGTAGACGTGTATCAGAAGCGGGACAAGCTGCTGCTGGCCATCTCTCCTGAAGGCACGCGCAGCAAAGTGCAGCGTTGGAAAACGGGTTTCTACTACATTGCCCTGGGCGCGGGCGTGCCCATTTTGCCGGTGGTTGCAGACTATAAGCGTAAGGTTGTAGGCTTATGCGCGCCAGTCTGGCCTACCGGCGATCTGGAAGCAGACATGGCGCTGATTAAAGCTAATTACAAAGCGGTTCAGGGCAAAAATCCTACCAGTTTTTGAAATCAATGCGTTAAATTGAGCATTGAGCATGGTTCAAAGCATCTTTACAAATTAGACCGCCGACCACTATACCTCTCCAGTGTCGCGGTCGGCGGTCTGTCGTTGGCGGGCGAAAAAATTGTAAAGCATCTCGCCAGGGCGTCATGAGCCATGCCAGAATGGCTGCCATGCCGCTTCTGGATTCGACGGCTTGCCAGCGCCTTGCTATAATGCGCCCCTGGCTTGCAGTATGACCAAATTTTAGTAGTGAGGAATTTAGAAAGATGGATTTTGCACCATTAGCTCCTTACCTGAGCGTTATCGAAATTATCCTGGGCATTGCCATGATCGTACTGGTGCTGCTCCAGGTAAAAGGCTCTGACCTGGGTGGTTTCTTGGGGGGTGGCACGGACCTGAGCGGAGGCGTGCGCACGCGGCGCGGTGTAGAGGCAACCCTGCACAAATTGACCATTGCTACCTCTATTGCCTTCTTCACGGTTACCATTCTTGCCTTTTTGGCTCTGGGATAGTTAACCATTAGTCGGTCGGCCGATCAGTTGAGAGGTTGACCGGCTATCCCTCTTTCCCATGAAAGTTCAACTTCGCTGGCAGTTTCTGCTGGCGCTGTGCGCCTTCATTTTTGTGCTGGCGCTGCTTTCCTATCAGGTGCAGGTAGATGCGGTCAGCTATTGCGCGCAAACGCGGCCTGTTGAGGGGGGCACGGTTATCGAAGGGATGGTGGGTGCCCCGCGTTACCTGAACCCTTTGCTGAGCGAAGAAAATCCGGTAGACCGAGAGCTGGTCAGCCTGATTTTTGATGGGCTGGCGCGGCGCGACGAGGCGGGACGACTGGTTCCAGCTCTGGCGGAGTCTTGGACGGTAGCAGAAGACGGCCGTACCCTGACCGTGACGTTGCGCAGCGACGTAAGCTGGCAAGATGGGCAGCCCGTGACGGTGCAAGACGCCCTCTTTACGTATGGGTTGATGCAGCAAGAAGGCTTTACTGGCCCGGCAGCTTTGGCCGCGCTCTGGCAAACGGTGACGGTTGCGGCCGTTAATGAGCGCGCGATCCAGTTTCAGCTATCTGCCCCTTATGCCCCTTTTCTAGAAGCCTTGACCATTGGTCTGCTGCCTGCGCATCTGCTGCAAGGGGTAACGGCCGTTTCCCTGCCTGCGCATCCCTTTAATCTTTCGCCTGTGGGCACCGGTCCTTTTGTTGTTGCTCCAGATCAGGAACCGGCGCGCAGCGGCCGTTTGCGCCTGCTACCCAACCCGCGTTATTGGCAGCAAACCCACCTGGACGCGCTGGAAATTCGCTTCTTTGCCGATGAAGCCACCTTATTGGCAGCCTTTGCCGCAGGCGACATTCACGCTATCAACTCCGTCTCGCCTGTCATGCTGCCGCAGGTGGCGGCGCTGCCCCAGGCGCGCATTTTCAGCGCCAGCGCCCTCCGCTATGCACAATTGCTCTTTAACCTGAGCCAGAGCGGTGCGGAGGCGCTGCGCCGCTTTGATGTGCGCCAGGCGTTGGCTTATGGCCTGGACCGCCAACGTCTGGTGGACGAGGTGCTGAATGGGCAGGGTGTGCCGCTAGAGGGTCCCTATTTGCCTACCTCCTGGGCATACAACCCGGCGCTGCTGACCCACTATGCGTTTTCCCCAGAAACGGCCGTTGCCCTGCTTGATGCCGCCGGTTGGACCGTGCCAGCAGGCCAGACTACACGCCAAAAAGAGGAGGAGCAGCTGGCTTTGCGCCTGCTCTTCCTGCAAACCCCCACACACCGCGCCCTGGCTGCCGCCATGCAGGCGCAATGGGCGGCCATTGGCGTAGAGCTATTGCTGCAACCGGTTGACACCCTGACAGAGCTGCGCGCCGCACTTGGCGCGCGTGAATTTGACCTGGCACTGCTAGAAGTGCGCCCAACCACCGACCCTGACCTGTATGATTTTTGGAGCCAAGAGGCCATTGTGCATGGCCAAAATTACGCCGCCTGGAACAACCGTCGCGCCAGCGAGGAGCTGGAAAAGGCGCGTCAGACCTGGCCCCAGGCCGAGCGACAGCCTTACTACGATAACTTCTTGCGCTATTTTGATGCGGCCTTGCCAGCCCTGACGCTATACCAACAAGCCAACAGTTATGCGATCAGTACGGCCGTGCATGGTGTGGAAATCGGCCATATAGACCACTCCCGTGATCGCTACCAAACCCTGGCCGACTGGTTCCTGGGTTATGAAGAAATAAACGTCCTGTGCGCACCACAAGCTACTGAAGTACAATAGAAAAAAAGATGCGCAAAGGGAGCGCTGCCCTCCAGGTGGCAACGCCAGTGAGCGGCTGGCGTTCCCTTTTCAAGAAAAACTTCATCGGTGGCTGCCGCCACCACAAATGAAAAGCGTAGCGCGGTTTTCCAAACCGCGTATCGAACTGGAAGTTCGATTTACAAAGGAGTTCTCCACGAGCGGGGCGCGCCACAAATTTTTTGGGCGGATATGCCACAGATACAGGCTGGGACCAGCTAATTGTGACAAAAGAGGTGAAACATGGGTACGATTGGAACGCCAGAGTTATTAATCATTTTGGTTGTGGTGTTGCTCATCTTTGGGGTTGGGCGCATTAGCAAGCTGGGTAGCGAACTGGGCAAGGGCGTGCGCGCCTTTCGTGAAGGCGTGCGCGACGCGCAAAAAGAAGAGAACGAAGAGCGCCCAGACATCAAAGAGATCAAATAAACGCAGTTGAGCGGTCATACTTTGTGACGAGATGGATAGTATTTTTGGCATTGGCTTGCCTGAACTCATTTTCATTTTGCTGATAGCGGGCATCGTCATGGGGCCCCAGCGCATTCGCCAAACGGCGCGCTGGCTGGGGGTGATGGTGGTCAAGTTACAGCGCATCTCGCGTGACTTTACGCGCCAGCTAAACGCTGAGCTAGACGCCGCTGATGCCGGCGGCGACCTGCGCAGCACGGTTGATGAAGTGCGCCAGCTAAAGCAACAGCTTGCTGAGCTAAAGCAAGAGATACGTGCAACCACGTTGGGCAGCCTGGAGCCTGTACAAGCGGCCGTTAACAATCCCCGCGAAAGCGTGCGCCGCATCATGCCCGATGACCTGATGAGCGGCGAAGATGGTCATCCCGTCCGTGCCGTCAGACCTCCCGCGCCGTCATCGGCTATTCCTTCCCCGCGCCTCATTGCAGATGATCCAGAATGAAGCCTGCCACTGCCCGTAACAGCCAGCCAGAAGAAGCAGATGGAGCAAATGGCACAGAGATGTCCCTGCTCGAACATCTGAATGATTTGCGCCGCCGCCTGACGTGGGTAGCGGCCATTTTGCTGTTGGCCACCATCATCAGCTTCGCCTTTGCTGAACCGCTGCTCAATTTCTTGCTCACCCCTTACGCCAGGAGCGCCAATGGCGCTCAGCTTCAGACCATTCGCCCCACGGAAGGCATCGAAACCTTCTTTAAGGTGGCGCTGCTCTCTGGGGCGGTTATTTCGATGCCATTTGTGCTGGTGCAGTTCTGGCTGTTTATTGCTCCCGGCCTGACGCGGCGCGAGAAGCGGTATATCTATGTGTTTGTGCCCAGCGCGTTGCTCCTTTTTGGCCTGGGCATTGCCTTTTCCTGGTTTGTGCTGGCGCCGGCGGCCATTTTCTTTTTGGCCAACTTTTTGCCAGAGGTGTTTCGCGCTGACTGGCAAGGGCAAGAGTACATGAACTTTATTATCAGTATGCTTTTTTGGGTGGGGCTAAGCTTTGAGATGCCGGTGATCGTTTACTTTGTGGCACGCGTGGGGCTGGTGACGGCAAAAACGCTGCGTGAACAGTGGCGTGTGGCCGTCGTGGGGATTGCCGTGCTGGCGGCGGTGATTACGCCTTCGATTGATCCGGTGACGATGTTGTTGACAATGACGCCGCTGCTGGTGCTGTATGTGATGAGTATCGGCCTGGCCTGGATTGGGCAGCGCCAGTTCGAGCGCTCTATGGCAATTGACTAACCACTCCTCATCACCCGCTCTCCACTTTCTTATGCCTGATATACGGCCGTTAAAACTCCCTGATCTGCTGGCGGTAACGCGCCTGATGACAGGCTACACCTCAAATGAAAAGTACGTGGTGGAACGCTACGAGACGCCTACGCACTTTTCCCTTTCCTTGCACCTGGAACCGCTGGCGCAGCCCTATACCCGCCAGTTCACTACCGACGCCGAGATGATGGCCATTTACCGTGACCTGCTGCGCGGCAAATACGCCTTTGGTGCTTACGTGGGGGAACAGTTAACGGCCGTTGCCCTGGCAGAAATGCACGCCTGGAATCGCACCTTCTGGCTATGGGAGTTTCACGTCAGCGAGGCGTACCGGCGGCAGGGTATTGGCCGCCAGCTAATGGAGTTCGTTTGTGCACAGGCCTACGAAGCCGGGGCGCGCCTGGTGCTGGTAGAAACGCAAAACACCAATGTGCCTGCCATTCGTTTCTACCGTGCCCTGGGCTTTGCCATTGAGGGGGTGGATGTCTCTTACTACGACCCAGAGAATTTAGAAGGGAGAGACGAAATTGCCATTTTTATGAAGCGACACCTGGAGCGCTGAGCCTATGTCTCGATTCTGGCGACGTGAGTGGGTGCAGAACACGGCCGTTTTCCTCCTCCTCTCCCTGCTCTTTTTCAATCGCACCCTCTTTCCGCCGGCTGGCCAGGTGTTGGGCGGGTACGACATGCGAGGCGCTTACCTGCCCCTTTATCAGGCCGTTCACGATGCCCTGCGCCAGGGCACGCTGCCATTTTGGGACCCATACCGCTTTAATGGCAACCCGCTGATGGCCGACCCACAGCAGAGCGCTTTCTATCCCCCCGCCTGGCTGATGTTTATTTTGCCTGCCAATGTGGGCGTTAGTTGGTACATGGCATTTCACGTGGCCCTTGCCGGTGTGGGCATGGCTGCCTTCACGCGCTACCTGGGGGCAAGACGGCTGCCCGCGTTGCTGGCCGGCGTGGCCTTTGCCTTCAGCGGCTTGCTGGCGGGACGGCTGTGGGCCGGGCATAGCGCCGTTTATGCCATTGATAGCTGGACGCCCTGGATTTTGCTGGGGTTGGCCTGGGCAGTGCGGCAGGGGAGATGGGAAACGGCCGTTGTCGCGGCGCTGCCATTTGGACTTGCTATTTTAGCCGGGCACCTGCCCTCTTTCTTATACATTGGTCTGCTGTGGGGGGCGCTGGCGCTCTATTTGTGGCTGACGCAGCCGGGGCGCCGGGTAGTTGTGGTGCGGCAGGCGGCCATCATGCTGCTGCTGGGGTTGGCGCTGGCTGCTGTGCAGCTTGTGCCCTTTGCGCAGTTTAGCGCCGCTACCAACCGGGTCAGCACCGCCGACTATGAATTTGCCACCGATTATTCCTTGCCGCCGGCACACCTGATCACGCTGCTGCTGCCACACTTCTTTGGCGAGCCAACTCGTGTCGGCTACTGGAGCGTGCCCACGTTTGAGGAGCTAACCTACTACGCGGGGGTGTTGGCGCTGCTGGCGCTGCTGCTGGCGCTGCGCCGCGCAGATAAATTAACCTGGTTTTACGTGTTGCTGATGCTGCTTGGCCTGAGTCTGGCGCTGGGTCGCTATGGCGTGCTCTATCGCTTTGCCTTTGACTGGCTGCCTCCCTTTCGCCTGGTGCGCGCACCGGCTCGCGCCGCCTTTCTCTTTCTTGTGGCGGCTACGGCGCTGTTGGCGCACGCACTGTCGCGCTGGCAAGAGCTACCGCTGGCGGAGCGAAAGGCGCAGCTGGCAGGCTATTGGCGCTGGTCGCTTACGGCTGTTGGCGTTGCCTTATTCCTGGCGCTGGCGGTCACAGGGGCGCTGTTTATAACCATTCACCCCACGGAGACAAGCGGCCGTTTGTGGCAGCAAGTGGGCGGCTATGGCGTGGCGCTTTTTGTCTGGGGTGTGGGCGGGACGCTGATTTGGGCCTACCTGATGAGTGAACAGCCCCAGAGGCGGCAGAGTTGGGGTGGGGCGTTGCTGCTGTTGGCGGTAACCGATATGTGGCTGTTTGCTTTCAAAATGGTGCGTTTAGAAACGGCCGTACCCGACGCCATCTGGTTTGACGTGAAAGCAGTGGTCGGTGAAGAACCGCTCAAGGTGCTGCCCTGGGGTGTGCCTGAATTTAGCCAGAGCTTTTCCCTGACGCTGCAAATCTACAGCATGTTTGGTTATGCCTCTTTGGAGCCGGCAGACACCATTGCCCTGGCTAGCTCCGTGCCAGACCCACGCTCTTCTGCCTATGACGTGCTAGGCGCGGCGCTGGTGGTTGCCCCCGTGCCGCTGGAGCAGTATACGCAAGGAGAACGGCCGTTGACGTTGCTGGCAAAACAGGGCAATACCTGGATTTATCAACGTGGACGCACACTGCCACCGGCGCGGCTGGTGGGGCAGGCCGAAATCATTGCTGATCCGCAGGCGGCGACGGCGCGCATCCACCAACCTGATTTTGACCCCACGACAACAGCCATTCTGGCGCAGCCGCCGGCCTGCTCGCTTGCCGGCAGCGTCTCCGGCACAGCCGAATTGCTGGAGAAGGCTCCTGGCTACTGGCGCATTCGCGCCCAAAGCAGCGCTCCCGCGTTACTCATTCTGGCCGAGACGGCATACCCTGGCTGGCAGGTGACCATCAATGGCGCGCGCGAAAGCTGGTATACGGCATACACAGCCGTGCGCGCTGTCTGCATTCCCGCGGGCGAAAGCGAAATTATCTGGCGATTTGTGCCCACCATTTTCCTTTGGGGTGGCGCTGTTTCGCTGTTGGCGCTCCTGCTTATTGGCGTAAGCGCCATGCGGCAGCGAAGAGGATGAATCATGCCCAAGTTGAGAATTGCGGACGCAAAACGGCCGATTTTGCATCCCTGCCCGCCATTGTTATAATTGCCTCGCTATCCAGGACAGGTGACCGAGAGGCTGAAGGTGCAGCATTGGAAATGCTGTGTACGGCTTGTCCGTACCGTGGGTTCGAATCCCACCCTGTCCGTCACAAAAGCGTGGCCTATGCCGCGCTTTTTGCTTACAGCCAATGTAGCTATACGGGGTCGCCCAAGCCGGTCTCTAAGTCACCTTATTTCTGTGTGCATTGCTCCTCCTCCTGGCCAAAGATACAATAGCAGCGCGACATACAGGCTATGACACTTACCAGCACCCCCGCTAACCTCTCTCTGGTTGCAGTAGTCGTTTACACCTTGCTACTGCTGATTGTCTTCGCGCGCCGCAGTCAGGAAGAGATGCAAATGCGCTGGTTCCTGGCATTTCTGGGCGCTTCGATCATCTGGCAGCTCCTCCTCTTATTTGGCCAGCAGTGGCTGCTGCCGCACGGTGTGGCGCTAAAAGCGCTGCTGGTGGGAACGCTGTTTCTTGGCCTGACAACGGCCGTATACGTAAACTGGCCCCGGCAGCGTCTCTGGTTTCTCATTGGCGTTATTGCCATTCTGCTGACAGTAGCAGCAGACTTCTTCTTACCGGGCAGCACCTTCATTCCCCTGCTGAACCTCCAGGCCAGCTACCGGGGCTTGGTTGATTTTGCTATCTGGTTCTTGATCTCCAGCTTCATATTTTTCAAAACCTGGAACGACTATCGCACGGCACAGTTTCCCTGGCACGCCAACCGGCTCCTCTTTTGGTCAATAGCCTTGCTCATCACATTTTTGGGCGAGATGCTTCTTTTTTTTCAATGGCCTGAGGCAGTGCTGGCGGGGCACGTTAGCCGTCTGATTGGCATTGTGGCGCTCACGTACGCCGTTTCTTCTTACCGCATCTTTGACGTGCGCACCCGTGTGCAAAAAATGCTGGTGCTCATTGGGGTAACCCTGCTTTCAGCGCTGCCAGTTCTATTTGTTTTGTTGGCGGTGTGGCAAATAAGCAACTGGCAAAATTGGAGTGAGGTAGTTACCACTGTGGTGATGTCTACGGCGCTGTTTATCAGCCTGCTTTTATACCAACCATTGCGGAATGGGTTGCAACACATAGCAAATCGTTATCTGCTTGGTGGCAGCTTTGATACCACCAAAGTGCTGCGCAATTATAGCCAGGCCACCTCGCGCATCCTCGACGTCAATCAGTTAGCAATCGTTATTCTTGGCGCCGCCAGCGAACTGCTGGAAACAAAATATGGCGCGCTCTTGCTCATCAGCCACAGTGAAGATGGTTACCAGATAGAGGTAATTCCAGCTATCGGTTCCGTACCGCGTGAGCCAGTAACGTTTGCATCGAACAGCCCATTTATGCGCGCCTTTGCCCAACACCAGCCGCTGTTGCAGTATGAGCTAGACTTTGACCGGCGATACGCCAGCCTGCCACCGCATGAACGTGCCTGGCTAAAAAAGATGGCGATGGATGTATACGTGCCCATTACCGACGGCAGCACGCTGGATGGATTAATCGCCATGGGGCCTAAGCAGTCTGGTCTGCCTTATCAACGAGATGAGCTGGATTTGCTGCAAACTATGGCCGATCAGGCGGTCATTGCCCTGCAAAACGCGCGTCTGTACAGCGAGATGGAAGAGCGCAATGAGAAGATTAAGCAGTTAAACATTGACTTGATGAGTCAGAACGAGCGGCTGGAGGTGATGGACCGCGTAAAGTCGGATTTTATTACCATTGCGTCGCATGAGCTGCGCACGCCCTTGACGCAGGTAAAAGGGTATGCCGACATTCTGGCGGCCATGAATGCGGAAAATATCCTTTCGCAAGAGCAAACGCGCGAGATTGTGGGGCACATTAACCGCGCTTCCTCGCAGTTAGAACGGCTGATTTCTGCCATGCTAGACGCCAGCCAGCTCGATGTGGATGGAATGCAGCTTAACTTTATGGAGACTTCTCTGGAGACGCTGGTGCGGCTGGCCATAGACCCATTGCGCGCCGCTTTAGCCGAACGGCGACTGACCGTGAAGACTGAAGGGTTGGCCGATATTCCACCGATTCACGCCGATTTTAAGCGCATGGTGCAGAGCCTGACAAATATCATTGGCAATGCCGTGAAATATACGCCAGATTATGGCACGATCACGGTGAGCGCCCGGCTGGTTCCCACAAGATTAGGCGATGTGGAATATGTGGAGCTGGTGGTAGCCGACACCGGCATTGGCATTGACCCCAAGTATCATGAGCTGATTTTTGAGAAGTTTTTCCGCATTGGCAACCCGCAGCTTCACTCAACAAGCAGCACCAAGTTTAAGGGTGCGGGGCCAGGGCTGGGGTTGCCAATTGCCAGAGGGGTAATTGAAGCGCACAACGGCCGTATCTGGGTCGAATCCCCCGGTGAGGATGAAAAACGGTTGCCGGGCAGCGAGTTCCACATTTTGTTGCCTTTGTGCCAGCCAGACGGCGTCGAAAACGGAAAACGGGCGCCCGCATTTGGGCGCAATCGGCCGTTTGTCCAGCAATGACCAGAAGGGCACGAAGGAGCCACAGAACGCCCAGTGGTTACCAAACCTGCTGCGCCTGCCAGCCAGGTTTGGTAATCACCGGGCTACACTTACAGACGGTGGTCAGCGATTGGCCGTCGGCGGTCATTCCCAAGGGGGAAAATATGCCAACTCAAGAACGTAAACGGGCTTTGGTTTTATCCGGTGGCGGGGGGCGTGGCGCTTATCACGTCGGCGTCTTGCGTTTTTTGGAAGAACATGAGTGGTTTGCCAACGTAGTGGTGGGCACATCCATCGGCGCCGTGAATGGCGCGGCGCTGGCGTCCGGGCACAATGCTTACTCCTTGTGGGCGTTGTGGCAGCGTTTACGCACCAGCGACGTGCAGCGCCCTAATTTGAACCCCATCACCGGCAGTTTCTTACTAGATACAGCACCCTTGCGCGACACGCTGCGACGAGAAGGGTGGATTAACTTTGATCGCATCAACTCGGACGAAGCGGCCGTGCATTTGCGTGTGACTGCCACTGAGGTTACCTCAGGTCACTTGCACATCTTTGGCAACAGCCCAGACGTTTACCCCAGCCGCATGAGGCAGGAACGGCTGGAACTAGACCACATCATCGCCAGTTGTTCCATTCCTATTGTCTATCCGGCCACGCAACTGCACGGCAACCTGTATTGGGACGGCGCCACCGTGGCAAACACCCCACTGGGACCGGCAATAGACGCGGGCGCTGAGGAAATAGTCGTGGTGCTGATGACGCCGTGGGAAGAGGGAGAAGAAGTGCGCACAGAACGGCCGCGCAATTTGTTGACGGCCGCCAGCACAACCCTGGAGTGGGCGCTGCTGGCCTCTTTTCAGGCAGATTTGAAGATGTTTCGCCGCATCAATGAGCTGGTGCGCTTGCAGGTGGAAAACGCGCGTTTGCGCGCGGCAAATGCGCTGTTGATGAGCAGGTTGCAGGGGGAAAAGGTAGAGTTTGAAGACAAAAATGGCAATGGCATTCCCGATATCCTGGAGGAGGGATACAAAGATTTGCCCGATCCCATCATTGTGGCGCCGCGCCAGGCAATTGAGGTAGAGCGCATTATCACCTACAACCGGGAAGGGCACGAACGACTCTATCGCATGGGGTATGAAGATGCCAAACGTGCCTGGCGTGCCGCTGGTCGCCAGGTAGAGGGGGAGGGATAGCGCACGCCTGGCGCCGTAACGCGGATTGGGCAAATTGGGCTAAACTGGCAGCCAGCAAAAACGCCACTGTCTGGTACTTTACATGAGCATTGCCTCGGCGTTGCTGAACTGCATCTGGTACAGTCGCCGGTAAAGGCCGTTGGCACTGGCCAACAGGTGTGCGTGTGTGCCTTGCTCTACCACCTGCCCCTGATTGAGCACCAGTACCCAATCGGCGTTCACAACCGTGCTCAGGCGGTGGGCAATGACAAAAGAGGTGCGCCCGGCCATCAGATGTTCTAGCGCTTCTTGCACCAGCGCCTCGCTCTCGCTATCGAGTGAAGAAGTGGCTTCGTCCAGGATAAGGATGCGTGGGTCTTTGAGGATGGCGCGGGCAATAGCAATGCGCTGGCGCTGTCCGCCGCTGAGCTTGATGCCGCGCTCGCCAACGGCCGTTTCATACCCTTCTGGTAGCTCTTTCACAATAAACTCGTGCGCGTTGGCCGCTTTGGCTGCCGCCACAATCTCGGCCATGCTCGCGTCTAGTTTGCCATAGCGGATGTTGGCGGCTACCGTGTCAGAAAAAAGCAGCGTCTCTTGGGGCACAATGCCGATCTGCTCGCGCAGGCTTTTCACCTCTACCTCGCGCACATCTATGCCGTCTATGAGGATGCGGCCAGCCAGTACGTCGTAAAAGCGGGGAATCAGGTTCACCAGCGTGCTCTTGCCGGCGCCGCTGGGGCCAACCAGGGCCACCACTTGCCCCGGCTGTGCCTGGAAGTTGACGCCACGTAGCACTGGCAGGGCATCGCTGTACTCAAAATGCACATTCTCGAAAGTGACGGCGCCCTGTATGGGGGGCAACGGCCGTTTACCGCTCCCATTCACAATCTCCGGCGGTGTATCCAGCAGCTCAAACAAGCGCTCAGAAGCGCCCAGCGCCGATTGAAACTGTGCATACAGCCCCGCCAGCGATGCCACCGGCGCGGCGACCATCATCGTGTAAATCAGGTAAGCTACCAACCCCCCGGCCGTCAGCCGTCCCTCAATCACCTCAAAGCTGCCAAACCAGAGGGTGATGGTGATGGAAAAGAAGGCCATAAAGCCAATGATTGGGCCAAGCACGGCCGCTATTTTGGCGCGGCGCATGGCCGCGGCAAAGGTTTCCTGCACGCGCGCGGAAAAACGGCCGATTTCATACCCCTCACGCGCAAAAGATTTGACAATGCGAATACCGGCGGTTGTCTCTTCTACCACGTTAGCTGCCTCTGCCAGCGCGTCTTGCACCTGGCGTGAAGCGCGGCGAATATGTCGCCCCAGCGCCACCATCGTCAGCGACATCACGGGAATGCCCAGCAAAATCACCAGCGTTAGCCGCCAATTGAGCACAAACAGCAAAACGGCCGCACCCACCAGCGTCACCCCTTGCTGCAAAAGGGCTACCAGGTTGTCCGTAATTGCGCTTTGCAACAGCGAGACATCATTGGTCAGGCGAGAAACGATCTCGCCCGTGCGCCGATCGGCAAAAAAGCGCAAGGAGAGATTTTGCAGGTGGGTGTAGACAGCCACGCGAATGTCGGCAACCGCTTTTTCGCCAGCGTAAGCCAGGGAAAGGCGGTGCATGAAGCTAAAGACGGCCTGGGTGGCAAAGACGAGCAGCAGCAGCAGGGCAATGCGGTTTAGCGTGCTCATACTTTTGTCTACAAAGACCACGTCTACCAGATTGCGCACAACCAGCGGCAGCACCAGCCCCAGCGCCGAACTAATCAGCAGGGTTACAATGGCCATGATCAGCCAGCGACGATACGGCCGTACATAAGCCAGCAGTCGCCGGTAAACCTGGATACTTTTACGGGAAATGCGCGCGGCGCGTTTGTCTGGGTCGCTTTCGTAGTTGCGGCCTGCTTGTCTCCATCGAGCCATGTTGTGCTCCCTTCAAAATGACCGCCGACGGCCGACAGCTGACCACTGTCTGCAGTCGAGCGATTTTAGCCGGACTCCAGTAGCTAATTGTTGACCATCACGGTGCAATCGCCAATTGCCAATCCTCAATTTCTAATCTCCAGCTTTCATGCCTCGATCTCCCAATTTACAGGTATAATTGGCGCGATGGCATCTATTCACGCAAGACAGTATCACGGAGAGTCACAGAGGAGGTACGGAGAGGCCCAGAGAAAAAATCTCCGGGTTTCTTTGTGAAACTCCGTACCTTCTCCGCGTAATCATCTTAAACCTGTACAGCTACACGCGATGAAACAATATCTCGATTTAATGCGCCACGTTTTGGAAAACGGCGTCCGCAAAGAAGACCGCACCGGAACTGGTACCCTCAGTGTATTTGGTTATCAGATGCGTTTTGATCTGGCGTCTGGCTTTCCTGCTGTCACAACGAAAAAGCTGCACTTCCGCTCCATCATTTATGAATTGCTCTGGTTTTTGCGCGGTGAGACCAATATCCGCTACCTGCAGGAGCATGGCGTTACCATTTGGGATGAATGGGCGGATGCGCAGGGTGAGCTAGGACCGGTTTACGGGCGGCAGTGGCGTTCCTGGGCAACGGCCGATGGCCGTACCATAGACCAGATTGCTGAGGTAATTGCGCAAATAAAAGCCAATCCCAATTCGCGCCGCCTGATTGTCAGCGCCTGGAATGTGGGCGATTTGCCCCAAATGGCGCTGATGCCCTGCCATACCCTGTTTCAGTTTTATGTGGCCAATGGGCGGCTTTCCTGCCAGCTCTACCAGCGTAGCGCCGATATTTTCTTGGGCGTGCCGTTCAACATTGCTTCCTATGCTCTGTTGACACTGATGGTAGCGCAAGTAACGGGGTATCAGCCAGGGGAATTTGTGCACACGTTTGGCGACGCACATCTGTATCTCAATCACCTGGAGCAGGCGCGCTTGCAACTAACGCGCCAGCCATATCCCCTGCCCACGATGCACCTGAATCCGGCCGTTACCTCTATTTTTGATTTTCGCTACGAAGATTTTACGCTGCTGAACTACCAGTGCCACTCGGCGATCAAAGCGCCTATCGCTATATAGGCCACGGCACATTGGCGTTTTTGCTGGCGGCTAATGTGGTGCGATTTTGCCAGATCGCCTTACAGTGCTAGAGGTCAGCACAAATTTTGCCAGACTCCAGTAAGCCATATCGTCAACCTGACCAACTGATCAACCCAATCCACCCAATCAACCACCTAACCCACTAATCGTTCAACCCATGACGGCCGATCCATTAATCTCTCTCGTTGTTGCTGTAGCGCAAAATGGTGTGATTGGCGCCAACGGCCGTATTCCCTGGTACTTGCCTGACGATCTGAAATGGTTTCGCCAGGTGACGATGGGGAAACCAGTGCTGATGGGTCGCAAGACGTATGAGAGCCTCCCCCCCCGCTTTCGTCCCTTGCCTGGGCGGCAGAACATGGTACTCACGCGCCAGGACGATTACCAGGCGCCTGGCGCGCTGGTAGTTCACAGTGTAGCCGACGCGCTGCGCGCTGCTGCTGACGCGCCAGAAATCATGGTAGGTGGTGGCGCAGAGCTATATTGCCTCTTGCTGCCGCAGGCGGATTACCTGTATCTGACGCTGGTAGCGGCCGACTTTGTTGGTGATGCCTGCTTCCCCCCATATGCCGCGGACGAATGGATTGAGCAGTGGCGGCAGGCCCATCCGGCCGATGCGCGCCACGCTGTCCCCTTTACCTGGTTGATTTTACGGCGGCGGAGCAGGAGCTAGAAGAGCAGGAGCAAGAGTTGGCGCATGGCCATTTTGATTTGACCGCCGACGGCCGACGGCAGACCGCCGATCAGTGGCAAAATTGCCGTCTGCGGTCCGCCATCTGTGGTTAGCGGGCGTCCTTCTCCACAGAGCTGCCCTTGCGCCCTATATCTCCCATTGGTAATGCACCAGGTAGCTGAGGTAGTAACGGCCGTTCCACCACTCTACGCCAATGACCCATGTGCCCCAATCAAAGCCGCTCTCGTCCGCAGCCGGGCGATAGAGAGAGATGTATGGAGCCTGCTCGTAGCCATCGGGCAGACGCACCAGGCCGGCAGTTGCACCGTGCAGAATCTCCTGACACCCTTTTTCGCTGGCGGGCAGCAAATCGCGCTCCAGGTCGGGCAAAATGATCTGGGCAAAGGAGCCGACAATGGGAAGGCCGCTGCCGTCTGCAATGCCCCAATCATAAGAAGTGGTGCTGCTAAACAGGCGTTGTGCTTCTGCGCCGCGAATGAATACGGCCATATTCCACCAATAGGTGTGGATTCTAATGCCGCGCTCCGGGTGGATGAGCTGGCCGAGTAGGGCGTCGTCGCGGTTGGCAACGGCCGTTTGTAGCTCGGCAATCAGGCGGGTAACGGCCGTATCGGCACAAAACTGCGCCTGGGGAATGTCGGTGGTGAGGAAGCGGCTATTGACCCAGCCACGCAGGTTGCCGGCTGCTACGGGCATCCAGGTAGAGCCATCTACGATCACACCGCTGCCGGTGATTTGCACGCCGGTAGCCTGTGGGGCTAGCCGCTCCACAATCTCATAAGCCACACCGGGGCCACTGCGCACGTTCAGCGTGTCATCGCTGCTGACAAAGGCAACGCGGTAGGCCAGCGCCACCACAGTGGGTGAAGGGGTGGGCGTACTGGTGGGCACAATTGCCAGGGTGGGCAGTGGCGGCGGAGGTGTAGGTGTGGCGTTTTGTGCGGCGCCAATGGGGGGCACAATAAGCGTTGGCGGCACGGCCGTTGGCATTTGCAGGGTTGGTGCAGAGGTTTCACCAGCGGGGCCGCAACTGACCAGCAACAGCAGCAGGCAGAAAAGATGATAAACGCGCATAGCTGACAACTCCGTTAGACGATTTGTGCCGCAAGCTAAATGCTTGCGCTACAAATATCATAATGCTGCGGGCAACGGCCGTTGTCAAAAATAGCGTTAAAAGCGTGGGGGCAGTGACAGAAAGGGCAGGTTCACCTACTCATACGGCAGCCCTGCGCGTTTCCAGGCGATCATGCCACCGGCCAGGTTGGTGGCGTCGTACCCGTGCGCTGCCAGCAGTCCGCAGGCCAGGTAGCTGCGGGCGCCGGAACGGCAAACGCACACAATGGGCTGCTCCTTGGGTAATTCTTGCAGGCGCTGCATGAGCACATCCAGAGGCAGAAGTAGCGAGTTGGCGATACGGCCGTCGAACTCATACTCTGCGGGGGAGCGCACATCTACCAGCAGGGGGGATGGGCTGGCGTCGTCCAGCCAGGTTTGCAGCTCATGAGGTGAGAGTTGTTTAACGGCCGTGCGCTGTGGTTGATAGCTGCTTTGCGCGGCTTCTTCCGCTTCGCGCGCCCGTATGCGGTTGCCAAAAAGTGAACGAAACATAGTCAAATTAACTCACTCAGGTCTAACTTCTTGAACAATTGTTGGCGCAGGTGTTCAGGCAAAGACGGCCGTTCCAAATGACGGTACAGGTAGACGGTCTTGCGCAGGGTGTCCACCATCACACGGCAGTTTTCGCAATCTTGTAGATGCTGCTCAATTTCCGCGCAAACGGTCGCCGAAGCCTCACCATCCAGGTAAAGCGATAGGTCGGCCAACAGGTGCCGGCAATCATGCGTTTCTGTAGACATGCCCGATCTCCAATTGCTAATCGCACAAAACGCTCGTTCGGTTAGCCCGATTCCTAAACTCCCATCGGCCCGGCAAAATGCTCGCTTAGCCGTTCACGCAGCCACAGGCGGCTACGGTGCAGCCGTTTCTTTACGGCATCCTGCGAAATACCCAGCACCTCGGCCACTTCTTGGGTCGAAAGACCATCCATCTCGCGCAGTAAAAACACCGTGCGCAGCTTTTCCGGCAACTGCTCAATCGCGGCCTGTAAAAACGAGCGGGTTTCGTTCGTTTCAAACTCGCTTTCGGGCAGACAGCACCATTCAAAAAGCTGGTCTGGCACCATGGCTGGTATTTCCGGTTCCAGCGCGTCATCGAGCGAAAGGGTAAAGGGAGACGGCCGTCGCAGGCGCATCATGGCCGCGTTATAGGCAATGCGGTACAGCCAGGTATTCAGCCCCGAACGTCCTTCAAAGCTGCCAATGTGCTTAAACGCGCTTAAGAAGGTCTCTTGCACTACGTCTTCTGCGTCGGCCTCGTTCTTCATCAAGCTCAGGGCCAGGCGGTAAATATGCGCGCCGTGCAGATCAATGCACAGGGCGCAGGCGGCCTTGTCTCCGGCGCGCAGTCTGTCCAGCAATTCCTGTTCACTTATGTCGTCACTCATCAGCTATGCACGTTCCTCTGAAAATGGCGGATGTGTGTTTTTATCTGTATTGCTCTATGTACGGTAGATGGGCCAGATTATACACGCGCCAGCTAGTCGTGCCTGATAGCTGATCGTTGTTGTTAAAGTTGGCAGTGGTGACCTCACCTCCTACCTGCATTAGATGTCTGACGCGCCAGCTGGTGACGTAGCTAAGGGTTTACTCATTTTTTTTGCACAGGTTGTCTAACAATTGGGGAATGAAATCGGCAAAACGGCCGTTGCCAAAAACCCCTTTATCCTTCAAAATGAACCCCGATATGCAGGAACAGCAAATCATGGCATGGTTCATCTTCTCTGGAAGTAGCGCTTGACAAATTTCTGGCCGTCAGCGGTCGGCCGTCAGCGCGCTGCGGTCGGCCGTCAGCGGTCATTTTCACAGGAGATTACATGACCCGTTCATCTTACAAATGGTGGCAGCGCGGCGTCATCTACCAGATTTACCCGCGCAGCTTTCAAGACAGCAGTGGCAATGGCATTGGCGACCTCAACGGCATTATCCAGCGCCTGGATTACCTGAACGATGGCACGCCCAACTCCCTGGGCGTAGACGCCATCTGGATCAGCCCCTTTTACCCATCGCCCATGGCCGATTTTGGCTATGACGTGAGCGATTACTGCGATGTGCACCCTTTGTTTGGCTCATTAGCCCATTTTGACCACCTGGTGCAGGCAGCGCACCAGCGCGGCATCAAGGTGATTATAGATTATGTGCCCAACCACACCTCTGATCAGCACCCCTGGTTTATTGAGTCTAGCAGCAGCCGCGACAACCCGAAACGAGATTGGTACATCTGGCGCAACGGCCGTACAGACGGCGGCCCACCCAACAACTGGGGCAGCTTCTTTGGCGGCCCCGCCTGGACCTATCATGCGCCAACCGGCCAATATTACCTGCACCAGTTCCTCAAAGAGCAGCCAGAACTGAACTGGCGCAATCCCGAAGTGCGCGCCGCCATGTTCGACGTGTTGCGCTTTTGGCTGGCGCGCGGCGTAGACGGCTTTCGCATGGACGTAATTGGCCTGATTCTGAAGCACCCCGAACTGCGCGATAACCCGCCCAACCCCCACCTGCCGCCCGACCTGCTGCCCAATGACCTGGCCGCGCGCACGCTGATGGTGCACAACCTGGATCAGGACGACGTACACGAGATTTTGCGCAAAATGCGCCAGCTTTTGGACAGCTACGGAGATTGTGTTGCCATTGGCGAGCTATGGGGGCCGCTGGATCGCTGGGTGCGCTACTATGGCGCGCAGGGCGAAGGGTTGCACCTACCCTTTAACTTCCGCCTGATGGATGAGGTGGCCTGGACGGCCGAATCCATTCGTGCCAGCGTGGACGAGATGGAGGCTGCCTTACCCCCCTTTGCCTGGCCCAACTATGTGCTGGGCAACCACGACCGCATTCGCTTGGCAACGCGCTTTGGTGGGCAGGCGCAGGCGTGCCTGGCGGCCATGCTGCTGCTGACGCTGCGCGGCACACCCACGCTCTACTATGGGGATGAGTTGGGGCTGGAAAATGGCGTCATCCCGCCAGAAAAGCTGCAAGACCCACAAGGGTTAAACCTGGGGGCGGCGCGCAGCCGCGACGTTGCGCGCACACCCATGCAGTGGGATGCCTCGTCCTACGCCGGTTTCTCGTCCGTAGAACCCTGGCTGCCCGTTTCTGCCGACTATGAAACGCGCAACGTGGCCGCACAAACGGCCGTTCCCACCTCCATCCTCAACCTCTATCGTCGCCTCATCTGGCTGCGGCGCAGCTCAGACGCCCTGGCTATTGGCGCATATCAGCCTGTAGATGCCCCGCGCAGCTGTTTCCTCTACTGGCGCAGCGCCCCTAGCGAACGGCGACTGATTGCTCTAAACTTTAGCGACCGGGTGCAGCAAGTGCAGGCGCCAGGGCTGAGCAACGGCCGTATCCTGCTCTCTACCCACCTTGACCGCACTGACCGCGTAACGGCCGTGCTGAGCTTACGGCCGTGGGAAGGTCTCATCATCGCGCCAGAGGAAGGTATCCATGATTAGCGATGCCATTGAAGATTTTCGCCGCGCCCGCTGGCAGGCAACGCTGCAACAAGCCTACGCCCGCATGACCGGCCGTTCTGTAGACCTGCTTTCCTACGAGGAGGCGCGCCGCGCCCTGCGTGCTACGACGCACATTGAACGTGGCCTGCAAGAAATTCCCTTGGACGCCATTGTCGGCAGTGTCGGCCGTTACACCGACTTCACGCGCAGCTTTCTGCCGCGCAGCGACGCCATGCAAGAGCGCTGGGCCAACGTGCAAAAAGCGGCAACCCAGGGTGGGGGCTGGCCCCCGATCGTTGTTTACAAGCTCGGCGACGCCTACTTTGTTCTCGATGGCAACCACCGCGTCTCTGTGGCGCGGCAAATGGGCATGAAAACCATCCAGGCATACGTCACCGAAGTGCTGAGCAAAGTCCCCCTGACGCCAGGCGCCACCCCCGATGAAATCATTTGCAAAGCACGCTATGCCGAGTTTCTAGAGCGCACCAACCTGGACCAAATTCGCCCCGACGCCAACCTGGTGCTGACCGCCCCCGGCGGCTATCGCATATTAGATGAACACATTGCCGTGCATCGCCACTACCTGGGGCTGGAGCAGCAGCGCGAAATCTCCCCTGCCGAGGCGGTGGCAAGCTGGTATGACAACGTCTACCTGCCCGTAGCGCGCCTCATTCGCCAGCGCGGCATCTTGCAAGACTTTCCTGGTCGCACCGAAGCAGACCTGTATATCTGGCTTTCGCA
This sequence comes from uncultured Anaerolineae bacterium, assembly GCA_937943625.1. Classification (GTDB taxonomy): domain Bacteria; phylum Chloroflexota; class Anaerolineae; order Promineifilales; family Promineifilaceae; genus JACSRF01. Next base: position 28,048 of record CALEAD010000079.1, on the reverse strand, counting down.
GCATCGCGCTGAGCTAGAGGAGCTGTTGGGCTGGCGCGTGACCGCAGAAGCGGCCGTTGATGACCTGGTGAGCACGCAGGGCCACAAAAATGTGCTTTTGCGCGTCAGCAAGCGCCTGATAGAGAGCGTTATTCCCGAAGAGTGGCAGCCGCGCCCGGAGCCGCGCGAATGGCGCAAAGAGCGGCTGGTGCAGCGTTACCTGGAGAATTTGTTCCACGCTATTCTAGTGCCGCTTAATGGGCAAGAGGAGGGCTGGGTGGGGCACGAGCAGGCGCTGGTCGTGGCACAGCGCGAGGGGTCTAGTGAGTTGCGTGGCTTGCACGTAGTCAGCGATGGTGCCGATAAAGAGAGCGAGGCGGTCAGACAGATGCAGGCGCGCTTTGTCTGGCGCACCCATGAGTTGGGTTTCCCTGGTTCGCTAATTGCCGAAAGTGGCCAGGTGGTGCACGTGATTACTGATCGCGCGCGCTGGAATGATCTGGTGGTGCTGGCGCTGCGCTATCCGCCGGGCAAAAGTGTGCTGGAGCGCCTTTCTTCCGGTTTTCGCCAGGTGGTGCAACGCTGCCCGCGCCCGGTGTTGGCCGTGCCGCAGCAGGTGTCTCCTTTATCGCGGGCGTTGCTGGCCTACGATGGCAATGCCAAGTCGCAGGAAGCGCTGTTTATGGCTGCCTACGTGGGGGAGCGGTGGCGCATACCGTTGACGGTAGTCATGGCGTATGAGAAGCCGGCTGCTTATGAACAGATGGCGGAATATGTGCGTCGCTATCTGGAACTGCATGAATTAACGGCCGATTGGGTGGCGGAGAAGGGGGATGCGGCGGCACTGATTTTGCAAACGGCCGTTTCCCACGCCTGTGACCTAATTATCATGGGTGGGTATGGTGCGCAACCGGTGCTGGACGCGGTGCTAGGCAATACGGCCGATGCCGTGCTGCGCGAAACGATCGTGCCAGTGCTGATTTGCCAGTGAGGTGGCGCCGCTAGCGAGGGTAGGTTGGTTTCTACCTGCTAATCTCTATTTCCCCGCACACGGCCGTCCATACCCCGCTGCCACCCAGCAGGCCAGGTTTTGCTCCGTCCACGCTTCGCCATTGACCCACGTGCCGTTGACCAGCAGGTCCCAATGTAGGTGATTGCCGGTAGAAAAGCCAGTGCTGCCCACTTCACCCACAATTTGCCCCTTTGCTACCGCGTCGCCAACGCTGACGAAAATGTCGCGCATGTGGTAGACGCCGGTATAAACCCCCAACCCATGATCAATGATCACAGCGCCGCCGCGCACGGTGAGCATTTCCGCAATCACCACGCGGCCGTCGGCGCTGGCCAGCACCGGCGTGCCGCCGTAAGCAGCATAGTCTACGCCTTCGTGAGAGCGGTTGTAGGGGCCGCCATTGTAAGATCGGCGCGCGCCGTAGTTGGAGCTGATGAAGAGGTAGCTTTCTAGCGGCACGCGGAAAGGGGTTTGCCAGAAAATCTGCGGCGTGGCGCTGCGCCAGATGAGAAAAAGGCGTTCGCGCTCGGCCTCAATTTGCGCCTGGGTAATTTGCGCGGCGCCGCCAGTGAGGGTGATTTGCTCGTAGTCCCACTGATCATCTACGAATTCCCAGGGCTGGCTCCAGCCGGGGGCGTCTGGCGGCTGAATGGCAAGTTCTGGCTGGCCGCTGCCAAAGAAGTTGTAGGTGGCCCCCAAGGAGACGTGGTAACGGCCGTTGCTGAAGCTATCGAACAGTTGCCCATTCAGCTTGACTGTGGCAGTGAAGGGTGAGGTAATCTCCCCGCGCAGGGCCACTGCCTGGCCAGGGCGTGCGGGAATGGCTGAAAGCTCCAGAGTGGTGAAGCCAATGGGCAAGTCGCGTGGCGGGCTGTCGCCCGGCAGGAAGAGGGGTTGGTAAGCCAGGGGCAGGTAGGGGTGGGGCAGCCCATTTTGCCGCGCAATGCCCCAGGGGGAAAGGTTGTGCGCAACGGCCGTTGCTAGCAGCCCCCCATCCCCATGGCGCAATAAGGTGCCGTTGCGGCTAATGCCCCGGTCGGGCAGCAGCAGCACGGCGCCAATGACTGGCTGCCGCTGCTGATTGATGGTGCGGTAAACTACCAGGTCGCTTTCCGCCAGCCCATAGCGCCACGCCAGCGCCTCCCAGGTGTCGCCAGGAAGAACCATGTGCGTGAATACAGCCGTTTCCTGAGCTGCCAGCCGCCCTGTGCCCACCATTCCCATCAGCAGAAAGATCAGCAGGGTTGTTATTTGATGCATAACATGATTGTACCTGATGAGGGCTGAAGTGAGATTAGAAACTGGAAGTTGGAGCTTAGCGATTAATTCCGCATGCCGCACTTCTTCTTACCCGTTGACACTCATGACGCACTGTGTTATAAAATGTTACAGGTGATGCACTGCGTCATTGTGCAAATTTACCAATTTGCCGGGGTAACACAGGTTACCCCCAGGGTGTGAACATGAGCAACGTATTTTTAGGATTAGGCACAAATTTGGGTCAACGCAGGCGCAACCTGGAACAGGCGCTTGAGGGGTTGGCGCATATTTGCCAGATCACGGCCGTTTCCTCCCTTTACGAATCGTTGCCCTGGGGCATTAGCGAACAGCCCACTTTTTTGAACCTGTGCCTGGCAGCCACTACAGAACTTGCGCCCATGCGCTTGCTGGCACAGACCAAACAGCTCGAAGCAGCCATTGGGCGACAGCTCACCTACCGCTGGGGCCCACGCCTCATAGATATAGACATCCTCTTTTACGATGACCTGGTGATAACAGATGAGCGCCTGGTTATCCCTCATCCCTATCTGGCCGAACGCGCCTTTGTCTTGGTTCCCCTGGCAGAAATTGCGCCCGATTTGTGCCACCCGCTAACAGGGCAAACGGTAGGACAAATGGCAACGGCCGTTGACCATAGCAGCCTGAATCTGATTGCGCCGCCTATCTGGCAAACGGCCGTACAGGCTTCCAGCCGGCCGGCAAACGGAGGGCCGCCTTGAACCATACACCTGACCCCCAAGACACGACCCCGTTTAGCGAGCATTTCACCTGGGGCGAACGCACCTATGTAATGGGCATCCTCAACGTTACGCCAGACAGCTTCTCTGGTGATGGCGTTTATGCCGAGCCAGCGGTCATGGTGGCGCGCGCAGTAGCTCAGGCGCAGCAGTTCATTACCGACGGCGCCGACATCATAGACATTGGCGGCGAAAGCACCCGTCCTGGCAGTACCCCCATTCATCCTTCTGAAGAGATTCAGCGCGTTATCCCTGTCATTGAAGCCATTCGCCAGGTTTCTGACGTGCCCATTTCCGTAGACACCTATCGCGCAGTCGTGGCCGAAGCGGCGCTAGAGGCCGGCGCCAACTGGGTAAACGACGTATGGGGGTTGCGCATGGACCCAGACATGGCTTCCCTGATTGCACAGGCTGGTTGTCCCATTGTGATCATGCACAACCGCAGCAAGCCTAAAAACGTAGCCCAAGAAGCGCGGCTGGGCGGCCGTTATGTGGGCATCGAGTACCAAAACCTGCTGGCAGACGTGCAGCGCGAGCTGGAAGAAAGCATTGAGCTGGCGCTGGCAAAGGGCGTGCACCAGGCGCAAATCATCATAGACCCAGGCATTGGCTTTGGCAAAACAGTGGCGCAAAATTTGCAGCTTCTCAATGACCTGGATTACTTCCTCGACCTGGGTTATCCCATTCTGGTCGGACCTTCGCGCAAATCATTTATCGGATATACGCTGAATTTGCCGCCAGAAGAGCGCGTAGAAGGCACGGCTGCGGCCGTGGCCATTGCCATTGACCGGGGTGCAGACATTATCCGCGTGCACGACGTGCGCCAGATGGTGCGCGTGGCACGCATGGTAGACAGCATTGTTCGTTAATTTTTCTGGTCAGCTGGTCAGCCGTCTGCCATCAGCGGTTTGCGGTTGAGCTGACAAGCCGACAGACAAGGAGTAGATACATGTTAGACTTTCGCTTGAACGATGAGCAACAAATGTTAGTCGGCGCCATTGCCCGCTTTGCGAAAGAACGGTTGCGCAAGGTGTACCGTGATGCGGAAGAAACAGGAACCATTCCTGGGGACGTGGTGCAGGCGGGGTGGGAAATGGGCGTGCTGCCGACGGCCATTCCAGAAGCCTACGGTGGGTTTGGTGATTATTCGGCCGTGACCGGCGTATTGGCCGCAGAGGAGTTTGCCTGGGGCGACCTGGCAATTTCGCTGCAAATTATGCTGCCGAACCTGGTAGCCATTCCCATCATGCTGGCGGGCACGGAGGCGCAGAAAGCAACCTATTTGCCAGGCTTTTGTGACGAACGGCCGCCGCGCCTGACCGCCACCCTCACCGAACCCACTGTCTTTTTTGACCCGCATAAGCTTAAGACAACGGCCGTTCTCGACGGCGATCACTACCTCCTCAATGGCGTCAAAATTAATGCACCTCTGGCCGGGGAAGCCGAACTAATTCTGGTCTACGCCAACGAGAATGGTAAAACGCAAGGGTTTCTCGTGCCGACAGACACGCCGGGCGTCGCTGTGGGTGAGCGCAACAAGCTGATGGGTATTCACGCCCTGGCTACCCATACCGTTACCCTGGAGAACGTGCGCGTGCCGGTGGCCAACAAATTGGGCGGTGTAGCTGGCTGTGACTTCCAGTTCATTCTCAACCACAGCCGCGTAGCGCTGGGCGCAGCCGCCGTCGGCGTGGCACGCGCCGGCTACGAATATGCACGCGAATATGCCAAGCAGCGCGTGCAGTTTGGTGAGCCGATTGCCCATCGCCAATCCATTGCCTTTATGCTGGCCGACATGGCCACCGATGTAGACTCGGCGCGCCTGCTGGTGTGGGAAGCAGCCTGGCTGCTGGACAAAGGCAAAGACGCTACGCGCGAGATTACCGTGATGAAGAATTACGTGGATCAACTGGTGGTAGACGTGGCCGACCGCGCCGTGCAAATCTTGGGCGGCTATGGCTACATTCGCGAGTATCCGGTAGAGCTGTGGCTGCGCAATGCGCGTGGCTTTGCTACTTTTGATGGGCTGGCGATGATTTGAGGCAGTTGGTTCGTTGGTTTGTTGGCCAGGGGGCTGGTTGATTGCTTTTCCAAAAACAAACCGGCAAACCAACCAACAAACCAACCAAGAACAAAACCTCAAACCAACAAAATGGAGCTTTCTCATGATAGACTTTGAAATACCCGATTTCATCAAAAATCAGCAGCAGCTTATCAAAATGGTGGCGGAACAGGCAATGCGGCCGTTTTCGCGCCAGCTTGACGAGCACGAACACGAACGGCCAAAAACCTTCGTGAACATGACCTGGCCGTTTGCGCAGCAAATGATGCAGCGCAGCCTGAAGCCGTTGATGCAAAATGGCAATGGCAGCGGTGCGCCCCAAAAAGAGCGCACCGGCCCAGATTATTCCACCCTGGCACTCATTTTTATGATTGAGCAACTGAGCTGGGGCGATGCCGGGCAGTACCTCTGCCTGCCACACCCCATGCTGGGCGGCGCCGCCGTGCAATCGGCCGGCACGCCAGAGCAGCAGGTGCGCTTCCTCAAGCGCTTTACCGAAGGCAAGCCCAAGTGGGGGGCCATGGCGATCACGGAGCCGGGCGCGGGGTCTGATAATTCTGCCATGCGCACAACAGCCGTTCTCGACCCCGAGACCAACGAATGGATTCTCAATGGCGAAAAAATCTTCATTACCAGCGGCAAGCTGGCGCTGGAAGAGTCCGATGGCATTTGCGTGGTGTGGGCCACCGTAGACCCCAAGGCGGGCCGCGCCGGCATCAAATCCTTTGTGGTGGAAGCGGGTACGCCCGGCGTGACCATTGCCAAACAAGAGCACAAACTGGGCATCCGCGCTAGCGACACCGTTGCCCTGCACTTCAACAACGTGCGCATTCCTTACCACAACCTGCTTGGCAGCGCCGAAGCTGCAGATAAAATGGCCGACAAGGGATTCCAGGGAGCGATGAAAACGTTCGACGCCTCCCGCCCAGCGGTGGCCGCCAGCGCCGTCGGCATTGCCCGCGCCGCTCTGGAGTTCACCATTGACCGGTTGAAGCAGGAGGGTGTGGTTGTAGATTACACCAAGCCCAAGCATCAGCTAACGGCCGTTGAGCGAGACATCATGGAAATGGAAGCACGCTACAAGGCGGCCTGGCTGCTCACCCTGCGCGCTACGGCACAAATGGCACACGGCGAGAGCAACCGCCTGGAAGCCAGTATGTGCAAATACCGCGCCGGCGAAGCCGTCACCTGGATCACCCAGCGCGCCGTTGAGCTGCTTGGCCCGCTCGGTTACTCCCGCGAGCTGCTGGTAGAAAAATGGATGCGCGACGCCAAAATCAACGACATTTACGAAGGCACCAAGCAAATTAACCAGCTCATTGTCGCCCGCAGCATCCTGGGCTACAGTCGCCGGGAACTAAAATAAAGGGTGTGGTTCAAAGCATCTTCACAAATTTAACCGCCGACCACCGACGTCGGCGGTCATTTTCCGAGGAGACTTCACCAGCTGTGGCGACCACCGTGAATGAAAATGGAACGCAGGTTAGCCGTCGGCGGTTAGTGGTCGGCCGTCGGCGGTCATTTTCCAAGGAGACACCCATGACCTATCGCATCGAAAAAGTCGCCATCATTGGCGCAGGCACAATGGGCGGGGGCATTGCCGCGCACCTGGCCAACATCGGCATCCCCGTTGTGCTGCTAGACATTCCCACGCCCAACCTCAGCGACGCCGAAAAAGAAGACCCCAAGGCGCGCAATCGCCTGGTGCAGAGCCTGTACGACCGCATGGCCTCTGCCAAACCGGCCAACCTGGCGCGCGCCGACCGCGCCAACTTCATCACACTTGGCAACACCGAAGATGACTTTCACAAAGTCGCCGAGGCCGACTGGATTATTGAAGTCATCATCGAGCAGCTTGCTCCCAAACAGGCGCTTATGGAGCGCATCGAAGCGCTTCGCAAGCCGCACGCCATTGTTAGCAGTAACACCTCCGGCATTCCCATCCACGAAATCGCCCAGGGGCGCTCTGCCGCGTTCAAGGCGCACTTCTTAGGCACGCATTTCTTCAACCCACCGCGCTACCTCAAGCTGCTCGAAATCATCCCCACGCCAGACACCGCGCCTGAAGTGCTCGATTTTATGGTGCAGTTCGGCCGTAATATGCTGGGCAAAGGGGTGGTCATTTGCAAAGACACGCCTAACTTTATCGGCAACCGCTTCTTTGCCGTGGCCGCCAGCTATGGCATTGAAAAGGCGCTGGCCGAGAGTTACACCATTGGCGAAATTGACGCCATTACCGGCCCCACGATCGGCCGTCCCAAAACCGCCACCTTCCGCCTGATGGACCTGGTAGGGCTGGATGTGATGGGGCACGTCAACCGCAATCTTTACGACGCCATTCCCCATGACCCGTACCGCGAAGTGCTGCGCGGGGAAAAGGTAACGGCCGTCATGGGGAAAATGCTGGAGAACAAATGGCTGGGCAACAAGAGTGGGCAAGGCTTCTATAAAAGCACCACCATCAACGGGCAGCGAGAGTTTTGGGAACTGAACCCCGTTACCATGGAGTACGTGCCGCCGCAAAAGGTGCGCTTTGATTCCATTGGCGCCGTGCGCAAGATGGAAGACCTTGGGCCGCGTCTGCGCCAACTGCTGCAATTTAACGACCGTGCCGCCAACTACCTGCAAGATTTGCTTTACTTTGGCTTTGCCTATGCCGCGCACGTGGCCCCGGAAATTGCCTACAAGCTCAGCGATGTGGATGACGCCATGCGCTGGGGCTTTGGTCACGAGGCTGGCCCCTTCGAGATGTGGGACATGTTGGGCGTGGCCTCTACCGCAGAAAAAATGGAGGCCGCCGGACTGGAAATTGCCCCCTGGGTGAAGGAGATGCTGGCCGCCGGGCACACTAGCTTCTACAAAAATGGCAGCGTCTATGATTGGGAAAGCGGCACCTATAAGCTGCGCGATGTAGATAAGAACGTCATTGTCATTCCAGACCTGTATGCGGCGGGCAAGGAAGTGGCGCGCAACGCCAGTGCCAGCCTGCTAGACATGGGCGACGGCGTGCTGCTGTATGAGTTCCACGCCAAGATGAACGCCATTGACGACCAGATCATTGCCATGGGGCACCAGGCGCTCGAAAAATTGGCGACTGACTTTGAGGCGATGGTAATTGGCAATGGCGCCGAGAACTTCTGCGTGGGCGCAAACCTGTTTGCCGTGGGCGTGGCCGCCGCTTCTGGCATGTGGAAGCAGCTTGACCAGATGATCAAGGGACTGCAAACCCTGACCTTTAACCTGCGGCACGCGCCCAAGCCGGTGATTACGGCCGTTCAGGGCATGGCGCTTGGCGGCGGTGTGGAAATGGCCATTGCCGGTTGGGAAGCAGTAGCCGCGCACGAAAGCTACATGGGGCTGGTGGAGTTTGGCGTGGGCCTCATTCCCGCCGGCGGCGGCTGCAAAGAAGTGTTGCGCCGCAAAGTGAACCCCACCATGCGCACCGCCAACGCCGATGTGCTGCCCCCTTTGCAGGCCGCCTTTGAGCAAATTGCCCTGGCCAAAGTAGGCACCAGCGCCTGGGAGAACCGCGAACTGGGCTATCTGCTGGACACCGACATCATTGTCATGAATGCCGACCATCGCCTGGCCAGGGCGAAGCAGCGCGCCTTGCAGTTAGTGGCGATTGGTGCGCGTCCGCCGGAAGTAGAGAAAATCTACGCCGCCGGGCGGGATGCGCTGGCGGCGCTGCGCCTGGGCGTGCAGGCTTTGGTCTGGGGTGGCTATGCCACGCCGCACGATCAGGTAATTGCCAACAAGTTGGCTTACGTGTTGTGCGGCGGCGACCTGAGCGCGCCTGCCTGGGTTGACCCTTGGTACATTCTTGATCTGGAGCGAGAGGCATTCCTCTCGCTGCTGGGCGAACAGAAGACCCGCGACCGCATGACGCACATGCTGCAAACAGGGAAACCATTACGGAATTAGCAATTAGCTGTTAGCCGTTAGCAAATAGCCGGTGGCTAAGTGCTAAAAGCTAATTGCTAACAGCTTTGGGAGAATAAACATGACACGAGAAGCTGTAATTGTGGCCGGATTGAGAACGGCCGTTGGCAAATCGAAGCGGGGCACAACCCGCAACTGGCGTTCTGATGAGATGGCGGCGGCGGTGATTCAGGCGCTGCTGGCAAAGCTGGAAGGACTGGACCCGGCGCTAATTGACGACGTAATTATGGGTTGCGCCATGCCAGAAAGTTCACAAGGGCTGAATTTCGGCCGCTCCATTGCCCTGCGTGCCGGGCTGCCGGTCAGCATTCCCGGCATGACCATTAACCGCTTCTGCTCCAGCGGCCTGCAAACGATTGCCATGGCCGCCGAGCGCATCATCGCCAACGGCGCAGACGTGATTATTGCCGGCGGTGCAGAAACAATGAGCCTGGTGCCCATGACCGGTTACCGCGTCAGCCCCAACCCCTGGCTGGTAGAAAATGCGCCAGAGGTGTACATGGGCATGGGGCTGACGGCCGAACAGGTCGCCTTAGAATTTGAGGTCAGCCGCCAGGCGCAGGATGAATTTGCCCTGCGCAGCCACCAGAAAGCAGCTGTGGCCACGCAAAATGGCGTCTTCAAAGATGAAATTGTGTCCCTGGAAATTGAAGAGGTCACGGCCGGGCCAAACGGACCACAGCGGCAAACCATTCTTTTTGATACCGACGAGCATGTGCGCCCGGATACCAGCCTGGAGGCGCTGGCGAAGCTGAAGCCAGTTTTCAAGCAGGGGGGCACCGTTACAGCGGGTAACTCTTCACCCCTGAGCGATGGCGCAGCAGCCGTTGTGATTATGGATCGTAAAAAGGCGGAGGAATTGGGTTTCCAGCCGATTTTGCGCTTTGTAGGCTTTAACGTCGGTGGCGTGCGCCCGGAGATCATGGGTATGGGGCCGATTACGGCCGTACCGCGCGTCTTGCAGCGTACCGGCCTGAAGCTAAATGAGATTGGCCTGATTGAGCTAAATGAGGCCTTTGCCGCACAGGCGGTGGCCGTCATTCGTGAGTTGGGCTTGAATGAAGAGATTGTCAACGTGAATGGTGGGGCGATTGCCCTGGGACATCCGCTGGGGTGTACGGGGGCCAAGCTGACGGTGCAGATCATGCACGAGATGCAGCGCCGCAACGTGCGCTATGGCATGGTAACGATGTGCATTGGTGGCGGCATGGGCGCAGCCGGCATTTTTGAGAAGCTGGTTTAGGCGTTAGGCGAAAATTTTCGTGTAGGAGTCGAAAGGGAGGTTGGCCGAAAGGCGCCTCCCTTTTTGCTTGTAACAAACATCAGTAAATTTATGTAGCTGCTTTCACTCACCGCGCAGCGTGACTTCGTCTGTAACCACGAGCGCCGCTTCTAGCCTGGCTAATTCGACACGGAAAGCGGCCAGGGCGTTCAGCACGTTGGCACGGTTGGTGGCGAGAATGTCCAGCATCATGCCGGGTGGCGTAGCGGCTATGCGCGTGCTGCTGCGAAAGCCAGGGCCTATTAGGGGGGCGACTTCTGGCAGCGCAGAAGCGGCCAGGGCGCGAGCAATCAGGTAGGGGGCGTGGCTGGTTACGGCCGTCCAGCGGTCGTGAGTTTCGGCATTCAGCCAGAGGGGACGCGCGCCAACAGCCGTTGCCAGGGCTTCTGCCAGGTACTGCGCGCGCGCTGTGGTGCGGGGCAGAGGGGTGAGGGCAAAGGTTGCGTCCTGGTACAGGCACGCTTCCGCATTTGCCAGGGAGCCAACTTCCTTGCCACACATGGGATGTCCGCCCAGCGGATCGTATGGTGCGGGCAGGGTGGCCATGGCCTGGGTGACGGCCGTTTTTGTAGAGCCCAGGTCTAACACAACCGCCGGGGTGGGGTGCCACTGGGGCAGGGTGTGCAGCAGGCGCACAATGGTGCGCACCGGCGTAGCCAGAATAAGCAAATCGGCCGGCGGCAGATTGGCGGCCTCGGCACACATGATGTCTACGATTCCCTGCGCCTGCGCCACTTCTTGCGTGTGCGGGTCGGGATCAGCGGCATACAGGGCGGCGCACCGCCCGCGTAGCGCCAGCGCCAGTGAGCCGCCCATCAGCCCCAGGCCGACAATGGCGATGCGGGTTTTGCCCAGGGGAGTAACGGTGGTCATGGGACGGAAATGGCCGTTGGTTGTGGCACAGGCGCCAGTTCCCGCTCAATTGCCTCGGCAATACGGCCCACCTGGCGCACCAGTTCAGCAAAGCGTTCCGGTTTTAGCGATTGGCCACCGTCCGAAGCAGCCTTCTCCGGTTGCGGGTGTACCTCTACGATCAGCCCATCGGCACCAGCGGCAACGGCCGCGCGCGCAACGGCCGTTACGTAAGCCCAATGACCGGTGCTGTGGCTTGGGTCCAAAATAACCGGCAAATGCGTAAGCGATTTCAGCACGGGGATGGCGTTAATGTCTGTCGTATTGCGTGTAGCCGTCTCGTAGGTACGAATGCCACGCTCGCACAGCATGACGCGCCGGTTGCCGTGCGAGAGAATGTACTCGGCCGACATCAGCAACTCTTCGATAGTAGCGGACAGGCCTCGCTTGAGCAGAACGGGAAAGTGACTTTCGCCGACGGCGTGTAGCAGGTTGTAATTTTGCATATTGCGTGCGCCAATTTGCAGCACATCGGCATAAGCTGTCACCAGTGGAAGCTGGCTGACAGACATCACTTCGGTGACGATGGCCAGGCCCGTTTCTGCGCGCGCCTCCGCCAGATATTGCAGCCCCTCTTCCCCCAGTCCCTGGAACGAATAGGGAGAGGTGCGCGGCTTGAATGCGCCGCCGCGCAGGGCGTGCGCGCCCGCTTCGCGCACGGCATACGCTGTTTCTAAGAGCTGGCTGCGGCTTTCTACCGAGCATGGTCCGGCGATGAGAACAATTTGCCTGCCGCCAATCGTTAGATCACGGACCCTTACCTGGGTGTCCAACGGAATAAACTCACGCGAGGCAATTTTATAAGGGCGCGTAATGCGCAGAATCTGCTCAACGCCAGATAGATGAGTGTAATTTTCTGGCTGAATTTTGCGGCTGTCACCTACTACGCCAATTACCGTGCGTTCTGCGCCGCGTGACAGATGAGCCTGTAAGCCACTGGCTTCTACTTTCTTGACCACAGCGCTGATTTGTTCCTGAGTTGCCTCTGCGTGCATAACAATCATCATAGTTGTCTTCTCCCAATTCCTGTGAAAATGACTGCCGACTGCGGAAAGTGACCGCCGACCACAGACTGCTGACCGCCGAACATGCTACAAGAATTTCTGACCGTCTGCGGTCTGTGGTCCGCCGTTTGCCTTGTAACATGAAGTCTCCCTTGAAAAGATAGCCCAGGTTGTCAACCTGAGTCATGCCGTGAAGGTGTTGGCGGCAGGCCGTTAGGATTCAGATCGGGCCGCAGCTGTGCCGCCTGCCCCAGGTAGACGTGATTGATTTGTGATTGTGAAAGGGTTGTATTCCAATGAATGAGCACGCGCACGCAGCGTGGCAGCCCCCCTGGCACAGGAATTTCCTGGGCACAAAGGAGCGGAACCTGTTCCCAGCCCAGGGCGCGCGCGGCAGCGGCAGGGTAAATAGCGTCTAAATCGGGGGTCAGCGTGAAGAAGGCGCTGGCAATGTGGGCCAGGTTTAGCTGGGGATTGGCATCCAGAATGGCTTGCAGCAGGCGCATGGTAGCAGACAGGATCGCTTCCCTGTCGTTGCTTGCGACATCAATTGCGCCACGTATGCCGTAAACGGCCGTGCCCATTAACCTGTCCTCGCATGTTGCCGCCAAACCAACCAACCAATGATTGCAGACTGCACTTTACTCATGGATGTTGTAAAGTCTAGCTTGCGAAAAAAGTGATGTCAAGCGGCGGGCGGCTGTCAGCGGGCGGTGGTCGGTTGTTGGCAGCCAGAACTACGCCCAAATTGAGAACTGCTGCGTTAATGGTATGCTTCTCGACGACTCGACTAATTCGTCTATACTTCTGTTTATGCAACGTCCACTTACGCTTATCCTGTTACTTTGCCTGGTATGCCTGCCGGCTTGCATGCAGCAATCAGGCGTGCCTGTGGCAGAAAGCCCCTCAGTAACGCCGACCGGGTTAACGCCTGGAGCTGTTTCACCGCCGCAAGAAACGCCCATTGTCACCCCGGCAGGGGCAAACACACCTGCGGTTGGTGTGCCTGCCAACGTCACACCGGTTGCCCAGCTACTCATCATCTGGCTGCCACCTGAGATTGCCACGCGCACCACACCCGGCAGCGAAACGTTTCTACAGCAGCTTCAGGAGGTAACAGCCGATATTCCCAATCTGGAAGTGCGCGTTGAGCAAAAAATGGTCAGTGGCCAGGGGGGAATGTTGAACTACCTGCGCACCGGCCGTCACGTAGCCCCTGACATCCTGCCAGACCTGATCATCTTACCCGTTGAACAACTTGGCGCGGCCCTGAATGACAGCCTGATTTATCCGCTTAACGGATTGTTGGATGATTCGGCCCTGGCCTCTCTCTACCCGGCGGCGCGCACCCTGGCACAGCCAGATGCGCAGATTGCCGGGTATCCGCTGGCAATCACCGGACTTGGTCACCTGGCTTATACGCCGGGGGTGTTTAGCGAAGGGCCAGCGAAAACGTGGGAGGAACTGCTTGCCCTGCCGGGACAGAGCCTGGTGATCGCTGGTGGAGGGCGGGCTGGCGCAACGCTGGTGCTGCAACTTTATTTGGATGCGGGTGGCGTTCTGATCAATGAAACGGGACAATCTGTTTTGCAGGTGGAGCCGCTGAGGCGTGCCTTGGAGCAGCTTGCCGCCGGGCGCGCCAGTGGGCTGATTGCAACGCAGAGCAGCAGTGCTGGAACTATTATGGAAGCCTGGCAGCTTTTTATGAGCGGTGGCGGCACGATGGTGCAAACAACGGCCGATCAGCTCTTGCTAACGCAGACAACCGGTCGTCCGCTGGCTTACGCACCATTGCCGGGGATTAACGGCCGTCTCACTCCCCTGGTGAACGGTTGGGCCTGGGCGGTGAGCACACCCGAACCGGCGCAACAACGTCTGGCAGTGCAGGTGATGCTGGCGCTGATGGAAGCGGAACGGCTGGCGGAATGGAGCTACGCCAGCGGCATTTTGCCTGCGCGCCAGGATGCGTTTGCTCTTTGGCCGCAGGATAATGCTTACGTGGCATTTCTTGGCCCGGAACTGCTGCTGGCACGGCCGTTTCCCCTTGGGGCAAGCAACACGATTATGGGCATCCTGGGTAACGCCGTTGCTGATGTGCTCAGCCAGGTCGCAACGCCGCAAGTCGTCGCTGAGGAAGCGGCTGCGGCGTTGCAGCCGTAAAGAGGGGCAAGTGACAGGGGGCAAGCGGCAGAAGGCAAGGGGTGATATGGCGCTTCGTTTTGCGGATTATCCAGACCACGTGAACCAGATAGTGCGCGCGGCGCTGGCGGCGGCCGACCCGGCGGCGGCGGTGGCGGCTCATTTGCGCTTTAACGGCCGTTCCCTGGCGATTGGCCGTGAAAGCATCATTCACACGCACCACCCCGCCGACGGCCGTATTTTTCTTGTGAGCGTGGGCAAAGCGGCCGTACCCATGGCGCTGGCAGCAATGAAAAGCATCGGTGACCAGATTGCCGCCGGTGTGATTGTCACCAAACAAGGAGAGCGCAATTGGCGCGCTGAGCTTAATGGAACTTTGTTGGCGGAGCGCACTGCCGAGTTTGCCCTTTATGAAGCAGGTCATCCCGTCTCTAATGAAGTGAGCGTGCAGGCGGCAACGGCCGTTGCCAACCTGTTAGCCGAAACAACTGTGCACGACCTGGTGCTTTGCCTGATCTCTGGTGGCGCGTCGGCGCTGCTGACCCAGCCGGTCATTGAGCTGCAGGCGTGGCAGCAGCTCAATGCGGCACTGCTGGCCAGCGGCTGCACCATTCAGGAACTCAACTGCGTTCGTCGCCAGCTAGACCGCGTTAAAGGGGGTGGGTTGGCGCAGTGGGCCGCACCCGCAACCTGCATCGGCCTGATTCTCAGCGATGTGGTCGGGAATCCCCTGCACGTGATCGGCAGTGGCCTCACGGTGCGCAGCACAGAAACGCTGTCGCAGGCTGTTTCCGTGCTGGCGCGGTATCAGGTAGGCCGACGGCTGGAAACGGCCGTGTGGCAGCAAATCATCCAGGCTCTACATCAGGTTAAAAACCAGCCTGCGCCGCCAGAAATTCGCGCTCATAACCTGATTATTGGCGATGCGTGCCAGGCCGCGCGCGCAGTCATGATTAAAGCCGTACAGCTTGGCTTTGTTCCTCACCTGCTAACAGCGCAGCTAGAAGGCGAGGCGCGCGAAGTGGGGCGTGTAGCGGCGGCAATTGCCAGAGATACGCTGCCGGGCCACGGCTACGTGCTGGCCGGCGAAACAACGGTGACGCTACGCGGGCCAGGCAAGGGGGGGCGCAATCAGGAGATGGCGCTGGCGGCGGCGCTGGCCCTGCAAGGCGCACCGCGGCGCGTCGTTGCCTGCTTTGCCACTGATGGCGAGGATGGCCCCACACCTGCGGCGGGGGCAATGATAACGGGAGAGAGTGTGGCAAACGGCCGTAGTCGCCGCCTGGACCCGCTCCCCTTTCTCGCGCGCAATGACAGCCACACCTACTTTCAGGAGCTAGAAAGGGTAACTGGGACGCCCCACCTGTTGCAAACCGGCCCCACCGCCACCAATGTTAATGACCTATTGATCATTCTCAGCTATCCGATGGAGTGAGGAAATGTTTAACTGCGGACTGCCGACAGCAGACTGCTAATCACCGACCGCCAAACGCCGCAGCCTGCCGTCGGCAGTCTGCCATCAGCGGTTGAAAAAGTTACAAAGCCCCAGATCAAGGCATTATAAACCACATCCAAAATCTTTCCGAGGTTTTCTATGAGTATCAAATTTGGCACAGACGGTTGGCGGGCCGTCATCAGCGACACCTTTACCTTTAACAATTTGCGCCTGGTGGCCCAGGCCATTGCCGATTACGTGTGCGTCGAGTTTCCCCACAACCGCAATGTGGTTGTGGGCTTCGATACGCGCTTTCTTTCTGACCGCTACGCCGCCGAAGTGGCGCGCGTGATGGCGGCAAACGACATTCACACCTGGTTGGCGCGCGCCGACACGCCGACACCCGCGGTCAGCTACGCCATCAAGCACCGGGGGGCGGCAGCCGGGGTGATGATTACCGCCAGCCACAATGCGCCGCGCTATAACGGCGTGAAGCTGAAGGCGCATTATGGTGGCAGCGCCAGCCCAGAGCAGCACAAGCGCGTGGAGCGCATTTTGCAAGAAAACATGCAGGCGCAAAAAGAGCCGCGCCTGATGGAGCTGGATACAGCCATCAAACAAGAGCGCATCATCAAATTTGACCCGGCCTGGGCATATTACGAGCATCTTAGCAAGCTGGTGGACCTGGACGTGATTTCGAGTGGTGAACTGCGCGTGGTAGCGGATGGTATGTATGGCTCTGGGCGCGGGGTGATTGGCGAGATGCTGGCACGTGGCCGCACGCGGGTGATGAACATTCGCCATGAGATGAACCCTGGTTTTGGTGGCATTCACCCGGAACCCATTGAGCGCCACCTGGGGCTGCTGATGTCTACCATTCAGGCGGGGCATTGGCACGTTGGGCTGGCCACAGATGGGGATGCAGACCGGATTGGCGCGGTAGACGCCAACGGCCGTTTTGTGGACCCGCATCGTATTTTCGCCCTGGTGCTGCGCTATCTGCTCAGCAAACGCGGCTGGCGCGGCTACGTGGTGCGCACCGTCTCCACCACGCGCATGATTGACCGCATTGCCGCCGAGTATGGCCTTTCGACCATTGAAACGCCCGTTGGTTTCAATCACATTGCCGATTTGATGCTGGCGCATGATGTGGTGATGGGTGGCGAAGAGTCAGGTGGTATGAGTATCAAAGGGCATATTCCTGAAGGGGATGGCGTACTGCTGGGGCTGTTGCTGCTAGAGGTAATGGCAGACGCGCGCGCGCCGCTGCATGAGCTGGTCGCTGATTTGCTGCAAACGTATGGCCCGGCGCAGTATAAGCGCACCGACCTGAAGCTCTCGCGGCCAGTGGCAAAGGCGGAAATGGTGCGCTTGCTGGTCGAGCAGGCGCCGTATGAGATTGCCGGCGTTTGTGTGGAGGATGTGCAGACGACGGATGGGGTGAAGTATTATCTGAATGATGGCAGTTGGCTGCTGATACGGCCGTCTGGCACGGAGCCGGTCTTGCGCGTGTATGCCGAAGCGCCCAACGACGCGCGCGTGAAGGCGCTGTTGGCCTTTGGCGAGGCAGTGGCGGGAAAGGCGTAGGAGCGGTCGGCGCGCATTTGACCGCCGACCGCTGACCGCTCTGCTTTTTAAGCCATGCGTGCAAAGCCTTCGATGATGTAGGCCGTGTGGCGCGTGCCCAGCAGATAGTAGTCCAGGCGCATGTTTTCGTTGGGGGCATGTACCTGGCTGCCAGGGTAGCCAATGCCCGCAGAGACGACGGGTAGCCCCAGCACGTGGATGAAGGGGTAGTTGGGGCCGCTGCCGCCTACCATTGGCTCAACCAGCGGCTCTTTGCCATAGACGGCAACGGCCGTTTCGTTCGCCAGTTGCACAAAGGGATGATCGGGCGGCACTTTGGCCGGACGCCCCCCGCCAAGCAGCTTTACTTCTACGTCGTTGAAGCCTTGCGTGTCCAGGTGAGCGCGCAGCTTGGTGGCGATTTCTTCCGGCGATTGGTCAGGAACCAGGCGAAAGTCTACTTTGGCGCTGGCTTTGGCCGGTAGCACTGTTTTCACGCCCGCGCCCTGGTAGCCGGCGGTCAGGCCGCAAATGGTGCAGGTTGGCGCGAAAACGGCCGTTTGCTTCAATTCCAGCCCGCCCGCAATCCCCTTGAGGAAGCTGGCCAGGCCATAATTTTGCTTGAGCTGCGCTGCATAGTCCGGCAACTTTGCCAGCAGCTCCAGGTCAAGCGCACTCGGCAGGCGCACGTTCTCATAAAAGCCAGGAATAAGAATGTGCTCGTTCTCATCCTTCAGCGAGTTGAGCGCCCACACCAGCCGCCAGGCTGCGTTGGGGAAGATGGAGCCGCCCAGCCCTGAATGGGCATCCATCGTTGCCGTCTGCACGGAAAGCTCGGTGTAGCAAATGCCGCGCATGCCCAAAGATTGCATGGGTGTGCCGTTGTAATCCACGCCGCCAAATTCCCAAATGCAGGCATCGGCAGCCAGCTTTTCTTTGTGCTGCCAGATGAAGGTGGGCATGTTCGGGCTGCCCACCTCTTCCTCACCTTCGATGATAAACTTCACACGGCAGGGTAGCTCACCCAGTACATCACGTACGGCCGCCAGCGCTGCCAGGCGGCTGATGATGTGCCCCTTGTCGTCGCTGATGCCGCGTGCGTAGAAGAGGTCGCCGCGCCGGGTCATCTCAAAGGGAGGGGATTCCCACAGCTCTAGCGGTTCTGGCGGCTGCACGTCGTAATGCAGGTAGAGGAGCAGGGTTTTTTCGCCTGCGCCCCCCTCCCCGTATATCACGGGGTAGCCATCTGAGGGCATGATTTCAGCGTGGTAGCCCTGTTCGCGCAGCAGGGTGGCGACGAGTTCGGCCGTTTCCTGGATGCCGATGTTTTGTGCAGAGATGCTGGGCTGGGCGCAGAGGCGCGCTAGCTGCGCCAGCCAGTAATCAGTGTTTTGCTGAATGTGGGCATCTATTTGCGTGAGAATGTTTGAATCGGTCATGAAATCTCCAGTGTGTGGATAGTTGGTGGATTTTTTGTCGCTTGCCCCCTATGCGTGCCCCTTATGTGGCAAAATCGCGCGCAATCTGGCTCAGGGTACGGCCGTCTATCAGCGTGATTGGCTTGTCCTGCGCCCAGCGCCGGGCTGCGTCTGAGATGTCGGCGGTGGTAACGAGAAAGGCGCGCGCGGCGCGTTCATGCATCAGCGTGCCGTACAGCTCGCGTACCACGTCTGGGCCGATGGCGCTGCGGTAGCGTTTGCATTGTACAATGGCGCGGCGACCGTTGGCCTGCATCAGCTCTAAATCCACGCCATGATCGCCACTGCGCCCACGCAGCGTGACAACGTACCCTTTCTGGCGAAATAGCTGCGCCACGTACTCCTCAAAGGCGCGTGGGCTGAGGGCATAAAGTTCGTCAATAGACAGGGGCGCAATTGCCGGGGATGGGGGGGCTTCTGATGGGGTGAGCGGGGTGCGGCGCAGCCAGAGCAGCGCCAGCCAGACCAGCGCCAGCGTGCAGGCTCCCGCCAGCTCGCTCAGCCAGAACAGTTCCTGAAAGCCGTTGGGGAGTGCCCGCAGCCAGGCAGGGTTGAACAGGCGGTGGTAGATGAGCCAGAGCAGGTAAACGGCCGTTAGCCCTTTAAGCAGTAGCGAGGTGGTTAATCTGCTTGGGGCGGCTTTGGCCAGGCGTGCGTTGCGTGACCGCGTGCGCGCTTCGCTGAGGTGTGCCCGCAGGGGTGCGGCGGGTTGTTGAGAGGCATAGCGGGCAATCATGCGCGTAGTTTAATAGCTTTGGCGGCAAATGTCACGGGAAATTTCAGCGGTCGGTCGTCAGCCGTCTGTGGTCAGCCGTCAGCCGTTTATGGTTAATCACCAGTTGCCAGCCGCTCATATATCGCAATGCCGCCATGAAGGTAAATGAGACGCAGGTAGGGAACGGTGGCGGGATCGAAGCTGCCCAACGCTTGCTCGCGTGGGCCGTGCCAGAGATGGGTGACGTCATTGACGCGCAAGATGTCCTGGCGCCGTGCATCAGAGGTAGCGGCCTGGAAGAATTCTTGCACGACGGCCGTTTTCGCTTCGTAGCCCATTGTTTCGGCCCAGTGCCCCAGCACCACGCGCGCTGCGCCCTGCCCGGCAATGTAGTTGCCGCTCTGGTATTCGGCGAGGAAAACGGCCGTTTCCGGCACGTGCGCGCGTAGCCAGGTAACGGCCGTTTGCTCATCTACGGGGCGAAAAAGTGGATCAGGTTGCTGTACAACGGCAGAAACAGTGGTGCTACCCAGCACATACAGGTTAGAAAGGCTCATGAAGAGCAAAAACGCGATAGTGAGCAGGCGCGAAAGCCCGGCAGTGGAGTAGCGTGGGTTGGTCAGCAGCTTTTGCCAGAGGCGGCTGCGCGCCAGCCAGGGCAAAATCACCTGCGTAAAGGCAGCGGCCGCGAGAATGGCCAGGGGCGCGTGAACGCCCTGCACAAAGCGGCGCTGCGGGTTGAGCGGGGCATAGAGCAGCAGCGCCGCCGCCAACGCCCATAACCAGAGAACGGCCGTTTGTGGGTTTTCGGCCGGTTTCCGCCAGGCGTATAGCACCCCCAACAGCAGCATGGGGCCAAACGCCACCAGGTAATGTGGCCAGGGTGCAGCAGGCGTAAGCGCCTGCGCATCCCAGGCGTGGAATACCTCATTGGTGCGCAGCGTGAGGGCAAAGTATAGGTACATGGGGGCAGGAATGAGAAAGGCGAGTGCATATTGCCAGCCGGTCAGCCAAGGAATGCGCCGCTGCCGTCGCAGCAGTAGCGCGTATTGCAGTATGGCAACCAGGGCGACAATGTAGATTAGAAACGGGTAAGCAATGCCCAATGCCAGATGTGCCAGCCCCGCGCAGAAGGCAAGCATCCACGACGGCCGTTCGCCAAGCTGCGCCAATGCCCAGACACTAAACATCATCAACGCCGTAGCGATGGCAATGTGCGGGAAGGTCAGCGCCGTAAAGAAGAGATGCGCCCCCGGCTGCTTAAAATCCACGGGAAAAGCCTCTAGCCAATAGGGCTGACCGAGCAAAAAGAGTAGCCAGCCAAGCCCAGAACCGAATAGCGCCAACAGGTAGGCTGTCCAGCGCCACGTTTTGTCGTTGGTAAATTGTGCCACAAACCAGAATGTGCTTAGCGAGAGGATGGCTTGCGCCACGACGCGGCTGCCGTGCCAGACGGCCGTTACTGTGACTCCCAGGGCGCGCGCCAGTTGCCCCAGCCAGATGTAAAAAACGCCAACAAAAGCTGGCGTGTGTGCCTCAGCGGTGAAAGGGATGGCATAGAGCCAGGCGCCATTGTACCCTTGCCACATTTTCGCCAGATAGGTCTGGCTGTCTTCAGGGTTCATGAGCAGGCCGGTGAAGAAGGTTCCCGGCGCGGCAAAGAGGTAGCCAAGCGCGTAGGGAATGGCAAGCAACAGGATGAAGAGTAGAGTAACGCCAACAGCCGTTAGCCATTCGCGGTGCGGGATAGATGGTGCATTCATGAGCGGTAAACATAGCAGAAATGGGGCGAGGAGGGAATAGGGAATAGGGAATAGGAAATAGGAAGGGGTTGCTTATAGGAGGGCTGTTGGGTAAAGTTGAGCGCAATGTTTGCGTTCGATAGTTTGCCAATATGTTATGATACAGGTGCATCAGCAGGCGCATATTGCCTCATGTCCCCTATTCCCTGTTCTCTATAACCCATGAGCATTAAACGCCTCTTTGTTTTTTTGTTAGCTGTCGCGCTGTTTACGATGGCGGTGCGCGAAACGCTGGACCCAGACATGTGGTGGCATTTACGCACAGGCGAGGCGATTTTGCAGGGCGGCATCCCGCGTCAGGATATTTTCTCCTTTACCGTGCCGGACAATGCCTGGACGACGCATGAATGGCTGTCACAGGTGTTTATGTGGGGGGTGTACCGGTTGGGGGGCTTTCCCGCATTGATTTTGGTTTTTGCGGCGCTCGCGGCCGTCTCCTATCTGCTCGTTTACCGCGCCGCTGCTGGACGGCCGTATCTGGCGGGTTTTGTTGTGCTGCTGGCGGCCACGGCGGCGGCCATCGTCTGGGGCGTGCGGCCGCAAATCTTTAATAGCCTCTTCATTGCCCTCTTCGTCTACCTGATTGAGCGCTGGCGGGCGCGCGAATTGCGCCGGCGCGCCTTGTGGTGGCTGCCTGTGCTGACGTTGCTGTGGGCCAATTTTCACAGTGGTTACCTGCTGGGTGTGGTCTATCTGGCGGTATATACCTTTGGCGAGGCGATAGAGAGTTTGCTCAACGGCAAAAAGCGCGTAGCGGATGATGGTGTGCCCTTTACTTCTTTGCGGTTGCAAAATTTGTCCTGGGCGGAAATTAGGTTTCTGGCGGTGGTAACGGCCGTTTCCTTTCTTGCCGCCGCGCTCAACCCCAACGGGCCGGAGCTGTGGATTTATCCCTTCTTTACCCTGGGTAGCCACGCCATGCAAACCTACATTGTCGAATGGCACTCGCCCGATTTTCACCAGCGCATTTTTTGGCCATTCCTGGCGCTGGGGGCGCTGGGAGTGCTGGGCTGGGCTTTTAGCCCGCGCCGCCCTCGCTGGAGCGATTTGCTCTTGTTTGGCGGCACCGCATTTGCGGCGTTTATCTCGCTGCGCAATATTCCGCTGTTTACCATCATCTCGTTACCGATTGTGTGCCGGGCGTTGTTGGCCAGCTTTTTGCTGAACCCACGTCTGTTAGCTTTTTTCCAGGACAGTAGCGCAATGGTGCGAACCACGGCGCGGCAAACTGCCATCCATGGGATCGTATTGGTGTTGGCGGTGCTGGCAGCTTTCATTTGGGTAACAGATGTTGTGGGAGGGAATGATGAGGCGGTGGCGGAGCTGTATCCGGTAACGGCCGTTGCTTATTTACAGGAATCTGGGCTGGCCGAAAAGCATGGCTTTAACGCCTACAACTGGGGCGGCTACCTCGTCTGGCACGGCATTCCAGTGTACATAGACGGCCGCGCTGACGTGTATGGCGACGAGTTCATGCGCTTCTACCGGCTGGCTTACGACGCCAGCGAACGCTGGCAGGAGCCACTGGATGCCTACCCCATAGAATACATCCTGATGGAACGGGGGCAGCCTTTAAATAGCCTGCTGACGCTCAGCCCATTCTGGCAAGAAGTGTACCGGGACGAGGTGAGCCAGATTTTTGTACGGGTGGAGTAGCGCGCCCGGCGGCGTAGAGTCTAGAACCCAGGATGAAACAGGAAGAGAAAAGGTGATCAAAAATGAAGCAGCCAGCACGAGATAAATTTTTAGTCTTTGGTTCGCCAGCTTTAGGCGAAGCGGAGATCGAAGAAGTGGTGCAGAGCCTGCGCTCTGGCTGGTTGGGGACAGGCCCAAAAGTGGCGCGCTTTGAGCGGGATTTTGCCGCTTACAAGGGAATAGCTGAAAATCGGGTAGCGGCCGTCAACTCCTGCACAGCCGCTCTCCATGTCAGCCTGATCGCCGCCGGCATTGGCCCTGGCGACGAGGTGATTACCACGCCGATGACCTTTGCCGCCACCGTCAATGCTATCATCCACAGCGGTGCAACGCCGATATTGGCCGATATTAATCCCATCACGATGAACATTGATCCGGCGCAGATTGAGGCGCGTATCAGTGACAAAACGCGGGCCATTTTACCGGTGCATATGGCGGGACGGCCGTGTGACATGGACGCCATCATGCGTATTGCCCGCCAGCACAATTTGCTGGTCATCGAAGATTGCGCTCATGCCATCGAAACGGAGTATCGCGGACAAAAGGTGGGTACGTTTGGCGATTTTGGCTGTTTCAGCTTTTACGTTACCAAAAATGTGGTCACGGGCGAAGGCGGGATGATTGTGGCGCGAAAGGAGGAAGATATTGCCCGCGCCAAAGTGCTGGCGCTGCATGGCATGAGTAAAGATGCCTGGCGGCGTTTTAGTGATGAAGGATATAAACATTATTACGTGGTGGAGTGTGGCTTTAAGTACAACATGATGGATATTCAGGCGGCCATTGGCATTCACCAGTTAGCCAGCGTGGAGGAAAACTGGCAGCGGCGGCGGGTAATCTGGCAGACCTATCAGCAGGCGTTTGCCGAGTTGCCTGTCACCCGCCCGGCAGAAGTGGAAGCGAATACGCGCCATGCCTACCATTTGTATACACTGTTGATTGATGAAACGCGCTGCGGCGTCAGCCGCGACCAGTTTTTGGACGCAATGACAGCGCATAAAATTGGGGTGGGCGTCCATTATTTGAGCATCCCGGAGCATCCCTATTACCAGGAGCGGTTTGGTTGGCGGCCGGAGGAGTATCCGCACGCCATGCGTGTGGGGCGGCAAACGGTAAGCCTGCCTCTGTCGCCGAAGCTGTCGAATGGGGATGTGGAGGATGTGGTAACGGCCGTTATCAACATCCTTTCCAGGTAGCAGGTCAGATATTTATGACAACAGGAGATCGTCAAGCGAAGTGGTACAACTCCTTATCAGGCAGACCTATACGCTCAATTCTGTTTTTGTTGGGGATCATCTTCTTTAGCATATTGACAGTGAATAGTTGGCAAGAAACAAAGGAGTTTCTTAGCGGTGTAAAATGGTTCTTGTTCCTTGTTGCGATACTTTTGGGTATTGCAGATCATATCGTTGTAAGCCTCGTGTTTCAAAGTTTCTTGAAAAAGTACGGCATGGTCGTAACTTATTCTTCTGTGGGCAAAATGTATTTTTATGGTCAGATGTCAAAATACATTCCAGGAAGATTCTGGAATGTGCTGTATCAACGCTCTTTTGTGCAAATACCTGGCGCAACAGGTTCACTGCTGTTCACAAATATCGAATTACTTGCTGGTTTTATCATACGTAACACGGCCATTGCTATTACTTTGATATTAGCTGGTTTGCAAGTTGTTTTGGCAGTAGGTGTGTATTTAAGTGGCGCTGTAGGATTCTGGCTAATTGGCCGCTCTACCTTTATTGTGTATAGCATTCGTTGGATAGCCAATAAAATCAAACGTCCGTTAGGAGAAAAATATCAGATTGCGCACAAACCAGAATCTCTTTATATGTTTTTCCTGTATCTGTTGGCAACAATGACATTTTTGTCTTCAAATTTCTTGATGATGTATGCAACATTTAACTTTTCGGTTAAAGAATCCTTTCCTTACATTGCTTTTCTTAGTTTAGCCTGGGTTGTTGGCGTTATCACGCTCGTCGTGCCCGCTGGAATGGGAGTGAGAGAGCTAGTTTTTGTTACGCTCGCCAGTATGTCTGGCGCCAATCATTCGCTAGAAGCACTTGCGGCAATCGCTGTTGTCTACCGTTTTTGGCACATTCTGCAAGAAATCGGTGGTATGTTATGTGTCCCCCTCCTGGCTCAAATACGAATCTCAAGAGAATAGACAATGAAAATTCTGTTCATGACAGTTGGCAACAATTATCACGCGCCAATTCTATTACGTGACCTCTTCATCCAGCTCGCCAGCGATGAGATAAAGGTAGTAATATCCACAAGGAATACACGGCTCGGTTTACGAAAAACACTTGCTCGCTACGGTTGGAAATATGTCCTTTATAAAGCACACGAGCGTTACAGATTCAGGCAACTGGTATGGCGAGAGAAGCTACAAAAAATCAGTTTGCATGAAAGGCGTTTTCTCGATCTATCAGAATTGCTAGATGCTTTCAGCATAGAGACCCAGGAATCTACAAATGTAAACGCAAAGGAATGTACTGCTGAAATACAAAGGTTTCAGCCAGATTTGATTGTTTCACTGTATTTTGATCAAATTATTCGGGAGCCTTTACTGAGCAGTACGCCAATCCCCCCTCTTAATTTACATCCATCACTTCTGCCTGCGTATGCCGGTTCATCGCCAACATTTTGGGTATTAGCAAATGGAGAGGAGCAGACAGGGATTACAGTTCATGAAATGGTGAAAAAAATAGACGGAGGTAGCATCGCTTACCAGCGTGTTATCCCCATAGAGTCCAATGATACGCAGTTTTCGCTTTATAGAAGGTGTACTTTGAATTATTTTCAGCCTTTGCTGGACATTATTGATTTACGACGACAAGGTAAGCCCTTGCCATCAGTTACGACCAGACCTGATGTAGTCTCATCTTACTATGCAAGAATCACAAATGCAGATATTAACAGATTCCTGGCTCTTGGTCGCAGATTTATTTGAGGTCATAACAATAAATTAGCCGCGCATAAACGCTAACACCTGTTGTACCATAGCAGATATATTAAAATCATTTCGGGCCGTTGTTAGTCCATTTATATAAGAAGCAGGTTGTTGGTGAAGTATATGACTTAAAGCATTGGCAAAGGCGCGAGATGTAACGGCCGTTGCCGCCACCCCCGCCCCATATTCTGCCATCAGTCGCGGCAAATCCCCCACCGGCATGGCTACCACCGGGCAGCTTGCCTGCAACGCATCGGAGAAGATGACAGGAATGCTCTCAATGCGCGAAGGCAGCAGCAAATAATCAGCCCACAGCAGCAATTCGGCTGCTTCTTCCCGGTTCAGGTAGCCGCGAATGGTAACGGGACGGCCGTTTTCCTGCAATTTCTTCCCTGCCTCATGTACCAACACTTCCAGCGGCCCCCCACCACAAATCTGTACCGCCTCAATTTTGCGCCAATCGTCATCTGTTAGCAGGTGCAGGCTTTCCAATAGCAAGTCTGTGCCTTTGTGTGGATGCCAGCGCCCTAGAAAGGCCAGTTTATAAGGAGGTGCGGTCGCCAACTGCTTTTCGGTCATCACCGGCAGTTTGCGTGTGCTGGGTAAAAAGGCGCATTCCAGCCCGCTTAGGCTTTTTACGTCATCGGCCAATTGGTAGCCATCGGCAAAGCGGTATTGGCTGTGACGTAGGACACTTTGCAGCACATTTTTGATGAGTGGAACTTCGCCTAAACTCCAAATGTCGCTGCCCAGCGCCCATATGCTATACGGTACGCCATATTTTGCACCCGCTACTTTGGCCCAGTAGCCTGACGGCAAAGCCCATAAGGCAAATATGTGGTCTATCCGGTTGTGCTTTGCTACTTCTAAAACGGCCGTTTGCCCAGAGCGCATGGTCTTAAGGATGTGGCCCCATTGTGCTGGATTGGTTGGTTTGAGCAAGGAGAGGGGTAAACTGGGTACGGGAAAACGATGGATAGTCAGGTTGTCTAGCTGTTCAATGGTTGTATGTGAGGTGGCTGTGGGCACAACGGCCGTTACCCTCACCCATTGCGCCAACTCCTGCACAAAATCACAGACAAACATCCCGGCCGCCTCCTGGCCTGCCTGAAAAGCAATGTCGGGGAAAGAAGTAGAAACAACAACAATGTGCTTCATGGCAGTTTTGTCCAGACGACGCGGTAGCTTTGGGGCATAAATGTCTCCGTGCCACTCGCACGAGCCAACAGCCAGCCGCGCAAATTAACCAGGGGAACCACCCATAAGAGCAGAGGGGCAAAGACAACCAGGGGGTTTTTCTGGCGGAACCAGTTCAACACTGTTTTACTCAGCGCCAGATTCGTTAACAAGGCGGCCGTTTCCAACGGATGCCCAGAAATGAGTTCACTCTCTATAGCAAAGCCGTAGCGGTCAGCCAAAGCGCGTAAGCCGTGAATAGTCCAGCGGTGAAAATCATAAGGCGCATCATGCAGCGGATAGAGAAATGGAACCTGTAGCACCAACTTTCCGCCCGGACGTAGCACCCGCCCTATTTCGGCCACACATGCTTCCGGTTGTGGTAAATGCTCTAGCACGTCTAGCAACAGCACAGTATCCACACTATTGGCCTTGATGGGCAGCCGTTGCCCGTCGCCGTAAATGTGAGGGCGGGTGTGATACCAGGCAACGGCCGTTTGGTAATAATCCAGACTGATATACTGGCAGTCAGCAGATAAAGACTTTTGCACAACCTGAGCGCCAGCGCCGATGTCCAGGACTAAACCGCGTGCCTGCCGCCCAATTTCTTGTAACGACGTCTGTTCGTTCTTATAGACAAACCATTGTGGGTGAAATGGAGTGCGTTTTAGGGGTGCCAATAGTCGGCGGATGAAGGTATTTTGCCGCATAATTTTCCCGTTATAAATCCCTGGTGTCATACCGCAAATAGGTTATTTGCTCCGATACCAGGCCAATCAAGAAAATAACGCCAGCTATGGTCATGAGCATGGCAGAAGTTGGGCCGTAGCGTGAACCTAAAAAGACGACCCTGAACAACCCATAGCCAAACCCTAGCAGAAAGG
>CALEAD010000078.1 GCA_937943625.1 uncultured Anaerolineae bacterium | reverse complement strand
TGATGTTTGTATGTGACTCATGGCGACCTCGTTGTGAAATGTCGCTATGAGCCTGCCACTATTGAGCAGGTTGTAAAGGTTCGACTTTTATTTTTGGCGATTTTTCATGAAATCGCTTCTGATTGTGCAAAACTTACGCTAGGGAAGATGATTCACGCCTAAAATTCAATCATTAATCTTGTAGGTGGGGTCTGGCTCGCGCAAGGTGTAGTTCATGCCACCAATCTGGCGAATCATCCCTTTGAGTTCCATCATGGTCAGGGTACTGCTCACCAGGCCAGCAGGCAGGCTGGTAATGCGGCATAGCTCATCTATGTGAATGGGCTGGCCAGAGAGGTGGGCCATGAGGGCGGCTTCTTCGGCCGTTTCGGGCAGAGCAAGCTGCGCGACCGTTTGCTCCACAACCAGCTTGAGATTCAATTCATCCAGCACGTCATCCACGCTGCTGACCAGTTTGGCCCCTTGCTGGATAAGGCGGTTTGTGCCTTTGCTGCTGGGGCTGGTGATGTTGCCCGGCACGGCAAAGACCTCGCGTCCTTGTTCCAGGGCAAAGTTGGCGGTAATCAGGGCGCCGGAGCGCTCGCCAGCCTCGATCACAATTGTCCCTAGAGATAGGCCACTGATGACACGATTGCGCGGGGGAAAGTTTTTGGCGTCTGGCTGCACACCTAGCCCGTATTCCGAAAGCAAAGCGCCATTACCCTGAGCAATTTGTTGCGCCATTTGCCGATTTTCCGACGGGTAAATGCTGTCTAGCCCAGAACCAAGCACGGCAATGGTGCGACCGTTTAGTTCCAGGGCCGTCTTGTGCGCGACCGCATCTATGCCCAGGGCTAACCCGCTGACAATGGTTACCCCATTCATCACCAGTCCGGTAACCAGATCGCGCGTGACCTGACGGCCGTAAACGGTCAGCCGCCGCGTGCCCACCACTGCCACCGCCAGGCGGTCGCCTTCTTCCAAGTTGCCCCACATATACAGCAGCGGTGGGGAATTGGGTACTTCACGCAGGTAGGGAGGATATTCTGGCGAGTCCCAGGTGAGTAGACGCAGCCCCCGTTTTTCCACGCGCGCCAGTTCGGCATCCAAGTCTAGCGTGCGGCGTGCTTCTAGCAGGCTGTTAATTGCGCGTTGGTCAAAGCCAATTTTTTCCAACTGGAGAGGCGTTGCCTGCCAGGCAGCATCCAGCGCACCGTAGTAGTCGCGCAGCGCTTGCAGCTTGGCCGGGCCAATTCCCTTTACCAGGTTAAAGCCTAACCAGTATTTTAGTTCTGCACTCATAACTGGCTGGTGGCGGTAAGCCATAATTGGCAAACTATCTGCCAAGTACAGCCCACCTGATTCAAAGACCTGGCAGCAGGTGTACTGTCATACGGCCGTTGACAAAATCAATCTCGCGCACCACTTCGGCCGTATCGGGCAGCAGCAGTTCCCCCTGTTCACCCTGCACCACGAACACGTTGTTCGCGCCCGTCTCCAACACATCTATCAACAAACCCAGGTAATGCCCATCCTCACGGTAAACCCGCAAATCAATGAGCTGGTAAAGGTAATACTCCCCCTCTTCCAGTGGCAGCGCCTCTTCCTCCGGTACCTGCAGCCAGACCCCGCGCAGCGTTTCCGCCGCATTGCGATCATCATAGCCGGCCAGCTTCAGCAGAACCAAGCCCTGGTGCAGACGTGCGCTTTCAACAACTACTGGCTGGGGAGAGATTTCGCCCAGGTAGACGATTTTCAGCCAGGTGAATCGTTCTGGCTGTTCCGTGTAGGGCTGCACGCGCACTTCACCACGCACGCCGTGTGGTTTGCCAACCTGGCCAATGACTAAAAAACGAGGCTCAGCAGCAACATCTGCCGAGCCTCGGGGGGTTTCACCCTCTGCGCGACCTGAAGAAATATGTTTATCTTTCAAGAGGCATTCCATTCCATTGAGTCGTTGGTTGGTTTGATAGTTTGTTGACTGGCCGGGAAGCAACCGGCAAACCAACCAACAAACAAGCCTGCCTGGAGAACCTTAGTCGTCACAACAGCTTAGCAAAATACAGGCATCAGTCACCTTCAAGGACTTCTAGAGATACCTGCTGACCAAGTTTATCTGCCCGCACCTGTAAGAGGGCACGAATGGAATTGATAACACGGCCGTTTTTGCCAATGATCCGGCCCATATCCTCAGGCGCGACGCGCAGTTCAACCACGATGCCAGCTTTGCCCGCCACTTCTGCCACCTGCACATCATCGGGATGATCAACCAATGATTTTACAATGTACTCGATTAGCTCTTTCATAGTCCTTTCCTGGGGACTATTTTTCTTCATCGGCAGCGCCTTCACTGGACTCAGCAAGAGGCTCAATCTCGGCCTCAACCCCAGCAACAGGCTCCGCTTCAGCTACGGGTTTGGCAACAACCGTGGGCGCAGTGGCGCTGGCTTCTACTTCGGGCGCAGGCGCGGGCATTGGCTTGCCTTCGTACTCGGCTACCAGTGCATCGAATGATTCACCATCATGCAGGCGGGCCAAACGGCCGTAGGTGCCCTGCTTTTCTAACAGGCGACGCACCGCATCAGAAGGTTGCGCCCCTACGCTCAGCCAATATAAGGCACGCGCTTCTTCGATCTTGCAATCAACCGGATCAATGAGTGGGTTATAATAGCCGATACGTTCCACGATACGGCCGTCGCGTTTTGACTCCACATCAGCAACCACCACGCGATAGCTTGGTTGCCGTTTCTTCCCCGTGCGGCTTAAACGAATTCGCAGCATGATCTATCTCACTATCTCCAATTTTGTAAGTAATTTTTCGTAACTACCTGGCCGTTGGTTAATTTGATGATTGAGTGGTTAGCTAAGTTCTGTTGACATTTCCAGAGGTAGAGACATTCTGTCCTCCCAGAGAGAATGTCAACACGGCCTGGAAACCAGCCACCAACCGCACCAACAAACCTTTCCAGAGAGCTTTATTAGTTACACTTTTTTGAGATGAGAGATTAGGCTTAGAAGATGGAGAGCAAAGGTTGAGGACGAACAACCTCAATCTCTAGTCCCTAATCCCCGATCTCCAAACAAACAGCTACATGCGACCGCCGAACAAACTGCTCAGTCCCCCAAGCCCCTTGCCGCGACGCATATGCTTCATCATGCCCTGCATTTCCTGAAACTGCTTTAACAGCGCATTCACTTCCTGCACCGACGTACCCGACCCGGCCGCAATACGCCGCTTACGGCTCGCTTTAATGATCTTCGGTTTTTGTCGCTCTTCTGGCGTCATAGAGAGAATGATTGCCTCAATGCGCTTCATATCCTTTTCCGCGCCAGACAAATCTACCCCCTTTGCCATTTTACCCATACCCGGAATCATTTCCAAAAGCTGGCCAATTGGCCCCATGCGTTTAATCTGCTGCATCTGCTTCAGAAAGTCATCCAGATCAAACTCGCCAGCCATCAGCTTTTCACCCGCGCGTTGGGCCTCCTCCTGATTCATCTGGTCCTGGGCGCGCTCGATCAGCGTCATCACGTCGCCCATGCCCAAAATGCGGTTCGCCAGTCGGTCAGGGTGAAAGACCTCAATGGCGTTCAGCTTTTCCCCCGTGCCGAGGAACTTAATCGGCACGCCGGTTACCTCGCGCATGGAAATGGCGGCGCCGCCACGCGCATCGCCGTCCACTTTGGTCATGATCAGGCCAGTAATGTTGACGGCGTTGTTGAAGTCTGTGGCGACCCGCACTGCTTCCTGACCGGTCATAGCGTCAACTACCAGCAGCGTCTCGATGGGGTTGACCTTTGCCTTGATGGCTTTGATCTCATCCATCATCATCTCGTCAATGTTCAGACGGCCAGCGGTGTCTAAAATAACTGTAGTGGCATTGGTGCGCACCGCCTCTTTGACGCCATTGGCACACACCTGCACCGGATTAGCCCTTGGCCCTTCGTCGTAAACGGGGATGTCGAGCTGTTTGCCCAGGGTGCGCAGTTGGTCAATGGCGGCAGGGCGATACACGTCGGCGGCCACCAGCAACGGCCGTCTGCCTTGTTTGCGTAAGAACAACGCCAGCTTACCGGCCATGGTTGTTTTACCCGCCCCCTGCAACCCCACCAGCATAATCACCGCCGGAGATTGGAGACCCAACTGCAAGCGACCCGGCTCGCCCAGGGTGGCCACCAGCTCGTCATGCACAATCTTGACGACCTGCTGGCCCGGCGTCAGGCTGCGCATCACTTCCTGACCAACGGCGCGCTCGCGCACGCGCTCCACAAAGGCTTTGACCACCTTGAAGTTGACGTCCGCTTCCAGCAGCGCCATGCGCACTTCGCGCATCGCTTTGTCCACATCTGCTTCGGTCAATTTGCCACGCCGCTGCAAGCTATCAAACAGGGTTTGCAGGCGATTTCCTAATGATTCAAACACAGTCTCACACTCAACAGACAAGAATAGACAGGAGTTACCACGGCCACCGCTGGCTATTTCCGCAGCAATTCCTGTCTGGGTTGGTTCAATAAATGAACTTACAAGGCAGTGAATTCTATCTCAGGCGTGCCGCTGGTGCAAATTGTGGCTGGTACATGACGCTCTAGAAGGGATGCTTTCCCTATCATTTGGCCGCCAACCGCTGACCACGCTACGGTGGCGGTTTAGCGGTCTGCCGTCAGCGGTCGGTAGTCAAATTTGTAAAGATGCTTTGAACCAGGCTAAATTGTGGCAAAGTTGCTTTAGGGAGATTTGGCGCAACGAAAGCCGACGCTTGAGCTGATAAAATCTGGCTCTAAACCCACGCGATTGGCAGCGCGAATACGGTCGGCTAGATTATTATTAGGCCAGGCGCCCCCACGCATGACTTTGGTGAGGCCTACAGAGGGACCTTTGGGGTCTACCAGGGGACTTCTGCTGTAGTAAACAGGGTCGTACCAATCAGCCACCCACTCCCACATGCTGCCGGCCATGCCATATACGCCAAATGGACTCATGCCGCCAGGAAGGGCATCTACGGGCTTGAGATTGTCGAAGGATTCGCTGTTGAAAACGGCCACAAGCTGATTGGGTGGATCGTTACCCCAGGGGTAAATACGGCCGTCTGTGCCGCGCGCCGCATATTCCCATTCCGCTTCGGTAGGCAGGCGAGCACCCACCCACTCACAGTAGGCGGCTGCGCCGTACCAGCTAACGTGATTGATGGGATAATCCTCAAAACCGCGCAGCGCTGTAAATAACGGAGAGCCATCTGCCGCCTGTGACTCAATCAGATAGCTGGTTACGCCAACTCGCTCTCGTGTCAAGGCACAGTTTTGACGGTTACATGCTCGCTCGTAGCGACCCAAGTACGTCAGAAAAGCGGCATACTGGCTGACGCTCACCTCGTATCTATCTATGTAAAAGGAGCTCATCTGCACCAAAATTTGCGGCTTTTCGTCGTTTCCGGCCATCACGTCGTTTGCCAGGGACCCCATGATAAACGTACCGGCCGGCACGTAGACCATTGGCATTCGGTCCAACTCGCGCACAATGAGGGTGGGAATGGGGGTTGGCGTAGGCGGCGTAGGTGTAGGGGAAGGCTGGGTTGGCTCAGGCACCGGCGTCTCTGTGGGTAGGGGGGTGGGCGTATCGGAAGGAACGGCCGTTGGCGTCACCGGCGTAAAGGTAGGCGTAGGGGGAGCAGGTTCCGTCACAATAATGACCAGAATACGCGCCGTAGGCGTTTCGGCGGGCAGGGTGCTGATGGCCTGGGCTGGCGAGGAAGGAGGCAGATCGGCAAACTGCTGCCAGAGAAACGCCCCAACCAACAGGAGCAGAAGTAACAACAGCCAGGCCAGGCGTCGGGAGCGTTCACCTGGAGCTGGGGGCACTGTCCGGGTGCGGTAGATCATCTCTGCCCCCGAAAGCTCATAGGCAGGTAACGAGTAGCCAACGGCCGTTAGCGCCTCTTCTCCACGCGCGGTCAACATTTGCTGCACGGTTCGACGCACAGCAATTACATCTGCCACCGTGATAGTGTGCAAATGAAGTGCTGCCTGCCGTTCATGCAACGCATACCCATACAATTGCAACAAATAGGGGTGACCCTGGGTCAGTTCATACACGTATTGCGCCACAGATTGCACCATTGTGTAGGTAGTTGGCTGGCGCAGCAGCGCAACGGCGGCGCGCAAAGAGAGCGGCGGCACAACCAGTGGCTCCGCCTGGTGCAAGAATGCCAGCGCCTGCCGCAGCGGCTCTTCAGGCATTTGGGCGACGGCAAACAAGGCAAAAACAGGCCCTTCATCTACCAACGCATCCGTTAACGTGGGCAGAACGTCTACAGGCAGCAGCGCAGCGTCTACGGCAGGCAGAACAGCTTCGGTGTTATCAAAAAGGAACAAGAGCTTGCGTCCCTCAACCAGCGGCAGCAACCCCTGGCTCAGCCACAGGACAAAGGTATGCAGCGGGCGCACAACAAAATGGGCCGCATCCGGTTCTGTGACCATGATGCCCTGATGTTGCGCTGCCCTGGCAGCAACAGATGTGAGAGAACGGTAAAAAGCGGCCAGACTCTCCTGTTGCAGTTCGGCCAGGTCTATCAACAGCGGCAGCGCCAGCTCACCCAGGCTACCCTGCGCTACCTGCCAGAGAATAGAAGATTTGCCTGAGCGGGGAGGTGCAAACAGCGCCATGCACGGCCGTGCGGTGGCTGCCTGCAAATTGCTGCGTATCCAGGCAAAAACCGCTTCCTGACCAAAAAAGGCATGGCTCTGACGCACCGGCCCATCTATGATAAATGGATTAGGCAAATTCTGCTCTGTCATCGGCTTCGAGTATAAGGAAGATTGGGCCAGAAGCCAACCAAATTCCCTGGTTAGTTTCATGCCTCTATCTTGCGACATCCCGCTAATACTTGTATCATCCAATCTAA
The DNA here is from genome assembly GCA_937943625.1 of uncultured Anaerolineae bacterium. Classification (GTDB taxonomy): domain Bacteria; phylum Chloroflexota; class Anaerolineae; order Promineifilales; family Promineifilaceae; genus JACSRF01. The sequence goes on along the minus strand of CALEAD010000078.1, from coordinate 10,360 downwards.
CTTGAAAACTATCCACACTCAAATTTTTCCAGAGAGGCTTCGTATTACCCAAACTTTTCCAGAAAGGCTTCGTATTAAGGAAAAAGACAACATAGAAACCAGTCAGGTTTTGCCGGAGCAAATAAGCTGCAAAAGCGAGCTGAAATTCGTCACCCAAAATCCGCAATTTACACGGAGGCTTACCTATGACCGAAATACTCACTCCCCCTATCAATCCTGAACTGTTAGAGATTTTGCGCTGCCCACTGGCGGTACAATCAGACCAATATGGCGATGACCCCGGTCGCTTGGAGCTGGTGCACAACTGCTGGCTGGTCTGTGCCGACACGGGCATGAAATACCCCATCCGCGACGGCATTCCCGTCATGCTGATTGAAGAGGGAAAAAAGTGGCGCGACACGGCCGTTGCTGACCTGCCCGTTCCCCCTCCTGCAGCCTAGTTACCTGCCAAGCATCAGACCTACCTGGAGCCACCCGGTATGAAAACCATCTTGCAAATAGAAGATAATGAAGCCAACCGCATTCTCACGGAGCGCGTGCTGGAACGGCATGGCTACCGCCTGCTGCACGCGGCCGATGGCGAAACCGGCGTTACAATGGCTATTGAGGAACAGCCCGACCTCATTTTGCTGGATATGGGCCTGCCAGACATTGATGGTCAGACTGTAGTCAGTCTCCTGCGCCAGATACCAGAACTAAAAAACGTGCCCATCGTTGCCATAACCGCCTGGCCCCGCGAGATTGCCGAAGAAATGGCCAAACGCTATGGTTGTAATGGCTGCATCATCAAACCAATAGATGTCCCTCGCTTTCCAGCACAGATTGCCAACTTCCTGGCCAGCGGGGTACCCCCAAATGAAACACGCTAATTTCGGCTGTTCCCCCTCCATCATCTCCTCCATCTTGAACCCATGGAACTCGTTACCGCCGACCAATATACCTTTGAGGAGCTAACCGAAGCCTACAACCAGACGCGCGTAGACTACCTGGTGCCCATGCCCATGAATGTGGCGCGGCTACGGGAGTATGTGGAGGTCTACGATGTGGCGCTGGCACATTCCTTCGTTGCCAGAAAAAAGGAGACGATCTATGGCCTGGGCATGCTGGGGGTGCGCCCGCAACGTACCTGGATAACGCGCCTGGGGGTATTGCCATCCGGGCGCAGGCAGGGAACCGGCCAGGCATTGATGGACGCCCTGCTCGGCCGCACCGCTGAACTAGGTGTGCAGACAGTGTGGCTAGAGGTTATCAAGGGCAATAAACCAGCCTACACGCTTTTCTGCAAATGCGGTTTCGTAGAAACTCGTGAACTGATTGTCGCTCGCCGTCCTCCGACACCTCAGAACAATGAGGGATTCAAACACAGGGTCAGGCAGGTGAGACCGCTTAACCATGAGGGGGCATTGGCCCTGTTGGCGCAGCGCCACGAGCGCCCCAACTGGCTCAATGAAACGGAGAGCCTTCAGAATGTGCGCAATCTATCAGCGCTGGAGGTGGAGTTGCACGATGGCGGGCGGGGATGGGTGGTTTATCACGCCGGTCTGTTTCAACTCACGCGCATTGTCGTAGCTGTCGTCAGCGGCGATCCGGCTGACGTCACGGCCGTTACCCTTCACGTTCTGCATCAGCGCCACAAGCGACAAGACGCCATCGTCGAGAACATTCCCGCCGATGACCCCAAATGGCCAGGCTATGAACAAGCGGGCTATTTTGACGCATTTCGCCGCATTGAGATGATTCGTGAGTAGCAGGATGAGGCAACTCATCCTCGGCAACTTGCCCCCTGTATTTTGTAACCCTTACCCTAATTTCCCAGAGGTCAGCCCATGAGTTCTCCCCTGACTTTGCCAGAGCCAACGGCCGTTTCTCAGGCCATGCAGCGCCTGATGGGCGTTGCCCACCACACACCCGTCCTCACCTCACGCACGCTAGACGGCCGTACCGGATGCCACGTCTTCCTCAAGTGCGAAAACTTTCAGCGCGTTGGCGCCTTCAAGTTTCGCGGCGCCTATAATGCCCTCAGCCAGCTCAGCGCCGCGCAAAAAGCGGCCGGCGTCATCACCCATTCCAGCGGCAACCATGCCCAGGGGGTGGCTCTGGCAGCGCAGCTTCTCGGCATTCACGCCGTCGTCGTTATGCCCATAGACGCGCCGCCCAACAAACGCGCCGCCACCGCCGCCTACGGCGCAGAAATCGTTCCATGCGACCCTCTGGAGCGAGACGCCGTCACCGCCGACCTGATTCAGCAGCACGGCTATACCCTCATCCACCCCTACGACAACCCACACATCATTGCCGGGCAGGGTACAGCCGCCTGGGAACTATTCGCCGAAGTGGGTGCGCTGGATTACCTCTTCGTGCCTGTCGGCGGCGGTGGCCTAATCAGCGGTTCGGCGCTGGCGGCGGCAGCACAGTCGCCTGCCTGCCAGGTAGTGGGTGTGGAGCCAGAATTGGCCGCAGACGCCAACCGCTCCTGGCGTGAGGGGCGCATTGTCACCCTGGAGCATGTACCGCAAACAATTGCCGATGGGCTGCGCACGCGCTACGTGGGGCAGCACAACCTGCCCATTATGCAAAAGTATGTGGCTGACATGACGGCCGTTAGCGAAGACGCCATTCGCGAAGCATTGGAATTTGCCTGGGAACGGCTAAAAATCGTCATCGAGCCAAGCGCAGCCGTTGCTCTGGCCCCCCTGCTCACCGGCAGCTATCCCCTGGAGGGGCAGCGCGTTGGCGTCATCCTCAGCGGCGGCAACGTCAACGTGGCCGCGTGCGGCTTCTTACGCCGCCCGGCCACCAAACCAGAAGCGGCAGCCGCCGCACCCACGCCCACACATGCGCCCGCGCCCACCACCCGGCCGCGCGTGCTAGTCTGTGACCCCATAGACCCGGCCGGGCTGGAGATTTTGCGCCCTATTGCCGAAGTGGAACTGCGCCCAGGAATCAGCAAAGAGGAATTACTGGCAGCAGTAGGAAACTATCAGGCGCTGATGGTGGGGCGTAACCGGCGCATTACGGGGCAAATGTTGGAGTATGGCTTCAACTTGCGCGCCGTTGCCTGTGCCAGTTCACACCTGGATCACATTGACGTGAGTACGGCGCGCGCGCTGGGCATTGCCGTCTTTAACGCGCCGGGGGGCAACGCCGTGGCAATTGCCGAACACACGATGGCGCACCTGCTGATGCTGGCTTCGCGCTTTGCCGACGGCCGTATCGCCGGCAAGACGCTGGGACTGATTGGCTTTGGCAACGTGGGGCAACAGGTGGCGCGACGCGCCCAGGCCTTTGACGTGCATCTGATGGCCAACCAGCCCCGCCTGACGCCAGAGTTAGCGATGTCGGCCGGAGTAGAAGCAGCCGACCTACACGAGCTGCTGCGTCGCGCTGATTTTGTCAGCCTGCATGTGCCCTTTAAGAAGGAAACGGAAACGCTCATTGGCGCGGCGGAACTGGCACTGATGCGCCCTACCGCCTGCCTGATTCACACCGGCCACACCGACCTGGTGGATGATGCCGCACTGCTAGATGCGTTGGAAAACGGCCGTCTGGCCGGCGCTGTGCTGCCGGCGCTGCCCCCTGGCCTCAGCGAAGCAGATGTACCGCCAGCAACGGCGCGCCTGCGCCGCCATCCCCGCGTCATCGTCTCACCGCACGTCACCACCATCCTGGAGAATCGTCAGCGTGATGCGGCCGTGTACGTGGCACAAAAACTGGCCGACCTGTTGCAAACGCGGCAGACGAACGAGGCGCTCTCTCTGGAGCTGGTGCCCATTGAACTGGTTGTGCCCCATGAGCAAATTGATGAGAAGCGGGTGGCGCGCCTGATAAGCAGGCTGGAAGAAGACGGCCGTCTTGTCAATCCCCCCGTGACCATTTTCTGGCAGGGGCGCTATGTGGTGCTGGATGGCGCTACCCGCTCTACCGCCTTTAAGCGCCTGGGCTACCCCCATCTGATTGTGCAGGTGGTGCGCCCAGAGCAGCAAGATTTTGAGCTGCACACCTGGTATCACGCCATTTCCAGCCCTCGCTCCTTTGCCGAGCTGCAAGAAGTGCTGGCAGCGATCGAGGGATTGCGCCTTTCGCCGCTGCCAACAGGCGCAATTCAGACCGCATTCCAGCAGCACAACGCCCTGTGCTACTTTCTGGCGCGCGACGGCAGCGCCACGCTGGCGCAGGCTGCCCCTGGCGCCGACCGTCTGGCGGTGATGAATGCGCTGGTGGCGGCCTACACGGCCTGGGGTGAGGTGGAGCGCACGCTGCTGACAGACCTGGCACGGCTGCTGGCGCAATTCCCGCAGATGACGGCCGTTGCCGTTTTCCCCCAATTCCAGCCCGCCGACGTCTTCAACAGCGCCAGCGCGGGGAATTTGCTGCCCGCCGGGCTGACGCGCTTCGTCATTCCGGGGCGCATCTTGCGCCTGAACGCCGAGTTGGAGCGGCTGAAGCGAGATGAACCGCTGGCGGCCAAACGTGCCTGGTTTAACAAATTTCTGGAAGAGAAGCTGGCGCGCAGTCGCCTGCGCTACTATCAGGAGCCAGTGATTTTGCTGGATGAGTAGCGTTAAGCGGTCTGAGTAACCGCTTAACGCCCAAGCGCCCTGGCCACGTGATGCACCAACCGCTCGGCAACGGCCGTTTTGCTCAGCAGCGGCATCTCCTCCACCACACCGGCACTGCTTAGCAGCACCACGCGGTTGGTGTCTACGCCAAAGCCAGCATCTGGCTGCAGCACGTCATTCACAGCAATAAAGTTTAGCCCCTTGCGCAACAGTTTCTGACGGCCGTACTCAAACGCATCGTGTGTCTCGGCGGCAAAACCCAGGGAAACGCGCGGAAAGCCAGTGCGCTCACGGTGCTCCTTCACGGCGCTGAGAATATCCAGCGTCACCTCCAGGCCAATCGCCAGCCCCCAATCCTCCATCTCCGTCTTCTTGATTTTCTGGCTCGACTGCTTACCGGGGCGAAAATCGGCAACGGCCGCTACCATAAACAGTGCGTCGGCATCCTGGATGGCACCCAGCACAGCGTCGGCCATTTGTTGCGTAGTCTCCACGTGAATGGTGTGCGCGCCAAAAGGGATAGGGGCGCTAATTGGGCCTGCCACCAGCGTCACCTGCGCGCCCGCGTCGAGCGCCGCCTGCGCCACTGCCAGCCCCTGCTTGCCGGTTGAGCGGTTACTGATGAAGCGCACCGGGTCCATCGGCTCGCGCGTAGGCCCGGTGGAAACAACCACTTTGGTCCCTGCCAGCGGCCCCTTCTGCGCCAGCGTCAGCCGCACATGCCCCAGCAAATCGGCCGGTTCCAACATGCGCCCCGGCCCACTCAGGCCAGAGGCCATGCGCCCAACGGCCGGCCCCAAAATAGAAACACCACGCGCGCGCAGCGTTTCCAGGTTGGCCTGCGTGGCGGGATGCGCGAACATGCCACCATCCATGGCCGGGGCTACCAGCAAGGGGCAGCGCGCTGCCAGGGCCGTTACCGTCAGCAGGTTATCGGCTGTGCCATGCGCCAGTTTGGCCAGGGTATTGGCGGTAGCCGGGACGATGAGGAAGAGATCGGCCGTTTCGCCCAGCCCCACGTGGCGCACGTGATCGTCTAAATCCCACATGTTGCTGAACACAGGACGGCCGGTAACCGAGCGAAACGTCAGCGGGGTGACAAACTGCTGCGCCGCCTCGGTCATGATCACGTCTACCAGCGCCCCGGCCTGCGTCATTTGAGAGGCCAGGTCTACCGCTTTGTAGCAGGCAATGGAGCCGCTGACGCCAAGGAGAATCTGTTTGTTTTGCAAAAGGGAAATAGGGGTCATTGGGTTTGCTTGTCAGTTGGTTTGTTGGTTGGTCAATTTATTGGTATTGTAGCATGGATGGCGGCATACCGCAGGTTACTAAGCCCGCATGTCCCAGGTTTGGCAACCTGGGCTACCTGACGCAGAGGATCAACCATCTGCGCTCTGCCGTCAGCGGTCTGCCATCGGCGGTCATTTTTCAAGGAGATTGTTGTGACGAGACGACGCCGGCTATTGAGCCGTTTGCTTGTTCTGAATGTGATCTTGCTGGTTTTGAGCTTTGCCTGGTATGCCAGCCGAGCACGCGGGATACGCCTGGCGCTGGCCAAAAGTGGTATAGATTTTTATGCCTACACGCTGCCACAAACGACCGTTTCCCCTGCCATTGCCCTCGACATCCTGCGCGCTAACCCGGTGCTGAGTGGCGCCCTCAGCGCCGGCGAGCTGGAATTTGTGCTGGCTGTGCCGTTGACACCGGCCGAGGCGCGCCCTTGGGCCGACCTGGGCTGCGCCGCCGACAATTGCATCCAGGTCACGCTGTATGACCACCAGCATGGGGGCACGGTCGAGGTGGTGCTGGAACAGGAAACGGCCGTGATGCTGGCAAGCTGGTCCGACCCCTATGCTCGCCCCGCCGGCACGCCGCTGATTGCTGAACGGGCATTGGAGATAGCCGCCGCCGATACCCAGGTGCAGGCCATTCTTGGCAATATCAAAAGCCAGGAGCCAGCTATGGTGCCCATGTCGGCCTGGCTGGCCGACGACGCCTGCCGCGAGCAGTGGTGCGTGGATTTAACCTACCTGGACCCTGCTGGAAGCGGCCGTATCTTCCACGTCTTCGTCAATCTAGAGGAGGAGCGCGTGGCGCGCACCTTCTTCACGCGCGCGCGCGAACCGCAGGCTGTCCCCGCCATTCCCCCCATGCAGCGGTTTGCCTTTAACAACGGCTGCAATGAACAGTATGGCTGGCGCGTTTGCTGGGAGATGACGGCACACGACGGCCTACTTTTTAGCCGAGGCACGTTCAACGAGCAGCCCATCTTCAACGACATCAAAATTACTCAGGTGGAGGCGTGGTATCCTAGCTGGCCAGGCGGTTATCGGGATGAAATTGGCTTCGCCGCCTCTGTGCCCCCGTTTGGCGGCACGCAGGTCAATGATCTGGAAAGTGGCTTTGAGGTGGTTCAGCTATTCACAGAGTTTACCTACTGGCCAAACTGCATCTGCTGTTATCGCTATGAGCAGATTGGCCGCTTTTTTGCCGACGGCCGTTTTGAGCTGAGCTTTGTCTCGCACGGCCCCGGCTGTGATGACCTTTCCGTTTACCGTCCTTTCTGGCGCATTGATATGGACCTGGGAGGCGAAGCCAATACGGCGTGGTTGTGGCAAGACGGCCGTTGGACAATCCCTGCCACAGAATTTGAGCTATTCCCCGTGGTAGACGACGTGGCCCTGGACGGCACGCGCCTGGCCATTGCCGGAGGCGGTCTACTGTACACCTGGGAAATGGCGCGCACTGATCCACTAGGTCTGGACGAGGGGCGTCTCTTTGTGCTGCAAATGAAGCCCGGCGAGGGCACAGGCCCCGTGCCCACCGGCCCTGGCGACACCTTTCAGCCGCCGCGCCAGTGGCTGGATGGCGACCCACTGCCACAGCAAAATTTGGTGGTCTGGTTTGTACCGCTGCTGAAAACAAAAAAGCTAGAACCGCTGTGGTGTATGCCCGACCCGGAACCCGGCATTAATCAGTGCGAGGCGCTTTTGCGCATCTCTCCCGTGAAAGAGCTGCGCGTGCCCACTGCCGAGGAGCTGGCGCTGCCAACGCCCACGCCTACACCTACGCCCGCGGTGACCTCTGCCCCTGCCCCTACACCTACACCGCGCCCTGTGCAGGGAGATGACGCCGCCGACCTGATTCTAAACGCCGGCTGCGGCGCCTGCCACCAGATTGGGCGCATTGGCGAGGCACACAAGGTTGGCCCCAATCTAACGAACATTGCCGACGTGGCCGGGGAACGGATTCCGGGGCTCTCTGCGGCTGAGTATATTTACCAATCTATCGTGGAGCCGGGGGCATATATTGTGCCAGACTGCCCCAATGGGCCCTGCCTGGCAAACATTATGCCGCGCGATTACGGCGCGCGGCTGACGCCGGAACAGATTGAAACGATTGTCAATTATCTGTTGTTTGAGGTGCAGAATGAGCCGACTGCCGAGGAGCGACAATCTGTGGGCGCAACGGTCGTGCAGACACCCAAAAGCGTGCCCGCAGGCAAAACGGCTGTCACGCCGCCCCCCATCGCAGAGAATGCCCCTGTCGTTGCCATTCAACTGCTGCTGGTGACGCTGGTGCTGTTGCTGACAATGTTTCTATTAGGGAAACAGAGCGGGGAGTAAGCGAAAGGGCAAGTGACGCAAGTGCGCCGCGCAGTTGCGGATTGTCCTTTCCCGCTACCGATATTTTTCGCGCAGGGCGCGCTCGATGCGCCGCTCGTCGTCGCGTTTGGCCAGGTCCTGGCGCTTGTCGAATTTGCGTTTGCCGCGCGCCAGGGCAATTTCTACTTTGGCACGGCCGTTTTTCAGGTAAACGCGCACGGGGATCAGCGCCAATCCTTTTTGTTGTACCGTATTAATCAGCTTATTGATTTCGCGCCGGTGCAGCAACAACTTACGCGGCCGTTTAGGGTCGTGATTCTCGCGGTTGCCATGCTCATATTGGGCAATATTCGCCTCTACCAGAAACAGTTCGCCATTGCGCTGCTGCACGTAGCTCTGTTGCAAACTCACCTGATTGGCACGCACCGACTTAATTTCTGTGCCCGTCAGCACTATACCCGCCTCAATTAACTCTAACAGGTCATAATCGTGGCGCGCACGGCGATTTGTGGCCACCACTTTAATGCCTGCGCTTTTCTCTTTGCTCATAGGCTGCAATCAACTCATAAAACCCCCAGACAGAAGTCTCCGTTTACTCCCCCGTTAGCAGATATTCAATGGCGCGCTGCAATTGGATATCTTCAGGGGAGCGAAAACGCACTTCCAACGGCATTTCCACGGCAATATCGGGGGCAATGCCGTTCTCGCTAATGCTGAGGTTGTTGGGCGTATACCAGCGGGCGATCGTTACGCGCAGCTCGCCTCCATTGGAAAGCGTATACACCTGTTGCACGGAACCTTTACCAAAAGTTGTTTCGCCAATGAGAATGGCACGGCCGTTGTCTCGCAGTGCGCCGGCCACAATTTCGGAGGCGCTGGCGCTGCCACGATTAATCAGCACCACCAGGGGAATTTGCTCAGCGGCATCACCATCATCGGCGCGAAACACCTGGTCAAGTCCCTGGTTGTTACGTTCCAGCAGCACCACCGCATTGGGCAAAAAGAGGTCAGCAATGGCAACTGACTGGTTCAAGAAGCCCCCGGGGTTGTTGCGCAGGTCTAGAATCAACCCTTTGGGGTTTTGCGCCAGCAGATCATTGAGTGCATCCGTTACTTTGGTGCTTGCCAACTGGTTAAACTCCATCAGGCGAATGTAGCCAATACCATCTTCCAGCAGCTCATATTCAACAACGGGAACCTCAAAGCGTGCGCGGGTAATGACAAAAACGAGCGGTTCTTCCACGCCCTGGCGCAAAATCTCTAGCCGCACCTGTGTGCCTGCCGGACCGCGCACCATTAGCAGCACCTCGTCAAAACTCATGCCTATCACATTGATGCCATCTACATTGATGATGACGTCACCGGGCAAGATGCCGGCCAGATCGGCCGGTTGGCCGCTGATGGGGGCGACAATTTCGAGCAATCCATCGCTGTTTTCTTGCACGAATGCGCCAATGCCAGAAACCGTGCCGCCCATGTCCTCGCGCAGGCGCGCGGCAATTTCTGGCGTGATGTAGCGGGTATATTCGTCATTGAGGGTCCTAAGGGAACCTTCGATCAGGGCTTTCAGCAGCGCCTCCTCCGGCGGCAACTCCCCGTCAAAGCGCTGCTCGACCAAATTCCACACTTCGTAGAGCAGGCTAAGGTCAATGGTTTCGATGTCGGTATAGGGGTCTATGTTTTGCTGCAAGGGCGTGGTAGGCGAAACGGCCGTTTCTGGCTCGCGCGTGGGTGTGGCCCTGGGTTCCTTGGTGAGGGATGGGGTAGGCTGAAGAGTGGGGGCTACGGCCACATTCTGTTCACTTTCGCTTGACGAAGAATCATCCGTCGCGTCTAGTGCAGGGGGAATGGCCTCTGGTGTGACAACGGCCGTTGGCATAATGGCGCTCAGCGTTGCTTCCATAGCCTCCTCTTGCTCTCGGATATACAAATAGCCACCCACGCCAAAGAGAACAATGCTTGCGCACAGGCACACAAGCATCACAACACCGATGATCACCATCCAAATCATGCCGCTACGCGACTTCTGTTCTCTTTCCATATATCACCTGCTAATTAACGTAACTATTGTGCAATCAGAGCCGAAATGGCTCAAAAATACGAAAAACAAATACCTTTGAAAAACGGTAGGGGCAATTGAATCACCCCATTGCCAAAACGCAGGGAGCGGCCTGCGTAACAACTCTGCTCAGTGAA
>CALEAD010000077.1 GCA_937943625.1 uncultured Anaerolineae bacterium | reverse complement strand
CGACGCCGAGCGCCTGACCCCGTTCGGCAAATTCCTGCGCGCCAGCAGCCTGGATGAGCTGCCCGAACTGTGGAATGTCCTCAAAGGGGAGATGAGCCTGGTGGGGCCACGGCCGTTGCTGATGCAGTATTTGCCCCTCTACACGCCGGAACAGGCGCGGCGGCACGAGGTGCGGCCGGGAATCACAGGCTGGGCGCAGGTGAACGGCCGTAACGCCCTTACCTGGGAAGAAAAATTCGCCCTCGACGTCTGGTACGTAGACAACCACACCCTCTGGCTGGACCTGAAAGTCATCCTGATGACCCTATACAAACTCGTCAAACGGGACGGCATCAACCAGCCTGGCGAAGCGACGATGAAATTCTTTGAAGGGAACACCTGAGTAATTGTGTTTGGCATAGTCGCAGATAGCTTATAATCATGGTGAGGCAAGCGACAGGTGCAAGAGGTGATATAAATGGTGTATTCAATTGAAATACCGGCTGAAGTTGTCCACGCCACGCGCATGACACCGGAAGAGATGAAAATGGAGCTGGCTTTAATGCTGTTCCAGCAAGGCAAGCTTTCTTTTGGTAAAGCGCGGGAAATGGCCGGGCTGAGCGTTTGGGATTTCCAACTGCTGTTAGGGCAGCGCAAAATCCTTGTCCACTATGATGTTCAGGATTATCTGGCCGATCAGCCAGCAATTGATGCCTTGACAAAGCCATGAAGGTTGTCAGCAATGCTTCTCCACTCATCAATCTGGCGCGGATTGGGCAGTTGGCGCTATTGCCCCGCATCTTCGGCAGTTTGCTCGTCCCAGAGGCAGTCTGGCAAGAGGTGGTGGTGGCGGGAAAAGGGCTGCCTGGCGCAGCGGAGATTGGTCTGGCGGATTGGATTGAGCGCACGGCCGTTGCCAACCGTCCCCTGGTTCATTCGCTGCGCCAGGAACTAGACGCTGGCGAAGCTGAAGCCATTGCCCTGGTCGTGGAATGCCAGGCCGATTGGGTGTTAATGGACGAGCGTTTAGGCCGCCAGACGGCGCAGCATTTTGGGTTAGGGTATATCGGCGTGGTTGGCGTTTTACGGGTGGCAAAACAGAATGGTCACATTCAGGCTTTGCGCCCGTTGCTCAATGATTTGCGCCACGTGGCTGGATTTCGCATATCCCCTATTTTATGGGACCAGGTATTGCAAGACGCCGGTGAATTTTAAGCGCTCGTATGCCAGGACTGTTTCAATTGGGGTTGAGCTGTGAGGCGCCGGTCAACGGCCGTAACGCCCGCACCTGGGAAGAAAAATTCGCCCTGGCCGTCTGGTACGTAGACAACCACACCCTTTAGCTGGACCTGAAAGTCATCCTAATGACCCTACATAAAATCGTTAAACAGGATGGCATCAACCAGCCTGGTCAGGCTACGATAACGCCTTTTGGGGAGTTCCTGATGGCCCGTTTGCCCGTTTTCCATCGTTTTTGCCGGTATGATATAATCTCAAACTGGTGGCTGAAACCGGTATTTATTGGTCTAGCGAGGCGAGGTAACCATGGCTGGTAATGGACAAAATGTGCTTGAAATCGCTGCGGCAACATTAGGTATTTCTCAAGACGATCTGCTGGTACAAGGATTGCGTCGCTATGTGCAAAGTCAGCTAAATGAGGTACAAGCCAATATCTTTCAGATTACGGGCGAGTATAACGTGACCAATGTCGCTGATATGGAAGCACGTTATCGCGATGGTTCTTTGGAAGAAGCAACAAGCTGGCGCGACCTGCAGCGACTGGACCACCTGGAATACAAACGAGAGCGTTTACAACGTTTGCTGGATATGCTGTCATGACCGTTGTCAACATGGCACGCTTGCAGCAAATTGCCGAGGTGGAATTTGCCCCAATTGTTACCGAAGCCTATACGCCAGATTTGAATGAGCTGCGTATCATTCTCAAAGATGGCAGCTTCATAGATGTCTGGTTTTCACTGAAATTAGCAGGTCGCTACAGCTATCACTGGGATCGCAAAGCAATTGACGGCACGATTTACCGCCATGATAATGCGCCCCACCAGCGCTGGCGCTCTGTTGCCACGTTTCCCGATCATTTTCACGATGGCAGTGAACTCAACGTTAAGGAAAGCCATCTGAGCACGGACCCGGAAGGGGCGCTGCGGGAATTTCTGGCTTTTGCTCGGCAACGGTTGACGGATTGAGGCAGCGAAGAGGATAGGTCAACGGCCGTAACGCCCTCACCTGGGAAGAAAAATTCGCCCTGGCCGTCTGGTACGTAGACAACCACACCCTCTGGCTGGATTTGAGAACCCTCTTTTTAACGTTCTCCAAGATTATCAGGCGGGAGGCGATTAACCAGCCAGGTCAAGCCACCATGAAACCATTTGAGGCAAGCCCCTAACCAATGCGCATCGTAATCGTGGGCGCTGGTGGCCACGCTCAGGTCGTAGCCGACATCTTGTGGCGAATGCGAGATGCCGGGCAAGATATTTTGCCTGTGGCTTACCTTGACGATAACCTGACGCTGCACGGCCAAACTTTTTTAGACATACCGGTCATGGGCGGCACGGATCAGCTGTTCCAGATCGAGCATGAGGCGGTGATTGCGGCCATTGGCAACGGCCGTATCCGCCAGCAATTATTTACAGCTTTGCAACAACAAGGCGAACAGTTCGTTGTTGCCCGGCATCCAACGGCCGTTATTGCCCCTGATGTGCAAATTGGTCCAGGTACCATGATTTGTGCCAACGTGGTTGTGAATACTGGGACCGTCATCGGTCAGAATGTCATCCTGAATACGGCCTGCACCGTAGATCATCACAATCACATTGGCGATCACGCCCACATTGCCCCAGGGGCGCATTTAGGCGGCAACGTCCATGTAGGAGAAGGCGCGCTGGTAGGAATTGGCGCTGTGGTGCTACCCCAACGCCGCATTGGCGCCTGGGCAACTGTCGGCGGTGGCGCTGTGGTGGTGAAAGACGTAGAGGAAAGCACAACGGCCGTGCGCTATCACACTGCCTGAGCAACGGCCGTTTCCACCCGGCCAGCCCATCAGCAAGCAAATTGTCAGTTAGGAAAACGGCCGTTGCCCACCCATATGGTATAATCACAGCATGACAATTCTTACCCCCCCAAACAAAACGCGCCACTCATGGCGGCAGCAGCCCGCAAGCGTGCGGGATGCCATCCCGCCGTTAGAACCGGGCGACCGTCTCACCCGCGCCGAATTCGAGCGCCGCTACGCCGCCATGCCCCACGTCAAAAAAGCGGAACTCATCGAAGGAGTTGTGCACATGCCATCGCCCGTTCGCTACGACCATGGTAAACCCCATGCCATGATAATGGGTTGGCTTGCCGTCTATACCGCCGCCGTGCCTACCGTTGAATTCGCCGACAACGCGACTGTGCGCCTGGACGCAGACAACGAATTCCAGCCCGACGCCTTGCTGCGCCGCAAAAGCGAACATGGCGGGCAATCGCGCATCAGCGACGATGGCTACGTCGAAGGCGCGCCTGAATTGGTCGTCGAAATTGCCCTTAGCAGCGTTTCCTACGATTTGTACGACAAACTGCCCGTCTACCGCCGCACCGGCGTGCAAGAGTACCTGGTCTGGCAAATTCAAGATCAGCAGCTTGACTGGTTTTACCTGGACGAAGGGCGATACGTGCAGCTATTTGCCGACGAAAACGGACTCATCCACAGCCGCGTTTTTCCCGGCTTATGCCTCAATGCCCCCGCCTTGCTTGCGCATGATCTGGCTGCGGTGTTGCATACTGCGCAAACGGCCGTTGCCCGCTATTCTGCTAAAAATGATTAATGGCGTTATCCTACAAAAGTTGCAAAGTCTGGAGCAAGCCTTAGCCGAATTGCGCTCCCTCGGCCCGGTGAGTACGGCTGATCTGGCGACCGACTGGCGTACTCATCGTGCCGTTGAACGCAACCTACAACTTCTGGTTGAAGTTGTCATGGATATTTGCCAGCGAATTATTTCCCTATCCGCTCAATCGCCCGCCGCCACTGGTCGGCAGGCAATTGAGCGCTGCATGCAATTGGGCGTTTTGTCTGATGCGGCAGCCTACCGTCAAATGGCGCAGTTTCGCAACTTTATCGTTCACTGGTACGAGCAGATACATACAACCATTCTCGTTGACATGCTCAACCGGCATCTGGTTGATTTCGATCGTTTCCGTGACGAGATACTGGTTTACGTTCGCCAAGATGACGACCATTCAGCATGAAGTCTGGCAGGCTGTCAGCCAACTGTTAGCAAATGACGCCAATATATTGGCCGCCTGGCTTTTTGGTTCTGCGCAAAGCGGCGTAGTGCGTCCCGGCGGTGATATTGATATTGCCGTCTGGTTTGCCCACACGCCCGATTTTTCCGAATTAGCCGATCTGCGCGCCGCTTTGCAGGATGCCCTTCAATTCGATGACATTGATCTCGTTGTTTTGAACAACGCTTCCCCCATCACCCGTTTTAAAGCTGTCTCTGGCAAGCTGCTATACAGCCGCGATCGCAGCCAGGTCGCCGGTTTCGTTTCCTTGACTGCGCGCGAATACGAAGATACGATGGCTTTTGCTCGCCTTGGCCTGGCTTACGGCCGTTTCCCCACCTCCATTCACAATTCATAATTCACAATTGATCATTCCCTATGTCCCGCATCTACCTCTCCCCGCCGCACATGTCTGGGCTGGAGCAGCAATACGTGCAGGAAGTGTTCGCCTCTAACTGGATCGCGCCCCTCGGCCCCCAGGTAGACGCCTTCGAGCAAGAATTCTGCGCTGTCACCGGCGCCAGGTACGCCCTGGCCCTCAGCTCCGGCACGGCCGCCCTCCATCTTGCCCTCCGCCTGAGCGGCGTCGGCCCTGGCGATGAGGTGCTCGTCTCTACCCTCACCTTCAGCGCCAGCGTCAACCCGATCATTTATGAGGGCGGCTATCCCACCTTCATAGATAGTGAGCCGGTAAGCTGGAACATGGACCCCGACCTGCTGGCAGAAACGCTCGCGGCGCGGGCCAGAGCAGGCAAACTGCCCAAGTCCGTTGTTGTTGTGCACCTGTACGGCCAGAGTGCCAACCTGGAACCGATCATGGCTGCCTGCCAACGCTACGACGTGCCGCTCATTGAAGACGCGGCCGAGGCGCTAGGCGCAACCTACCAGGGAAAAACGCCGGGCACTTTTGGCAAAGCAGGCATTTTCTCCTTCAACGGCAATAAAATAATCACCACATCGGGTGGTGGCATGTTGGTCTCTGATGACAAAGCCTTCATTGATCATGCGCGCAAGCTGGCCACCCAGGCGCGCGATCCCGCTCCCCATTACGAGCACTCGGAAATCGGCTATAACTACCGCCTGAGTAACATTCTCGCCGGGGTGGGGCGTGGGCAGTTGGCGGTACTGGAACAGCGGGTGCAGGCGCGCCGCGCTAACTTCGCTTATTATGCCGCCATGCTGGGCGACCTGCCCGGCATCTGCTTTATGCCCGAAGCACCCTGGGGCCGCCACACGCGCTGGCTGACGGTGCTGACGATTGATCCGGCGCAGTTCGGCGCAGACCGCGAGGCGGTGCGGCTGGCGCTGGAGGCAGAAAATATCGAGGCGCGCCCGGTGTGGAAGCCGATGCACTTGCAGCCCGTTTTCGCTGCTTATGAAGCAGTGGGCGGCCAGGTAGCCGCGTCGCTCTTCCGCGATGGACTTTGCTTGCCTTCCGGCTCCAGCCTGACAGACGCAGACAGGGCGCGAGTGGTGCAGATTGTGCGGGCGCTGCATGAGAAAGGGACGTGAAACGGCCGTGTCTGGCAAGCCAATGACGCAAATAGGGCCGTGGCCAGACGTGGCGACGGCTCGTTTGTTCTTAAGGGGAATGGTTGCGGCGGTAGCGCCGGCGGCTGAGCTGCCTTCATCCTTGCGCACCCTCGATGTGTCGGAGCTGGCAGCCTGGCTCATCCAGAGTGAGTTGGCCGGGGTAGCCATGGGGCGCTATGGCCCCATCTGGCCAGAGTTGCGCCACGCCCTGCAGGCCGATCACTTTACTGCGGTGGCGGAGTGGGAACTGCACGCGCAAACGCTGCGCCAACTGGCGGCGGCGTTGCAGCAGGCAGGTGTCACGGCCGTTCTGCTCAAGGGGGCCGCCCTGGCGCTAACCGTCTATGCGCAGCCCAGCTGGCGCACCATGTCAGACATTGACCTGTGGGTGCAGGAGGAGGAAATGGCGGCAGCGGTAACGGCCGTTGTCGCTCTGGGCTTTATCCCTTACGAAAAAGCAGACCGTCCCCTGGCTTTGCAAAAGCTGGGAAGAGGCGAAGTGCGTCTGTACCGGGCTGATTGGGTGCAGGGGTTGGTAGAGGTACATTGGTCAGCGTACACTGGCTGGTGGTTGCGCCGCACCGCCAACGTTGACCAGCTAGCGATTTGGGCGCGCAAGGAAAGGCTGGCGGCTGACATGCTGGAAGGAACGTTCTACCAAATGGCGCCAGAGGACATGGTCATTCATCTGGCCACCCATACGGCCGTTAACCATCAACTAGGTATGAAGGCACTGCAAGCATTGCTGGATGTGGCCCTGGTGGCACAGGCGCGCACCGTGCAGTGGCGAGTTGTGGCGCAACGGGCCAAAGCGTGGCGCGTGGCAACAGCCCTTTACCTGGTTCTCTCTCTGGGCCAGCAGCTAGTAGGTATAGATGGTGTTGAGGAGGCATTGCGCGCATTACGGCCGTCGCCTTGGCGCCGCTGGCTGCTACACCGATTTGCCTCACCGCAATCGCTATTAGCCGCGCACGACGTGCGAGAAAGCTGGCAACGCTATCTGCTGCTCTTGTCATTGGTTGATCGCCCCCAGGATATGGCCCATCTCATCTGGCGCACCCTCTGGCCGGAGAAGGAGTGGCTGGCTGCACGGTACGGCCGTCCCGTCTCACGTTGGTGCCATGTGTGGCATTTCCTGCGCCGGCGAGAGGTGTAGGGAAACGGCCGTTGCCCACCATGCGCGCGCCCATAGGTGATATCAACTCCCCATGTCCCGTGTTTATCTCTCTCCACCTCTCTCCACCGCGCATATGTGGCCTGGAGCAGTAACACGTCCAGGAAGTCGTCGCCTCTAACTTACTACTTACCGGGATTATTGCCTTAGCTAAGATCTTAGTCTACAATCTTATTTAATTCGAGGACAGGGGATTCGTTCTGGACGGTGAGGTGAGTATGGCGACAGTGACAGTCAACATCCATGAAGCAAAAACACAGCTCTCGCAATTGCTGCTTCGCGTCAAGATGGGCGAGGAGGTGGTGATTGCCAAGGCGGGCAAACCTGTCGCGCGTCTGATACCCTTCACGGCACACCCCGCGTGTCGCACGGCAGGCAGCGCTAAGGGGCAGATTTGGATCGCGTCGGACTTCGACGCCCCTTTGCCTGCTGACATCCTGAACGCCTTCGAAGCATGAAAGTGTTGCTGGATACGCATGCATTCCTCTGGTGGATCGCCGATGATCCGCAGCTCTCGCCGCGCGCCAGGCAGGTGATGGAAGCGGCGGACACCGAGCTATTCTTGAGCGCGGCCAGCGGTTGGGAGATCGCCATCAAGAGCCGACTGGGCAGGCTCAAATTGCCTGCTGATCTGGAGGACTTCATTGCGGAGCAATTGCGCATCAATGCCATCCAGGTGTTGCCCATCCAGATGAGCCATGCACTGCATGTATTTACCCTTCCGGATCATCACCGCGATCCATTTGATCGGATGTTGGTGGTCCAGAGTCGGCTGGAACGGCTGCCGATCCTGACCGGTGATCCTCAGATAGCTCAATATCCCGTTACGACGATTTGGTGAATAGTCTCATGCCGCGCGTTTCCTTTATGTCCGAGGCGCCGTGGGGCCGGTGCAGTTCGGTGCATCGCACGAGGCGGTCCGGCTGGCGCTAGAGCAGGAAGACATCGAAGCGCGGCCGCTGGGGGAGCCGATGCACTTGCAGCCTGTTTTTGCTGCTTATGAAGTGGTGGGCGGCCAGGTAGCCGCGTCGCTCTTCCGCGATGGGCTTTGCTTGCCTTCCGGCTCCAGCCTGACAGATGCAGACAGGGCGCGGGTGGTGCAGATTGTGCGGGCGCTACATGCGAAAGGGACGTGAAACGGCCGTGTCTGGCAAACGATTGACGCGAATAGGGCCGTGGCCAGACTTGGCGACGGCTCGTTTGTTCTTAAGGGGAATGGTGGTTGTGCCGGTAGCGCCGGCAGCCGGGCTGCCTTTATCCCTGCGCGCCCTCAACGTGTCAGAGCTGGCCGCCTCGCTCATCCAGGCGGAACTGTTTGTCTCGCCGCAGTTGCTGTTAGCTGGGCGCGATGTGCGTACAAGCTGGCGGCGCTACTGCTGCTTGTGCTCTTGGTGGATCGCCCCCGGGATATGGCCCGTCTTATCTGGCGCACCCTCTGGCCGGAGAAGGAGTGGCTGGCTGCGCAGTACGGCCGTCCCGTCTCACGTTGGTGCCATGTGTGGCATTTCCTGCGCCGGCGAGAGGTGTAGGGAAACGGCCGTTGCTTTCTGTTTGCGCCCCTTCGAAAATGACCGCAGACCGCCGGCAGCCGACTGCCATAAATGAAAATGTGGCGCGGGCAAGCTAGTTGGCGTTTTGTGGTCCGCCGTCAGCGGTCATTTTCAGGACAAAGCTGACCAAGAGCACGAGGCGCATCCATTCTTCTGACTCCAAATTGTAATGCGATTTGTTATTTTCTGTCACTACACTTGGTTTGAACCAAAAGCAGCAATTCTATCTTGTAAAAGTAACTGGTACCCCCTTGCCTACGGCGACCTGCCGTAGTGGGCTTTGTCGTGACGGTTAACAAAAACTGTTTAGAATTGCTGCGTGTTGCAGGGTAGCCAAGGTATGTGGAAAAAAATACGCAACAGACACTTTTTGCTGCTAGATGTGCTGCTGCTCTCGCTAACAGCTTATCTCAGCTTTGTGCTACGTCTGGACCAACTGCAAATTGGCCGGTACTGGCCAACGGCTATTATCTTTGGCAGCATCGCCCTGCTAACCCTGGTTATAACCTTTCAGCTCGTCGGCATCTATGCCCGCTACTGGCAGTACGCCTCGGTAGACGAGCTGCTGCTGATTATCGGCGCTGTCACCTCTGGCATCCTGGTCGCAACGGCCGTTACCTTCCTGTTAGATGCTTTCCTGCAGGCCGAGTGGAGTCTGCCCCGCTCCATTCCCCTAATTTACCTGCTGCTGGCACTGGCAGTAACTGCCGGGCCACGCCTGGCAGTACGCACACTGATGCTGTACAAGCGGCGTGGGCAACCCATTGTGCCCATGCGTCGCGTCCTCATCGTGGGCGCCGGTGATGCGGGCGAGCTGATTGCGCGCGAAATGGTGAAAAACCTGCACCTGGGCATGTTGCCGGTGGGATTTGTGGACGACGATCAGCAAAAGCATGGCGTGCGCATTCACGGCATTGCTGTATTGGGTGACCGTTACGATATTCCCCGCCTGGTAGCCCAGCAAGACGTGCGTCAGGTGGTCATTGCCATGCCTGCTGCCCCTGGTAAAGTGATCCGCGAAATTGTCGCCATTTGCGAGCAGGCGCGCGTGCAAACAAAGATTATGCCCGGCATCTATGAGCTGCTACGTGGTCAGGTGAGTGTCAATCAGTTGCGCAACGTAGACATTGAAGATTTGTTGCGGCGGGAGGCAGTACAAACAGACACAACGGCCGTGCGCGCCATGCTCAAAGGAAAACGCGTGCTCATTACCGGTGCCGGTGGCTCTATTGGCAGCGAACTGTGCCGCCAAGTGTTGCAGTGCCAGCCGGCGGAAATGGTATTGCTGGGACACGGCGAGAATTCCATCTTCGCCATCTATCACGAACTGCTGCGCCTGAATGAGGGGGTGTGCCTGACGCCAATCATCGCCGACGTGCGCTTTGGCGAGCGGCTGCGGGCAATTTTCAAACAGTACCGGCCGGAGGTGGTGTTTCACGCTGCCGCGCACAAGCACGTGCCGCTGATGGAAGTGAACCCAGGTGAGGCAATTACCAACAATGTGTTGGGCACGCGCAATTTACTGGCGGCGGCGCAGGCGGCTGGCGTGCAGCAATTTGTCATGATTTCGACCGATAAGGCCGTGAACCCAACCAGCGTCATGGGGGGCAGTAAACGGGTGGCTGAACTGCTGGTGCATCAGGCGGCTGTACAGACAGGCAAGCCTTATGTGGCGGTGCGCTTTGGCAATGTCCTGGGCAGCCGTGGCAGCGTGGTGCTTACCTTTAAGCAGCAAATCGCTGCCGGTGGCCCGGTGACGGTGACGCACCCGGAGATGAAGCGCTACTTCATGACTATCCCGGAAGCGGTACAGCTTGTGCTGCAAGCAGCCACCATCGGTTGTGGCGGCGAGGTCTTTGTGCTGGATATGGGCGAGCCGGTGAAGATTGTAGACCTGGCGCGGGACCTGATTGAGCTGTCTGGCTTGCGCGTGGGGCGAGACATTGACATTGTGTTTACAGGCATGCGGCCGGGGGAGAAATTGTTTGAAGAACTGTTTATTCCCGGTGAAAATTATCGGTGCACAATACATGAAAAGATTTTCCTGGCGGACAATGCCAGCCGCCTTTTACCCCCGGAGCTGGATACGTGGGTAGATGCGCTGGTGGCCGCAGCGATAAAGGAAGACAAAACGGCCGTTTACCGCAACCTGAAAACGTTGGTGCCCGAATTTACGCCGCTGCGCGAGACGGTAGTGGATAATGGCAAACAAACGGCGCCCCTGAACGCTGCTGTCCCTCCCCAAAACGACCCCCATCCCCCTGGTCACTTCTGGCAACCGCTAAACCAGGCGTGAGGCATGCGGCAGCCGCTGCACCTCACGCCTTATAAATATTCCCCCCCTTCAATCGGGATTGTTACCCCGGTCAGAAAGTCCTGGCGCAGCAAGTAGTTAACTGCCTCGGCGACCATTTCCGCATTCCCATACCGTCGCAAGGGAATGCGCTGGTCGGCAATGTGTTGCAAGTAGTCCCACCCCTGCCCCGGCGGCGGCAGAATTGCCCCCAGCGCCACCTGATTGACGGTGATGCGCGGTGCCAGTTCCAGGGCGAGCATTTCTGTCATTTGCCATAGGCTGCCTTTGGTGAAGCGATAGACAAAGTGATCGGGAGCGGGGCGACGAATACGGCCGTCGTTCACGTTGATGATCTTCCCCTGGCCCTCGGGCGGGATGTGCGCGGCAAAAGCGCGGCTGAGCAGGAAGGGGGCGCGCAGGTTGATGGCAAATAGCACTTCCCACAGCGCCAGGTCTGTGCCCTGAAAGCTATCTTCGTCGGGGAAGATGGCGGCGTTGTTGATGAGAATATCCACGCGGCCAAAGCGTGCCAGGGCTGCAGGAATGATGGTTTGCGTGGCCTCCGCATCAGCCAGGTCGGCACGGTACACGGCCGTTTCTACCCCATACCCCCCTGCTTCCGCTTCAGTGGCCAGCGCGGGTTGGGCGGAACGGCCGTAGTGGATAAACACATGGCAGCCAGCCTGCGCCAGCCCCAGCGTAATCGCCCGCCCCACGCGAATAGCTCCCCCTGTTATTACGGCAACCTTATTCTTTAGCTCCATCAGTTCCTCCTCGGAAAATGACCGCCGACGGCAGACCGCAGACGGCGGACGGCGGACAGCAGACCGTAGACCGCTTTTCCCCTTTCTTAGTCTCCCTCACCTCTCTGGCGGCAACCCATGGCGCGCATCCCCCGGCGCCACAAAATCAGCAAATTCGGCCAGCTGCGTGGTGTAACGCATGCGCAGGCGCGGCCAGGTATAGCGATTCTCAAAGCTGTGCCATTTGCCCCCGGCCGTTGTCACCGCCCCCCAAAAATGCAGCTCCTGCAAAATCTGAATCGTTTCCTCGTCGTATCGGCCAGCCGGGTAAGCAAAATAGCGCGGCGTGTAGCCAATGTGGTGCGCGATCGTCTGCTGCGAACCCAAAATTTGCCAGATCAAGTAATCGCGCGGCTGGTTGCGCAGGTCTGGGTGGGTGCGTGAGTGTGATTCAAAGCGCATCCCGGCGGCGGCCATTTCATGCACCATTTCCCAGGTCAGGTAATTTTCGTAGCCGTTATCAATAAACTCACTCACAATGAAGAATGTCGCCTTGTGGCCAAACTCCAGCAAAATGGGAAAGGCGTTTTCGTAGTTATCGCGGTAGCCATCATCGAGCGTCAGCAGAACCGGCTTTTCTGGCAGCAGAATTTTGCCCGTGATCGCCAGTGACAGTTCATAGAAGTCAATGGTCGTGAACCCATTCTCGTGCAGATAGGCCATCTGCGCGCGAAAATTGTTTGGGGTAACAGAGAGGTCTTTGCGGTAAATATCGGCGTCTTCTGGCGGCACGCTGATGTAATGGTACATCAGAATAGGCGCCTTAACCGTGTAGCTGTACACGCCAAATGGTGTGGGCAGAGGCAGTACAGTGGGCGTTGGCGTCAGTGTGTTCCGGGTCAGCTCTGCATCTGCTTGCACCATTCCTGTCTTGGTGGTGACTGGGGCATGGTGAGATGCGCGCGTCATTGAGGGAGTTGCGGTCGCGGTCCCGGTTGCAGTCACGGTTGCAGTCGCAGTATCGGTCGGCGCGGGAGTGTGACTGGCGGTGGCGCTGGGGTGCAGGGTGGGTGTGGCTGCAGTGCGTGTAGCAGTCGGCGTGATAAGCGCAATGGGGGTGGGCTGCTGCGACAGCGGCGTGTTGCTAACCCGGGCAAAGCGGGACCCGGCGCCGTTGCGCCCGTCCTGGCTGCTGACCACGCCACCCACAATGAACAGCAGCACAATAAGCAGCATCACTATGCTGAAACAGCCGACGCTGCTGGAGGGTAACTCTTTCGTGCTCATGCGAATTTCAGCATAGCTGAGCGCCAATGGTGCGTCAAGCATATTAAGCATTCCCTATGCCTGCGCGTAGCCTGCGTTTGGTGACTTGATGACAGGCTGTGATATACTGCACGCGGCAAACTGCACAACGGCCGTAACCCCATGGATGATAAAGACCTGATTGAGCGCGCCAAAACGGATAAAGAGGCCTTCGGCGAACTGTACCAGCAGTACGTGGAGCGCATTTACCAATACGTGTATTACCGGATTGGCAATGCTGCGGACGCGGAAGACCTGACGGCAAAAATCTTTGTGCGCGCCCTGGCACACATCGCCAACTACCAGGACCAGGGCGTGCCTTTTTCTGCCTGGCTATATCGCATCGCCCACAATTTGGTGGCCAACTGGCACCGCGACCGCAGCCGTCGCCCCGTTGTGGCGCTGGATGATATTCTGCATTGGCACGTGGGCAGCGAAGACCCCCAATTTGTAGCGGAATTAATGGAAGACAAGGCACGCCTGGCGGCCGCCATCCGCCGCCTGCCCGTTGACCGGCAAGAGCTGCTGATGCTGAAGTTTGTGGAGCACCTGTCCAATGCGGAAATAGGGGACATCATGGGGCGTAGCGAGGGGGCGATTAAGTCGCTCTACCACCGCACGTTGATGGCTTTGCGCGAAGAGTTGCAGCAGGAGGAGGTTCCCCAGCAAGACAAATCCGCTGTTTCGCCGGTCTCTTCTTTGCTCGGCCGTTTGCGGCACAAAAAGCGCGCGTAGCGCTACACCATGCACACGGGTACAGGGGTGAAGGGCGTCTATGGCACAGGACGGCCGTTTGCCCCACACAGCACGAAGGTGCCGCTGGCAGCTACATGGTAATCATACGTGTTACCCTGCGCCGCCAAAATCAGGCGATAGCCGGGGATGAGCACAGTGATATAAGCCATACCCGGTTCTGGGCAGCCCAAAGCGCCATCTGGCCAGGTTATTTCCTCAATCTGCTCTACGGTAATTTGCTGCACGTCTATATTCAGCCGCCGCGCCAGATCCTGGCTGACCTCGCTGATGAGTTTGGCCGTTGGGTCAGGCACGCCGGGACGCGGCTGCTCAATCGGTGTTGGCCCCGTAAGCGGCGCGGGAGTTAGCTTGCTGAAATCTACGGTCACGGGGGAGACAGGTTCATTTTCTGCTGGGGTCATGGTGGCCTCTAAGGGAATGGTTGTGGGGGGAACGGCCGTTGGCGTTGGCGCAACTGTGGATAATCCCGGCTGCATCAGCGTAGGCGTCTGCGGCGCAGTGGGCTCAGCATTGGCGCTGGTGCAGGCCGCCAGCAAGCCTGTTATTATCAAGATAAAAACAAAACGTTTCATAGCATTCGCTCCTACTTTTCCAGAGAAACTTCATGGGCCACAGTCCACTACCCATGTAACACAGGTTGCCAAACCTGCGCCTGCCAACCAGGTTTGGCAACCTGGGTTACACTTACAGGTGGCCGTCGGCGATCATTTTCAAGGGAGATGACCGGTGCGCAACAGCAAATTGACGCAAGCTGCCACCTGCATAACGCCTATCTACTCCTTTTGGTTCCCCATTTTGTCATTCATTCCTGTGATGTGCTAAGATACATAGTTGAAGTTAAACTTGGGAATTGGCGTTTTTGCCGGCTGCCGGTGTAGTGCAAATTTGCCAAATCGCGTTGCGGCGCAGAGGTCAGCGCAAATTTTGCCACACTGCAGTAAACCTATTTTAAGCTCTATGCACGAACTCGCCATCACGCAGAACATTTTGCGCATTGCCAATGAACATGCGGCGCGAGCAGACGCACAGCGCGTAACTGACCTTTACCTGGTGATTGGGCAGCTTTCTAGCATTGTAGATGACTCGGTGCAATTTTACTGGGATATTATCAGCAAGGGTACGCTATGCGAGGGAGCTACACTTCACTTTGAGCGTATTCCGGCGCGGCTGCGCTGCCAGCAGTGCGGCACAGAGTATGGCCTGGAGCAGGAGTTGACGACCTGTCCATCTTGCCAAAGCGCGCGCGCGCAAGTGATTCAGGGGGAGGAGTTTAGGTTGGAGAGCATTGAGGTCGAGGGGGAAGGTAATAGGAGTAAGGATTAGTAAGATGAGCAAAATTGTGCATGTGGTTGAAGATATTATGAGCGCCAACGATGATGTAGCGGCGCAAAATCGAGCAAAGTTAAACGGGGCCGGGGTGCTGGGCATCAACATCATGGCGTCGCCTGGGTCGGGCAAGACGAGCGTGATTTTGCGCACGATTGCCGCGCTGAAGGATGAGCTGCGCCTGAGTGTGGTGGAGGGAGACACGGCGCCCGTTTCGATTGACGCGGATAAGGTGATTGCGGCGGGGATGACGGCCGTACAGATTAACACGGGTGGTAACTGTCATCTGGACGCCAATATGCTGCGCCAGGCTTTGCCAGAGCTACTCCTGGGCCAGGTAGACCTGCTGATTGTGGAGAACGTGGGCAACCTGATTTGCCCGGCGGGTTTTAAGCTGGGTACGCACTTCAACGTCGTCATTGCCAGCGTGCCGGAAGGGGACGACAAGCCCTATAAGTACCCCAACATCTATCGCGGCATAGACGCCCTGATCCTGAACAAAATTGATTTGCTGCCCTACATTGATTTTGACATAGATTACTTTAAGCGTGGCGTGCAATTGCTGAACCCCAATCTCATCTTCTTTACGCTCTCTTGCAAAACGGGCGAGGGATTAGACGCCTGGGTGCAGTGGCTGAAAGCGCGCGTGCGCGCGTTTCAGGCGCATGAAGACAGCAGACTTCATGAGTGGGCACACCATCACGCATGAAAACGTAACGTAGGCTCCATTTACAAGATAGACCACAGACGGCCGGCAACATCCTGCAGTCTGTTCGGTGGTCAGCCGTCAGCGGTCAGCGGCGGTCATTTCCACATGAGTGGCGCGATGGGATGAAGCGATGCGCATTGACGTGCTAACCCTCTTCCCCGGCATGTTTCCCGGCTATCTCAACGAAAGCATCCTGAAAAAGGCACAAGAGTTGGGGCAGCTAGAGGTGCATTTGCACAACATCCGCGACTATGCCAGGGGTAAGCACCGCGTGACGGATGAACCCCCATTTGGCGGCGGTGGCGGTATGGTGCTGAAAGCAGATGTGCTGTTTGCCGCTGTGGAAGCGGTGCTGGGATGGGCGGCAGACGGTAAGGAGCAAGAAGGGGCAGGCGACAGGGAGGGCGCGCCGCCGCTGATTTTGCTTTCGCCGCAAGGACGGCCGTTTACGCAGCGGGTGGCGCAGGAATTGGCACAACACCCGCGTTTGTTGCTCATTTGCGGCCGTTATGAAGGGGTGGATGAGCGCGTGCGCCAGCACCTGGCGACAGACGAGATTTCCATTGGCGACTACGTGCTCACCGGTGGCGAGCTGGCGGCGCTGGTGATCATAGACGCCGTGACGCGCCTGCTGCCGGGCGTGCTGGGCGCAGAGGGTGCGGCGGAAACAGACAGCCACGCCAGCGGGTTGCTGGAGGGTCCTCACTATACCAAACCGGCCGACTTTCGGGGCTGGCAGGTTCCGGCAGTGCTGCGCTCTGGCCACGCGGCGCAGATTGCCCGCTGGCGACGGCAAGAATCGCTGCGCCGCACCTGGCAACGCCGTCCCGATCTGCTGCTGACTGCGCCACTCACGGAAGAAGACAGGTGGTTTTTGGCGCAGTTAGCCGCCGAAGCGGGGGAAGAGTAGGGCGATAGGCGGACTGCCGTTGTGCAGGCGCGGCCAAAGTAAGGTATATGTACGTGGAGAGGTGGAAAGTGAGAGGCAAGGGGTAAGAAGCATTTTGTCCCTTGCCCCTTGCCTCTCTAAAAACACATGTTTAGAAAGAAGACATCCCCCGCAGAACAGCCGACCATAGCTTACCAGCGGCCATTGCCCAGGCAACGGCCGTTTCCCCAGCCGGCGCCAGCAGAAATGCCGGCCGAAATCTGGCTGCCTGTGCCTCCCACACGCCCTGTTGGTGGGCTGTTGCGCTTACTGGCTGGCGCACTGCTGCTGCTGACGCTGCTGCTGGCGCTGCTGTTTGCCGGCGGCGCGCTGCTGCTCTACGAAAGCCGCTGGATTTTCCCTGGCGTGTGGGTGTTGGATGTGCCCGTTGGCGGGCTGACGCAGACGGAAGCGGCCGTCACGCTGGCCGATTCCTGGCAAAATCGGCGCATCACCCTGGTGAGCAGCGGCCGTTCCTGGGCCGTTGCCCCGGCAGAACTGGGCATGATCCTTGATGCCGGCGCCACCGCCGCGCGCGCCCACCAGCAGGGGCGCACCTGGGATAGCCTGCGCCAGGGGTGGCAGCAGCGTCGTTTTACCGTTGTGCCCGCCTGGCAGCTTGATACGGCCGTTGCCGCCGCCCACCTGACCGCCCTGGCCCCAGAAATAACCATAGCGCCGGTAGAGGCAGGGCTGGTGTGGCAAAACGGCCGTTTCCTACCTACCCCCGCTGCCTCTGGTCAGACGCTCGACGTAGATGCGACCCTGGCGCTGCTGACGCAGCAGGCGGCGCAAGGAGTGATCGGTGGCCGATTCGACCTCATCAGCAAGCCCCTGCTGCCTACCTTTGCCGACGCCGCGCCCCTGGCTGAGCAGGCCAACGCCCGCCTCAGCCATCCCATTGCTGTGCGCGCCTATGACCCCATTAGCGATCAGGTGTGGACCTGGCAGCTAACCCCAGAGTTGTGGGGACAATGGCTGACGCTGGACACAGCCGCCGCGCAGCGCGGTGAGCTGCAATGGCGGTTCGATGCGGCGCAGGCGGGCGCATACCTTAACACCCAGGTGGCCGCGCTGGGTGGCGGGCGTTATGTTAATCAGAAAGAGGCGGGAACGGCCGTTGCTGCCGCAGTCGGTCAGCCAGAAACGGCCGTTGGTCTGCGCATCTACCATCAGCCCCGACAGCACACCGTGCGCCCAGGCGAAACCCTGGCCAGCATTGGTCGGGACTATGGCATCCCCTACCCCTGGATTCAGCAGGCCAACCCTGGCCTGCAACGCCTCTTTGCCGGGCAAACCATCACCATTCCCTCCCCAGATGAACTCATCCCCTTACCGGTCGTCGAAAACAAGCGCATCATCGTCAGCATTACCCAACAGCGCATGTGGGTGTACGAAAACGGCACCCTGAAGTGGGAGTGGCCGGTCAGCACCGGCATTGTCGAAAGCCCCACCGCCCCCGGCATTTTCCAGATTCAGAGTCACGAAGAAAACGCCTATGCTGGCAACTGGGACCTGTGGATGCCCTACTTCATGGGCATTTATCGCCCTGTGCCCACGGTCGAGTTCATGAATGGTTTTCACGGCTTTCCCACGCGCGGCGGTTCACAGCTTCTCTGGACGGGCAATTTGGGTCAGCCCGTGACTTATGGCTGCATTCTCATTAGCACCACGAACGCGCAAATGTTGTACAATTGGGCAGAGAAAGGCATCATCGTCGAGGTACAACCCTGAATAAGGGGTTAGTGGTGAGTAAGTTTAGAAAGTGGAGATTAGAATTTGCAGCCTGGGTCGAGCGCTCTTCGCAATTTGACCGCCGGCTGCCGCCCGCCGTCGGCGGTCACTACATTTAAGCAGTACGGGTGCTGTAGTGCTAGTGCTGGAGTACTGCTTGCAGGCGACCGTCGGCAG
This sequence comes from uncultured Anaerolineae bacterium, assembly GCA_937943625.1. Classification (GTDB taxonomy): domain Bacteria; phylum Chloroflexota; class Anaerolineae; order Promineifilales; family Promineifilaceae; genus JACSRF01. The sequence goes on along the minus strand of CALEAD010000077.1, from coordinate 1,901 downwards.
TTAGTACATTTTCAGGTGTCGTTTCCAGAAAGTGTAAACCACGCCCTCTCTTCATAAGGAGAACATCTCATGAGTACCTATCAAACTCCAGATATGAAAGAAGTATTCGAGGAAATCCCCGTTAGTGAACGGATGCGCGGCCTGATCAACACTCTGAGCGCCTACATTCAGCATTATCACGGCGGCGCGGTTGAGATGGTGAATTTTGACGGCAAGCGCCTGCAAGTACGGCTCTCTGGCGCTTGTGAAGAGTGTTCCCTCGCTCCCGCGACGCTGCGAGGCTGGGTGGCGGGCACGGTCAAACAGTTTTTCCCAGAAGTAGAATCTATCGAGGCGGTGTAACCGCTGACTGGCTGACAGGCTCACACAATGAACCAGGAACGGCTGCATAACCTGCAAAAACAAATCCTGCTGCACGGGCTGGACGGGGTGGCGTTGATGCCCGGCCCTAATCTGGCTTACATTAGCGGTATTCATACCCACGTCAGCGAACGGCCGTTGCTGTTGTTTGTTCCTGCCGATGATGACCCCGCAATCGTCATCCCCACGCTGGAGGCGATGAAAGCAGAAGCGGCAGGCATTGCCCCAGACCGCATCTTTGCCTGGAGCGACGACGAAGGATACACCGGCGCCTTTCAGCAGGCTTGCGCCCACCTGGAGCTATCCGACTACCTGCTGGGGGTAGAGGCGCTGCACATGCGCGTGCTGGAGCTGGAGCTGCTGAAGCGGTATGCGCCCGGCTTGCAGACAGCGCACGCCGAGCCGCTGCTGATGCACCTGCGCCTGCACAAAGATGAGCGGGAACTGGCGGCCATGACAACGGCCGTTGCCGTGGCCGAAAACGCCATGCACCGCCTGCTGCCCCGCATCCAGATTGGCATGAGCGAAAAGCAGGTAGCGGCGCTGCTGGTGCAAGAGCTGCTGCTGGGTGGCGCAGAGAGCATTGCTTTTGGGCCTATCGTTTCCACCGGGCCAAATGGCGCTTCGCCGCACGCCATACCCACAGAGCGCAGGCTGGCAGCGGGCGACCTGCTGGTAATTGATTGGGGCTGCTTTGTGCAAGATTACCCGTCTGACATTACGCGCACCTTTGCCGTAGGCCGCCTGGATGCGGCAGCAGCGCGCATCTACGAGACGGTGCGCCGCGCCAACGAGGCGGGGCGGCGCGCGGCGCGCCCCGGCGCTACCGGCCGCGATGTAGACCGCGCCGCGCGCGGCGTGATCGAGGCCGCCGGCTATGGCGAGCAGTTTCTTCACCGCACCGGGCACGGCCTGGGGCTGGAAGTGCATGAGCCCCCCTTTATTATGGAAGCGAACACGGAACCGCTGACGGTCGGCAACGTGTTTACGGTAGAGCCGGGCATTTACGTGCCGGCACTGGGGGGGGTGCGCATTGAAGATAACCTGGTGATTACCCCCACCGGCCACCACTGCCTGACGACGTTCCCACGCGAGCTGATGAGCGTGGGGTAAAAGGGTCTATCGGCTTGTCAGCTTGTTAGCTGGCCGGCTGACTGGCTGACTGGCTAATTATGGTTCGTTTACATCCTTTTTTTTGCCTTTTCTTGTTGGCAACGGCCGTTGCCGCCTGTGCTCAACCCGCTGTGCAACGGCCGTCGCCGCCTGGCGCGCCAACCGGCGTCGCGGCCATCACCCCGGCGGCTCCCCTTACTACTTACCCCGAACAACCCGGCCCCACGCCAGAAACGGCCGTTGCCCCTTACCCTGACCCCATCATCGCCCCCACGGCGCCAGCCGCGTATCCGGCCCCTGGCACGCCGCCCGCAGAAAGCTACCTGCCCCTGGTAGCCCTTCCCCCCCTGCCCACCTTGCCGCCCCCCCCTACCGCAACGCTGCCGCCCCCGCCCACAGAAACCCCCACCCCCACGCCAACGCCCATC
>CALEAD010000076.1 GCA_937943625.1 uncultured Anaerolineae bacterium | reverse complement strand
AAAGGCCGGGCATCTCAATCATGGGCATGTCGCCCTGGAGAATGGCCCCATCGGCGGGTGCAGCTTCTCCGCCACCGCCCATGCCGCCCATGCCGCGATTGCCTGTGCCCATTTGTGGCAGCCGGGGCAGGTTGCTGATGTCTGGGGTGGGGGAACTGATTGCAGCAATCGCCTCTGGCACAGCGGTTGTAGGGCCGCTATCTTCGGCAACCATTGGTGATTGCGTGGGTGCGCCTGGCTGCCCATTGAGCGCGGCGTAAACAAACAGGCCAACAATGACAGCGGCCGTTAGCCCGCCCAGGGCTACCAGCGTGCGTTTGTTGCTGAACATATCCCCTAATGTCTGGAGAAACGTTTGCCAGAACGACGCTGCCGGCAGTTTGGGTGTAACGACCTGTTCAGGCTGTCTGGCGGCGGCAGCGTCCAGTTTCGCCGCCAAATCTGATAAAAAAAGGGGCGCTGGTTCGATGCTTTGCGCCAGATTGAGCAGCTCTAGCGCCAGATCGGCTTCCGCCTGGGCTTCTGGGTTGAGGGGAGGCAACGGCCGTTTCTGGAGCTGTGCCGTCAAAAAGGCATCCAGTTCTAAAGCAAGTTGTTCTTCATGTGTGTTCATGCTTTTTCCTCCCGTGTACTTTGCAGTTGCGCTTGCAAATCACGCAGCCCGCGAAAGACCAGCATCCGCGCCGCAGCCTCATTTTTGCCCATCACCTGGGCGATTTCGGCCACCCCTAGTCCGGCAAACAGACGCAAGGAAAGCGCCTCGGCGCGGTCGGGGGCCAGCTTTTGCAGCTTGCGCGCTACCTGCTCCACCTCCAGCTTGCGGCTGATTTGCTCCTCTGGTGGGTCGTAAGAATCGGGCAGGTCAACGGCCGTTTCCAGCAGCGTTTCTGGTTTACGGCGGCGATACTGGTCCACCGTTTTGTGGCGCGCAATACCCATCAACCAGGCGGCAAAATTGCCTTCGCCACGATATTTGTGCAAGGTTTCCATGGCCACGAGAAAGGTTTGCGAAGTCAGGTCTTGCGCGTCATCTACGTTGCCAACCCGCACCAGCAAATAGCGGTACACCTGTTGCGCATAACGCTGGTACAGGTCGGCAAACAGGCGCAAATCTTTTTGCGCCCGCCGCACCAGTAGTTGATCATCGGCCGACACCGGCTGCGGCTCTGCCGTACTTATGGTATATGTGCCAATCATCCAGTCCTCCTTCCAGGAAGGTGTTCTGTGGTTCTGTATCTATGTCGCACAGGAGCGGCAATTTGTAACAGGGCATCGTTCAAGCGGTCTTTACAATTTGACCGCCGACCGCAATTTTGCCAGTGATGGGCAGTTAGCCGTCAGCGGTCGGCCGTCGGCGGTCACTTTCACAGGGGATGAACTATGCCGCAACAGGGAATGGGGAGCAAAGGGCAGGGAGCGGGAGCAGGGGAGACAATTCTGCACTGCACAATCATTCTGCCTGGGCAAAAAGGCATTTCAGGTAAGCGCCCTGGGGAAAGCGCACAGGATGGTCAAGGGGTTGGAAGGTGCGCGCGATTTCTTGCAACGGCCGTTTCTCGGCCTGTGCTGTTTCCAGCACGAGCGTAAAAAATTGTGCTGCCGTTACGCGACTGCTGCACGAGGCAATGACCAACATGCCACCAGGATGCAGCACGCCCAGCCCCAGGCGCGTCAGGCGGCGATAAGCGGCCAGCGCCTGCGGCACATCCTGCTGTTGCCGCGCAAACGAGGGCGGATCAATAATCACGAGATCAAATTTGCGACGGCCGTTTTGCAACTGCACCAGGGTGCGAAACGCATCCCCCAACAGCAGCTCATGCGCCGCAGCCGCCACGCCTGGAACCTGCTGGTTGAGCTTAAAATTGCGCGCCGCAGCCGCCAGCGCCGGCTGACTAATCTCCAGACTGACCACTTCTGGCGCGCCTCCGCGCACGGCGTAGAGGGAAAAGCTCCCCGTGTAAGCAAAGACGTTGAGCGTCTTTCGCCCCTGTGCCACGGTTTCGACGCGGGCGCGGTTGTCGCGCTGATCGAGGAAAAAGCCGGTCTTTTGCCCCTGGCGCGGGTCTACCTCAAAGCGCAGCCCGTTCTCACTGAAGTAAACCGGCCCGTTTAACGGCTCTCCCCACAGCACCACGCCATCCTTCAACCCATATAATCCATCTTCCAGCGCCTGCACAGAGCGGCTGAGGCGCAGCACCACACGGCGGGGGGAAACGGCCGTTTGCAGTGCTGCCAGCACATCATTCAGGTGGGGAACCCAGGCGGGCGTGTCCAGCTTGAGCACACACGTCTCCTCGTACCGGTCAACGACCAGCCCTGGTAAGCCGTCATTCTCCCCGTGCACCAGGCGGTAGCCCGTTGTGTGCACGTCATTTGCCAATGGCTGGCGGCGAGCAATGGCGGCGTCAACCTGCGCCTGAAACCAGGCAGCGTCAATGGTTGTTGGCTCGCCCACGTGCAGCAGGCGCGCGCGAATCGGCGCGGTAGGGTCATAGAGACCAACGGCCAGAAAGCGCCCCTTCTGGTCAAAGATGATAGCCAGGTCGCCAGGTGCACCTGCATGGCTCTGGCGCTGGATGGTCTGGGCAAACAGCCAGGGGTTGCCCTGGCGAATGGCCTGCTCCGCTTGCGGCGTGACGCGCAAAGCCACGCGCCGTTCATTGACAACCGGCAAGTGATCAAGCAAGGAACGGCCGTTGCCCATGTGGCGGCCGTTTGTAGGCTGCGCCCCGTTCATGTCTTGCCAGTTGCCTCTTGCCAGGCTGCTACCGCCGCCCCCACAATGCCCGCCTCGTTACGCAATTGCGCCGGCAGCAGGCGCGCCTGCACGCGCAGATAGGGGAAGAACTTCTCATGTTTCTTGCTGACGCCCCCGCCCAAGATCAGCAGTTCGGGCGAAAAGAGCGCCTCGATATATTGCAGGTACTCCGTCAGGCGAGTAGCCCACTTCTTCCAGCCCAGCTCTTCCTCCTTGCGCGCGCGGTCAGAGGCGTAAAACTCCGCGTCCTGCCTGTGGCCAGGCAGGTAGATGTGTCCCAGTTCCAGGTTGGGTACCAGATGCCCATTGACAAACATACAGCTACCAATGCCGGTTCCCAGGGTAAAGATCATCACCACGCCGCGCTCGCCGCGCCCGGCGCCAAACTGCATTTCCGCCACACCGGCGGCGTCGGCGTCATTCAGCAGCGTCACGGCACAGCCGGTCGCCTGCGCCAGCGCGTCCCGTGCAGCATAGTTGATCCAACTGTGGTCAATGTTAGCGGCCGTTTTGGTTACGCCATTGATAACCAGGCTGGGTACGCCCACGCCGATTGGGCCACTATAGGCAAAATGAGAAACGATGGCGGCTACAGTCTGAGCGACCGCCTGCGGCGTAGAAGGTTGGGGGGTTGGCAAGCGCAGCCGTTCCCCTTCCAGATCTCCTGTTTCGCTGTTGACCAGCGCCCCTTTAACACCAGAACCGCCGATGTCTATGCCGAGTATGTTCACTTTCATTTCTCCCTTGAAAATATGGCCCGGTACTCCAACAAACTAACTTTTTGGGGGTTGTAGTAACGGCTTTAGCCGGTTACCCGCTGAAGCAGTTACGACAAACTTAACCTGGTGCGCGCAGGTTTGGTAACCTGCGTTACGTTTTCATTCATGGTGGTGTACCTCACTCATAAAGTCTCCCTTGAAAATGACCACCGACGGCCGACGGCCAGCTCATTCGTTGAATCGCCCCATTCGTCGCTTGCATTTCCGCCTGCATTTCAATGAGCGAGCGCAGCGCAAGAGCGGCAGTAAATGCGGGCTTATCCTCTCGCTCTAGCTCTGGCTCTGGCTTTTTTCTTCAACGACCAGTTTTAGCTCAGCTTGCAACTTTGCTGCCGCCTCGCGCACGGCCGTTTTGCCAGCCTCATACCCTTGCGCAAAGAGATGCGCATCAAAAAGCCCCATCGTGCCCAGGTAAGGCTCCAGCAAAAAGTCTGGCGGCGAAATCGCCATGCGCGTGCGCACTGTCACGTCTGACCAGATGTCGCTGATGGCGGAGAGCACTTGCAGCGTGGGACGGCGGCGCGTAAAAGCGAGGGCGCGGCTAATTACGTCCGGCGGCGGGGTGGTATCATTGCTGGGTGTGCCAAAGGGGGCCGTGTTGGAGAGGGAAACGGCAATCACGTAAGAGGCACCACGTGCACGCGCCACGTCGAAGGGCAGGTTGTTAATCAGGCCGCCATCAATAAGCTGTAGCTCTCCCACCTTGACGGGCGGAAAGAGGATAGGCAGCGCCGTGGTGGCAAGCACGGCGGTTACCACATCTCCCTCGTCCAATACCACCTCTTTGCGCGTTACCAGATCGGTTGTCACTACTGCCAGGGGAATTTTCAGGTCAGCAAAGGTGCGATCCTGTAACATGTTGCGCAGCAGCTTTTCTAGCTTGCTGTTGCTAGAAATAGACGGAGAACCTCCCGGCAGGGCATAAATTGACCCTACGTTAATTTGTTGAAAAAATTCCAACATTTCTGCAGGGGTGAAATCTGCGGCCAGCAGCGCCCCCACCAGCCCGCCTACGCTGGTTCCAGTAATCAGCGACGGCTGTATGCCCAATTCTGCCAACTCAGCCAGCACGCCAATGTGCGCCGCGCCGCGCGCGCCACCCCCACCTAAAGCAAGACCCAGTTTCATAGGCAAACCTCAATGTTATGCATGTAGGATGAAATTAACGCCTCACGTGACAATCTCATACAGGTGCGGTAGCGGTGCAACCGGCTGCTGGCTCCAGCTAAGGGCAGCCAACAGTGAGGCGCGCGTCTCGACCAGCCTGGCCGCGTCGTTGGCGTGAATGACGCCCAGCGGCTGCCCCGCTTCCACGTAATCACCCACTTTGACGGGCAGCACAAAGCCCACCGCATGGTCAATCGCCTCTCCTTTTTGCAAACGGCCGGCGCCCAGGTGAACGGCCGTCCAGCCAAGTGCTTCCGTATCCATAGCGGCCAGATAGCCGCTCTGCGGGGCCAATAGCGGTTCTACCAATGCTGCCTGTGGCAGCAGCACCGGATCATCTACCTGGCGCAAATCGCCGCCCTGCGCCTGCACCATCTGGCGGAACTTTTGCCAGGCTGCGCCGCTGTCGCGCACGGCCGTTACCAACGCCTGTGCCTCTGCCAGTGTACTCGCCTTGCCCGCCAACAGCACCATTTGCCCGGCTACATCCAGGCAGTGTGCCCAAAAGCCGGACGGGCCGCCGCCACGCAGCGTCTCGATAGCCTCGCGCACCTCCAGCGCATTGCCTACGGCGTGCCCCAGCGGTTGGTTCATGTCAGAAATCAGCGCCACCGTTTGCCGCCCGGCATCGCGGCCAATGTCTACCATGATACGCGCCAGGGTTTGCGCCTCGGTCACCGTCTTCATGAAGGCGCCGCTGCCTGCCTTCACATCTAGCACGATGGCATCTGCGCCGGCCGCCAGCTTTTTTGACATGATGGAGGCGGCAATGAGGGGCATACTGGCAACCGTGCCGGTGACGTCGCGCAAGGCGTATAGTTTGCCATCGGCGGGGGCGAGTTCGGCCGTTTGTCCCGCCAGCACCAGGCCGATCTCTGCCAGCTGCTGCTTGAAGCGGGCGAGAGACATTTCACAACGCCAGCCGTTGATTGACTCCATCTTGTCTAGCGTGCCACCGCTGGAACCGAGGCCGCGCCCGCTCATTTTGCCAACAGGCACACCGCAGGCCGCCACCAGCGGTTGCACTGCCAGTGTCGTCTTATCACCAACGCCTCCAGAGGAGTGCTTGTCAACGACAAAAGGGGCCACGTCGTGCAGGTCTAGCTGTTCGCCAGAGCTGGCAATGGCCATGGTCAGGTCTACCGTTTCGCGGCGTGTCATGCCGCGAAAGTAAACAGCCATCAGCCAGGCGGCTACCTGGTAATCTGGGATTTGCCCTGCGGTATAAGCCGTGACAAACCAGTTGATTTCGGCGCTGCTTAGCTCACGGCCGTCCCGCTTTTTCTCTATCAGATCCGTCATGCGCATGATGTTTTCTCCGATGCAAAATTTATAGAAGCAGAAATACAGAGCACAGTGTACACCAACCATTCGTAAGAACCGCAACTATTTAGACCTGACCGGTTTCTACCCAAAAAAGGCTCGAAAACCTGTCAGGTCTTAGTGCTGTTTGCAGTGCCGCTTTAGCGAGCTGCCGACTAAAGTCGGCACTACAAACTACAAACCGTGTCTGCACCATCCCGCCCTGGTCGTATTTCGAGTGGTTACTCTGTTCTACTCCACCTACCCATTATAACAGCCATCGGTATAATAAGCGTCAGTTCACCCTTCGTAACTATACAGGTCTGGGATGATTACACGGAACCAAACGGAGAAGGCACGGAGTTTCATAAAGAAAACCAGGGGGTTTTTCTCTGTAGCTCTCCGTGCCTCCGCCATAGCTCTCCATGCCTACCCTGTGGCTCTCCGTGATGCTATCTTGCGTGCATAGACACCATCCTTCACCCTTTATTCTCCAGGAGATTCCCATGCGCGAACAAATTGATTTATTGCTCACGGGCGGCACAGTAGTCACCATGAATGCCGCTTATGCGGTGATTGCCGATGGCGCTGTAGCTGTTCATGGCGATAGCATTGTGGCCGTGGGAACGACAGCGCAGCTAACGGCCGTTTACCAGGCGGCGCAAACGCTGGACTGCACTGGTCAGGTCATCATGCCGGGGTTGGTGAATGCCCACACGCACGTCCCCATGTCGCTGCTGCGCGGGCTGAACGATGATCTGCGCCTGGATGTGTGGCTGGGCTACCTGATGCCACTGGAGCGCGAGTTTGTGACGCCAGAGTTTGTGAAGCTGGGCACGCGCCTGGCTGCCGCCGAGATGATTCGCTCTGGCATTACCAGCTTTGCCGATATGTATTATTTTGAAGAAGCAGTTGCAGAGGAAACGGCCGCAATCGGCATGCGCGCCCTGCTTGGTCAAACCATTCTCGTCTTCCCCGCCCCAGACGCCGCCACCTATGAAGATGGGCTGATTCTTTGCCGCCGCTTCATTGAGCGCTGGCACGGACACCCCCTGATTCAACCGGCCGTTGCCCCGCACGCCTGGTACACCGCCACGCCAGAAATGTTGCGCGCCTGCGCTGACCTGGCGCGTGCCTTTGATGTGCCCATTCACACCCACATTGCCGAAACCCGCCTGGAGCTGGAAAACTGCCAGGCGCAAAACCACATGCGCACCGTACCCTGGAACGCCAAACAGAGCATTCTAGACACGAAATTGCTCGCCGCGCACTGCGTGCACATAGACCAGGATGAGATGTTCCAGCTAAAAAAGGCAGGCGCCGGCGTGGCGCATTGCCCCACCAGCAACCTCAAGCTGGCCAGCGGCATTGCCCCCATCAAGCAAATGTTGGAGCTGGGGCTAAACGTGGGCATAGGCACAGACGGCCCCGCCAGCAACAACGACCTAGACATGTTCGAGGAAACGCGGCTGGCAGCGCTGCTGGCCAAGACCGCCAGCAACGACCCCACCACGCTGCCCGCACGCCAGGCCGTAGAAATGGCAACCATTGGCGGCGCGCGTGCGCTGCACATGGCAGAAAAAACGGGCAGTCTGGAGGTGGGCAAGCGCGCTGATATCATCGTGGTGGAGATGACAGGCGTGCACAATCAGCCCCACTTCAACAACAATCCAGACGCCATTTACTCCCGTCTGATCTACGCCGCCAAGTCACCCGACGTGGCACATGTGCTGTGCAACGGCCGTTTTCTCCTGCACCATCACCAGCTAACGACCATAGACGAGGCCGTGACCAAAGCTGTCGCAGCCCAGGTAGCGGCGCAAATAGACGCCTTTGTGCACGCGCGCGAATCCAGCCCTTACAACAAACTCGTCTTTCTGGCCGGCGTTCAGCGCCAGGAGAGCTTTGAAATTCAGGTAAAAGTGCCCATTGCGGACTGTCAGCCCGTTCTAGACTTGCTCAACAGCGGTCAGATAGAAATCAATCGCCGCTCACACTATCGCCAATACGACACCTATTTTCTTTTCAGTGGCTACGACCAGGATGCGGCGCGCCTGCGTTACCGCGAAGATGAGTTTATTAACGAGCAAGGCGAGCCCTATCAGGTGCGTTCGCGCCTCACCCTCATTGGCGAAGAAGAGCGCGTGCAGTACCCCAATGCCGCCATGCTCTCCCGCTCCCGTTTTCTGGCAGCGGCCGACCGCACCTTGCGCTTTTACCGCGAATACTTTGCCCCAGACAAAGAAATAGAAGTTAATAAAGACCGTCTGCGCTGGCACATTCTCTACCAGGGCACAGATTTTGCCCTTAACCTGGATCAGGTGCTGAAGCCGGCCATGCCTGGATACTTCCTGGAGATTAAGTCACGCACCTGGTCGCGCAGCGATGCGGAGCGCAAGGCGCGGCTAATTACGCAGCTTTTGCAGCTTTTTGGCCTGGACCCACAAACGGCCGAACCACGGGATTACCCAGAATTAGCCCAAAGCGCGGCATAAAAAAGAGCCCCAGGGTGGAGATCCAACCCTGGAGCTCTTTGGTTGTCACTGCAAACCCTGCAACTTTTGGCAGAAGTTGCGCGTTTTAGCTACAGTCCCAGGATAGACTGCATCTGCATCACGGTACCCAGGTCACCTTCTACCTGAATTTTGCCCCCCATGAAAGCAGCCATGGCGTTCAGTTCGCCTGTGCTCATGGCGACAAAATCGTTAGCATCCATAATAATCGCCGCTTTAGGGTTTTCCAATTCCCCTTCATCTACCTCTAGTGTGCCATCGGCAATGGTCACGTACCAGGCACCACCGCCTGCGCCGCTCAGGCGAAACTGAACAGTAGCATTCAGGTCCCCGGCAGCGCTGGCGTTAAAGCGGTTGGGCATCTCGCGGAAAATATCAGTCACGGTTGGCATGGGAATCTCCTTAGGTAAGTGCTTGTTTTTGGTTTGTTGGTTTGTTGGTAGGCTGGCAAGCAAACCAAAAAAACAGCCAATCAGCAAACATTTGTAACTACTCAGGTGCAAGCGCTGGCAGCAAGAGTTGCAAATAGCCAGAACCTTCTAGCCACTGTCTCGCACCGCTCAGGCCCGGTAGATACAAATTTTTAGGGAACTGTGGCAAGTGTATAGCAACGGCCGTTTGCCTGTCAAGGTGATTTAGACGCGCTGCGTTATGTTTTTTGTTCCCCCGCCCTTTCTCATGATTTCCTCACGGTCAGGCAACGATTTCTCACCGTTTTCCCTATCAATTTTTGCCTGGTTTGTCAACTTGAAACCGCTTGGGTAGAATCTTGCCATACCACTTGTTTGCCGCGCGGCTTTTCCATAGCCGCTTTTTTGTGTAGGGTTGTGATGATCACCCTTTTTTGCGGCATCCTGCACCGTGACGCACCATCACGCCACGATGAATGAAAACGGAACGCAGGTTCCATTTACAAGGTAGAGCGCTGACCGTAAACCGCAGACCGCAGGTGGCGGTCAGCCGTCGGCCGTCAGCCGTCGGCGGTCATTTTCAAGGGAGAAGTTACAAATGCAAGATTCAGAAACCCCAAAACGATCAAACGGCCTGCTTATTGTGGGATTCGTTGTCGTTGTGGCGCTTATTGTGGCCGGGCTGCTGTTGCCCCCTATTTCTTTGCTAGACAGACTGGGAGGGGGTGCCAGTGAAACAGCCGGTGTGGTTAGCCCTGGAAACGAGGCTTCACCAACAACCAGTGCAGGAGAAACGGCCGTTTCCCCCGCCACGACTACCCTTACCGCTATCACCGATGCGCCAGCCTTGCCGCAAACGATAACGGCCGTTGGTGACGTATATCGTGTCAGCTACGGCTCAGACAACCAACCCATCAGCCTGCCTTTGCCTGCTGGCACAGACCCCAATCAGACTGACCTTTACGGCTGGGATAGCACAGCCTGGCGCTTTTTGCCCAGCCGTCTGGAGGGAAACGCGCTAACGCCAGCCATCCCGGCACAGCCGCAAGTGGTAGCCCTGGCGCGACAAACCAGCGCTGCCCCCCGCATGATCGGCGCCACCCTGCTGCCCACGCAGGCCTTCCCCCTGGAAACGCTGCCACTCATCAATGAAGTCAGCGCTGGCACGCTCACGCTCATGGCCAACGGGATGCTGGGTGGAGAAGTGGTGGATGTACCCAATGGTCCCTACCTGCAATATCTGCGTGTGACTAACACCGGCCTGATCGTAGATACAGATTCGCTCAGCCAGTTGCTTGGGCAAAGCGCCGTACAAGCCAGCCACATTAATGAGCTGCTTAACCGCGCCCTGGATGGTGGCTATGCAGGCATTATGCTGGACTACCAGGGGGCAACGGCCGTTCAGCAAGCAGCCTATTCTGCCTTTGTGCGCACGCTGGGCGACACCTTGCGCGCGCAAAATCTACAACTGGCGGTGGTGCTGGCTCCGGCCATTTCTGTAGGCGGCAGTTGGGACACGGGCGGGCAAGATTGGGCTGCCCTGGGCCAGGCTGCTGACTTTGTCGTGCTGCAATTGCCCTTTGCCCCCACCGCCTATACAGACAACGGCCCCGCCGAACAGATGTTGCGTCATGCTTTGCGCCTGATTGACCGCCAGAAGCTGGTGATGCAAATTGGCGCAACGGCCGTAGATGGTATCGGCGAAATCTTTATCGAAATAAGTAACGACGAGGCGCTGGCAAATTTTGGCAAGCTGCAATTTGTGGCCGGAGGGGAAGAGATAGAGCCGGAAACGGCCGTTGAAGTCGCCCTCTCCGGCACAGCCGGCCCCCTGGAATGGGACGGCACCAGCCTCACGTATCAATACACCTACCAACAAAATGGCCAGACGCGCACCGTCTGGCTGGGACACGAAGCCGCCCTCAACTACCGCGCCCGCTTTGCCGAACGGTATGGGCTGCGCGGCGTGCAGGTGCGCGGGCTGGGGCAGGTGAGTAACGGCCCCGGCTACGCCGCCGCCCTGGCCAGCCTAAACGGCGCCGCCGCCGCCCCCCCACCCACCGACGCCGCCATTGTCTGGACCGTGCGCGACGCCGAGGAAAATGTGCTGGCCAGCGCCAGCGGCAGCGACCTGACTTTTGCCTGGAATGGCGCTGCTTCTGAAGGAACGTACAGCATCCATGCCGACTTTGCCCTGGGTGATACGTTGGCACGTTTGGGTACGGCCGTTGTCACCATTGCCGCCCCGGTAGTAGAAACGGTCGAAGAACCGGTGGCAGAAACGCCCACACAACCAACCGGCACAACCGCCCCACCAACCGCGCCGCTCTCCCCTGGTGACGCCGACGCCGTGGTAAACACCGGCGCCAACGTGCGCACCGGTCCCGGTCTTGGCTACGGCCTCATCTCTGGTGGGCTTAACCCTGGCGCGCGCGTCAAGCTCATTGGCCGCAGCGCCGATAACGCCTGGTTCAACATCATTCTGCCAGATGGTACAACGGAAGGCTGGATTTTTGCCACCCTTGTCACCGTCAACAGCAGCATCAACATCGCCAATCTGCCCGTTGTGGAAGCACCCCCGCTGGCCGGCGGCGGCGCGCCTCCCGGTGGGGGAGCGCCGCCAGCGCCGATTGTGCCGCCCATCAGCAACGCCGGCTTTGAGCTAGGCGGGCAAATCTTTGGCGCGCCCTATGGCATCATGAGCTATGCCGGCATGACCTGGGTCAAGCGCCAGATTAAGTGGAGTCCGGGCATGGGCGCGGATGTGGCCGTTGGCATGATTAATGAGGCACACAACGCTGGCTTCAAAATTTTGCTCTCCATCCCTGGGCAGGTTTACCCCACGCAGTTGCCCGACTTTGGCGCTTACACCGCCTTCCTGCGCGCTATAGCCTCTCTACCAAACCCACCCGATGCCATTGAGGTCTGGAACGAGATGAACATTGATGCCGAATGGCCGCCTGGACAGATCAGCGCTGCCAGTTATGTCAACAACATGCTGGCGCCGGCCTATAACGCCATCAAAGCAGCCAACCCGCGCATTATGGTTATCAGCGGTGCGCCTGCGCCTACCGGCTTCTTTGGCGGCGGATGCAGCGCCAATGGTTGTGATGATGGGCCCTACATGGTGGCAATGGCTGCCGCCGGTGGCGCAAATTATATGGACTGCATCGGCATTCACTACAACGAAGGCATTATCTCGCCCAATCAAACCAGTGGTGACCCGCGCAGTGAGCATTACACGCGCTACTTCTGGGGAATGGTGAATACGTACTACAATGCGTTTGGCGGGGCACGGCCGTTGTGCTTTACGGAAATAGGCTACCTCTCACCAGAAGGGTACGGGGCATTACCGACTAACTTTGCCTGGGCCCAAAACACAACCGTGGCGCAGCAGGCGCAGTGGTTGGCCGAAGCGGCCAGCCTTTCAGCCAGCAGCGGCAAGGTGCGCCTGTTCATTGTCTGGAACGTAGATTCTACCACCTGGGGTGCTGATCCGCAGGCGGGCTATGCCATTATTCGTCCCGGTGGTGGCTGCCCGGCGTGTGAGGCGCTGCGCCGCTTGCGGTAAAAGCGTAACCTTTCAGACCTGGCAGGGTATGGTTCATTTCTTCGAGAAACGGTGCTTTACAAATTTCTGACCGCACACGGCCGACGGCAGCCGCCCATCCGTGACAAAATCATGGTCTGCGTTCAGTGGTCGGCGGTCAAATCGTAAAGACCGCTTGCACCACGCCCCTGACAGGTTAAATGGCAAAACCTGCCAGGCACCTGGTACGAAAGATGGGCGCGCTTTGGTATATACCGGAGCGCGCCCTTTTTACATGATATTGTTGGTTATTGGCCGATTAACTGGTTCCTTTGTCAACCAACTAACTAACCAACCAACTTCTCTATCCAAAAAGGTCCTAAACATGAACAACCCAATCCGCTTACTCAGTTTCATTTTGCTTTTGTTGTTGGCGGCATGTGGCAGCGGTGCGGCGGAAACGGCCGTTGACCCCACACCTATCCCCACAGTTCCCCCGCCCGCCGTAGTAGAATCGCCAACCCAGCAGCCAACCCTGCCTCCGCCCCCGGCCGTTATCATCGAGCAGGGGGGCGCATCCGTGCCGCCCGCACCGCCAATACCTGACTTCAAGACCCCCTGGCCAGCCGACCGCTTTGGCTATGGCATCCAAATTCACGGCAACGCCACCGTCGGCGACCCTGTGCAAACGATGCAGGCTGTAGCCGAACAGTTGGGCATGGATTGGGTGAAGGTACAAATTCAGTGGTGGCTGGTCGAACCTGAACCAGAGGTTGAGCAATGGTTCTTTTATGATGGCGTGATAAACGAGGCGCATGAGCATGGCCTGCGCCTGATGCTGAGTGTGGTGGGCGCACCAGAATGGACGCGCGCCGCCGGCGGTGAAAATGGCCCGCCTGACGATTACAACGAATATGCCCGCTTCCTGACAGAATTACTGACGCGCTATGAGGGCAAGGTAGACGCCATTGAGGTGTGGAACGAGCAAAACCTGGACCGTGAGTGGACGACGGCAAATGGCGTTAACCCAGAAGATTACGTACGCTTCTTGCAAATTGCCTATAACGCCATTAAGGCCAA
Organism: uncultured Anaerolineae bacterium; assembly: GCA_937943625.1. Lineage (GTDB taxonomy): Bacteria > Chloroflexota > Anaerolineae > Promineifilales > Promineifilaceae > JACSRF01. The sequence continues at coordinate 35,529 of CALEAD010000076.1, read as the reverse complement.
AGATCCAAACATTATTGTGATCAGCGGCGCGCTGGCCCCCACGGGTGGCGGCGACTGGATTCGCTGGATTGACGACTTCCAGTGGTTAGACCGGGCGCTGCCCGCCGGCTTGCTCAATTATGCCGACTGTGTGGGCGTACACCACAATGGCTACAACATTGGCCCCGATGTGGCGTATGACCAGACAGGCAACACCCCCGATGCGGCAACGGCCGTTTTTCGTGGCCCTTTTGATAACCCCCACCATAGCTGGAGCTTCAAAACCACGCTGGACGTATACGCCGAAAAAGTGCGCGCCATCAACCCTGCCAAAAAGTTGTGTGTGACCGAGTTTGGCTGGGCCAGCAGCGAAGGATACGACGCTTACCCAATTGGCTTTGAGTTTGCCCAAGATAACACCCTGCAAGAGCAGGCGGACTTTATTGTGAAGGCGTTCAACCAGATGCATGACTCTGGCTATGTGTGGCTGGCTTTCTTGTTCAACTTCGACTTTGGCAACAAGGGGGGGGGGCCAACCGACGACCCCGTGCCCTACAGCATTATTGACTTGAACGGCGCGCCACGTCCGGCCTTTGGCGCCGTGGCAGCAATGGAGAAGCGACCCTGAGACGGAAATTTAAGGGATTGGCGATTAGAGATCGGTTTCACTCTTCAAGCTCTGATCTCCAATCTCTCCTTGTGCTGTTGCTGTTGCTTTTGGTGGGGTGTCGGGGCAAAACGGCCGTTGCTCCACCCGCACCTACCCCGACACCCACGCCGCCGGTGCTGATGGACGGCCGTGCGGTCATTCAGCACTTCCCTTCGCCCGCCTACGCCATACACACCGTGCTCTGGTGGCGACCGGAAATGATTCAGCGCGACTTCCGCCTGGTGGCAGAGATGGGCTTTACCTACGTCAAGCAAAAATTTCCCTGGCGCGACATCGAGGGGCTGGTCAAGGGGCAATATGACTGGTATCGTCCTGACCTGCTGGTAGACGCCGCTGAAGCGAACGGCCTGAAGCTCATTGCCCGCCTCGACCAGCAACCCCTCTGGTCGGTGGCCTCTTTGCCGGATGAACAAATCATCGCCAACCAGCCACCCGTCAATTACCAGGACTTTGGCGACTTCTGCGGCGCAGTCGCCATACGCTATCGCGGGCGCATTGCCGCCTACCAGGTATGGAACGAACCTAACCTCAGCCGCGAGTGGGGTGGGCGCCCCCCCAACCCCACTGAGTATACGGCCCTGCTGCGTGTCTGCTACGAAGCGATTAAAGCGGCCGATCCGCAGGCGATTGTTATCTCCGCCGGCCTGGCCCCCACCGGCACGCAGCCCCCGCTGGCCATGCCGGATGCCGACTTTTTGCAGGGCATGTACGACGCTGGTGCAGCGCCTTACTTCGACGTGCTGGGGATTCATGCACCCGGCTATAAAGCGCCGCCAGAGTTAGACCCAGCCGTTGTCGCCGATCCGGCCAGCGGCTACGGTGGCGGGCGCTGGTTCGCCTTTCGCCACGTGGAGGACATGCGCGCAATCATGATTGCCAATGGCGACAGCGCCAAGCAGGTAGCTATCTTAGAAATGGGCTGGATGCTGGCACAAACCTACCATCCAGACTACACCTGGCACGGCGTCAGCGAGCAGGAGCAGGCCGATTACCTGGTGCGCGCCTACCAATATGCGCAGGTGCACTGGCGGCCCTGGATTGGGCCAATGACAACAGTATATATTGCCGACTATGATTGGCAGCCAGAGCTGCATGAGCAGTGGTGGTGGGCAATTGTGTTGCCAGATGGCACACCGCGCCTGGCGTATCAGGCACTGCGGCAGATGGAGAAGTAGGGCGCAGGCGTTAAGGGTTGTTTCGTAGGCGGTCAGCGATCAGCGGTCATTTTCAAGGGAGACGGCAATGATCTTTTGGGTGTTGGCAATTTCTTACTGGGTTCATTTGCTGGCAACGGTAATATGGCTGGGAGGGCTGGCGCTGCTGGCGTTGGTGGCGCTGCCGGCGCTGCGGCAGCAAACGCTGACGGCAAATCAATGGCTGACGCTGCAAAAGCGCTTTTTGCCCTGGGCCAACGGCAGCCTGGTGGTATTGCTGATTACAGGGTTTGTGCAGATGACCAATGACCCAAACTATAATGGGTTTTTGGTCATAGACAGCGTTTGGGCCGGGGCGATGCTGCTGAAGCACGTGGCGTTTGGCGGCATGGTGCTGGTGAGTGCGTATATGCAGGCGGTGCTGTACCCCAGCATGGAGCGGGTGCGCACGCTGTTGGAGAACAAGCCTAAATTGGCTGAGGTGGAGCAAGCAGTGCTGCAAAAAAAGGAAAAACAGCTACTGTGGGTGAATCTGGCGTGCGCAACGGCCGTTCTCCTGTTTACGGCTGTGGCAACGGCCGTTTAACCTTCTGGAAAAATGACCGCCGACTGCCGACCGCTAACCGCCGTTTGCGGTCAGTGGTCTATCTTCTAAATGGAACTTGCGTTACACTTTCATTCTTTCATTCGTAGTGGTGCACCCCACTCGTAAAGTCTCGTTCTACAATGCCTATGAGCTATCGCGCCTTCTTGCAGCGCACGTTGCTGGTCAGCATTCTCACCATCTTTTTGCTTGGTGTCTGGCACCTGCGCCAGACGCTGCTGCTGGGCTTTGCCGCCGTGGTGATCGCTGTCGCCATGAGCATTCCCGCCAACTTCTTGCAACATCGCCTGCACTGGCCCCGGCGCCTGGCCCTGCTGGCAGCCATCCTGCTGGCGCTGCTCATCATTTTGCTTGTCAACCTCATCGTGCTGCCCACCATTGTGCGCGAAACCGTAGCCCTTTTTGCCCAGGTTCCCCGCGCCCTGACCAACGCCGCAGACTCCTACCAACAATTTCGTGAGAGCAACGAGCGCTTGTTAGAACTGCTGCCAGCGCTGGAATTTGCAACCCTGGTTGGTAACAGTCAGGAAATCATCAACCGCGCCGTTTCCGTGCTGAATGCCGGCATTCCTATTGTGCTGCAAGGATTTGGTATTCTCGCTTCAACAGTGGCCAATCTGGCGATCATCCTCTTCATCAGCATCTTTTTTCTCATTGACCCGTTTAGTTACGTGCGCGCCTCTTTGTTTCTCATTCCCGGTGCCTATCACCAGCGTGCGCTCTCCATCTGGAATGCGCTGTACCACACCCTGCGCAGCTGGCTCTCGGCGCTACTCATCTCGATCACGATTACCACCCTGCTTGTCTGGCTGATTTTGGGCGTCATTTTGCGCATGCCCAACGTCATGAGCGTGGCTGTCTTTGCCGGTTTTGCCACACTCATCCCAAATGTGGGCGTCTTTTTACCCCTCATCCCCATCACCATTTTTACCCTGGCAAACGATCCCTCTTCCTGGCCGATCATTGTCGTGGCATATTTGCTCATCCAGTTGGTAGAAAGCAATATCCTGACTCCCTCCATTGTCAAGGCGGAGCTAAACATCCCCGCCGGCGGGATGCTGTTGTTTCAGGTGATTTGTGGCATTCTGCTGGGCGCACTGGGGGTGTTGCTGTCTGTGCCGCTGCTGGCGACGATTATTACGCTGGTGCGCGAGGTGTATAGCTATGACATTTTGGGGCTACGCCAACGGCCGTTGCCCTTACAGCAAACGTCGGGGGGATGGGTCTTCACCAATGAAGAGGAGGAGTAGCACCGGCACAATTCGAGCAAAAATTGCGCCGCGCCTCTGTGGTTTGCCCACTGTTGGTTGTATAATGCCCATCATCGTTGCGCGCTAAACGATTTTTAGCAAGGATTGGCTATGAACAGACGACAAACATGGCAGGCGCTTTGGCAAATTGGGCTGACGCTGGTGCTGCTGGTAGGTTGCGCGGCACAAAATGCGGCGCAAAATGTGGTGCAGAACGAAACGGCCGTTATCCCCACACCAAAACCAGAGCTAGAGCAAGAGCTAGAGGGGAGAGGAGAAGAACCAGTGCGTTGGTGGGAAGACGCCATCTTCTACCAAATCTTTGTGCGCAGCTTCTACGACAGCAACAGCGACGGCATTGGCGACCTCAACGGCCTCATCGAGAAACTCGATTACCTCAACGATGGCGACCCAAACACCACAACCGACCTGGGCATCACCGCCATCTGGCTGATGCCGATCATGGCCTCTCCCAGCTATCATGGTTACGACGTTACCGACTACTACCAGGTCAACCCGGGCTACGGCAGCAACGACGACTTCAAGCGGCTGATGGCCGAGGCGCACCGGCGCGGCATTCGCGTCATTGTAGATTTCGTCATGAATCACACCTCCGACGAACACCCCTGGTTTGTGGCATCGCGCAATCCCGACTCCCCCTACCGCGACTGGTACGTCTGGCAAGAGAGCGACCCCGGCTGGCGCGGCCCCATCGGCCAGAAAGTGTGGCACACCACCCCCACCGGCGCCTATTACGGCATCTTCTGGCACAAAATGCCCGACCTAAACCTGGCCAATCCCGATGTCACGACCGCCATTTACGATGCCGCCCGCTTTTGGTTGGAGGAGATGGGCGCCGACGGCTTCCGCCTGGACGCCATCAAGCACCTGCTGGAAGATGGACAAATTCAGGAGCACAGCAACAGCACCCTGGCCTGGCTGCGTGACTTCTATACCTTCTATAAAAGTGTGGATGCCAGCGCCTTTGCTATTGGCGAGGTGTGGAGCGAAGAGCCGCAAATTTCTGCCCGCTACGTGGGCAACGCCGTAGATGCGGTGTTCGAGTTTAAGCTGGCGCTGGATATTCTCAACAGCAGCAAAGTGGGAATCAGCAATATGTTTGCCAGGACGCTAGGCGACGTCAATCGCTTCTACCCGCCAGGGCAGTATGGCACGTTTATCACCAATCATGACCAGAATCGCGTCATGTCACAGCTTGGCGGGGATGAGGGCAAGGCAAAAATGGCAGCGACGCTGCTGCTGACGTCGCCCGGCATTCCGTTCATCTACTACGGCGAAGAAATTGGTATGATAGGCGTGAAGCCGGACGAGGACATCCGCCTGCCAATGCAATGGTGCAGTGACGGGCCGCAGGTCTGTTTTACCGGCGGCACGCCCTGGCGCGCGCCCTTTAAGGATTATCCTACCCGTAGCGTGGCGCTTCAGGAAAATGACCCCAACTCGCTGTTGCACCATTACCGCGCCCTGATTCACCTGCGCCGCGCTTACCCGGCGCTTTCTGTGGGAGGGTGGAGGCTGGTGGAGAGCAGCCCTGGGCGCGTCTACGCGGCGCTGCGCCATACGGATGAGCAGGTGATTTTGGTGCTGCTGAACCTGGGTGACCGCGCCCTGGGTGAGTATCGCTTAAATCTGGCCGAGGGGCCGCTAACGGCCGTTTCCGCCAACCCCACCCTTCTCTACGGCTCTGGGAATGTGCCCCCGCCAACGCTCAACGGGGCGGGTGGCTTTACCGACTACCAACCTCTGCCGGAGCTGCCGCCGCACAGCACGACCCTCATTTTGCTGACGGAAAAATAGAGAACCTTGAAAATCGGGATCTATACTCCCGATTTTCAGAATATAACCTGGCAAAGTAATGAACCAGGCCACCCAGTAATCATTTATGAACGAAACCATCTTCGGCTCACTTGCTACCCTAGAGAAACAGGTTGCTTACCTGAAAGGGCAAACGGCCGGTGTGCGCCACCTGAACCGGATAGACCCGATTGCACCAACGGCCGTTTCCACCCCGCTGCTCACCGTCACCACCGGTCTGCCCCGGCGAATTGAGCGCGTAGAATGTGTGCTGCTGGAGCCAGAAACGGCCGTGATCCCCCTGCAGCGCACGCATATCGAGTGGGACATTCTCAACTGGCGTTACCGCGCCACCTGGCAGGGCCACCTACCTGCCCGCGCCGAGGGCACGCTGGTGCGCTATCAAATTCGCGCCTACCCCGCCCATGGCGGTGAAGCGGTTCTGGCCGACGACGGTGCCACCTTCTCCTACCTGGTAGGCGCATGGCCGGCGCCTGATTGGGCATGGGAGGCCATTGTGTACCAGGTATTCCCCGACCGGTTTAATCCGGGAAACGGCCGTAGCTGGAACCACACCACCCACCTACGCGACATTTTTGGCGGCACTCTGCGCGGCATCATTGAAAAGCTCGACTACATCGCCGGCATGGGTTTCAACGCCATCTGGCTCAACCCCTTCTTTCCCGACCTCACCCATCACGGCTACCACGCCACCGACCATTTCAGCGTCAACCCCCGCCTGGGCAGCATGACCGACATGGAGGAACTGATTAAGCAGGCACAGCGGCGCGGCATTCGCCTGCTGCTCGACTTCGTGGGCAACCACGTTGGCAGCACCCACCCCTATTTCCAGGATGCCCTGGCGCGGCGCGACAGCCCTTATCATGACTGGTTCCGCTGGCGCCATTGGCCCGATGATTACGTAGCCTATTACGAGGTGAAGGAGCTACCGGAGCTAAACACGGAAAACCCGGCCGTGCGCGATTATCTCTTTCGCAGCGTGCGCTTCTGGCTGGAAAAAGGGTTTGCCGGCCTGCGCATTGATTACACCCTGGGGCCATCCCACGATTTCTGGACAGCGCTGCGGGCGTTCGTCCGGCCCATCAAGCCAGATGCCTGGCTATTTGGTGAGACGGTGCACACCCCCACCACGCAAATAAGTTACGACGGCCGTTTTCACGGCAATCTCGACTTCCTTCTGGCGCAAAAACTGCGCGACACCTTCGCCTTCAACACCATGAGCGCAGCCGAATTTGACGCCTTTTTGCACCTGCACGAGGCCTACTTTCCGCCCCACGTCACCCGCCCCAGCTTCCTGGACAACCACGACATGAACCGCTTCCTTTTCATCGCCGGCAACGACACGCGCAAACTAAAGCTGGCCGCCCTTTGCCAGTTCACCCTGTCCCAGCCTCCTGTCGTCTACAACGGCACAGAAATAGGCCTCAGCCAGCAGCGCGCCATCGGCGCCCTAGGCAGCCACGGCATGGAAGAATGCCGTCTGCCCATGCCTTGGGACAACCAGAATGAGGAAGTGCGTGAATGGTTCCGCCAGTTAGCCCACCTGCGCCGCCAGCATCCCGTCATTCGCCAGGGGCAGCGCACCACCCTGCACATTGGCGATGCCACTTACGCCTACGCCGTCAGTGACGGGGCAGAAACCTTACTTGTTGCCTTCAATCTCAGCGACACGCCGCAAACCATTACCCTGCCTGCGCCATATGCGCACACCTTTCACCTGTCGCCCTGGAGTGGCGATTGGCGTTTTATGGCTCTTGCATAACCCAGGGCACTATACAGGCCCAGGATGATTACACGGAGCTACACAGAGAAAGCACGGAGACTGCATGAGTGGGGTGCACCACCACAAATGAAAATGTAACGCAGGTTACCAAACCTGCACATACCAACCGGGTTTGGTAACCTGGGCGACACTTACAGGCGGCGGTCTGCCGTCGGCGGTCATTTTCAAGACAGAAACAAGCGGGAGTGGATGGGAGTCGAACCCACCGCTGCCTGCTCCGTGCAGCCAGCCACCGATTTTGAAGACCGGGGCGCCCACCAGGACACAACCACTCCCATCCATAGTCTAGCCTATTTGCGGCAAAATGGGTATATCCGTGTTATGCTTTACTCTACGAATGAACTCGTAACGCAGGTTACCAAACCTGCGCGCACCAGGCTAAGTTTGTAGTAACCGCTTCAGCGGGTAACCGGCTAAAGCCGTTACTACGAACCCAAAAAAGTTAGTTTGTTGAAGTACCGGGCTATATTTTCAAGGGAGAAAACAATGTTGTTTGATTTTGGACGCGAGGTATGTGGCAATTTAGCTGTCGCCGAACGGCGCGAATGGCTGTGCACCAACGGCATTGGCGGCTTTGCCGCCGGCACAATTGCCGGGCTACTCACGCGCCGCTATCATGGCCTGCTTTTTGCCGCTTTGCGCCCCCCATTGGGGCGCACACTGCTGCTTACCAAGCTGGACGAAACGGCCGAATACGACGGCATCTACCCCAACAGCGGCAAATTTCATCGCCTGTATAACAACCGCTGGGCCAGCGGGCCAGTAGAGCCAAACGGCCATTTCTACCTCAACCGCTTCCACCTGGAGGGCACTATTCCCGTCTGGACCTTTGGCATTGCCAACGCCCTGCTAGAAAAGCGGGTGTGGATGGCGCCGGGAGCCAACACCACCTATATTCAGTATCGCCTGGCGCGCGCTACTGGCCCGCTGACGCTGGAAGCAAAGGCGTTTGTCAACTACCGTGATTACCACAGCACAACGATGATGAATGATTGGGAGCCGCTAATTGAGCCGGTGGCCCAGGGGCTGCGCCTGCAAATCTTCCCTGGCGCCACGCCCTTTTATTTGCTGAGCGACAAAGCGGAAATGATGCCGCAGTTCGACTGGTATGAGGAGTTTTTCCTGCGCATTGAGGAAGAGCGCGGACAAAACGACGTGGAAGAAGACCACATCTACGGGGCGCTGCTGCGCGCCACGCTGCGCCCTGGGGAAGCGCTAACGGTAGTGGCCAGCACAGAAGCAGCGCCCAATCTAGATGGAGACGCAGCTTATGCCGCGCGTCAAGCGTATGAGCAGGCGTTGATCGCCCAGGCAGAGGCGCAACAGCAACGGCCGTTGCCCCCCCACATTCGCCACCTAACCCTGGCCGCAGACCAGTTTGTGGTGCAAAGACCCACGGCCCAAGACGCACACGGCCGTTCCATCATTGCCGGCTACCCCTGGTTTAGCGATTGGGGGCGCGACACCATGATCGCCCTACCCGGACTCACCCTGGTCACGGGGCGCCCTGACGTAGCCGCCAGCATCCTGCGCACCTACGCCCAATTTGTAGACATGGGCATGATTCCCAACCGCTTCCCCGACGTGGGCGAACGGCCGGAATACAACACCGTAGACGCCACCCTGTGGTACATTCAGGCCATTCGCGCCTACCACGCCGCCACCGGCGATCTGGCGCTGCTGCGCGAGCTATTCCCCACGCTGCAAACCATTGTGGAATGGCACCGACGCGGCACCCGCTACAACATTTATGCCGACCCCCAGGATGGCCTGCTGCACGCGGGTGAAGAGGGGGTGCAGCTAACTTGGATGGACGCCAAAGTCAACGATTGGGTGGTGACACCACGCATCGGCAAACCGGTGGAGGTGAACGCACTCTGGTACAACGCACTGCACACGCTGGCCGACTTTGCTGCGCTACTGGGGGAAGAGGCCCAACCCTATACGGAAATGGCAAAAAAGGCGCAGGCCGGATTCGGCCGTTTCTGGCAGGCCGACCTGGGTTACTGCTACGACGTGCTGGACGGCCCTGACGGGCACGATGGCAGCCTGCGCCCTAATCAGCTCCTTGCCGTTTCGTTGTCCTACTCCCCGCTAAGCGCGGCACAGCAGCGCTCTCTGGTAGATGCGTGCGCGCGCCACTTGCTCACGGCGCACGGCCTGCGCAGCCTCTCGCCCGATGACAAGACTTACATCGGACACTATGGCGGCGACCAACGCAAGCGTGACGCCGCCTACCACCAGGGCACGGTGTGGGGCTGGCTGATTGGCCCCTTTGTCAGCGCCCACCTGCGCGTATACCAGAACCCCACTGAGGCGTTTTCTTACGTGCAGCCCCTGTTGCACCACATGGCTGACCATGGCGTGGGCAGCATCAGCGAAATTTTCGACGGCAATGCGCCGTTTACGCCGCGCGGCTGCTTTGCCCAGGCGTGGAGCGTGGCCGAGGTGCTGCGTGTGTGGCAGGAGACGGAAGAAGCGCTGCGTACAAAATGAGCGAGACAGGAGGCAGGAATTTTTTGCCCCTTGCTTCCGACACGAAGGAACCCCTATGCACCACTACCCCGCATTTGCCAGCCGGTTTGTGCCGTCACGCCAGGTAGACGTGTGGCTACCGCCAGGGTACGAGCAGGATGCACACAGCCGTTTCCCTGTCCTGTACATACATGATGGCCAAAACCTGTTCGACCCCCGCACAGCCTATGGCGGCATCACCTGGGGCGTAGCAGAAACGCTAACGCGCCTGATCGCCGACGGCGCTGTGCCCCCCACTATCGTTGTGGGCGTCTGGAACGTGGGAGCGCGGCGCTGGCCAGAGTATTTGCCGCAACGGCCGTTTGCCACGCCTGCCGGTCAGCAGCAATTGCGCCACATCCACCAACAATTCCAGGAGAAATTTGGTACGGCCGTTGCTCGACCCGAATCAGACAACTACCTGCGCTTCTTCATCCACGAACTCAAGCCCTTCATAGACCAGAACTACCGCACCAGGCCAGAGCGCGCCACCACCTTCATCATGGGTTCCAGCATGGGCGGCCTCATCTCCCTATATGCGTTGTGCGAATATCCAGGGACGTTTGGCGGCGCGGGCTGCCTTTCCACCCATTGGCCAGCCGTTGCCGGGGTCATTTTGCCCTACTTGCACGCCTTTTTGCCCGCACCCGGCCAACATAAGCTGTACTTTGACTACGGCACAGAAGCACTCGATGCCGGGTACGAGCCTTACCAGATAGACGTAGACACCCTGCTGCGCCAGCGCGGTTACACCCCAGGGCAAGATTGGCTAACGCGCAAATTCCCTGGCGCCGACCACAACGAAGCCTCCTGGCAGCAGCGGTTGCACATTCCGCTCAGGTTCCTACTGCAAAGGTAAAGAGTAAGGGATGAGAAGGTTGCTGATTGCTGCCGGGCGTGTATCAACTCGCTTGCACCGCGCGTCAATTGTCATCTTTCTGCTGGTGGGCTTTGCCTTGCGCATTCATCGCCTGGGGGATAGGGCAGTCTGGTGGGATGAGGGGCTGGCCTCCTGGGCAGCGCGTCAGTCATGGGCGCAAATTGCCCATTGGACAGCACACGACGTACATCCGCCGCTCTACTTCTGGCTGCTGCAGCTGTGGCGCAGCGCCGGCGGCGGCAGTGAGTTTGCCCTGCGCTTCCCTTCGGCGCTGATTGGCACGCTCACTATTGCCTCCGTCTACCTGCTGGGCAAAGAGGTGGGCAGGCGGCGCGTGGGCTGGCTGGCGGCGCTTTTCCTCACCGTCTCGCGCTTTGGCATTGATTGGTCGCAAGAGGCGCGCATGTACGCGCTGGTGGCGCTGTGGGCAGCGCTGGCGCTGTGGGCGGCAATGCGCGTGTGGCGCAACGGCCGTTGGTGGGAATGGGCACTCTACATCCTTTGCATGAGCGCCGGGCTATACACCCTCTACCTCTTTGTCATGGTGCTGGTGGTGGTCAACCTGACCTGGCTGCTACTGGCGCTGCCACGCGCACGGTACAAGGGGCAACAATTCTGGCAATGGTCGCTGGCACAAACGGCCGTGCTGCTGCTCTTTGCCCCCTGGCTAACCTATGCCCTGGGGCGCATCCCTACCTGGACCTCTGCCTCGCCGCTGACCTTTTGGGACTTTTTGCAAATCTACTGGACAACGCTGGTGGTGGGCGTGCCGCTCAATGTAGCCGCTTATGCCAGTTACACCCTGCCCGTGCTGGTCATTTTCGTCGGTGGCGTGGCGCTGCTGTTGTGGCAAACGCGCCAGCAGCCTGTGGCGCAACGCCAGGCCGTCCTGCTGCTGCTGGGGCTGCTGCTGCCCGCGCTGGTGGTCTATCTTGTTTCCCTGCCCAAAACCAACTTCTTCTATGCGCCGCAAATCGCCCCGCGCTACCTCATCATCTTCCTCTCTGCTTACGTGGTGCTGCTGGCATGGGGTATTGCGCAGCTAGAAAACCAGTTCTTCCCCCACCTGATTACGGCGCTGCTAACACTGGTGGTGCTGCTAGCCGCCTGGCAAGGGCTGCGCGGCTACTATGCCGGGCGTGTGCTGCTAGATGATTATAAGTCGCTGGCACGCACGCTAAGCGCCTATGCGCAGCCGCAAGATAGTGTGCTGCTGTACACAGACACAGACTGGCCAATTTGGGCGCACCATTACGCGCAGGCGTGGCGCGGCGTGCCGCACTCCTGGCAGATGACGCCGCAGCAGGCAGAAGCCTACCTGGAACCAATCTGGCAGGGGCATGATGGGGTGTGGGTGGTGATTACCCCCTACGCTGCAGTGAGTGACCCGCAGCAGCAGTTGCTCACCTGGCTGGCAGAGCGGGCAACGGCCGTTTCCGTGCACACTTACGGCGATAAGGCGCTGCACTTCTATGCGCGCCTGCCGCAGCGCGCCGCGCTGTCGCTCAATCCGGCCATTGCGCCGCAGTACCCGCTGGCGCTGGACGTCGGCGGCGCGCCGCTGCTGGGGTACGACCAGGCCACGCGCGACTATCGCAGTGGTGATGCGGTGTATCTGGCGCTGTACTGGAGCGCTGTGGCGCAGCCCGTGCAGGTGGGCATTGTGGGTGTAGATGGACAGGAGAGGGTGTGGCTGGATACGGCCGTGTTGCCCAGCACAGCCCCGCGCAGCCGCCAGGAACTCGCCTTTAACCTGCCCCCCGACCTGCCGGGGGGCAGGTACCGCTTTTATGCCCGCAGCAACGCCGAGGTCATTCAGTTTGGCGAGTTGCGCGTGCGCGCCCGCTTTGGCGCAGCGCTGCAACCCGGCGACGTCAACATCGCCACGCCGCTACAAGCTGATTTTGACGCGGGTGTACGCCTGCTGGGATACGATTTGCGCGCCGAGGACGCCCGCCCCGGCGGGGCGCTGGCGCTGACGCTGTACTGGCAGGCGCAGGCCCCCATCCCCCTACGCTACAAGGTGTTTACGCACCTGATGGGCACTGTCTATAACGCCGACAGCGGCAACTTCATTTGGGCGCAGCAAGACAACGAGCCGGTGAACTTTTCCCGCCCGCTGCCGACCTGGCGCGTGGGTGAGGTCATCGTAGACCCGTACAGGCTACTCCTTCCTGATAACATACCCGCCGACACGTATGAGCTGGTCATTGGCCTGTATGACCCGGTGAGTGGCGCGCGTTTGCTGCTGCTGGGCGCGGATGGACAAACGGCCGTTGCCGACCACCTGATCCTCACCCGCGTGACGCTGCCGTAAAAGCAGCCTGCAGATTAGAGACCGGAAAGTGACAGGCTGGCCAGCTAAAATGGTGACAATCCGCCAGCCAAAATCATGTTACAATACCCTCACGTTTCACACTTCACGCTTCACCGGAGGCGCAACCATGGATCAATCCCCGTTTTATCGTGCCCTGGCGCAGCTTTACCCGCCAGACCGCCTGCTGACGCAGGGCGTGCAGCTCATGGCCTACGAATCGGACGCGCTAACCGCCTTCCGCGCGCGGCCCACGGCCGTTGTCTTGCCCACAACGCAGCAAGAAGTCATCGAAACAGTGCGCCTCTGCTATGCGCACGCCGTTCCTTTTGTGGCGCGTGGCAGCGGCACCAGCCTCTCCGGCGGCTCCCTGCCCGTGCCAGAGGGCATCGTCATCGCCCTCAACCGGCTAAATCGCATCCTCAAGCTAGACCCGGAACAGAAAACGGCCGTTGTCGAACCTGGCGTCGTCAACCTGCACATCACCGAAGCGGCTGCGCCTTACGGCCTCTACTACGCCCCCGACCCCTCCAGCCAATCCATTTGCACCATCGGCGGCAACGTCGCCTTTAACTCCGGCGGCGCCCACTGCCTGAAGTACGGCATGACCAGCAATCATGTCCTCGGCCTGAAAGTGGTGCTGGCTGACGGCGAAGTGGTGGAATTTGGCGGCGAGAGCGCCGAAGGGGTGGGTGTTGGCCCTGACCTGGTGGGTCTGTTTGTTGGCTCCGAAGGGCTGTTTGGCGTGGCGCTGGAAATAACGGTGCGGCTGCTGCCGGTGGTCGAGCGCTACCGCACGGTGCTGGCGGCCTATGACAGCCTGGAGCGCGCCGGCAACGCCGTGGCCCTGGTGGTGGCCTCTGGGCTGCTGCCGGGCGCCATCGAGATCATGGACCGGCTGGCGATTAAAGCGGCAGAAACGGCCGTGCACGCCGGCTACCCCGCCAACGCGGCAGCGCTGCTCATTGTCGAATTGGAAGGAGAAGCAGAACAGGTAGAGCAAGAGTTCCAGCAATTGCTGCCCGTCATTGCCGCCTCCGGCGCAACCGAGGTGCGCGTGGCGCAAAACGCCGCCGAGCGCGCCACCATCTGGAAAGGGCGCAAAGGGGCATTCTCCTCCGTGGGGCGGCTCAGCCCCGATTACGTGGTGCAGGATGGCGTGGTGCCGCGCAGCCATTTGGGGCGGGCGCTGGCAGAAATTGACCGCCTCAGCCGTGAATACGGCCTGGATGTGGCCAACGTCTTTCACGCCGGCGATGGTAACCTGCACCCGCTGATTTTGTACGACGGCAAGCAGCCGGGCGCGCTGGAGCATGCAGAAAAGCTGGCGGGCGAAATTTTGCGCCTCTGCATCCAGTTGGGCGGCTCTATCACCGGCGAGCATGGCGTGGGCATGGAAAAGCGCAGCTACATGCCGGAACTGTTTGACGCCGTCAGCCTGGAGACGATGCGCGCCATTCGCCGCCAGATTGACCCCAAGGAGATTGCCAACCCCGGCAAGATGTTCCCCGGCGGCGAAGCGCCGGCGCTGGCCATGCGCGGCATGCACCCCCTGGAGAAGGCGGGGGTCATTTCGCGGGAGTAGAAGCGTGGCGCGTGAAGCGTAAAGCGTGACAGAAAGTCTCTCACGTTTCACGTTTGGTATGATAAGGTCATTGGGGAATCGGCACGAAGCCGTGAGAAAATTTTTATGACACAGGCAAAAATTAATCCTGCTATCTTGCGCTGGGCACGACAACGGCTTGGCCTGACAGAGGCAGAAGTTGCCCGCAAGGTTGGTCTAAAAGACAAGCCTGAGCGCCTGCAAATGTGGGAGCGTGGTGAAAATTTGCCCACTTTTCGTCAGGCGCAAGAACTGGCACGCACCTTGCGGATACCGTTCGGGTATCTGTTTCTCACCGAACCTCCGGCAACCAGTTTGCCTGTTCCTGATTTTCGTGTCCTTCCTGAAAGCGAACAGGGGCTGTTTAGCCCCGACCTGGAGGATGTGCTAAATGACGCGCTGCGTAAGCAAGAGTGGTTGCGTGAGCGGCGTATTCAGGAAGGCTATCCACCTCTTCCTTTTATTGGCCGCTTTTCCTGGCAAACCGCGGTAAAACTGGTTAGCGATGACATACGCCAGGTTCTTGCCTTACCCCTGCCTACCGCCAGAGACGCCAAATCTGCGGAGGAGCATCTGCGCACGCTGGTGCGACACGCGGAACAGGCGGGCATTGTCATTTTGCAAAGCGGCTACGTGGGCAGCAACACACGCCGTACCCTTTCGGTTACAGAGTTTCGTGGCTTTGCCCTGGCTGACCCCTATGCACCACTTGTTTTTATCAATGCCAGAGATGCGGTAAACGGCCGTATTTTTACCCTGGCACACGAACTGGCTCATTTATGGGCAGGAACGACAGGCATCTCGAATCCCCGGCCCGAATTAATTACCGAAGGACAACCAGGGGTTGAACGCTGGTGTAATCAGGTGGCCGCAGAATTGCTGCTGCCTGGCGAGATTCTGGCCGAACGCTGGCAAAATCAACCGCTTACTATTGACATGGCGCAAAAACTGGCCAGAGAATTTCGTGTCAGTGTGCTGGTAGTGCTCATTCGTGGCTATGAGATTGGCATACTCCCTGAAGAAGCATTTCGCCGCGCTTATGCCCAAGCCTTACAAGAAATGCAGCAGGCGCTGGCTAAAAAGCCTGAAAACGCCAATGATGGTGGAGATTTTTACCGGAATTTGCCTAAGCGTCACGGCCGTTTATTGTTAGGTGAGGTGGCACATGCGCTGCGCGAGGGCAGCATTCTTTACCAGGAGGCTTCGCAACTGCTCAGCGTCACGCCGCAAACGTTGGAAACCATCTTGCATGAGTATTAGGGGCAACCATGCAATACTGCCTGGATACAAACGTCTACATCGAAGCACATCGCCGCTACTATGCGTTTGATATTGCCCCTGGGTTCTGGCATGGGTTGCAGCACCTGGCGGAAAATCAGGTTATTTGCAGCCCACTTCCGGTATATGAGGAATTGACACGTGCCGGGTATGAGGATGATCTGGCAAAGTGGGCAAAAACGCATAGAACTGTTCTTTTTTCCAGCGTGGGGGAAAAGACCCAAGAGACGTTCAGCGAAATCGCCAATCTGGTTGTCTCTCTTTATGAACCGCAGCACGTTCAAGTATTTTTGGACGTGGCTGACCTTTGGGTGATCGCTCTTGCCAAAGTACATGCGCTAACGGTTGTCACGATGGAGGTACGAAAAAACGAGAACCAAACTCGCGCAGGTAAAATCGGGGGCAAAATTCAGATACCAAACATCTGCCAGAAAGTGGGTGTTGCTTATACAGATACGTTTGCGCTGCTCCGCGAACAAAAAATTGTGCTGCGGTGAGGTGTTTAGCCGATGAACGAGAAACCGACAAGCATAACGGCCGTGCAGGAATTTGTCCGTGCCGCCCCAGGCCCGCTGTTGCTGCACGGTGGTGGCTCTAAACCGGCCCTTTCCACGCCGCAAGATGGGGCAACTGTGCTGGAAATGGGCGGGCTGAGCGGCATTCTGGAGTACGAACCGGCAGAGTATACCTTCACGGCGCTGGCAGGTACGGCCGTTGCCGACATCCGCGCCGCCCTGGCCGAAAATGGGCAATACCTGCCTTTTGACCCATTGCTGGTGGCGGCCGGGGCCACGCTGGGCGGCACGGTGGCCGCCAATACCGCCGGTTCCGGCCGGTTTCGCTATGGCGGCGTGCGCGACTTTATTCTGGGCGTGCGCTTTGTGGACGGGCACGGGCAATTGGTGCGCGGCGGCGGCAAGGTGGTAAAAAATTCCGCCGGGTTTGACCTGCCCAAGTTTTTCGTGGGCAGCCTGGGGCGTTACGGCGTGCTGGTAGAGCTAACCTTCAAGGTATTTCCGCAGCCGCAGTCGTACCAGACGCTGCGCGCCGCTTACCCCGACCTGGAAACAGCCCTGCGCGCCACCTTCCGCCTGGCCAACACCTCTCTAGAAATGGATGCCGTGGACTTGCTGCCGCAGGAAGGAGGCTGCGCGCTGCTCATCCGCGTGGGCGGGCTAATGGCCGTGCTGCCGCAGCGCGTGGCGCGATTAGCGCAGTTTTTGCGGCAAGAGACGGGGGCGGGGGAAACGGCCGTTTCCCCTGACGACAAAGAAGCGCAGCAGTGGCACGCCGCCAACGAACTGACCTGGGTTCCTCCCGGCACAGCCCTGGTAAAAATCCCCCTGGCGCCCAGGCAAGCCCCGGCGCTAGACGCGGCGCTGGGCAACTGGCCGCGCCGCTACACCTGCGCTGCCAACGTTGCCTGGGTCGCCACAGAGGATACGACCGTTCTGCGGCAAATTCTTTGCGCGCAGGGGCTGGTCGGTTTACAACTCACCGGGTCGGCCACCGACCCCATTTTGGGCCAGCGCCGCGGCGTCAGCCTGGCCCGGCGCGTCAAGCAGGCGCTAGACCCAAAAGGTATTTTCGGCATGGAGGCATAACAGGTGTGTAAGTAGCAGGTTTGCAAGTATGCCCTTCCGCACCCATGCACTCATACACTTCCACACTTCTACACGTGCGAGGCACATATGCAGCACAGCATCCACATTGAGCAGCTAGGTCCCCGCGGCGCAGCCATGACCAGCGCCATCCAATCCTGTGTACACTGCGGCTTTTGCCTGGCCGCCTGCCCCACCTATCAGGTGCTGGGGCAAGAGATGGATTCGCCGCGCGGCCGCATTTACCTGATGAAGGGGGTGCTGGAAAAGGCTATCAGCGTGGAAGAGGCGCAGCCGCACATTGACCGTTGCCTGGGCTGCCTGGCCTGCGTGCCCGCCTGCCCCTCCGGTGTGGCTTATGGCGACCTGTTGATGGGGTATCGCGCGCGGGTGGAAGGGGAGCGCAAACGGCCGTTGCTCGACCAAACTGCTCGCACCCTCATCTGCGAAACATTGCCCTATCCCCACCGCTTTCGTCTGGCGGCGCGCGCCGGGCGCCTGGGCCGGCTGCTGCAAAGCGCCCTGCCAGAGCAAATTGGCGCTATGCTGGGGCTGCTGCCGCCAAAACTGCCGCCGGCACAGCCGCTGCCCACTTTCTACCCTGCGCAGGGAGAGCGCCGCGCACGTGTGGCGCTGCTGGCCGGCTGCGTGCAGCAGGTGCTTGCTCCAGAAATCAACTGGGCCACGCTACGCGTACTGGCCGCCAACAGCGTGGAGACGGTCATCCCCCAGGGGCAGGGCTGCTGCGGCTCCATTCTCATGCACATTGGCGAAGACAAAAAGGCACAACGGCTGGCGCGCGCCAACCTGCGCGCCTTTCCCACAGATGTAGACGCCATCATCACCAACGCCGCCGGCTGTGGCTCCGGCATGAAAGAGTATGGCCTGCTCTTTGCCGGGCTGCCGGAAGAAACGGCTGCGCACGCCTACGCCCACCTGGTCAAAGACATCACCGTTTTCCTCGACGAATTGGGCCTGACGTCGCCGCCGGGGCTGCCACAGCCGCTGCGCGCCGTCTACCAGGACGCCTGCCACCTGCGCCACGCCCAGGGAGTGTTGGACCCACCGCGCCGCCTGCTGCGCGCTGTGCCCAACCTGACGCTGCTGGAGCTGAACGATGGCGGGCTGTGCTGCGGCTCGGCCGGCACCTACAACATCGAGCAGCCGCACATTGCCGCTGAACTGGGGCAGATGAAGGCACAGCGCATCCTTGCTACCGGCGCAGAAGCGGTGATTTCCGCCAACATCGGCTGCCTGACGCAAATCCAAACTCACCTGGCCCGCCAGCAACGGCCGTTGCCCATCTACCACACCCTGCAAATTCTGGATGCCGCCTATGAGGGCAAAAGATGAAGCTGCCGGGCTGACTGGCTGACAAGCTAACTGGCTGGTATAATGCCCACCTGTCGTACTCTATTGGAAAAGTTGCTTGAATGACCGCGCGTAACGCAAGCTCTCGTACTCGCAATGGGATTCGTTTACCGCTCTGGGCCTTAGGTCTGGTGGCTGTTTTACTGGCTGCCTGCCTGCTCGGCAGCACCGTCTGGCTGTACCGCACTGTACAGGCACAGGTGGCGCGTTGGGAAATGTTAGACCCCGAATTTAGCCATGTGACAGAAACACAGCCACAAACAGCCACGACGCGCGCGGCTCCGGCCATTTCCATCAGCCAAAGCACCCCCGTGCCCTTTATTTCCGGCGCAGCCTTTAAGGGCTGGCAGGGCCAGGAGCGCGTCTCCATTTTGCTGCTGGGCGTAGACCGGCGCTGCGACGAAGAAGGCCCCACCCATTCCGACAGCCTGATGCTGGTAACCATTGACCCCGTGACGCTTTCGGCAGCCGTGCTCTCCATTCCGCGTGACCTGTGGGTAGAGATTCCTGGCTTTGGCGTTGACCGCATTAATCAGGCCTATTACAACGGCCAGGTGCACAATTATCCAGGGGGCGGGCAGGCACTGGCGCGGGAAACCATAGCGGCCACACTGGGGGTACCGGTAGACTACTACGTGGCCATTGATTTTCAGGCATTTACCAAGATCATAGACCTGATTGGCGGCATTGAGCTAGATGTGCCCGAAGCCATTGATGATCCATTTTACCCAGACAACTGCTATGGGTATGACCCGTTTCGTATCAGCGCGGGCGTACAACAACTCAACGGTGAAACGGCGCTGAAGTACGCGCGCACGCGCGCCACCTTTGGCGGTGACGTAGATCGCGCCGGGCGGCAGCAGCTTGTGGCGCTGGCGGTGCGCGATAAGGTGCTGAACCTGAATATGCTGCCACAACTGGTGCGCGAAGCGCCGCAAATCTGGCAAACGGTGCAGGAGAACGTGCGCACCAATCTGTCCCTGGATGAGATAGCGCAACTGGCGTTTCTGGCGCAGGATATTCCGCGTGAGAACATTCGCACGGCCGTTATTGATTATCGTTATGTGATCAACCAGACCACGCCAGACGGCCGTCAGGTGCTTGTACCGCTGCGCGAAGAGATTCGCAAACTGCGCGACGAGCTATTTACGCCCCCACCGGTGCCCACGCCTGCCATCGCCAACTTACCGGCGCTGATGCGCGCCGAGCAGGCGCGCGTGGCAGTGTACAACGGCACGGCTGTGTTTGGTCTGGCAGGCGCCACGCAAACTTTCTTGCAGCGTTATGGAGTAAATGTTACCCAAATCGGCAATGCCGACTCAGCCACCTACCGCTCGACGCAAATTATTGATTACGGCACCCACCCGAACACTACCTTTTACCTGGTGCAATTGATGGGCGTGCCGCCGCTCAACGTCAGCAGCGCCCAGGGTGCACCACCGGGCGATTTTGACGTGTTGATCATCTTGGGCAATGATTGGCAGGTGCCAGGCCAATGAGGTACGGGCAGTGGTCGTGCCTGAAATGGAAAAGATTTCTCCTGCCTACACTGGCAGGGCCTCTGCTTTTTCTCATAGGTTGCTATAGCGCTCCCCAGGAAGCCCCCCCACCCCCACCAACGCCAACGGCCGTTGACGATGCAATGGTTGTTGCCTCACCCACACTCCCGCCGCCTACGCCCTCTGCGCGCCGCTTCCCCACCTCCACCTTTGCCCCCATACCGGTTCCCTTCCCTTCGCTTGAACCAACCCCAACCTGGCAAAGCGTTGGCTACAGCGCTGGTGGCCTGCGTCTGGAAGTGCCCCCCTCCTGGGTAGATTTATCGTCCAGCCTGACGGCAGAAACGGCGCTCAGCTCCCTTGGGGTTATTGCCCTGTTGGCTGCTGACTCGGTGCGCACAGGCATGGGCATGCTTGCCGGTAAAGAAGTGAGCGAGGGCGGCATCGCCCTTGCCCTGGTCACAAAGGTAGATTTGCCGCCTACCGTGCCAATAGCCGGTCTTGGCTCTGTGCTGGCGCGCCTGGAAACGGCCGTTGTCCCCCTCAGCGATATTACCACCTTGCAGGTAGGCAACCTGGCAGGTGCAGTGATTGACGTGGCGGGAATGCCATTGCCCAGCCTGCGCCACACCTTCTCTGAGCCGCGCACGCGCCTGCTTTACTTCCTGGCTCCCGGCCCCACCCCCATGCACTCCATCCAGGTCCTATTCCTCTTCAGCGCCCCTGCCGCGCAGTGGTCAGACCTGGACACCGCCTTTGCCCGCATGAGCCAGACGGCTGTTTTGCCCCCCATGCACGCCAGCCTGAACATGGCCAACGGAGTGCTGCGCTTCTTCAGCAGCTCCGTGCAAAGCCTGAATCAGCCCACAGAAGTGCGCGCCACCAGCCTGCCAAATCTGCCTGATATGTGGCTGCTGCCCCTTGAGGCGCCAGCCTACCTGAATCTGGCAGTCAGCCCCCTGAGCCAATATCTAGACCCGGTTGTCACACTGATTGACCCCAAAGGAAACCCGGTGGCGGCACGCCTGAATAATGGGTACACAGGCTACCGCGAACGGGCAACCGACATATTTCTGCCCTCACCGGGCCTTTATCTGCTTGTCATCAGTGACTTTGCGGCGCAATCTGGGCAATACGCGCTGGAGGTACAGCTAAGCAGCGAACCTGCTTTCAGAGGTGAGGGGCTCATTCGCCTGGGCGAAGGGGTACAAAGCACGCTTGCGGCGGAATCGCAGCACATCTGGCGCTTTAGCGGCACGGCTGAACAGTTCATCAACATTGTGGTGCAGCCAGGCAGCGAAAAGCTAGACCCGATTCTGAACCTGTACGGGCCGAACGGCACACGCCTGGTTGCCCTGGATGAAGGGTTTAGCGGGGATGCGGAAGTAGTGGCCGGCTTTCAACTGCCTGCCAGCGGGGAGTACGCCATCTACGTGAGCAGCTTTGCCAGCGCCGGTGGGCCGTACACGCTTTCTCTCAGTGAAGGGCAGGATAGAACGGCCAATTTTTATGACGCCGGTGACTTGCTGCCGGGACAGACGCGCCAGGAAACGTTGCGCCCGCGCGAAGCGCACGCCTGGTTTTTCCATGGCCATGCTGACGAGGAAATTATCGTGCGCGTGACCCCGCTAACGGCCGTTCTAGACCTGGATGTCTGGCTGCTTGACCCAAACATCGAGCGCGTTGCGGCGCAAGACCTGTTTATGGCCGGAGAAGCGGAGACATTGCGCCACCGGCTGCGCGAAAGCGGGCAATATCTGATTTTAGTGCGCGACTTTAGCGGTCAGCCAGGGATGTATGAAATCAGCCTGGAAGCTGCGCCAACGGCCTTACCCGCTTATGCGGGCACACTCAGCAACGGCAAGCCTGTAAGCGGAACCTTGCCAGAAGACCAGACGAACTTTTGGCTCTTCAGCGGCCAGGAGGGCGCAAAGGTGAGCATTGTGCTGGAGCTAGTCGAGGCGGGACGGGACGTGGTGCTGATCCTGCAAGCGCCAGATGGCAGCCTGGCGCTGCGCGTAGACGATGAGGGAGATGGCGTGGCCGAGCGAATTACCGACTTTACCCTGACCAGCAGCGGTCAGTGGCGCGTTCTGCTGCAAGAGTTCTTTGGCGCAGCAGTCAGCTACACACTCGTGGCCGAATGGCACAGATAGTGGAGAGTGTTAACGGAGAGCACTAATCACTCAATGATTCTGCACAAAATCAAAGCGCACCAGATTTTCGTTGCAGCTGGCGCGGGTAGTAAAGCTGTATACCTGGGAAACGGCCGTGCCATTGATCGTCTCTAGCTGGATATTATAGTCGCGCACCACTGGTGAATTGAATAAAAACTGTTCCCAACCAGAGGGGCTGTAATCTGGCGCCGTGCCCACTGTAAGCCGCTCATCAATACCGCTGCCCCACACGTGCACACGGTACGAGCCAACAGGAACCGGATTGCGCAACAGGTCCAGCACTTCACCGGCAACGCCCATCCACTGGCAACCTGCGTTATTGGCAAAATTGGGCAAGTAAAAGGGGCTGCGATCAGATTTCGTAAAGATAAACTGCGACCGCGTGGGGCTGGGCGTAGGCGTGGGGCCGGTTGGCGTGGGTGTTGGCGTGTCTGTCGGGGTGGGGGTCGGCGTGCGCGTGGGCGTGCGGCTGGGCAAAATAGGCGTAATAGAGGGCGTAACCGTTGGCCCAAGTGTGGCAAATGGCACATTGGTGGGCGGCACGCTGGTGTTGACGGGTGTCCAGGTTGGCACAAGCAGGTTTGGGGTGGCTGTCGGCGTCATGGTTGGCACGGCAGCAATGGGAGCCAGGGTGGGCAGCGCTTCTTCGGGTGTTGGCTCGGCCACAGGTATAAGCACCGCCAGCGGGGTGTTTCTGAACAGGTCTGGGGCAACCGCAAAGAGAAGTACGACAGCCAAAATCAGAAAAGCCAGGGTAAACAACATCGCGGTTAAGATATTGAGTAAGCGTCCCATCATTGCACTTTTCCTTGCCTGTTATCCTTCCGTATTGGTAGCTAACCAGACAGCTGGTTGGTTTGATGGTTTGATAGTTGGTTAGAAACCAACCGTTAAACCAGGCAACAGGCTTCTCCGGCGAGCCTTCGTAGTGGCCCGCATTGTAACAACTGCGCTTTTTTAGCTACAGCCAGTCTCCCACACTATGCTGCTTGCCTGGCATAGTGGGAACAGCGGCTAGAGCCTGTTGCGTCGTTACTCCGTATTGACAAATCGCTGTACGTTGGCCTGGCTGCGCTGCTGCTGCAACCAGGTGGTAAAGGTTTGTGTCAGGAGGGTATAGCGCATGCTGGCACTCAACGGCCGTTGCGGATCCCGCTCAATCACCTGGATCAGGTAAAAAGTCTGGCTGCCGTCGCTGTTATTGACGACTATCACTTCGCTGGTTTCCCCCGGCTGTAGCGCCATAGCCGCCTCTTCCAGTTCAGGAACCAGCAAGGAACCGCGCGCAAAAAAGCCGAGATCACCGCCAGAGGGCGCCGTAGCAGGGTCACGCGAGTATTGGCGCGCCAGCGTGGCAAAGTCGGCGCCGGCACGGATCTGCGCCAATATCTGCGCGGCCAGGGCGGCGTCAACTACCTGGATGTAGCGCGCGCGCACCTGCTCGGCGACAAAAGGCACACCCGCTGTTACGCGGTCGCGCATGAGCGCAGTCAACATTTCGGCTACCAGCGCCTGACGAAACTCTTCCTCGCTCCACTGATTGGCCTCTAGCCAGGCGTTAAAGTCCGCTTCGCTTTGGGTGCTGCCGCGCAGTTCGGTTAGCTTTTCCTCCACCATTTCCGGCGTAACGATCAGGCCGGCATTGGCAGCGGCCTGTATGATGAGCAAGCGGTCAATCAGCGCCTCTAGCACAATGCTGCGATAGTTTTGCTCAGGCGCCTGCCCCAATTCCAGCAGCGCCTGCTCGTAGCGCGCCAGCTCTTTTTCGTAATCATCCAGGTAAAGGGGCTGATTGTTAACCAGGGCAGCCAGCGGTTCTGGGGTGGGGGTTGGCGTGAGGGGAACGGCCGTTGGCGTTGGCGGCGTTGTGTTTGCCGGAGCAGGCTGGGAAACGGCCGTTGCCGGCGCTGCTGGCGCTGCGTTCGGGTCAATGATAGGGGATGGGTCAGTGGCTGGCGCAGGCACGTTATCCTGGCAGGCAACCAACAACAACCCAGATAGCAAAATCAAAAGCCAGGCGCATCTGACAACGTTATGTCTTGAAAACATAATCAAATTATACGTCATCGTGACTGCGTGGCAAGCAGGGGCCGGAGTCAGACGGTTGCTATGGTTGCCCGGCCAGGCGCAGCAAATACACGGCCGTTACCAGCAGCAAAATTCCCAGGCAGCCCAGGCGAAAAACGGCCGCCGTCAGCTTAAAAAGCAGACGCAGCAAAAACAATCCCCCCAGCAACACCAGCGCCAGAATAATCAACTCCATCAATTCCTGTGGCGAAATACCCACTAACCGGGCTAAAGCATCCATAGAACCTCCCAGAGAGATTGGCGATTACCAGGATCTGCGGTCAACCTTGACCGCAGATGGCCAACGGCAGACTTTCCATCACTGGCAACATTGCAGTCATCGGTTGGTGGTCGGCGGTCAAATGTAAGCATCGCTTGAACCCTGCCCCGGTCTTCCCTCTCCAATCGCTAACCGCCAACCACTACCCGTCCCTTTTTGATCACCGTCTGCACCAGATTACCACCAAACTGATAGCCAAGCTGCCGGTAATCGGCCACTGTCAGAACGAGAATATCTGCCTGTTTGCCCGCCTCCAGGCTGCCCACCTCATGTCCCCGGCCAATGGCATGTGCAGCGTTGATGGTGGCTGCGGCCAGCGCCTGTGCCTGCGTCAGTCCCATGTAGCGACAGGCCAGGGCAATGATCATTTGCATGGATTCACACCAGCAGGTGCCGGGGTTCAAGTCAGTCGCCAGCGCCAGCGCCCCGCCGGCAGCCAGGATTTGCCGCGCCGGCGTGTATTCTTGATGTCCCAGGCCAAAAGGCGTGCCGGGCAGACCCACAGCAATGGTGCTGCCCTGCCCCAGGGCGGCAATGTCTTCAGCCGGCGTTTTCACCAGGTGGTCGGCAGAGATTGCGCCTAGCTCGACGGCGAGCCTTGTGCCACCCAGCCCCTCAAACTCGTCGGCGTGAATTTTCAGGCGATAACCCAGGGAAACGGCCGTTTCCAAGATGCGGCGCGTCTGCGGCACGTCAAAAATGCCTGCCTCACAAAACACGTCACAGAAAAGCGACACGGCGTGCTGCGCCATCCAGGCAGCGCCAGCCGGCAACATCTCATCAATTACCAGCTGCACATAGGCGTCCGTGCGCCCGCGATACTCTGCGGGAACGGCGTGCGCGGGCAAGAAAGTGGGCGTCAGTTCCAGCGGCTGGACTGCGTTTAGAGCGAGCATGGCATCAAGTTGCTTCAATTCGCTGGCCGTTTGCAGGCCATAGCCTGTTTTGGCCTCGGCGCTGGTGGTGCCAAAAGCCAACATGCGCCGCAGGCGGGGCAAATTGTCGCTGACCAGTTCATCCAGGCTGGCCTGACGCACCTGACGCACGCTGTTCATGATGCCGCCGCCGGCAGCCATGATTTCCATATAGCTGGCCCCGGCAATGCGCATTTCAAATTCGTGCGCGCGGTCACCCACCCAGGGAAGATGGGTGTGAGGGTCTACAAAGCCGGGGATCACGGCACGGCCACTGGCGTCAATGGTTTGCGCAGCTACGTAGCGGCTTTGTAGTTCGGCGGAGGGGGCCACGTGGTGGATACGGCCGTTCTTCACCGCCACCCCACCATTTTCCACCACCTCCAGTTGCCCAAGCGTTGCGCCGCGCTGCGGCCCGCTTGCCCCCGGAATCACACACACCTGACTGGCATTGATAATCAACAAATCAACCTCTTCCATGATGAACTCCCCTGAAAATGACGGCAGACCGCTGACCGCCGACGGCAGACCGCTGACACAGCATCCTTTGCTCCTTGCTTCTCAATCCCCTGTCTGACCCTACTCTTTTCCTTCACGCACCCAGAGCGCCAGAACCAACACCGCCAGCAGCATCACCCCCGCGGCTGCCAGACCGCTGCTGCCAAAACCACCACGCGCAAAGACAACCGGACCTATCAGCGACCCCAGCGCGCGGCCAAGCGCCCCTGCCCCCAACGCCACAGACATCACCACGCTGCGCGCGCTGGGCACAAGCTCCGTCAACAAAGGCACGCCCCCCACCAGCGTCACCTCAAAAAACCAGAAAAGTAGCATCAGCGCCAGCAGGGCGCTGACGAGCGATGAGCCAATGAAGGGCAAAGCCAGATAAGCCAGGGCGTTCAGCAGGCCGGTGGTCATAATGACCGGGCGCTTGCCAAAGCGATCCACGAGAAAACCGGCCGAAATTTCACCCGCAATCTCCGAGCCGCCAATCACGGCCGATGCCAGCCCTAGCGCTCCCAACGCCAGACCAAAATTACCCTCCATCCAATCCCCATACACGATGAAGAAAATCTCGTTCGCAGCCATGGCCAACAGCGTATACAGGGCAGCAGCCCAAATGACGGGATGACGGCGCACGACCGCGGCCATGCTGCGCAGGGTAAGCAGGCGGCGCGCCGCATGGGGCAACCGTGGCAAAACGCGCACCAGCAGCAAGGTCGTTGCCAACGCCAACCCGCCCAACCAGAGAAACGGCGACTGCCATCCCCAAAGCTGAATAGCCAGGCCAATAAGCGGGGCGCCCAGCAGCAGCCCCCCTGACCAGGCCAGCTCCGTCACGGCCAGGGCGCGGCCACGCTGACGGTAGGGCACGGTATCGCCAATGTACGCCTGCATGGCCGGGTCGAAGATGACTTTGGCCAGGCCAATCATGACCAGGGTGGCACCCAGGCCCCAATAGGCTGGCCAGAGAACGACTACCAGGCAGCCCACGGCGAACAGCAGCATCGCCACAATCATCAACGGTTTACGGCCGTATCGCTCGATAAGCGGGCCAAACAGGGGGCTGAGCAAACCCGCAAAATTGCGCAGCGTCACCAGGCGGTAAACGGCCGTTAGTTCCACCCCCACGCCTCGCGCCAGGGCGGGCAAAAAGGGATAAACCATGCGCAGGCCAGTGTTTAGCATCAGCCGCGCGGCCGTCAGCGCCAGCAGTTGCGGTAACAGGCGAGGGGTGTGTGGTGAAGGGGGCATGGAATAGTGAATAGTGGGGAGGGGGGAGTGGACAACTTCTCTTTATCTCTACACAACTCACGCCCGCTCCCGCTCTAGCTCTCGCTCTATCCTCCTCCCTTCTGATGCACAATCAGCACGGCGCAGGATGCGCCCCGCACCACCCGCTCGGCCACGCTGCCAAACACCCAGCGGCTGATGCCAGAACGGCCGTGACTGGAAAGCACGATTAAATCAATTTTCTGCGCCGCTGCATACTCGATGATGGTTTCCGCCACCGGGCCTGCTGCCAGTTTAATCGTCACCCCTGGATAAACGGCCGTGACGCGCTCACGCACGGCCAACAGATACGCCCCCGCCTTTTCCTGCAAGATGTCCGTGGCTGCGGCCGTGTACTGATCGTCCACCTCCCGCAGAAATGGCGGAATCACGCGGATCAGCGTCAAACTCGCCTGCATTAACTGCGCAATAGCCAAAGCTGGCAGCAACGCCTCCTCCGCCAGCTCCGAACCATCCAGAGGCACCAGAATGTGTTTATAGGTAAACATACTGTTCTCCAAATGACAGGTTTGTCATGGCGGCCAGGTTTTGCTTGTTTGTTCGCTGGCTTACTGCCTGGGAACCAACTAACAAATTACAGCGGCCATAAAATCGGCAGAAAAATCATCGTCACGGCAAAAATTACCACGTTCAACGGCAAGCCCACGCGCGTATAGTCAAAGAAGCGGTAGCCGGCCGGCCCCAGCACCAACACATTTGCCTGGTGGCCTACAGGCGTGAGAAAGCTGGTAGAAGCGCCAATCACCGTTGCCAGCACAAACGCCTGTGGGCTGGAGCCTAAGCTCAGGGCAATGTCAATGGCAATAGGCACAATCAAAACAGTTGCAGCGGCATTGGACATTGGCTCTGTCACCAAAGAAGCCAAAATATAGATGCCGGCCAAAATCGCGAGCGGCCCCAGGCCACCAACCAGGCCAATCATTGTCTCCGCCAGCAACCGCGCTGTACCGGTCGTCTCCATCGCCACCCCCAGCGGCAGCATCCCGGCAATCAGAAAAATGCTGCGCCATTCAATGCTCTGATACGCTTCATCCATCGTCAGGCAGCGGGTTAGCACCATCAGCATTGCACCAATGACCATCGAGAGCGCGATGCTCAGACCAACCAGAGTGGCCAGGAACAAGACCAGCCCCATGATGGCCAGGGCAATGGGCGCTTTGTGGCGGCGCAGCTTCTCAATCGGGACTGATTCCAACACGAGAAACTCGTTGCCATGAAGCAACGCGGCCTGTCGGTGCGCCGGCCCTTGCAACAGCAGCATGTCGCCAAAGCGCAGCCGCACATCACGCAGACGCTCGGTAATCACTTCTCCTTGTCGCCAGATAGCCATGGCGGTAAAGCCGTAGCGCTCGCGAAACTCAACCTGGCGTAGGGTGGCGTTGATGAGCGGGGAGCGGGGAGCCAGCACGGCCTCAAAAATGGTTACCTCTTCATCGGGCTGCAGGCGGTCAAATTTTTCTTCGGCCTCGATGGCCAGGCCTAGTTTGTCACGCAACTGCATCAGGGTTTCCAGCGAGCCTTCCACAATCAGCAGATCTCCTTGCTGAATGATGGTGCTGCGATCCACCACCTGCTCTAAACGGCCGTTGCGCACCAGCCCCAGCACATTCAAATCATAGTCCGCCCCTAGCCGCGCCTCCAGCAGGCTCAGCCCCGCCAGCGGGCTTTCCGGCAAAATACGTACCTCGCTCACATACTGACGCAGCTCTTGCACGCCAGGTTGGGCCACGTTGGCCTGCCGCATTGGCAGCAGGTGGCGGCCAACAAACACCATAAACAGCACGCCAGAGAGAAAAACCAGCACGCCCATTGGCGTAAAATCAAAAAAGGAGAACGTCTCCAGCCCCCGTTCCTGCAAAATAGAGGCTGCCAGCACGTTCGGCGGTGTGCCGATCAGGGTCATGTTGCCCCCCATGAGCGAGGCAAAGGAAAGGGGGATGAGCAGACGCGAAAGGGGGATTTTGGCCTGGCGAGAGATGCCGGCCACAGCTGGCAACAGCATGGCCACCGCGCCGATATTGTTCATAAAGGCAGACATGGTGCCGCAGGCCAGCATAATCACAGCCACCAGACGCGCTTCGCTGGTGCCAGCCAGGCGCGTGATTTGCCGCCCCATAAAATCGGCCACGCCGGTGCGAAAAAGCCCGCCTGCTACGATGTAAACCGCCCAAACCGTAATAACAGCGGGACTGGAAAAGCCAGCAAAGATGTTTGTGCCGGATACCAGCCCGGTTAACGCCAGCGTAATCAGCACCAGCATGGCAATCACATCCACACGCAGCTTTTCGGTAGCAAAGAGGATAACGGCTACAACGATGATGATGAGCGTTAGCGCAATAGCTGGGGTCAACTGTTCCTCCAGAGCGGATAAAGTCTATCATGCCGTCGTTTGCGGCCTGGCAGGCTTAGAAAAAGAGCCTGCGGCACATTGTATCATAAGTTGCGACGCACAAGGTGTCAGGTATGCGGACATTATGAGGAGACAGGAGAGATGGAATAGGAGGAGGAATCGAGTTTGCCTGTTACACGCAGCGCGCAGCAGCTATGGGCTCAATCTGCAAAGGCATTTGTGCCCAAAAAGGCTGGAAAGACCGTAATTCTCAATTTGAGCCTGCTTCACAAAGCTGTGTGTACCCGTTCGTAGTGCCGACTTTGGTCGGTTGCCTGCTAAAGCAATCACTACAAACTTTTCCGCGCCGCCTCGCCCACACGCATGGTTTCAAATTTAGACTTGCTGCTGTAAGGGCAGTCTACTTGCCAGTATGCACAATATTATTTATAATGGCAAGGTGAAGTTGGAGAAAAAAGGGAACAAGGGAAGTAGGTACACTTGTTGGCTGAAACGATTATTCCATGGGTGCTGGGGACGCTGCTCTCTCTCACCCTGTTGATGCTGATCAGCTCCGCGAAATCATGGCGTGAGATGAAACGCTCACCCTATTTTTTTATGAGGCGTCAGGCTGAGAAGCGTCTGCAAACTTATTCATCAATCAGTCTGGTTTTGCTGCTGCTAACGGCTGGCTTTTCTGCCTATGCCTGGCAGCCGCCACAACCAGACGTTTTTCGTTCCGCGGTTCTGGCCAACAGCAAGCCCCCAAAGGAAGATGTGCTTGCCCTGTTAGAAAGTAGCCAGAAGCAGGTAGTAAGCAGCGCAACGGCCGTTGACCAACCCGTATCCTTAGCCGAGGCCCTGCTGCTAGAAGGGCAAACAGCCGCCGTATTTCGCCCCACGCTTCCCCCTGAGTATGACCAATTTGAGCCAACTGTGCCCCTAAACCCAAATACGGCGTTGGGTAATATTACCTTTTCCTCAGAAATATCTGAAAAATATGAGCCGCGCAACCCAGCCAAGATTTTCCCTGAAGGAAAATATACGCTTTACGCAACTTTTAGCTACGCAGCCATGGCAAATGGCATGGAGTGGGCCTGGGTCTGGCGATTAAACGGCCGTGTGGTGGATGGCGGGAACGAAATCTGGCGTTACGGTTCTGATGGACCGGCCTACATTTACTATGGCCCGGAAGAAGGCTTCCAGGCGGGTGAGTATACGCTGGAAGTGTGGGTTAACGGGGAACTGATGACCTCCTCCACCGCGATTATGAATAACGCCGCCTTCTCGGCAGGCAACTAACCAACCCAACCAACCCAAAAAAACACTTACCCGGCGTCCGGCCGGTTTTTTGTTGGCTGGTGTTAGCCTACTATCGGCTCAGCACCCGTTGCCCAAGCTGCCAGACCCATTGCACCTCGCGCACGCGCAACAGCGCGCAAAGCGCCAGATAGCCCCCCCCTCCCAGCAACAGCGCCAGGCAAAGCTGCCACAGCGCCCCCAATCCCCACGCCGCGCTTTGTTGTATGGCCGTCCAGGCCAGCACGCCACTGAGCAGTGCTGCCAGCGCCATTTGCACGCCGCCCGTCAGCAGGGAACGGCCGTTTAGCCCCCTCATCTTGCGCCGCAGCAAAGCCAGCAACAGCCCTACCTCCAGCACATTAGACAGACTATGCCCTAGCGCCACACCGCCCAGTGGCAGCCAGCCATAAGCGGGAAAAACAATCTGGCTCAGCCAGTAGGCCAGCACCGTCATGAGGAGAATTTGCGCGCCGCCCGCCAAAACCGGCGTCAGCGTATCGTTCAAGGCATAAAAGGCGCGGTTCACCACCTCCAGGGCAATCAGCGCCGCCAGCCCCAGAGCGTAGAAAAACAGCGCCCACGCTACCAGTTGCGTATCTTCAGCAGCAAACAAACCGCGCTCAAATAACACAGACACGATAGGCGCGGCTGCCGCCATTAGCACGGCCGTTGCTGGCAGCCCCAAAAACAACAGCATCCGCAGGGCGTCGGTTAAAATCTGGCGCATCTCAGCAAAGGCGCGCCGAGCCGCCAGGCTGGCCAGGGTGGGAAAAGCGGCCGTGCCCATGGCCTGCCCCAAAATGCCCTGCGGCATAATCATCAGCTTCCACGCAAGCGTCAGCGCAGGCAGGCTGGCGGCGCTGAGTAGCCCGCTGAGAAACAGGGTAGTGAACTTGTTCACCTCGCTAAAGGACAACCCTAGTACGCGCGGAGCCATCAGGCGCAGCACCTGCCGCGCACCGGGGTCTTGTAGCGTGAGGATAGGGCGGTACTGCGCTCGCTGCGGCCGCAGCGCCGGCAACTGCACCAGTAAGTAGCCCAGCGCCCCCAGCACTGTGCCTACGGCCATGCCCATGGCCTTGCCATCTCCCAGGTCGACAGGCCACAGCACCGCGCCGCCAATAATGCCCAGGTTATAGACGGTTGGCGCCAGCGCCGGCAACAAAAAGTGCTGCCGCGCTTGCAACGCGCCCACGACCACGCCCCCGGCGCTAAAAATGATGGGCGAAAGAAGCATGACGCGCATCAGGCGCACGGTCAGCCCCAGCAGCAGCGGGTCGGTGGCAACCAGTTCGTTGAGGAAAAAGCGGGTGAAGGGGTAGGCAAAGAGGAAGGTAAGCAGGGAAACGGCCGTTGTCGCCAGCAGCGCCAGGTTGGTGACAATGGAAAACAGCCGCCACGCCCCGGCCTCGTCATCCCGCGCAAAGCAAGCAGCAAAGGTGGGAATGAAAGCGGAACCAATTGCCCCGCCAGCCACAATCAGGAAGATAGATTCAGGGAAGCGTTGCGCCGCCTCAAAGGCAGTGGCCGGCAGCGTCAGCCCCAGGTAATACCTGGCAACAACTTCTCGCCCCAGACCCACCAGGCGGCTGAGCAAAAAAGCGGCCCCCACCAGTCCCGCCGCCTGCATCACCTGCCGTCGCCCAGAAACGGCCGTTTCCCTTTCCTTTTCTCCACGTCCTTCTGCCATAGTGGCAAATTATACGCGCCAATGCCCCCCTTGTCTTGACAACGGCCTTGTCTTGACAACGGCCATGAGTGGCTTATAATGCCAGCCTAAAAGATCAAACACGTAGACCGGGACGAGTAGCAGGAACCGGCAAGCGCCAGAGAGTGATGGCCCCAGGCTGCAAGCTATCATCGCCCGCCCCCTGCCAAAACCCCCCGCGAGTGGTTCTTAGAACGGCTACTGCCTTAGTAAAAGAACCCGGTTGGCCCCGTTAACGGCCGTAATGAGAGGCAGCCCACGCACAAAGCTGCCTGAAGTTGGGTGGAACCGCGAGACGCCATCGCCCCAATACGGGTGATGGCATTTTTTTGTTAAAACAAGCACGGTTCAAGCGATCTTTACAATTTAACCACCAACTGCCGACTACCGACCGCGATTTTGCCATTAATAGGCGCGCTACAATCGGCCGTCTGCGGTCAAATTACATCAGCGGCATAAACTCAAACAAACTCAATCCAAAACCTGAAATTCCATAAGGAGGTAACTATGTCCGAAAAGCAAGCAACCATTCCCTACAGCGAAACCGAGCTTTACCGCATTCGCCACTCAGCCGCTCACGTCATGGCCGAAGCCGTTCTCACCTTCTTCCCTGAAGCCAAACTCGCCATCGGCCCCCCCATTGAAGACGGCTTCTACTACGACTTTGACCTGGGCAAAGACGAAAACGGCAAACCGCGCACCTTTTCGCCGGAGGACCTGGTAGCCATTGAGCAAAAAATGATCGAGCTGCTCAAAGAAAACGCCCCCTTCGTGCAATCAAGCATGGGCGTCGAAGCCGCGCGCCAATTTTTTGCCAATCAACCCTACAAGCTAGAACTGATTGACGAACTAGCTGCAGGCAAAGTAGACGAAAACGGCCAACCCATCAGCGCCCCTGTCAGCGAAGTGGGCATCTACCAGCACCGCCAGTTTGTTGACCTCTGTCGCGGGCCACACGTTGGCTTTACCAAACAGGTGAAACACAACGCGGTGAAAATTCTGCGCGCCAGCGGCGCATACTGGCGCGGCGACGAAAAGCGCCCCCAACTCCAGCGCATCTACGGCACAGCCTGGCACAGCAAAGAAGAATTGGCCGCTTACCTGAAACGCCTGGAAGAAGCCAAAAAACGAGACCATCGCCGCCTGGGCAAAGACCTGGACCTGTTTAGCACCAATCCAGACGTGGGGGGTGGCCTCATCCTGTGGCATCCCAAGGGAGGATTGGTGCGCCATCTGGCGGAAGAATTCTGCAAAAACGAACACCTGGCAAATGGCTATCAGCTCGTCTATACGCCCCACATTGGCCGCAGCACCCTCTGGCAAACAAGCGGCCATCTTACCTGGTACAAAGATGACATGTACGCCGCCATTCAGATTGACGAGGAAGAATACTTCCTGAAGCCAATGAACTGCCCATTCCACATCATGATCTACAAAGACAGGATGCGCAGCTACCGCGACCTGCCGCTGCGCCTGGCGGAGTGGGGAACCGTTTACCGCTACGAGCGCAGCGGCGTGATGCACGGGCTGATGCGCGTGCGCGGCTTCACCCAGGATGATGCCCACCTCTTTTGCCGCAAAGACCAGATGCCAGAAGAAATTGACCGCGCCCTAAGGTTTTGCTTGCACATCTTGCGCGGCTTTGGCATGGATAACTTCCACGCTTACCTGTCTACCCGCGACCCGCAAAAGTCCGCGGGCGACCCAGCACGCTGGGAAGACGCCACCGAGGCGCTGCGCGCCGCGTTAGAGCGCGCTGGCCTGAATTACGATATAGACGAAGGAGGCGCGGCGTTTTACGGTCCTAAAATTGATCTGAAAATGATTGATGCCCTGGGACGCGAATGGCAGCTAAGCACCATTCAATTTGATTTTAACCTGCCGCAGCGCTTTGAGATGAGCTACATTGGTCAGGATGGGGAACCGCACCAGCCATACATGATTCACCGCGCCCTGCTTGGCTCTATGGAACGGTTCATGGGGGTGCTGATTGAGCATTACGCCGGGGCGTTCCCCCTGTGGCTGGCACCGGTGCAGGTGGAAATGATCCCAATTGCGGACCGGCACATTCCCTACGCGGAGCAGGTGGCGGCAGAACTGCGCGCAGCTGGTTTGCGCGTGGAGGTAGACGCCAGCAACGAGCGTATGAACAAAAAAATCCGCTCGGCGCAGCTACAAAAGATTCCCTACATGCTGGTGGTAGGCGACAAAGAGGCGGAAGAAGGGGCCGTAGCAGTGCGCACGCGGGAGAATGAGGATCGCGGCGCGATGAGCCTGGCAGCGTTTAAGGCGCATGCGCTGGCGATTGTGCAAAGTAAAGCGCAGCAGCTTTAGAGAGGAAATTGTTTGCCTGATGGGTATGAAGTTGTTGGTTGGTTGGTTGGTTGGTTTGTTGGTTCGTTAGTTGGTTAGTTGGTTTGTTAGTTGGTTTGTTGGTTTGTTAGTTGGTTTGTTGGTTGGTTTGATCGTTGGAAACCAACTAGCCAACTAACGTAAGTTTTGCACAATCAGAAGCGATTTCATGAAAAATCGCCAAAAATAAAAGTCGAACCTTTACAACCTGCTCAATAGTGGCAGGCTCATAGCGACATTTCACAACGAGGTCGCCATGAGTCACATACA
>CALEAD010000075.1 GCA_937943625.1 uncultured Anaerolineae bacterium | reverse complement strand
TGACTGACTTCTCCGTTCAAGAGAGAAGACAAGCCCGTCGCGGTTGTTTGCCCAAAGGCGCTAATCAGGTAATCGCTGTACAGGTCAAGGAGTTTACCGTTTTTCATGCGTCAAGTTTACTCAAAACTGCGTAAGGTGAGTCAATAAGTAACCAGTTAGCGAACGCGCCAGCCGGTAGACTGGTTGATTCTTTTTGAGGCTCTGATGGTAAACATGCTTCATTCTGCTTTTTCATTTACCCCGGAAGTGGCGGAGGCTTTGGCCGCAGGCGCACCGGTGGTGGCTCTGGAAAGTACGGTGATTACGCACGGGTTGCCTTATCCGCAAAATGTGGAAACGGCCGTTGCCATGGCAACGGCCGTACGACAAAACGGCGCCATTCCTGCCACCATTGCCATCCTCCAGGGGCAGATACACGTTGGTTTATCGTTGGCACAGCTAGAGTACCTGGGCACGCGACCTGAGGCGCAGGTGCGCAAATGTAGCCGTCGCGACCTGCCCCTGATCCTGGCGCAGCGCGAAGATGGCGCTACGACCGTGGCCGGAACGATGATTATTGCTCATCTGGCGGGTATTCAGGTTTTTGCCACTGGTGGCATTGGCGGCGTGCATCGCGGTCACCCCTTTGACGTAAGCGCCGACCTGATGGAGTTGGGACGCACGCCGGTCACAGTCGTGTGCAGCGGCGCAAAATCTATTCTTGACCTGCCGGCTACGCTAGAGGTGCTGGAAACACAGGGTGTACTGGTTGTGGGCTACGGCACGGAAACGCTGCCCGCCTTCTTTACGCGCAGTAGCGGCCTGCCGGTAAACGCGCGGCTAGACACACCGAGCGAAGTGGCGGCTGTAATCCGGGCGCGGCAGGCGCTGGGATTGCAATCGGGTATGCTGGTAACCGTGCCAGTTCCGGCGGCGTGGGAATTGAGCGCGGAAGAAGTGGAAACGGCCGTTGCCCAGGCCACGCAAGAGGCAGACACACAGGGCATTCAGGGCGCGGCCACCACCCCCTGGCTGCTGGCGCGCCTGGTTGAGTTGACCAACGGCCGTTCCCTACAAGCCAACGTGTCACTCCTGCGCCACAATGGTCAGGTTGCGGCCCACATTGCTGCCGCCCTGGCTGCCCCCCAGTAGGCTGGTGTGGTCATTTACGCAGAGCACATGACACCATTCTCCTATCGTTCCCGGCCACACTTCCGCTATAATTCAGGCAGGAACTGACAGCCATATCTAAGGAAGCCGAATGGCCAAAGGAATTGCCAACGTCACCGAAAAGGAAGGAAAGCGCCTAAACACACTTTTGGCTGTTGTGTTTGTGTTTGCCGCCCTTTTCCAGGCAGGAGCCATCTACCTGATCATGGCCATCCTGTTGCACATGAGCCTGAGCTATTGGCTGGCAGCCATCATCGTCGCCACCCTGGTACTCTTGCTCGTCGCGGGCATCAGTCTCTCATTGGTCTCAAACAGCAGCAAGCGCACCAGCCATGAGATGCAACGCCTGTTCAAAGAGGAAATGGGTCGCCTACAAGCAGCCGCCAAGCGAGCCTACCGGCTGCAGCAAATGGCCTCCACGCTACGGGCAACGCTCAGCTTTGAACGTGTCGTAGAAGAAGCGCTGGATGTGTGCAGCCTGGAATTGATCGAAATGGGCACATCGCGCCAGTCGCTGGTGGGCGCCATCTTTTTGTTTCGCGGCGCCGAGCTTCACCCAGTGGCCACACGCGGCTTTGTTGGCACAGACGAAAAGCGCGGCATTCCCGGGCAGGCAGGCATTGTCGCCGAAGCGATGTCCCATGCAGAGCCAACAGTCTCCCAAGATCCGCGCAATGATCCTGAACTGAAAACCTACATGGCATTTCAGGGGTGCGTGACGGCCGTTTGCATCCCTTTGCGCGCCGGGTTTCAGATTTTTGGCGTCATGGTCATCGGCTCTGGCAAACCGCTGGAATTTAACCGGGACCATTACGATTTATTCAATGCAGTAGCCGACCAGGCCGTCATTGCGCTGCAAAATGCGCAGCTTTACCAGCAGCTAACGGCCGAAAAACAGCGCCTGATCGAGGCAGACGAAGAGGCGCGCCGCGAACTGGCGCGCGACCTGCACGACGGCCCCACGCAAAGTATTGCTGCTATTGCTATGCGCATCAACTTCGTGCGCTCCCTGGTGGCCAAAGACCCACGTCAAAGCCTGCAAGAGCTGGAGAAGATCGAAGAGTTAGCCAAGCGCACAGCCAAAGAAATTCGCGGCATGCTCTTCACGCTGCGACCGCTGGTGCTGGAAACACAAGGGCTGGCCGCCGCCATCGAAGCGGTCATGAATCGTATTAAAGAGTCGGATGGCCTGAATATTCGCCTGATCGGCGGCGAACATGGCGACTTGCTCAGCGAACCAGCGCAAAGTGTGGTCTTTTCTATTGTGGAAGAGGCACTGGGGAATGCGCGCAAGTATTCCCAGGCTAACTCGATAGAGGTGCGCATGTGGCAAGAAGAAGATCTGTTTGTGGTGCGCGTGCAGGATGATGGTGTGGGCTTCGATACCGAAGATGTGAATCGGGATTACAGCTCGCGCGGCAGCCTGGGCATGGTAAACATGCGCGAACGCGCCGAGCGCATTGATGGCTCGCTGCGCGTAGATTCTGCACCTGGCAAAGGAACGGCTGTTACCCTGGTCGTCCCCCTGCGCAAACACGGCCGGCGCACACAGAATCAGCGGTAGCGCTTGCTATCCTCTGCTTCATGCGCCTGTTAGCCCTTTGCCAACGCCTGCCCCTTTGGCTGCTCGTCCTGCTTATGGCCTCTGGCCATGGTCTGATGGCGCTCTGGTTTCCGCTCAGCCCCGCTTACCGACAACTCCCCCTGGTAGACATTCGCACATTTGCTCCTACCCTGCCACAAGGTGTGGCTTATGGGCTGCTGTTGCTGCTCTTACATGGGGTATATTGGCTGGCATACAGGCAGGTGGGAAAACGGCCGTTGCCCCTGCTAAACCTGTTGCTCACCACTCTGCTGCTCAGCCTGCCGCTGCTATTCACCTTCCCCATCAACAGCACCGATTTGTACTGGTACGTCATGCGTGGGCGCATCACCAGTGTGCATGGGCAAAGCCCCTACAACGCCACGCCAGACCAATTTACCACCGACCCATTCCTGTTGCCGGCGGGCGAATGGGGCAGCGACACCTCTCCATATGGCCCGCTGTGGGAAATGATAGCGGCGGGGGCAACGGCCGTTGC
>CALEAD010000074.1 GCA_937943625.1 uncultured Anaerolineae bacterium | reverse complement strand
TGAGCAGAGTTGTTACGCAGGCCGCTCCCTGCGTTTTGGCAATGGGGTGATTCAATTGCCCCTACCGTTTTTCAAAGGCATTTGTTTTTCGTATTTTTGAGCCATTTCGGCTCTGATTGCACAATAGTTACGTTAACAAACCAACAAACCAACAAACCAACAAACAGGAACTCCCTATGCCAACGCTAACTGCGAATGACATCAACATTTATTACGAAATTCATGGCTCTGGACGGCCGTTGCTGCTCATTTCCGGTCTGGGCTACAACAACTGGCAGTGGCACAAAATGGTTCCGGGGCTGGCCAAACATTTCCAGGTCATCACCTTCGACAATCGCGGCGTGGGACAGACAGACGCCCCCGCCGGGCCGTACACCGCCGCCATGCTCGCCGCCGACACGGTGGGCCTGCTGCGCGGATTGGGCATCGCCAAAGCCCACATCATGGGGCACAGCATGGGCGGCTTCATCGCCCAGGAGATCGCCCTCAGCTACCCGGAGATGGTAGATAAGCTCATCCTGGCCTCCACCAACTTCGGCGGGCCGCGTCACATCCCCATCACCCAGGAAGCGATGGCCGTGCTGATGGACATGACCAGCGACCCCGTGACCCGCTTCAAGAATGGTCTGGTCGTCAGCACCGCCCCCGGCTGGAGCGAAAACAACCCGGCAATGATTGAGGAATGGCTCGCCTGGCGCATTGCCAACCCTATCAACCCGGCCGCCTACCAGGCGCAAATGGCAATTGGCCTGGGGCTGTTGGCCGAGGCGGCCTGCTTTGAGAACAAACTGCCGGCCGTCCAGGCAGAAACCCTCATCCTTTTTGGCGCGCACGACAAGGTTGTGCCAACGGGTAACGCCGACCTGCTGGCGGCTAAAATTCCGCACAGCCAGGTCCACATCCTGCCCAACGCCGGGCACTTCTTCCCCATCGAAACGCCGGAAGCGGCCAATGAGGCGGTCGTTAAATTCTTAGTTGGATAGTTGGTTGGGTTGGATAGTTGGTTGGGTTGGCTATCAAACCAACTAACCAACTAACCAACCAACAGGAGGAGCATATGAAGGCACGAAAATTAGGCCGAGGGGTGGCGATTGTCGGCGTGGGGATGAGCCAGTTTGGCGCGTTCCCCGGCAAGACGACGCGCGACCTGTTTGCCGAAGCGTTTTTGGAGATGCGCGACGCGGTGGATAAGGGGCTGGACCCGAACGACATCGAGGCGCTGTTCATCGGCAATTACAGCAGCGAACTGTTTGAGGGGCAAGGGCACACCGCGCCGATCATGGCCGACTGGGTGGGGCTGATGCCGCGCCCGGCGACCCGCATCGAGGATGCCTGCGCCAGCAGCGGCGTAGCCTTGCGCCAGGGCGTCATGGCGGTGGCCTCCGGCCTGCACGACGTGGTGATGGTGGGCGGCATCGAGAAAATGAGTGACCTGCCCATCGCCGAAGTGACCGACACCCTGGCAAAGGCCGCTGATGTACTCTATGAAATCCCGGCTGGTTTTACCTTTCCTGGCTTCTATGCGGCAATGGCAACGGCCTACATGCACCGGTATGGGGCATCGCCAGAGGCGCTGATGCGCGTGGCGCTGAAAAACCACGACAACGGCGCGTTGAACCCAAAGGCGCAGTTCAACCAGACCATTGCCGAGGTGATGGCGAGCAAGCGGCGCAGCGCGGAGAAGAAGGGGCTGCCCGTTCCCGAATGGGCAGATGAGATGGCCTTTTTGCGCGACGACCGCGCCAACCCGGTGATCGCCTGGCCGCTGCGCCTGTTTGACTGCTCACCGGTGACAGATGGGGCAACGGCCGTTCTCCTCGTTGCCGCCGACATTGCCAAACAATTCACCGACGACCCGGTCTACATCATCGGCACAGGACAGGCCAGCGACACCGCCCTGCACGGCCGTTCCAACCTCACCAGCATCGCCAGCGCCAAAGCCGCCAGCCAGATGGCCTACCAGATGGCCGGCATTACCCCCGCCGACGTCAAAATCGCCGAAGTCCACGACTGCTTCACCATCGCCGAGATATTAGCCAGCGAAGACCTGGGCTTCTTCGTCCCCGGAACCGGCCACGAAGCGGCCGAAGAAGGGCTGACTGCACGACACGGCCCCAAGCCAATTAACACCTCCGGCGGCCTGAAAGCCAAAGGCCACCCCGTCGGCGCGTCCGGCGCGGGGCAGGCGGTGGAAATTTTCAAGCAGATGCGTGGCCAGGCCGGCCCCCGCCAGGTAGATCGCGAAGTAGACCTGGCGCTGACGCATAATGTGGGCGGCACGGGACAAACGGCCGTTGTCCACATCTACGAGAGGAAATAGAAGAAATTGTGAATGGTGAATGGCGAAGTATGAATGATGAAGTGGCTCCGAACTTCATAATTCACAATTCAGCATTCACAATTCAGGAGCAAATGCAATGAGCGACAGGCCATTTATAGAACACTCTTTTCAGGCCTTCCTGCGCGAAGGCAGATTGATGGGAGCGCGCAGCCGGGCAACGGGCAAAGTATACATACCGCCGCGCCCGATTGACCCGGAGACCCACAGCAGCGACATGGAATGGGTGGAATTATCAGGTCAGGGAACGTTGGCGGCATTTACGGCCGTTTTCATCGGCCCCGCCGCCATGGTAGAAGCGGGCTACGACCGCAAAAACCCCTACATGAGCGGCATCGTCCAACTGGCCGAAGGGCCAATGATCAGCGCCCAAATCCTGGGGCTAGACGCCGCCCACCCTGATCTGAGCTTCATCGGCGCGCCCCTCACTGCCACCTTCCTCCAGCGTGGCGAGGGAGACACCGGGCGCACCTATCTGGCCTTCCAGACCAGCTAATTTCAGATTTTAGTTTCAAATTACATCTACCAAGCTCCCTGTTTGCTGGTTGGTTAGTTTACTGGTTGGTTTCCAGCCAATTAACCAATTATCAAACCAACCAACGGCCTGGTAAATACTTCAAATTAGCTAAACTCCGCAATTCCAAATCTGCGCAAGGAGGTGATGCCTGCAACCATAACCGTCACTACCCCACCACCCCACTACCCATTATCCGTATCCATTATCCGCTAAAACTTCTGGAGGAAAGAAAAATGAAACGTCGTTACACACTGTTTAGTCTGATAGCGCTTTTGCTCACCTTTGCCCTGTTACTTGCCGCTTGCACTGGGGGAGAGACCACCCTCACCCCAGCCCCTGCCGCCGAACAGCCGGCTCCCGAACAGCCTGCCCCGCAGCCAGCCGCTGAAGAACCAGCCCCCGTAGCTGGCCTTAATTGCACCGCGCCCATTAAAGTGGGGCTAATTACCGATATGACCGGTTCCCTTGCTATCTATGGGGCACACATTCTGCGCGGCTTCCCGCTGGGTATGGAATATGCCACCGGCAGCGCGGGCAACGTAGGCGCAACCTACACCAGTTACACCCTGGATGGTTGCGAGTTCCAGGTTTACATCCGCGATGATCAGAGCAACCCGGAAAACACGGCAACGGCCGCGCGCGAGTTAATTGAAGTAGAAGGCGTCAAGATCCTGGTGGGCACAGTTAGCTCCGGCGCAACCGCTACCCTGCAAGAGCTGGCGCGCGAAAATCAGATCCCTCTGATCGTCGCCCCGGCTGCTGCCAACGATATTACCGGCGCCACTTTCAATGAATACACCTTCCGCACCAGCCGCAACAACTACCAGGATGCGGTCAACATCTGCGAATACCTGACCCAGGAATACAAGACCTTCGTGCAAATTGCGCCCGACTACTCCTTTGGCTATGGCGGCGCAGCTGCCTTCCGCGATGCCTGCAACCTGTTTGGCGGCACATTTGTGGCAGACGACATTTTTGCCCCGGCCGACACTACTGAGTTTACGCCCTACATGGAACGCATTCTTAACTCCGGCGCCGAAGCCTTCCTGGTGACTTGGGCGGGTGGTGGTTTTGTGCCCATGATGCAGGCGGCTAACGAGTTGGGCGTCTTCGATGAAATGGCAATGGCCTCTGGCTTTGTGGACAATGTCGTGATGCCTGTCTTCTTCGCCAATGCGATTGGCCAGACCAGTGGCATCCTCTACCATTACACTGCACCCAACAACCCCATCAACGATTGGCTGGTAGAAAAGAGTAAAGAACGGTTTGGCGTACCACCTGATCTGTTTGATGCAGACGGCATGAACGCGGCGATACTGCTGGTGGAAGCTGTGAAGGCGACCGGCGGCGACGTCAGCGCAACAGCATTGATTAAAGCAATGGAGGGAATGGAGTTTGAAGGGCCAAAAGGTAAAATCTACATCCGCCCCGAAGACCACGTGGCTATTCAAGATATGTACATTGTGAAGCTAACCAATGTCACCGATCCAGAGTTCAAGTTCTTTGAACTGATAAAGACCAACCGGCCCAACGTACCCTGTCTGCTGCCAGAGGCGCTGAAAGACCGCTGCGGCAACCTGCCCATTGGCAGCCTGAGCGGGCAGTAAACAGACTTTGGAATTTTAGATGAGGGATTTCGGATTTCGGATTGCCAGAGATGTTTCCGAAATCCGAAATCCAAACTCTGAACTGGAGAAGCCTATGGCGGATGACATCATTCTGGAAACGCGCAACTTGCGGCGGGAGTTTGGCGCGTTGGTAGCGGTGAACAACGTCAGCGTGCGCGTGAAG
The DNA here is from genome assembly GCA_937943625.1 of uncultured Anaerolineae bacterium. Lineage (GTDB taxonomy): Bacteria > Chloroflexota > Anaerolineae > Promineifilales > Promineifilaceae > JACSRF01. Next base: position 30,411 of record CALEAD010000074.1, on the reverse strand, counting down.
GCTGGCTCTTTTCACTCAATCATTGGGCCAAATGGCGCGGGCAAAACGACGTTTTTTAATTTGCTCAGCGGCACGCTAAAGCCAACGGCCGGGCAGGTCTTTTTCAAGGGCAAAGAGATCACCCATTTGCCAGTACATCGCGCTGTCCATTTGGGAATCGGCCGTTCATTCCAGATCACCAACCTCTTCCCTAATCTGACCGTCATGGAAAACATTCGCCTGGCGTGCCAGGCAATGGGGCGTGATAATTTTCGTCTGTTTCGCTCGCACCGCGCCTTTCGCCAGTATGAAGAGCGCGCCTGGGAAATAATGGGCAAAGTAGGGCTGCAAGATAAGGCGCTGATGCTGGCACGCGCGCTGCCACATGGCGATCAGCGCAAGCTAGAATTGGGCATGATTCTAGCCCCAGACCCACAACTGCTGCTGCTAGACGAACCCACAGCCGGTATGGCCTCGGAGCAGGTACCGGAACTGATTGCCCTCATCCGCGAGATTCAGACCAGCGGCAAGAAAACAATCATTCTGGTGGAACACAACATGAATGTTGTGATGCGCGTTTCAGACACAATTACCGTGATGCATTATGGCGAGGTGCTGGCAGAAGGCACGCCCGCGGAAATTTCTGCCAATGAAACGGTGCAAAAGGCGTATTTGGGGGCGTTGTATGAGTAGAGTTGGTTGGTTGGTTAGTTGGTTGGTAGGTTAGTTGGTTAGCATGACAAATTTACTAGAAGTGCAAAACATCCATACCTTTATCGGGCAGTTCCATATTTTGGAAGGGGTTTCGGTTGATGTGCTGCAAGGTAGCATTACGGTGTTGTTGGGGCGCAATGGCGCGGGAAAAACCACCACGCTGAAATCTGTGATGGGGCTGACACCGCCCAGCCAGGGACAAATTCTCTTTGCCGGTGAACCGCTTCAGGGGCGGCGCAGTTATGACATTGCGGCAATGGGAATTGGCTTTGTGCCGGAGCACCGTGCCATCTTTCGCGATTTGAGCGTGGCGGAAAACCTGAAGATTGCCGAGCGATGCAAAGGGGACCTGGCGCGCAAGGAGGAGTTTATCTTTGGCCTGTTTCCCGACCTGAAGCGGTTAATTAAGCTGCCCGGCACAAAACTTTCTGGCGGGCAGCAGCAAATGCTGGCAATTGCGCGGGCGCTGGTTCCTGATAACAAGCTGCTGCTAATTGATGAACCCAGCGAAGGGCTGGCGCCGGTTTTAATTGAGCAGATGATTACCGCAATTCAACAGTTGGCCGCCAATACGACAGTGCTGCTGGTGGAGCAAAATTTTGTAGTTGCCAGTAAACTGGCAGAACGATATGTCATTATCGAAGAGGGTCGCTCGGTGAAGAAGGGGTTGATGGCGGAGTTGGTGAATGATCAAGAAACGATCCACCGCTATTTGGGCGCAGCGTAGGAATTTAGAGCATGGTTTATAACGCTCTGGAGAGATGCTTTGCAATTTTTCGACCGCCGACGACCGACCGCTGACCGCATCTCAGATAGATAGCGGTTTGCCGTCAGCGGCCGGTGGTCAAATTTGTCAAGATGACATGAACCATGCTGCATTGACTATTGGCGATTTTGTTCGTGGTTGTCAATTGTCAATCCGAGATCTGGATGGGTTGAATGATGGCTGAAAGGTTAAAGAAGAATCGCACACGGTTGATTGTGCTGGGCATTTTGGCGGTGCTGTTTGTTTCTGCCTCGCAGGGGATGTCTACCGAGGATTGGGTCATTACGGTGATGCGCGGGCTGGCGGTTGGGGCAATTACGTTTTTGGTGGCGGCCGGTTTTTCGCTGATTTTGGGGCTGATGGATGTGCTGAACCTGGCACATGGGGAGATGTTTATGCTGGGGGCGTACATCGGCTGGACGGTGTATGTACGGCCAGATACGTTTGTGGATGCGCTGACGCCGCTGCTGCTGCTGGCGGCAGGGCTGATGCTGATGCCGGTGCTGGGGGTGTGGCTGGGCCAACGGCCGTTGCCGGGCAAAGTCAACCAGATATGGCCCTGGCTGGGTTTGGCAGCGGCGCTGGCGCTGCTCATCTATGCGCTGCGGCAGTGGCCACTGGCTATGTGGAACCCTGGCGTCTTTGCCGAAAGTCCGGCAACGTTTTCGCTGGCGATGAGCCAGGGGACGATGCAGCTTCCGGCAGCCGCGGTGGCGACGGGGCTTTCGCCCTGGCTGTTGCTGATGTTGCTGGGGTTGGGCAGCACCTTACTGGCAGCGGCATTGGTGGGGATGCGGCTGCGAGGGCAAACGGCCGTTTCCGCCCCTTACCTGTCTAAATCCCCCCTGATACTGGCAGGTGGGCTGGCGTTGGCAGGGGTGTTCATCTTTGCCCTGAACGATGGCCTGACGGCCTGGCTGTATCGCCTGAACCACACGGCGTTGTTTGCCCTGGCGATTGTGGTGGCAACGGCCGTTGGCGGGCTGCTAGGCGGGTTAATTGAAAGTACACTGATACGGCCGTTGTACAAACGCCCCATTTACCAGATCATGCTCACCCTGGGCATCAGCTTCATCACCATCGAGCTGGTACGCGCCATCTGGGGGCGGCCCGAATTCACCATGCCCAAGCCAGAAATGTTTGCCGGCACGGGCGCAGGGTGTGGCCGCGAAGTGGTCAGCATTGTCGAGCGGTTAGCCAATCAATGCGCCACGATTTTTTTGTTCAACGGCCGTATTCGCACCTACAATGAAATCTTCATCATTCTCATGGGCCTCATCGTCCTGGTGGGCGTCTGGCTATTGCTGCAACGCACCCGTCTGGGCATGATCATCCGCGCCGGTGTGCAAGACAGTCAGATGGTCGAAGCCCTGGGCATCAACGTGCGGCGCGTCTTTACGCTGGTATTTAGCCTGGGCGTAGCGCTGGCAGCGCTAGGCGGCGTGCTGGCGGCCCCCTCCATTGGCCTTTCAAACGGCATGGGAGGCCAATTTTTGCTGCTGGCACTCATCGCCCTGGCCATTGGTGGACTCACCAGCTACCCCGGCGCGGCCGCTGGCGCGGTGCTGGTCGGCCTGTTACAGCAGTTCATCATCAAATATGGCCAGCTCGGCATTAATCTGCCCTTTCTGGCCGAGCCGTTCAAGCCTTCGCCGCCACTGGTTCCTGCTTCAACCGTGCTGTTCATGGTAATTATTTTGCTACTACTGCCCAATGGGTTGTTTGGCCGAGATGAGTAGGGCGTGAAGCGTGAAAAGAAGTTCAACCTGGCAAAAATCGCCAGCCGCGGGAAAACGGAACACGAATATGCAATCAACAATACCCCCCACTGAAACCGGGCGCGAGGCGCTGCGTTTGTTCAAAGAAAATCGCGGGCCGTTGGCTATGCTGCTGGCGCTGATTCTGTTCCCCTTTTTCGTCGCTTTGTTAGACGGGCAAGGGCCAACGGCTGTACTCAACAACGAGATCGGCAACGCGCGCTTTTTACAAGGGTTGCTGATTGAGATCTTTATTCTGGCAATCTACGCCCTCAGCTACGATCTCATCCTGGGCATTACCGGGCTGCTTTCTTTTGGGCACGCCATGTTTTTTGCCGTGGGCGCATACCTTACCGGCATCGCCTTCAAAAGTTTTGGCTGGGGAGTGGGGCCGACACTGGCGGCAGTCATTGTGGCAGGCATTGTGCAAGCGCTGCTGTTTGGCCTGGTGCTGCCCCGCGTTAAGGGCATTACCTTTGCCCTGGTCACACTTGGCTTTGCCTCCGTGTTCGAAATCATCGTTAAATCAAACGAGATGGTGGCCTATACCGGCGCCGACGTAGGGCTGCAGGGCGTGGTGGTTCCCGCCGCCTGGCTGAATACCTCGAATGAGCGCTTCCGTCTCTACTTGATCGTGCTCTTCTTCACCTTTTTTGTCTACCTGGTCTATCGCCGCTTTGTAGATTCGCCAACGGGGCGGGTGTGCATTGCCACGCGCGAAAATGAGGGGCGAGCGCAGATGCTGGGGTACAACACCTTTTACTTTAAGCTGACGGCGCTCATTCTCTCCTCTATCACCGCAGCAATGGCAGGCTTTTTCCACACCGTACACCAGCCAATTGTCAGCCCGGCGGTGGCAGGATTGGGCTGGACGGTGGCGGCACTGCTGATGATTTTGATGGGGGGTATCGGCACGCTGAGCGGCGCGCTGGTGGGCGCGGCCATTTTCCGTTTGCTGCAATTTTACCTGGAGCGCTGGTTTGGCGGAAATGCCACCTTTTTAATTGGGCTGGTGTATGTGCTGTTGGTGATGTTTGTGCCCTATGGCGTGGTGGGAACCTGGCAGGCGCGCCGGTTGGATATTCAGCGCGGACGCGAGCGGCTGCTGCGGCTGTTGCATTTACGCCCCTGAGAAGAAACTGACGATTGGAAATCAGGGGCTTGAGAGAGCCTCTGCCAAATCTATGCGCAGCACAGGCCAGAAACGGCCGTTTTCCTGCAGAAACTGCGCCACATCATCTTCGGCCAGGAAGCGTAAGTGTGGGTGCTGCACTTGAAGGCGGGCGCGGTACCAGGCAAAAGCAAAGAGGTTCTCATCCACCAGCACCAGGTCGGGGCGCATCCCCTCCACGGCTTGAAAATACCACAGGGCAAAAATTGTTTCATTGCCGGGCGTCAGCAAAATGGCGTTTTCTGGCGCAGTGCGTAAGAGCTGGTCGGCATACGGCCGTATGCCCACATCGCCACGCAAATTTTGCCCGCTAAAATTTAACAAAAGCAGCGCCAGCGGCAGCAGCCAGCCCCAATATCGCAGTCTATGCAGCGCGGGGGCAAGCAGCAGCGCCAGAATCAACAGCGCTGGCAGCAGCAAAACAACCGCATCCGGCGTGTTATAAAAAAAGGCATACAGCAGGTAGAGGCAGAAGGTGAAAAAAAGACAAGAGGTGGGGGAGATAATGAATTGCGAATGGTTAATGGTCAATGGGGAATTGTGAATTGACCATTGACCATTAGCCACTGGGAATTGCGGTTGGCCGACAAGTTGTCGCCAGCCGCCAGTTGCCAGCCACGCAGCCACTACAGCCAGTACCCAGGCCCACCCCCACAGGCGGGACAGCCAGGCAGGCGGGGGCAAGGCAAAGGCATTGGCGTGGTAAATGCGCGCGCTGACAAGCCACCACCAGTCCGTCAGGGTCGTAGGGTCGCCCCAAACAACAGGACTGGAGCCGCGCGCCAGCAGGGGCAACAACAAGTAAGGTGTCAACCCGACCAACAGCCCCAGCCCCAGGCACAGCCATTGGCGCGGAGGAACCAGTGCCAGCGCCAGCGGCAACAAAAGAGCGCTCGTCAGGTGTGTGGTCAGGCTGAGGCCAAGCAAAAAACCGGTGAGGAGATACGGCCGTTGCCCCAGCAGCGCCCGCAAAAATAGCGCCACCAGCAACAAGTTCAGCCCATACACTTCGGCAATCAGCGCCTGTCCCCACACCAGCGGCGTAAATGCCAACAGCAACCCGGCAATGGGCAGGTAGCCTGGGGGAAGTTCCTGGCCGTCTGGCAGCCACCACATCCTGGTGGTGGAAACAACCCCTGCCGCCAGCGCCACACACAGGGCGGAAAAGAGATTCAGGCGAAAAGCGACCGTGCCAACGGGCAGCAGGCTGGCCAATTTGCCCAGCAACACATAGGTTGGGTAGCCAGGGGGATGGGGCACGCCCAGGGTAAAAGCGGCCGTAATCAATTCCCCGCCATCACTGCCAAAATTTGCCCAGGTCAGATCAGGGGGCAGGGTGAACAGGTAAATGCCCAAAACAAGCAGGGCGATGGGCAAAAATTTGGCCAAAAATGGCATAGCGCCACACAGCTCACGCTTTACGGCCGTATATGCCCATCTCCATAGCCAATCCACTTATACGTCGTCAGCTCCTCCAGACCCATGGGGCCGCGCGCGTGCAGCTTCTGAGTGCTTACCGCCACCTCCGCGCCCAGGCCAAACTGCCCCCCATCGGTAAAGCGCGTGCTGGCATTCACAAACAGCGCCGCCGAGCTAAGCGCATTGACGAAGGCATTGGCATTGGCCAGGTTGTTGGTGAGGATGCTTTCTGTATGTTCGGTGGTGTGCGCCTGAATGAAGGCAATCGCCTCCTGCACATCCGCCACCAGATGCACACCCATGACCAGCGAAAGCCACTCCTGGTCAAAGTCATCTGCACCGGCGGGCAGCACACGCGCTGGGGTTTGTCTGAGCAGCTCGTAAGCAGCCGGGCTGGCGCGCAGCTCCACGCCACACTGCGCCATGCGTTGGGCAATCATGAGCAAAAATTGGGGCGCAACGGCCGTATGCACCAGCAGCGTATCCAGGGCATTACACACGCTGGGGCGCTGCACCTTGCTATTTTCGATGATGTCCACCGCCCGCTCCAGGTCGGCGCTCTCGTCCACAAACAGGTGGCAAATGCCAATCCCACCGGTAATGACGGGAATAGTGCTCTGCTCTTTGCAAAGCTGATGCAGCCCGGCGCCGCCACGCGGGATAATCATGTCCACGTATTTATCCAGGCGCAGCAGCGCCGTTACCAGGGCACGGTCTGGGTCGTCAATTAGCTGCACGCTGGCGGCAGGCAAATTCACCTGCCGCAGCGCCGTCTGAATCGCCTGCACCAGGGCACGGTTGCTGCGCAGCGTTTCGCTGCCGCCACGCAAAATAGCGGCATTGCCCGCCTTCAGGCTGAGCGCGGCAATGTCTATGGTCACGTTGGGGCGCGCCTCGTAAATGACGCCCAGCACGCCAATGGGAATGCGGCGGCGGCTGAGGCGCATGCCGTTGGACAACATCCGGCTTTCCAGTTCCGCGCCAACGGGGTCGGGCAGGGTGGCCACTTTGTGCGTGTCTGCGGCCAGGGCCGCCAGGCGCGCCGGGGTCAGCAGCAGGCGGTCTAGCAGGGAATCGCTCAGACCTTTGGTACGGCCGTCGGCCACGTCGAGGCTGTTTTGCGCCAGAATCAGCTCCTGCTGCGCTTCCAATTCGGCCGCAATGGCGTGCAGCGCCTCGTTCTTACGCGCCGTCGGTAAAATGGCCAGAGTGCGGCTGGCAGCTTTGGCCGCCATACCAGTTGCGGTTAAATCGTTCATCATACCCCCTTTGAGTCGGAGCGCGGAGTGCGGAAGTTGCTCCACGCTCCCCGCTATCCACTCCCCACGACAATCATATCGTTGCGGTGAACCGCTGCCGGACCGTAGGTGTAGCCCAATTCAGCAGCAATCAGGTCAGAATGGCGCCCGGCAATGCGGCGCAGTTCGTCACTGCCATAGCGCGTAATGCCCCGCGCCAGCTCTTTGCCCGCCGCATTGCGAATAGAAACGGTGTCACCCCGCTGAAAAACGCCCTCGATCTGGGTGATGCCGGCTGGCAGCAATGAACGGCCGTTTGCCAGCAATGCCCGCTCTGCCCCCGCGTCTACAAAAAGACGGCCGTTTGCCTTTGGCCCGGCATAAATCCAGCGCTTGCGATTCTCCAGCGGCGTTTCCAATGCAGGAAAGCGCGTGCCAATTGGCTCGCCACCGGCGGCGCGCAAAATGACATCCGGCGCCTGCCCGGCGGCAATGATCACGTCTGTGCCCGCACGCCGCGCCGCGTCGGCTGCTTGCAGCTTGGTCGCCATGCCCCCTACCCCCAGGCCGCTAACGCTGCCCCCGGCCAGGGCGCGCAGCGTCTCGTCAATCGTTTGCACCTCTGGGATTAGCTGCGCATTCGGATTCACACGCGGATCGGCCGTAAACAACCCCGGCTGGTCAGTCAACAGCAGCAGCAAATCTGCCTCAGCCAAAATTGCCACCAATGCGGAAAGGTTATCATTATCGCCCACCTTGATCTCCTCAGTGGCAACGGCATCATTTTCATTGAAAATGGGCACAATGCCATGCTCTAGCAGCGCTTGTACTGTGTCGCGTGCATTGAGAAAGCGGCGGCGGTCTTGCACGTCGCTGCGCGTGAGCAAAATTTGCCCCACGTGAATGGCATAAATCTCAAAAAAGCGTTCCCACAGCAGCATCAGGCGGCTCTGGCCAACGGCTGCTAGTAGCTGCTTGCTGGTAATCGTGGGAGGCAGGCTGGGGAAGTTAAGCCGTTCGCGCCCGGCGGCAATGGCCCCAGAGGAACAGAGAATGATCTCCTTGCCCTGTTTCACCAGGTGTGCGCATTGCCGCGCCAACTCAACCATGTGCGCCTGGTCAAAGTGGGGTGTGCCGCCGGTGAGAACGCTGGTGCCAAGTTTGATGACGATGCGCCGATACATGCAAAAGCCTCTTAGAATAAAAGCCTGAGCAGGGTTCTAAAAAAGCGCCCATCAGGTTTGGTAGAAATTTTTGTCAACCGCCTGGCAGTTGCCCTTGTCTGCGTATTTTACCTGGAGAAAGCAAGCTCCCCAACGGCCGTTTGCTATCGGGTGTATAAGTTATGGTAGCAGCGCGTGGTATCCGAAATGGGTCAGTACCCAAATAGTCGCCGCACCCCATATCATTCCCCAATCTGGAGGCTGTCATAAAAGTAGTGATTGATCGCGGTTACTGTGATACAAACCTTAAATAGAACTGAGCGACGAAGAACGCCAATTAGCCGCCATAGAAGGCTGGGAAGCGCTGGCGCACTTTGACCCGGCGCTCTTCCGCACCGTGCGCTGGAAAGGTGGCGCGCACTAAGCCGTTTGCCCGCGACGCAACACATTCTGCACGAACCAGAGATGGCGCTGCCCTAAACGAAGGCTGTTTCCCTAAACAAGCTGCCGGGGGATGGGGCGCACAAATCGCCAGGCATAGCCAATACCCAGCGCCAGCGCACGCAGGGCCAAAAAAAGCGGGGAAAGCAAAGCAACGGCTTTGTCCTTGTACCATGCCTTGTGCGCGAAGGGGAGCGTTGTTACCAGGAATGCAACCAGAGTTAGTGCAAAAATCAGGCGGAAAAGGGAAAAGATAGGGGCGGCAACGGCCGTTGCCAGCAGCATCCCCATTAATCCCACCTGCAACTTCATTACCTGCGGCGTATACGAATCCTCCTTGCGCCTCTCCGGGAAAAAAGCGACCGCCTGCCCGGCCCAATAACCGTTGAGCACCTTCTTGATAAAGTAGGCACGGGGGCTGCTGGCGTGCAGGTGAAAGACAACCGCCTGGGGCTGAAACACCATCTCGTGCCCGGCGGCGGCCACACGGTAAGAAAGTTCTCGATCTTCGGCCACGGGAAAGCGCTCATCAAAGCCGCCTACCTCAAGTAGCACTGCGCGGCGGTAAGCGGCCGAGTACGTATCCACAAAGCTAATGCGCGCAAACCGGCGCAGCCGCTCATACTTCTCTTCATACTCCGCCTGCACAAAGCGTGCTGTCAACGCTTTCTGGCGCGTGCGGTAAACGCCCTTCACGGCGCTGATAGCGGGGTTGGCGTGCAGCGGTGCGGTTAGCTGCGCCAGCCAGTCTGGTTGCGGTTCGCAGTCGGCATCGGTAAAGCAGATAATTTCCCCCTGCGCCTGGCGAATGCCGAGATTACGGGCCGCAGCCTGTCCGCCATTTTGCGCCTGATAGAGTACCTTTGCGCCCAATTGCGCCGCCAGATCTCCCGTGCCATCTGTAGAGCCATCGTCTATGACAATGATTTCTCGCAGCGCCGGCGGCACGGTTTGCTGCTGCAAGGCGTTCAGGCAGGCGGCAAGCGTGCGGCAAGCATTATAGGCGGGAATGATAATGGAGTATTGTGGCTTCATGGCAACAGCAATTCCTTAAAAGCAGTCTTATTCATGATAGCGCCAGCCAGTACGCGGCAGAGCAATTGCGCCAAGAATGAGCTTGGGCAGGTCTACAATTAAATGATATGTGATGGCATAGCTAAAGGCCATCGCCTCATTGACCAGGCCGAACTGGCGCAAAATGAACATGACGGCAAATTCAACCACACCCAGGCGCGCGGGCGTGGGCACAGGAATGGCGCCGGCTGCCAGTAGCACCACATTGAGGAGTGCGGCTTCTTTCAGGCCGTAGGGCAGGCTGAAGGCCAGAAAGACAGCCCAGGGCGTCAAAACCGCCAGAAAGGCAAGCAGGGCGCTGGCAGCAAGCAGCAGCAAGGTCAACGAGTGGCTGCGCAGGGCCGCCAGCCCTTCTAAGCCAGAAATGCCCCAGCGGAGCAGTCGCTGGCCGAAAAAGGGGTGCAGTCGCTGCGCCACCGTGCGCAGCAAACGGATGACCAGGGGGGTTTGGTAGGCAATGAGATAGAGGGCCAGGCAGGCAACAACGGCCGTTGCCGCTACGCTTCCCCCTTGCTGCGCTACAAAGTCTGGCAGAGCAATAAAGGGCAGCAAAATCAGTAGGGTGAGGGCCAGCATCAGCCAATCGAGCACTTTCTCAACCGCCAGCGTGCCCAAGGCGCGCATTTTGCTTAGCCCGGTTTGCTGTCCCAGGGCGTAAACACGCGCCACGTCTCCCAGGCGCATAAAGGTAACGGCCGTGTTTAGCATCTGTCCCAGCATCATCGCCCAAAAGGCAGGCGCCAGGGGGGGGCGCTGCACTGCCGGGAAAAACAAGAGTTGCCAGCGCCACGCCTTGAGCAGGAGTGTCAGCAAGATCACGGTTGTTGCCAGGGCAATATATTCCCCGCGGGCCAGGCGCAGCGATTGGCCAATATCTGCCAGCGTCATGCTGCGCGTGACATACCACAACCCCCAGCCCATCAGCGCCACGCCCAGCAGCACGCCAAACAGCCGCCACCAGCGCTGGCTGCTGCCCCTTCCTGCGCTCCGGCCATGTCGCTCTTCTCTCATGTTGCCAGGGCTACCCTTCGTTGCCCGCCATTGGCCGCACAATCAGCGCACTGGGGTCGCCAAACAGGCTAAACGTATCGCTCACCTCCAACAGACCGGGATTTGCCACATTCAGCGCTTGCTTGGCTGCCTGAAATGCATCACCGATGCGTGTATAGCCGGGGTCTTGCAAATGGCGCACGAAGTGGGCGGCAAACTGTTCCTGATCGCTGGAGAACGTCAGGCTGGTGGCAGCCACGTGCAGCACCGGTCCGGTGGGGTGGCGCATCATCGCTTCGGTCAGGGAGGTTTCTTCCGGGTGGGCAAACAAGCCAGAAAGGCAGGTTAGCTGCAAGACAATGGAGGGCGCACTGGTTTGCAGGCCACTTACGGCCTCCAGATTGAAGATGTTTTCTTTGCCCCAGCGACGAATGCTGCCATGCCCAATGTAGGTGGTCAGCCACGCGCCTTCGTTCCAGGTGGCCGTCACCTCTGGCGCCGTGGCGCCATTGAGCAGGATCATGTTGTTCATGCTATTCTCTGTGGCCAGGCGCTCAGCCATTTGTGCAAACTGGGCTTCGCTGCTGTCGGTGGCAAAGAGCGCCTGAAGGGGGGCAGTACCCTGCTCATAGGCCAATGTGCGCGCAACCAGGCTGCGCACGTCGGCCAGGCTGTCTACGGGCCAACGGCCGATTGCCAGGTCTGGCTTTTGATCTCCGTTCAGGTCCACGAGACGGCTGTCACTGACCGTCTCGCCACTAAATTCTACCGGAACCATAAATGGCGAGATGATGTTTTGCGGCGCGCGCCCCAGGTAGTTGCGGTAATCACTGGTGGCATCGCCCACCAGCAGCACGTAGCGCGGCTTTGGCGCCTGCCATTGGGCGTGTGCGTGCTGCAAAAAAGCGCGAATACTTTCGGGCGTGGCCGCGCCATAGCCGAACTCGTCATAAATTTCCGACACCGGAACCGCAGCTACGCCCAACCCCTGCGCCTGGCGCGCAGCAACGAGTTCATCTAACCCGGTAGCCAGGGCATCGGTGGTGATGATGATCAGATCGGCCTGGTTGGCAGGGTCGGCCCAGTCGCTGGCGCGCAACGGCCGTATCTCTTTGGGCGCGCGCAATCCGGCCGGGCCAACGGCCGTTATGCGCATCTCCGGCGCCACAGACAGGCAAGCCTGGCGGTTGCCACATTCCCAGCCGGTGAGCTGCTGCGGCGCAGCCGGGTCGCTAATATCTAACAGCACGGGAGCGCCACTAAACCCGCCAAGGGTGGCGCTGCCGCTGGCATTATGAAAGGTCAGGCGGTCGTTAACGGCCGTTGCCGGGGCCATATAGACCAGTTCAATCCAGTTCAGCGCCATAATGTCTACCATTGCTGCGCCTTCGGGAGTGTTATCCAACACCAGGCTGTTGTTGCCCGTTTTCAGCAAGCCAGGGGGCAGCGGTACTTCTGCGGTGTAATAGGTCTGACCATCCCAGGAAACAGTCGTCACGTACTGGCCGTTAAGGATCAGGTCAAAGTCATGGTCGTTTTCTATAGCGGCGTTGTAGCTAATGCCCCAGAGGTGTAGGCGCATGGTGGCGGCGCTATTACTGCTGAGGCTGGGCAAATTGAAGGTGAGCGACACCTTCTGCTGGAGGCCAATTTCTTGCCAAAACCAGAGGTCGCTGTCATCGGCGCGGCGCGCCTGCGCCAGGTAGACGTTGTTTTCTTCCAGACGCATCGTTTGCGGCAGGTCGTTGAGGAGGGTTGCAGGCGCAGCAGAAACGGCCGTTTGCGCCATTTGCGCGCCCGCTTTGCCTACTGTAAGCAGATACGGCCGTGTGGCGGTGTAGCGATTGTCCGGCGCCTGCCCATAAAAAATGAGCTGCTCACCCTGGAGCAGGTAAGGAACGGCCGTACCGGCACTGCTCAGGTGCAGGTTGGTCGCCTCCAGAGCATCCAGGTTTAGCCCTGCGGCTTGCAATGCGGTCAGCGTCAGGCGGTAAACGCCATCTTCGGCAATGGCAATGACGGCTGTGTTTGGGCTAAGCGTGCCCATCGGCACGGGGTCAGCGCGGCGGCAGGCAGCTAACAGCAAGTAAAGCAAGAGAATGAGCAACAGCAAAACTTTTTTCATGACGGGCTAAAGTTAAAGCAAGAAGGAGAGGGGCTTGCAGCCCTGGCTCTGGCTCGTGGCAATATACTGGCATTAGCGGAACTGCTTACGGGTGAAGAGGATAATAGAGCCAATCACACTTCCCGTAAAAATGAACATAGCCAGCAAGAAACCGCCCCACAAGACCAGGCGTCCTTGCGTGGCAGCGGCACTCTGCATGGCCAAAGTGGGCTGCGGCGTCAGCTCTACCTGCCTCTGCCGGTCGCTGCCAATGGGAATGGGGGTGTTGAGGGGCGGGGTGTAGCTTTCGGTCACGGGCGGTTCGTATTCTTGCGCTTGCACCATCACGATACTTGCAGAAAGCTGCACCTCAGGACTGAGTAGTAAGGCGGGCACGGGGGGTAAGGCAGAAGGATCAACGGCCGTTGTGCTGGCCTCTGCTTCTTTACTTGTTTCTGTGGTCATTGGGCTATTAACGGCCGTGCCGCTGCCGATTGCCACGCGCGGGGGCGTTGGCGTAGGCGTTGCCACAAACGATGACGGAGATAGCGGAAAGCCAGCCGTTGCCGTCGGGGGCAACGGTGTGCCTGGTGAAGAAGGGCGGTTGCCCGCGGCCGCGACCGGGGTTGGGGAGGGAAAGGACGTTGGCGTGGCGGTGCTAGATGGCGTGCTCCCTGCTGCCACTGTCGCTGTGGCCGTGTTCTGCGGCGCAGGTGGCACAGGCGTGTTTGTGATGCCCCCACCAATGGACGCGGGCGTGGCGGTCGCGCCGCCCAGGGTCACGGTAGCCTGGGCCAGCTCAATTTCGCTGCCATCTGATTCAATCTCAAACAGCTTATAGAGATAGGTGTTGCCGTTAACGGCCGTCTGGTCAATCACCTCATAATCCGCCCCGGCCACCGGGTCTCCCTGCGAGGGGACGATGCCAATATCCAGCAAGCGCACAAAGCTCTCCCCCACAACGGCACGCTCCAGAAAAAAACCGGCGGTGCTCAGCTCCGTGTCAGTACCCCAGCTCAGGCGCACGCTACTGTCTAGCGCGACGGCATTGAAATAGACCAGCGTCACATTACTGGGTGTGGGCTGTGCCCTGGCTGCCCAAGAAAGCAGCCCCAGCAACAACAAGCTAAGCAAAACTGTTGGCAACCAGAGGCGAGGGCGTGATGTGTGCATGTTAGTCTGGAGATGGTTGGCTTGATAGCTGATTTCTAACTCACCAGCAAATAAGCCAACGGCCTTGTAGCCACTTTAATTCCGCAAAATAAGCGGCAGGTACGAGTATAAGATCTCAAAGAAAATGTTCAGCGAAATTTCGGCCGTGTTGTCCGCAGGGTTCAGGTCTAGCCCAACACTGTGCGCAATGGGCTGGAACAGGCGTGTCCCTGCAGCGGCATCTTCGGCCACCATTGTGGCAATCGTAATAGTGGCAGACTCATTCCCAGACAAAGATGATAGCACATCTATGGTGATCAGTCTGCTCTGATTGTCATAGGTGTGGACAATCTGTCTGTCGGCGGTTATTTCTAGCAAATCCAATCCTTCGGGCAAAACGGCCGTGAGCGTTGGGTAATCTGGATAGAGTGCCTGATTGCCAACCCGTAGCGTAAAGACAACCTCTTCTCCTGGCGAGGCCGCAACAGGCAAAACGTTCAGGGTCAAATTCAGGTCTGGACGGAAAAGCTGCATAGCCGGATCACCTTGCAAGGTAAAGCTGTATAGCTCTGATTCATGATAACCGTCCAGGTAATAGACAATTTTGGCATGCATGGCGGCATCGCCAACGGCCGTGTAGCCACGCCGGAACACCCCGTCATAAAACGCATTAACCAGAACCGTGTGCTCAAACGTGGTGCCCAGGCCCGTACTAGACCAGTGAGCGGCCGTTCCGCGACTGCCTAAGGCAGGGTCTGTCACCAACTGCAAAAATGTTTCCCCTAGTCCTTCTATGCCAGGATAAGTAAACGTCCCATCCAGGCAGTCAGCACTCAAGACAACAATGGGCAGGTTAAAGTTGATCCAAAAATCTACCATTGTTGTGTTAAGCAAATCTGGATTTGCGGCCCAGCGCACCATGCTTCCGTGCCCGCGGTAGTTCAGAATGGACATGCGATTTGTCACACTGGGCTGCATGGCCAGACGCACGAACTCCGTATCAGTAGCCGGGTCCACAATACAGTGTTGCGCAATTTCAAAAACAACCGGTAAACCAGCAGCTACAGACTGATTTTCCCCGCAAAAGTCCCCACCGGCGTCTGTATTGTCAGCCGCAAACGTAATTTTAGCCTCGCCTCCCCAGGTAGCAGGCTCTCGCTGAATCTGTTCATACTGGATAATCTTTTCAACCACAGATTCAGCTTGTTCAGACGTTTGCACAGCAATGCGACCGGTGGCAATATCCGGCAAGATATCATCCCCCACAAGCATGGCAAAGGTATGGTCGCTTGGAACCATACCCTGGTACCTGTCCTTGAATACCAGGTCTGTGAGCAAATACGTTGGCTCGTTTGGATCAAAACCAGCCTGGCATCCCAGGCAAATATGGTTAAGGGGATTACTGGTCGCATCCCCAAAAAAAGTCACATAAGCCAGGCGCGGCAACCAGCTATGGTAAGCGTAAGCCAGATAAGCGCGAATTGCCTCAGGCATGGCCAATCCGTAACCATATTGGTTGACAACGTCGGCAATGTCCACCACGTGAGTGGTTAGCCCGCCAAAATCAGGCTGGGCGCGATGGTTAGCCAGTTGTTGCGCGGCTGGCAAGAAATTAGCGTGGCTGATAGCCAACCATTCGGCGCCAGGTACAGGCGGATCAAGGCTGGGAGGGATATAGGGGATAATGCTGAGCGGCTGGCGCAAATTGGCTGCTGTGGTGGCAATAAACTGGGCGTGATCGCCATGGGTACGCGCAACCCGATACAGGTAGAGGCCGGCCGTTTCACTGATGGCCTGGCTCATGTCAATGGCGACGGGCAAAAGCGGGTCACTGACATCCCAAACCAGGGCCTGATCGCTGCTAAAATCGGCAACATGAAACTCGTGTGCGCCCGCCTCTGGCGCATTGAAAATAAGCTGGTCGTTCAGGGCAACCATCTGCCGGGTGTAATCTACGGTAAAGCGATTGATGAGGACAATTTCTTGCAACGTCGCGTTGGTCAAAGAGGTATAGCGAATCTGGTTTGCCATGTGCTGCAAGGCAGTGATAGGCACGGTGGTCGTGATGTTGACATTCCACAAGGGGGAAAAGGTGGCTTCGCCATAAGCAGGATAGCTGTTGATAGAGACGCGGCCTATGTAGTCAATCTGATTCCTGAAGGCTGTCACCTCCACCAGGATCTGAGCGTCTGGGCCAGCCAGCGCAGGGTGTGGCAGGTTGATGGTGTGATTGCGTATGACCGTGCTGTTGCCTGTTTTGACGATCCAATCCATATACCAGTTTTCTGGCTCGTTGGGATAGAGATGCCAGAGGTTGGTGAGAGTTGTGTAGTAATAACGCTTCGGCGAATCGAGGGTGATACTTTCGGGAAAGGTGGTAACGACGGGATACCCTTGCTGTAGCTCGTTTGTGGCGGTGAGCATGTAGGTGGGTGTGCCGTTGGGCCAAAGCCAGTAGACGTTGCGATCACCGACAAATCGCTTTTCCGCGCGCGATCCTCTAAAAGCGGCGCCGTAGAAGCGGATTTTGTCGCTGGTGTCAAACACGTTGTCCCCATTGTGAATAAGCTGAAAAGCCACGGGCTGACCACGATGGCTCATTTCCAGGGTGTTGGGATTGATGGCGTTGATGTCAACACCCAGGTCCTCCAGATCAGCACCGCTGATTTCGTAAATGCCGTCCTGGTCGAGGGTGATCTTGAAGGTTTGCTGGCCCACGGGAAGCACGGTCTGGCTGATGTTATCGGGGGTTGGCGGCAGATGATGCCAGTTTTGTGCCTGGGCATAATTGAGAATGAGGCTGCTGAGGGCGCGCGCGTGACGGCCGTTACCCGCCTCGTCAGCCTGCACATTCCCCCCCACAAATGAGAGAGAGACGTTGAGTTCGGCCGCATGGCTAAGCTGTGTCGTGACAGGGTTATAGCGCAGCGGGTGCAGCGTGAGCTTTACCAGGCGCAGGTCACCATAATACATGGGGGGGGAAAGGGTATACAGCGCCGCAGGATAAAAAGCATTTTGGCTGTAGATAGCGCTGTCCTGACGGTAAATTGGCTGGCGCATTTGCGCATTGAGGAGAGGGGCCAGGGCCGGGTCGAGCAGGTCGTAAGCCCCTTCAGGCAGGGAGAGGTCAAAAGCAGGCACAGGAGATAGATAGGGAACGGCCGTTTCCGTTATCTGCGCGGGGGTGACAGATACAACCACTTCTGCGCCGGGGGGCAGGGCAATGAACGTGGTATAAATGGGCAGGTCCGGTGCGCCTGGTTCCTGAGTACGGCCGTTTAATCCCCTTACTTCCCATTGTGTGCTCTGGTTTTGCGCCGGTTTCGGGGTAGACAGGGTAAACTGGAGCCCATGGTCGCTCATGTGACCAATGTTTGCGTGGGCGAAAGCAAGGGGTGAAGCTGCCTGAACTGATTCATCAGATAGGCTTAACTGGCTCATCAACGCCACAAACAGGAAAGCGGCCGTTAAACAGAGCGTACTCACAGCTTTCTTGGGCATTAATCTAAATCTCCTCGTTTACAACCGTTGTGGGTAGCTACACAAAGCGGCACGGTTTTATATGCCTTGCAGGTCCCTGACAATATTCCGTTGGGAACAAAGCGAGCTACCAGACAAGCAATCCACGCTGCGTCAGGTCCGCCACAAAACGCTGCAAATCTGCCTCGGCTTGCTCCGGTGTTACGTCATAAGTCTGAACAAGGCGTTCACAGATAGCAGCGAGTGGTTCGTTCTGCGCAAGCATTTGCCAGATCAGCGTACCACTGCCGTTAAACACGCGCACCTTGCCCACCTTGGGCGAAACAACCACTGCATTCTCATCTAGTTGGCGCCAGATTACCTCTGGGGCAACTTTAGGATTTTGTTCCACCACTCACAGACTCCCCTCTTCCCGTATCCCGATCACAATCAAGGCCAGACCAACGATAACACTAATGGTAGCCAAAACGGCCGTAAGCGGTGTAACGTAAGGCACTGTGTACACAAACACATCATCTTCGTAGCGGTTCAGCCGGCCATCATATTCAACTTCCTCAATCAGGTAGTAGTACGTTTCGCCCGCTTTCACGCCCACATCGCTAAAAGTATAAACCGAACCAGCCAGGGCATTACCGCGGCCGGGAATGATCCCCTGCTGATTGATGCGGCTGGAAATATTATCACGGCTCGTACCCCGGTAAAGGTTAAATCCGGCTGTTTCCACCTCTGTGGCTGTTTCCCAACGCACTTCAACGGTCGGTCGAAGCAGCGGGTAAACAAGCAGCACGGCTGCTAAAGCCAGCCACAGTCCTCCCAGGGTCACAAACCAGCGCGCCGATAGCTTTTGCGCAGGCATATAATTCATCATCGCCTCATTAAGCTGGCCAGCCATCCGACACCTCGTTTTCCTATTTTACTACTGCTGTGCCGTTTCTGGTTTTCTTGTTCATAGACGCCGTAATAATGGTAGTAGTAATAGTAATAGTCGTAATAATACCCACTGCGCCCAGGCCGCAACCGGTTCATCACCGTGCCAAACAGATTGGCGTCTGCTTTTTGCAGCCGCTGTACCGCCTGGACGAACGCATCGCGCCGTGTCTTGCCTGCCTCAACAACCAGAATGCAGCCATCTACCTGCGAGGCAAGGATAGAGGCATCAGCAACTGTCAGCACAGGAGGGGTGTCATAGAGAACGACATCCGCCTCCTTGCGTAATTCGCTCATCACGTGAGTCATGCGCTGCGAGTTAAGCAGCTCAGCCGGGTTGGGGGGCAATGGGCCGCTGGTCATGATAGACAAATTGCGAATGGCAGTAGGCTGAATGTGCTGCGCAACGGCCGTTTTCTGGTCCAGCAACGCCGTTGTCAGCCCTTGGTTATTTGGCACGGAAAACAATTTATGCTGCATGGGACGGCGCAGGTCAGCATCCACCACAATCACCCGCTTGCCTGTCTGGGCAATCACCGTCGCCAGATTTGCCGTGGTCGTAGACTTGCCCTCACCTGGTGAAGCGCTGGTAACCAACACATCCTGCAACTCTTTATCTATGGCAGAAAAGCTCAGATTCGTGCGCAGCACGCGATACGCCTCAGAAATCGGGTCACGCGGCTTGTTATGCGCAATCAGCCGCTCTCCAGGCTGCTCAGCCTTGATTTGCGCTATGGCGCCCAGGGTAGACAGACCTGTATCTTCCACCACCTGGTCAGGCGTCTTCACTGTATCATCCAGGTACTCGATGAGGAAAATGATACCCAATGCCAACAGCCCGCCTGTCACGGCTGCTAGTAGCGTATTGTTCATCACGCGCGGACGAATAGGCACGCCAGGTGCAACCGCTGGCTCGATAGAGTGCACATTGTTGCTTTGCTGAATCTGTGACACCTGCAGATCATTGAGCTTATTGAAGGCATCCGTATAGCGAATACGCGCTTCATTGCGCTGCGTCTCCAGGCGCGCAAGCGTCGCCTGCTCATCCGGTGACGTCGCGTTGCGCAATTCATTAATTTGCCGGTCTAGCTCCTCAATTTCCGCGCCAATCTCCCTCATGCGATTTTGCCAGTTGGCAATCGGCTCCGCATAGCGCTGATTTTCGCGCGCCAGATTCTGGTCAGTGAACACTTCACCGACCATGTTGGCAATATCGGCTGCCCGCTGGGGGTCTGTATCTTCCACAGAAACAATCAGAATCTGCGTCTCCTGGGGCGCGTTGACCGATATTTTCCCCTTCAACTCTTCAGGACTAAAAGGCAGTCCCAGGCGTCTGATCGTCTCTTCCATCACCTGGTTGGTGGTGATGATTTGCACATAGGTCTGCGCCAGCCGCTGCGCCGTGAGGATTTGGCTATACTCGTTACCGCCACGTGCACCGGGCGCTTCATTGATCAGAAAACGCGCCTGTGCACGATAAACGGACGTGGTGTTTTTGCTCACCAGAAATGCGACGCTTCCACTAATGACCACGCTCAACACGATAAGCCATGACCACCGCCGGATAAGCGCCAAATACTGTTTTATTTCCATGTGCAACTCCTGTGAAAATGACTGCCAACGGCCGACCGCCGACTACACTCCTTCAAAGATGTAGCCCAGGTTGACAAACCTGGTTGGTATGCACGGGCTTGGCAACTTCAGTTAGGTTTTCACTCGTGGTGGTGTGCCTCAGTCACAAAGTCTCCTACTCTAACTTGCAATCTGCAGCCTGGTTGTGCGCGGGAAATGGGTGCAATGCCAGGTAATTTTTCCTCATAGTTTACGTGTTCGACCTGGGTTGTATCAGGTTAAACAGCGCGATGAGCGCCAAAATTGCCCAGGTAAGACTTTCCCACAAAAGTGCGCTGCTGCCTGCCAGCCCGATGCTGACCAGAACAAACCCGGACCAAATCGTGCGCCCGTGAAATGCCCGGCTAAGTTGTGCGACAAACGTCCGTTTTTCCTGGGCGGCCTGCCAATAATGGTAGCTGCATGTGGCAACGAGGATGGCTAGCCCCACTATCCAAAGCGCATTGATAAATACGTAGGTCCAATTGATCACCTGGGTTAGTATAGCATATGCTAAAATTGCGTAAAATCGTACATTAGTACGCTTTATATTGCCTAAGATTTATTACAAGTCGCATAAAAGCAAAAACGATCTGGCGGATTTTCTCACGGGTCGTTCAGGCAAACGCCGTTTGTTAATGGCGCGCGAATTTGCGCAGGCTGAATAGATTCAAGGAGATTTCATGATCGGTGGCATACCACCAGGAATGAAAATGTAACGCAGGTTCCACTTATTTATAAGGTAGACGGCAGACCGCAGACGGCCAGGAATAACCCTGTAGCATGGTCAGCGGGCAGCTGTCGGCGGTCATTTTCAAGGGAGACAACATGGCAAAGCAGCGTGTGCAGTACGTATGCCAGAGCTGTGGGCGGACGACCCCCTCATTTATGGGACGCTGCCCCAAGTGCGGCGAATTTGGCACAATGGTCGAAGAGGTGGTGGCAGAAACGGCCGTTGCCGGCAAAGCCAGCCGTTCCCCCTCCCGCTTCAACAGCACTCCACAGCGGCTGGCCGACGTTACGGCGGACGGCTTTGCGCGCATGACCTTACCTCTGGGCGAGTTTTCGCGCGTGTTGGGCGGCGGCATTGTGCCTGGCTCGCTGGTGCTGGTAGGCGGCGACCCCGGCATTGGCAAGTCTACACTGCTGCTAGAGGTAGCCGCCCTGGTAGCCAACCAGTATGGCCCCACGCTGTACGTCTCTGGGGAGGAAAGCGCCCAGCAGATTAAAATGCGCGCCGACCGCATGAAGGTGCAGGCCCACGATCTCTTTTTGGTAACGGAAACTAACCTAGCCGTCATCTTTCGCCACGTGGAACAAATTAACCCAACCCTGGTCATTGTGGATAGCATTCAGACCACCTATGCCGACGATCTGAACTCATCGGCCGGCAGTGTCAGTCAGGTGCGCGAGTGCGCCAGTCGCCTGCAAGAATGGGCCAAGAGCAGCGGCACGGCGATTTTTCTCGTGGGGCACGTCACCAAAGAGGGGGCGATTGCCGGCCCACGTGTGCTGGAACACATCGTAGACACAGTGCTTTACCTGGGCGGCGACCCCTTTCACCGTTATCGCCTGCTGCGCGGCGTGAAGAACCGCTTTGGCGCGACGAGTGAGGTGGGCGTGTTCGAGATGGTGGCGGCAGGCATGAAGGAAGTGCCCAATCCGTCGGAGGCATTTTTGGCAGAGCGACAGATCAATGCGCCAGGATCGGCCATTGCCGTGACAATGGAGGGCACACGGCCGTTGCTGGTTGAGATTCAGGCCTTGGGTACAGCGACTGCGTTTTCCAACCCGCGCCGCACGGCCAACGGCATTGATTACAACCGGCTGCTGCTACTAACGGCCGTCCTCACCAGGCGTGTAGGTCTCTCGCTACACGACAAAGACATGTTTGTAAACGTGGTGGGCGGATTACAAATTGATGAGCCGGCTGCCGATCTCGCCGTCTCGGTGGCTGTTGCCAGCAGCATCAAAGACCGCCCCATTCACGCCGACATGGCTTTTATCGGCGAAGTAGGCCTCAGTGGAGAACTGCGCGCCGTCAGTCAGCTCGATGCGCGCCTGAAAGAGGCAGCCAAACTGGGCTTTAAGCGCTGCCTCATCCCTCGCCCCACACGTCGGCAGGCAGACGAATTTCCCAGAGATGTGGAGGTGATCGGCTGCCGCTCGCTGAACGAGGCGATTCAACACGCGCTCTTGCCGCAGGAAAGTTAAGCGCACCCGCATTTTCACCTCCCCTTTTACTTGCGCTGGTTGAAGAAAATGAAAAGCGCGGCCGTAAACGCTAGCAGGCCAATGAGGCCCAACAGCAAGGGAAGCAGGCTGGCATAGGTAATCGTGAACTGCGTACCCACAACAGGCGTCCCTGGCGGCGGCAAGAGCGTGCGCGTTGGCAGCGCAGGAATCGGACTGGGTGTGGCCGTTGGCAGCGGTGCCACAGGCGAGGGCGTGGCTGAAGGGGTATGGCTGGGTGCGGCAACGGCCGTTGGCGTTTCTTCCGGCAAGTCGGCGGAGCCTCCCACCTGCTGCGGCTGTGGGCGCTGACCCACCACAACCTCCTGGCCAATCTGCAGCAAAGATTCCCCACTCAGCCCACTGCGCGCATATAGCTCTTCCAGCGTCAGGCCATAGGTGAGGGCAATGGAAAAAAGCGTATCTCCTGGCGCCACGACGTGTACAATACGGCCGTCTGGTTTTATGTGCGCCTGCGGAAATCCCTCCAGCAACGTCGAGCCATCGGGTAAAACGCCATACCCCAATATCAACTGTTGGCCTGGACGCAGAATGGCATCGGCCGTCAGGCCATTGTAGGCATACAGATCGCTTAAGCGCACGCCATATCGCTCGGCAATAGCAATAAACGTATCGCCAGCAACAACGGTATAGAGAATACGGCCGTCTTCCTGCGGCGTGGGCGAAAAAACAGGCGTTGGCGTGAACGTGGGCGTGGGCGAGGCTGTCGGCGTGGGCGTTAAGGACGGCGTCGGTGACACCGTCGGCGTGGGCGTCTGGCTGGGCGTCGGCGAAGGGCCCGGCGTGATCGTGGGCGCCGGGGGCTGGGTAGGCGGCGGCGGTGGCACGGCAATCGTGCCCGCCTTATAAGCCGCGCTCAGTTCGGCCGTTAGCTCCAGATAAAACGTGCCAAACTCCACGCTTGGCTCAATGTTGCTGCCTTCGGGCCATTCGTTAAACGAGGTAATAATCAACATATCAGGGGCGCTGGCTGCCGCCCCGCCAAAGCTGCTGCGATAATACGCTCCATCTGCCCGTTCACGCACAAAAGCGGCACTGCCCCGCCCTAACAGCGTATCATCCCAGCCCGGCATAGCCGTTGCCACCCAATACTTATAGCCGCCATAGGTGTTAGCCGCCGCGCGCGTCTGCCCGGCAAAAGAAGCGGCCGTTGCCGCCGGATTGTTCGACCAGGCAATGTTGTACAGGTGCAGCCCATCAAACACCCCCAGGTAGTTCGTATTTGTGCCTTCGGCAATCCAGATTGTCGTGCGGTCTGGGTCTACCGCATCCCGAATGGTGCGCCAATCAGCTACGCTCAGCAGCCAGTTCGCCCAGAAGAAGATGACCGGTTTGCCATCTACGCGCAAATAGGCTGGGTGCTGCGCGTGCGTGTTTAGCAGCGTGCGTAGCGCGTTGATACGGTCATCGTTGTTGGCAAAAAAGGGGCTGCCCACCTCAAAATCAACAGCGGCACGGAAACCACTGGCGCTGGCGATATTCAATAGCGTCTGAAAATTCGGCTCTGTCTGATTATTGGCCACCTGCGGCCCATACCAGCTTTGTACAAAGCCATCTATACCTGCGCTGCGCGCCTCGTTCACGTGCCGCTGAATGGTACTCGCATCGGAGGAGAAATAGGGCTGTGGCGGCTGAAACGGCGTGCGCCCAACACCAAAAGAGCTGGGGCTAAACCAACTGTAGTAAAAGGCCAGCACCAGCCGCGTTTGTCCCTGCGCCTGCCCTGGTCGGGCGTGGTGATGGCTGGCAAAAAGCGCCAATAGCAAAAAGAACGCTAATTGTAACCAATTGCGCACCCGCAGTTGGCTGCGGGGCTTCGAGCAAACAGAATGTCTTGCCTTCATGGTGCGGATATTATCCTGCCATGCCGCCGCCGGCAAAAACCTTGCCACGGTAGCAAATTGTGCTATAGTTGCGCGCTTGTTGTGCAGCACTAAAAAATTGAATAAAGCTAAGTTGCTGCTTTCCGCTCTTAATGCGGCAAAATCATCCCCACTCGCGCTGGTTTTGCCAAAAAGTAAGGGCAACGCTCGCTAGAGTCATTCCATGGAAAGGAGGTTAATGCAACGTGCGAGACTACGAAATCACCATTATTTTGCAACCTGATTTAGAAGAGGCTGCCCGCACTGCGCTCATTGAGCGTATTGAAGGCTGGCTTGCACCCGGTGAAGCTGAAGCTGAACAGCTAAAGCCAAATCACTGGGGCATGCGCCAGCTCGCTTACGCCATCAAGCGGTTTAATCGCGGTTACTATCTCTATTACGAGGCCAGTATAGAACCGATGCGCGTCAATGAGATTGAGCGAAACTTGCAATACACGGAAGACGTTTTGCGTTATCTGTTTGTGCGCAAGGATGAATAAGCGGGGCCAGAAAAAGGAGTTTTGCCAAAATGGAAGCTGCAACACCAAAAAAGAGATTCCGCAGAAAAAAAAAGATTTGCGCATTTTGCGCGGATGCGATTGTGAACGTGGATTATAAGCAAGTCGAGGTGCTTGGCCGATATGTGAATGAGTACGGCCGTATTCGTCCACGTCGTCAGAGTGGCACCTGCGCCAGACATCAGCGCTCTCTGGCTTTGGCCATCAAGCGTGCGCGGCACATTGCCCTGCTGCCTTTTGTCGCTGACTGATTCACACTCTGTGTCCTATGAACACCTTGCTGGCAGTTTATGGCTAAAAAACAAGAAAAACAAATAATCAACGAACGCGAATCTCGTAAGGAGATTTTGCGTAAACGCAGGCAAGACCAACAACTGCGCCAGATTCGCCTGATGGTTATTAGTGTGGTGGCGCTCATCGTGGTCGTGATAGCCATTGGTTTGGTGAATGAGCTGCTGATCGCGCCAAACCGTGCCATTGCCACAGTAACGGTGACCGACCCAAACCTGAATTTCACCGGTCAGGAACAGATTACCCTGCGTGACTGGCAGGATCGCGTGGTTTATGAGCGCGCACAGCGCATCATCTTCCTGAAGGAACAACTGGAGGCGTTTGGCGGCAATGTGGGCATCATTCAGCAGTTTGCCGGCCAAACGATTCTGGAGTTGCAAGACGAGGAAGGAATCGGCCAAACCGTGCTAGACCTGATGGTGCAGGAGTCGGTGGTGCGGCAGGCGGCGCGAGCACGCGGGATTGTAGTGACAGATGAAGATGTAGACCGGGCTATTGGCGAGTCGTTTGGCTATTATGGCGGTGGGTTGCCCACGCCACAACCAACGGCCACGCAAACGGCCGTTCCCACCCCCTCACTTACCCCTATTCCCACGCCTGTCATTACCGACGTCGTGCCAACGGCCGTACCTTCACCCACACCAACCGTCGGGTCAACCAGCACACCATTGCCAACTGCTACCCCCGTTTCTGAGGAATCGTTCCGCGCGCAGCTAAACGAGCAGTTGGCCAATTTACGCAGCTACGGTGTGAAAGAGTCTACCTTCCGCGAGTATGTGCGCACGCAGCTTTACGCCGAGCGCCTGGCTGACGTGCTGGCCATAGAAAGGGAGCTGGCTACCGAAGCAGAACATGCCAGCATCTACGTGCTCTCCTTCACTTCTCAGGCAGACGCCGACGCAGCGCGTGCCCTAATGGAGGCTGAGGGCTACCTGACGGTGTGGAATAGGGTGCGAAGCACGGCCGCAACGGAAACGCCGGCTTTTCCTGGGGCATCGGCCACGGAACTGCTGTGGCGCACGCGGAACGACCTGACGGCAATTTACAACGAGGCTCTGGCCGCAGCCGCCTTTACCCTGCCGCTGAATGAGCCCAGTGAGGTGCTGCTGCGCCCCAGCCAGGTTGAAGGCCAACCTGACCAATATTACATCATTCAGGTAAGCGGACGCGAAGTACGGCCATTGGCAGAGAACACCCTACGCCAGGCCAAAGCACAACTGGTGAGCGATTACATCAACGCCCAGGTAGCGCAGGGAGCACAACTCACGCAATTCTGGCGTAGCCGCGTTCCCTCCCGACCCATGCTAGACCCGCTTTTCCTGACGCCGCCCACACCGGCACCAACCACGCCGCCCACGTTGGCACCAATTCCTTAAAATGACAAAGCCTGGCGTAGTTCATGCTTTCTAGAAGCGGCGGCTCTACAACTTCCTGATCACCGACCGCCGACCGCAAACCGCCAGACTAAAAACAAATTGCAGCTGGCGCTCCGCGGTCGGCGGTCAAATTTGCGCGTATTTGCCTGCTTGCGCCACTACTTGCGTCGGCGCCAAAGCGTGGCGTCACCCCACTTCTGCCACAGTTGCGGATTGAGCCAGGCAACAACAGCCGCCGTCCCCCACCCCACGCAGGTAAACACAATAAAAGAAACGGCCGTTACATCAATAGCCTGCAACGGCCGTATCTCTTGACTAACCAACCCCTCTACGGCGCTGCGTAAAACCACCACCAGCGCCATAGCCAACAGCCCTGTACCAATTCCCACCACCAAACCCAACAAGACGCCGCCCAAAAAACGTCCAAAGCACGTCAGCTCAGGCTGCAAAATTTGGCAAATAGGCTGTGGCAGTAAGTGCAAATCCACCTTCTCGCCACTCTGATGGCGCTGAATGAGCCGGTAAAAGCGGTCTCGCTCTGCTTCATCGCCAATGTGCGCCAGGGAAATATACAGATGCCCTCCATTAACCACCACGTACTGCTGCACCTCGTTGCTGCGCCCCAGGCTTTGCCAGACTTGTTCGCGCACATCTGGGCGCAGTATGCGCAGGAGTTTTTCCTCAGCAACCAGTGAATCTATTTCTTCGTCAGATAGAGAGCCAGCGTCAGCACCCCTTATATCTATCATCACGCTTCACCTGATACCCCACAAACTGCAGAAAACTGCAACTGTATCTTTGCTTACAACAGTATAGCACAGCCTAAATTATTCCCGGAGCGATGCTACCTCGTCAATATGACCATAGTTTCAGACAGCCATTGTCAATTTGGGTTGAGAATTGCCGTAGTTTCAGAAGGGACGCCAGCCATTTGAATTGCATAGCTCCCCGGTGCGCTATAATTGCCCCTAAACAACAAAAGCAGAAGAAGATTGCATGAGTGGGGCGCACCACCACGAATGAAAATGTAGCGCAGGTTACCAAACCTGCACCTGCCAACCAGGTTTGGCAACCTGGGCTACACTTACAAACGGCTGTCGGCGGTCATTTTCAAGGAAGTTTTATGCATCTTGAACACCAGATTATCAAGCCCACGCTGTTGCTAGATGCGGCAAAAGCACAGCAACATATTGCGCGCATGGCGCAAAAGGCGCGGCGCAACGGCGTGCGCCTGCGACCGCACTTCAAAACGCATCAATCCGCAACCATTGGCGCCTGGTTTCGCCAGGAAGGGGTGGAAGCAATTACCGTCTCTTCGGTGGACATGGCGCGCTATTTTTCCGATCAGGGCTGGCAAGACATAACCATTGCTTTCCCCGTGAATCTGCGCCAGATGGCAGAAATCGGCGCACTGGCGCAGCAGGTGACGTTGGGGCTGCTAGTGGAGTCGGTGGAAACGGCCGTTGCCCTGCATCAACTTCCTGCTCCGGCCAACATCTGGCTGAAAATTGACGTAGGCTACCGGCGCACCGGCATTGATTGGCAAGATGAGGGGCTGGCAACGGCCGTTGCTCAGGTCATTTGCACCGCGCCCCACTTGCGCCTGCGCGGCCTACTGACCCATGCCGGACATACCTATGCCGCACGCGGGCAAACGGCCGTTACCGCCATCTACACGCAAATGCTCGCCCGCCTGCAAGCCATGCAAAAGGCGCTGGCACAGCACGGCTGGCGGCTAGAAATTTCCATTGGCGATACCCCCAGCGCCAGCCTGGTAGATGACTTCCGCGGCGTAGACGAAATCCGCCCCGGCAATTTTGTCTTTTATGACCTGATGCAGACGCAAATTGGCGCGTGTAGCCTGGAAGATATTGCCGTGGCGCTAGCCTGCCCGGTGGTAGCGCGACATCCGGCGCGGCAGCAGCTAGTGCTCTATGGGGGCGCCGTTCACCTCTCCAAGGAAGCGCTGCACGAGGCAGATGGCGTCAGTTACGGCCGTATCGCCCGCCTGGCTGCCGCTGGCTGGGAAATTTTACCTCATCGCGTCGTTTCGCTTTCACAAGAACACGGGATCGTGCAGGGGGATGAAACGCTCGTGGCAGAAACGGCCGTTGGCGACCTGCTACTCGTCTTACCCGTTCACTCCTGCCTGACAGCCGATCTCATGCGCCACTACCTGACGCTAGATGGAGTATGGTTACAAAATTAAGCGCCACTTAGTACTCCGTAAAATAAATTGGTGAACATTTTAACAAAATCAGCCAGGTGGTTGAAAATGGCAGAATGAAAAAACAACATGTACAACTCACACAAACCGACCGAGACTTTCTGGAAACCCTGATCAGCAAGGGCGAATTGAGAACCAGGTCTTACCGCCGTGCGCTTGGCTTATTGGAACTGGATCGTGGAAAGACCTACACAATAGTGTCTGAGACTATTGGTGACAAGTTAAGCAACTTTGGGAATAGTCAAGTCCATCTGCTGGATCAGGGATAAATGTTTTGGCCTTCGTTTCTGCTTGATCAACGACAGGGCTTTTGCCTTATGCGCCAAATAGGCCACTGGGTCGTCTGCCTTACCTTGATGTCGCGCTTGGGCAAAATGGTAAAGGCCGCGGAACACCATTTCCAGCGATATGTCCTTGAACGGCCTTCGCAGCGCCTCAGCCACTGCATCGGTCAGGTCCACCAAGAGAGCATAGAGCAACCAGGTGGCCCAGACCTGCATCTGGATGCCGTTGCTGGAACCAACATGGAAATAAGCCAGCCCCAACAAACGCTTGA
The DNA here is from genome assembly GCA_937943625.1 of uncultured Anaerolineae bacterium. Lineage (GTDB taxonomy): Bacteria > Chloroflexota > Anaerolineae > Promineifilales > Promineifilaceae > JACSRF01. The sequence continues at coordinate 1,342 of CALEAD010000074.1, read as the reverse complement.
CGGTGTTAAAAGCATCCTCGATTCGCCAGCGTTGGTCATAGAGGGCAACGACACAGGCTGGTGGCAGGCGGTCTGGGTCGAGAACATTGGTCAGGTAGCGATACCACTTGCCCCGAAACAGCACCTGGACCAGACGCATCTGATGCCGACACCGGTTTTGCGGACCGCCCAGGATGATGAGAGTGTCGTGGATGTTAGCTGTTTTGTTCAGCACGGCGACTTCCTCCATCCTGGTATTGCTTTTGGGCCGGGTCACAAAGCCCACTCCCTGGTCTGTCAGTTGGTCGAACCTGTCGAAGTTCAGCAAATCAGCATCCAACAGCAGCAAACAGCCAGCACTGACCACGCTCAGAATCCAGGGCCAGAAGCCTTGGTCGTGCGCCTGGCTCTGTTCCTCATAGGCAATATGCGCGGGCATTTGCGTGACCACATCCAACATGGTGCCGATTTTGCCGGCCAACAATGGTCCCTCTGCCTCCTCCAGCAGACCACACTTCCGCAGCAAGCCATCCAGCACCGACCCATCAAAGGCCCATATCCGGCTGAAATGCTGGTTTGCCCAGGCAGTCGCTGGCGGCAACGGGCGTTGTCTCACCTGGGCGCGTGTCTGCAACTGCGGCAAACAATCCAACAGGATTTGATAGAACAAAACCGCCGGCAGGGTACTCATGCGTTCCAAGACGGCCTGTGGCGACACTTCCTCAACCGCATTGATCCACAGCATACCCTCTTCGCGCAACACCCGCACCGCTTCCCGCACCGACCCCAACTGCCGCCAGAGCATCCCCAGGACAAAAGCGACCATGACTGGCAAAGTCAGGATGCGCGCACGCAGCCCCATCGCGTAATAGGTATCCAACTGCGCGTACACGGCGGGATGGACGACCGCCTCCATCCAGGCCACAACTTTTTCCTCTGTTGGTTGGCTATTCAACCGCTTACTCCGGTCTCGCTGGATTGCCCGGGTATGGGGCAAGGACTTCTTTTTTGCTTTCTTTTTCTCAGCCATGCCATAAGCATAGCTGTTTGTCTGTCTAAATCCAGGGCTTGACATTCTTGTCAAACCCTTAACTTGTCACCAACAACTTCACCAGTAGTTCTTGCGATTGTATAGCGTAAGATTATATCTGCTAGTGCAATAGACGCTGGCAATAATATCGCTAATGTGACCATCTTGTAAAATCGCGTATTGGTTTTCTGATAACGTAACTATTGTGCAATCAGAGCCGAAATGGCTCAAAAATACGAAAAACAAATGCCTTTGAAAAACGGTAGGGGCAATTGAATCACCCCATTGCCAAAACGCAGGGAGCGGCCTGCGTAACAACTCTGCTCAGTGAAC
>CALEAD010000073.1 GCA_937943625.1 uncultured Anaerolineae bacterium | reverse complement strand
ATAATTGCCCCCCAGACGACGTGGCCACACCTATGGACAAAGAGCACGCAATCGTCCATCCAGTTTCTGACACCTGAGGGCACGCTGCGCATCACCATACGGCCGTTGCCCCACGCCGCAGACCTCAGGCAAATCATCCTCACCCCATATCAACAGCCAACCAGCCTGCCCCAGGCAACCATTGAGCAGCTCACCTCACTCGCCCATATCAGCCGCGAACCAGATTTCCAGCAAAAGCTGAACCTGATTGTGGATGGACTCGTCCTCAGCGGTTGGAATCAGGTAACCTTAACTTTGTGTGACGCCCAGTTTGCACCCACCCACACCATCACTACAGGCACATCAAAATCAGACACATCCTCTCTGCAAGTGCATTTACGGCCGTTTTCCTTCTGGGATCATCTTTTCCACAGCCAGGAGGGAAAGCAGTTCCGCCATGGCTCTTGCTATTTTGTGCCAGCAGAAAGCAGCTGGAAACAAGACCACTCTATTGACCTACCACAAACCGCGGCCACGCCTGGCGCCGGTAACCATCTCTGGCAACCCGGAGACCTGCTGGCAGTGCCATTGCTAGACGGAAAGCAGCAGATCATTGGCTTGCTAACCCTGGATCAACCCCAAAACGGCCGTCGGCCTGATCACGTCACCCTGCAAACAATCGAACTCTACGCCCAGTTCGCTGCGTCTACCATCGAAAATGCGCGTCTGGTCAACGAAACCCTGCTACGCAGCCGTGAACTAGAAACACTCGTCAACGCCAGCAATGAATTTGCCAGCGTGCTAGACAAAGACAGCGTGCTCTCCACCCTGGGTGCACAACTGGCGCGCGCAGCGCAAAGCAATGCCTACACCATCTACCAGTGGCAGCCAGAAAACGACATCCTCACCGTATTACAAGACAATGCTCCCGTCTACGGCCAGGGTCTACCCCCAGGCACTCGCCTCACCCTTGCCACGTCTGATCCCATCTGGCAGGCGCTTCGGGAACAAGAAACCGTTCTGTTCAGCCTACCCGGTGCTGCTTCAGCGCACACACCAGCCTGGCTGGATGCAGACAGCACCGGTTACGTCATCCTGCTGCCACTTCTCCTGTCTGGCACAACTTTTGGCGTAACGGCCGTTACCACCCAACACCCCCCTACAACCAGCGACCTAGCCCTACTGCGCGCTCTGGCCAGCCAGGGCAGCAAAGCGTTAGAAACAGCCTACATCTTTGAAGAAACCTTTGCCCGCGAACGCTTCTACAACGCGCTTGGCAGCGTCACCCTCGCCATCAACTACACGCTCGACCTGGAAGCAACCCTCAACCTCATTTGCAGTGAAAGCCAGCGCATCTTCAACGTAGATGGCAGCTACATCTGGCTGCGCGAAGGAGAACAATTCATCGGCCGCGCCGCCCAAGGGCATGGCGAGGCCATCTTCAAAAACCAAAGCGTCACCCCCCACGAGAAAGACGCTTTCGTCAACCACATCATTGCGCACGGGCAAGCTGTTTATGTCAACCAGCTGCCACAACACCCTGGTTTACGCTTCAAGCTACCCGAACGCGAAACAATTCAGGCCGCGCTCGGTGTCCCCCTGGAGCAAAATGGCAGCATCGTTGGCGTATTGGTGCTCATTGACCAGCAAGACCCCTTCCGCTTTCAGGTACAAGATGTAACTCGCGCCACAGTTTTTGCTGCCCAGGCAGCCATTGCCCTGAAAAACGCACAACTATTCACCGAACTACGCCGTCTGAACGAAGAGCTAGACCTACGCGTGGCGCAGCGCACCCAAGACCTGCGCGAAGAAAGCACCCGCGTAAAAATTCTTCTGCGCATCACCTCAGAGCTTTCTGCCAGCCTAGACCAGGATCGCGTGCTCAACCAGGCTCTCCACCTGGTCAACGAAGCCGTGCACGCCACCCAGGGCGTCATTCTGCTCATTGACCAGGAGACAGGGGAACTTATTTTCCGCTCTGCTTTTGGTACAACCATGCAAATCCCCGCGCGCGGACTGCGCAGCGGCATGCACCAACATGAAGGGCTGGCCGGCTGGGTTATCGAAAACCGCTCCTCGGTCATTGTTCATGATGCGCACAAAGACCCACGCTGGATAGAACGGCCGACCAGCAGTGAACATCGCTCCGTGCTGGCTGTGCCGCTGATGAGTGGAGAAGATGTCATCGGCGTGCTGATGCTATTCCACACTCAGCCCAATGCCTTTACCATGCAGCAGCTTGCCCTGGTAGAAGCTGCCGCCATCCAGGTTGCTAACGCCATCAACAATGCCAACCTCTACCTGCTCATCCGCGACCAGGCCGAGCGATTAGGCCACACACTACATCTGGAACAAATCGAAACGGCCAAAAATCAAGCCATTCTCGAAAGCATTGCCGATGGCGTCGTCGTCACCAACCAGTTTAACCAGATCATTCTGGCAAACGCCCCCGCCAGTTCAATTCTAGGCATTCCCAAGGAAAACCTGGTCGGCAAACCAATTACAGAATTTCTGGGGCTGTATGGTGGGCAACACGAGAACTCCTGGCTAGAAACCATCAAGCGCTGGAGCCGCCACGCAGAGCAAATTCAGGAGTGGACGTATATTGATGAACGGCTCACTTTTGAAAACAAAGTGGTCAGCGTCCACCTCTCCCCCGTTTTGGCTGGTAAACAGTTCTTTGGTACCGTCTCTATTTTCCGCGACATCACCAAAGAAGTTGAGCTAGACCGCCTGAAAAGTGAATTTGTCTCCACCGTTTCGCACGAGCTGCGCACCCCCATGACCTCAATCAAGGGGTATGTAGACCTGATGTTGATGGGTGCTGCCGGCCAAATGAGCGAATCGCAGGTGCGCTATCTGAAAGTGATTCAGAATAACGCCGACCGGCTGCACATGCTGGTGAATGATCTGCTGGATATTTCGCGCATTGAAACGGGCAAAACGCAGCTGGACCTGCGCCCAACCGACATTTCCATGCTGCTGGAGCAGGTAGTAGAAGGCCATCTGCGTGGTCGGATTCAGCACGAGGGCAAGGCCATTACCGTGCACACCGATGCGCCACCCACGCTGCCCCTGGTAAACATTGACCGGCGGCGAATTACGCAGGTGCTGACCAACCTGTTAGACAACGCCTTTAACTACACGCCAGAACGTGGGGAAATACGCCTGATTGCCCGGGAAAACGGCCGTTACGTACACATCAGCGTGCAAGATACCGGCATTGGCATTGCCCCCGAAGACCAAAAGCGCATCTTCGACCGCTTCTATCGCGCCCAGCACGAAGTGGTGCAACGGGTGCCAGGGACCGGGCTTGGCCTCTCTATCGTCAACAGCCTGGTACAGATGCACGGTGGCGAGTTGCACCTGGAAAGCCAACCAAACGTGGGCAGCACCTTCACCTTTAATCTACCGATTGCTGCCGCACCCGGCCAAAAGAAATAATGGGTAAGAACGTATGACAAAAATTCTCATCGCCGAAGACGACCACGATATCCGTGAGCTAATTGTGCTCACTCTCACCTTCAACGGGTTTGAAGTTGTCCCCACTGAAGATGGACAGTCCGCTGTCGAAATAGCCCCCACGCAACATTTCGACCTGATTTTGATGGATGTGCGTATGCCGCGGATGAATGGGCATCAGGCATGTGAAAAGCTAAAATCTATGGAAAGCACGCGCCACATCCCCGTCATCTTTCTTTCGGCCAAAGGGCAGGAAACGGAAATCACCACCGGCCTTCAGCTGGGAGCAGCCGGCTACGTGCTGAAGCCGTTCGCGCCAGACGAACTCATTGGCACGATCAGGCGCGTCCTGCAGGCAAATCAAGCATAGACATATCTGTCGTCAGGCCACAGCAAAGACATAGCAACTGTATGAGCATCACCACAGTCGGCAGTCACCTTATCCATTACGAAGCGCTAGGGCGCGGCCATCCCCTGGTCTTTATCCACGGCTGGCTCGGTTCCTGGCGCTATTGGTGGCCAACTATGCAAGGGCTTTCCGCGCGTCATCGCGCCTTCGCTTTTGACCTGTGGGGATTTGGCGACTCCAGCAAAGTCAAAAGCATGTACAACCTGAATGCCTATGTAGAAATGCTCGACCAGTTCATTGACAAACTGGGCATCATCACACCCGTCACCCTGGTGGGACACGGCCTGGGCGCGGCTGTTGCCCTACGCTACACCAAACAAAACGCAGAAGCAGTTCACAAAGTAGTCACCGTCTCGCTGCCACTCAACGGCAGCTACATGAACGCCCGCCTCACCAACACCCCTCCAGACTCCTTTATGGCCAAAGTGCTGGGTAAAAACAGCAGCTTCAGCGAAATAGAAAGCGAGCTGCGCAAAACCGATCAGGCGGCCATGAACAATCTGGCTAGCGAAATGCTCGGCTGCAACTTCGCCGAAGATTTGCACGATTTCCCCAAACCACTCCTCTATGTCTTCGGTGAGGAAGATGTAGTCGTCAGACCCCCTACCAATAACGGGGATTTCCAGCCCGCAGGCAAGCAGTATTTTGTCGGTATAGACAACTGCAATCACTTCCCCATGCTGCAAGAAACGGCCAAGTTTAACCGCCTGCTGCTCGACTTCCTCTCCGCCGATGACGACATAGCTGAGCTAACGCTCAAGGAATACTGGCAGCGGCGCACGCGCTGACGCTTTCCCATCCAGAGCTGCCAATTTTGTGCATTCTTTGTCTTACCCTCTGTCCTGATTAAATACTTTTCTGGAGGCCGTAACGCGATTTGGCAAATTGCGCTACTCTGGTGGCCAGCAAAAACAACAGTGTCCAGTACTTTTCACAAAGGAAGTGCCCCATGAGCGAGTTCAAGTTTGAAGTCTGGCCGACAGAGTTTCGCCACGTCACGCAGCAGTTTGGCGTCAATCCGCAAAACTACGCCCAATTCGGCTTGCCCGGCCATGAGGGAATTGACATCATGGCCACGCACGGCAGCAAAATTTTTGCCGTTGCCCCTGGCCAGGTGAAAGTGGTCGAGACACACCCCAGCAAACACCCATATGGCGTTCACGTGCGCATCAGCCACCGCGATGGTTACGAGACGATCTATGCCCATTTTCATCAGGCGCTGGTACAGATAGGCGATCAGGTAAAAGCGGGTGACGTAATTGGCCTGGCCGATAACACCGGCAACAGCTTTGGTTCCCATCTGCACCTGAGCCTGAAGAAGCAGGGAGCGCAGGTAGGCAACTGGCCTCCAGGTTACATAGATCCCACCCCTTTCTTGTTGCCGCTGATGGGCTGGCTTGTACCTGCCGGCCCCTACACCGATGGCTGGGCCTATACCAGCGGACTCACCATTTATGGCAACCTGGCGCAGGTGGGGCCGGGTGGCATTAACCTGCGCATCCTGCCTAGTGTCGGCGCGCCTGCGATTGACCTGGTGGTTGAGGGAACCATCGTGCTGGTTACCGGGGAAAAACGAGGGCTGTATACCCCTGTAAAAGTGCCTACTGTCGCCCTGGCAAATGCGCAGCCTGCGCCGCCTGCACCCCCACCCCCTGCCCCTGCGCCTGTCTCCACAGACACGGTAGATGGCTGGGGATGGACGAATTATTTGTTGGTGCAGGGCAGCCAGGCTACAGTGGGGCAGTTTGGCATAAATTTGCGCGCCGCGCCGCAGCAAAGTGGCGCGAATATTGGCCTGGTGCGCGGCGGCAGCATTGTCACAATCATTGGTGCGCCGCGCGGGGATTACCTGCCGCTGCGCGTGCGGCGTACTGATTTTTCTGGCCCGATCAATGTGCCCCCCGGCGGCGTGACGCCGCCGGTGCCCGCGCCGGCCCCCGCCCCCGGCACTGAAGAGATTTTGGGTTGGGCCTGGACACAAAATTTGACGATCGTGGGGCGGCAGGCGATTTCTGGCCAGTTTGGCACGAATTTACGCGCTGGCCCCAGCCGCACGGCCGTTTCTATCGGCCTCTTTAACGAGGGGGCACGCGCCGAAGTGGCCGGGCTGGCCGAAGGGGAATACACGCCTCTGCATGTGCGCCCCAGTGACATTACCGGATTGGTGACGCCGCGCCCGGCCACGGTGCCGCCACGGCCGTTTCCCGATGCGCCGCCCCCTCCACCCACCCCCATTCACGACACCACTCCCGGCTGGGCCTTTACCGGGCAAATCAGTGTCAGCGGTGGCATGGCCATCGCCGGGCCATACGGCATCAACCTGCGCGACGCCCCCCGCCGCACTGCCACCAACATCGGTTTTGTGCCCGCAAACGCCGCCATGATCGTCACTGGCGCGGCGCAGGGCGAGTACACCCCCGTGCGCGTGGACGACAATATCCTGCAAAAGCCGTTTGGCACAGCCCCGGTCATCAGCCCCACCAGCCCCAACCACGACACCAAACCGCCGGAATACCAGCCAGAACCGGTGCTGCTGGGCCAGGCCAGATTGGGGTTACACGCCTCAGCCGATCCGTTCATTAGCGACGCAGAAATTGCTACCTTCAAAGAAATGCGTCCCAGCATGATTAAGCTGCTCTCCTTCCACAACCCGGATGCCATTGCCAGACTGGTAGCCAACCACCCCAACGTGAGCTGGATTGTGCGTGCGTTCCTGGACTTTGGCGGGCGCAACATCAGCCCGCAGCAGTTCTTCCACGATACCATCAGCGACACAAAGCGCACGCTGAACCTGCTGCGCGGGCAAGACGTGGTGGTAGAACTGCACAATGAACCAAATCTCGTTGCTGAAGGCATGGTCAGCACGTGGAAAAACGGCAAAGAGTTTGCCCAGTGGTGGCTACAAGTATTGGATTTGTATCGTAAGGAGCTACCGGGTGTGCGCTTTATTTACCCCGGCCTGTCGCCGGGCGCTTCGGTGCGCAATGTGAAAATGGACCACATTGAGTTTATTGAAGACAGCCGCAGCGCCGTTAAGGCGGCCGATGGCCTGGGGGTGCACATTTACTGGTCAAACGTCTACCCGATGCAGACGGCACTGGCGGTGCTGGATGATTATATCTCGCGCTTCCGTGAGGAGCCGATTTGGGTGACGGAAGCAAGCAACAACAAAGCGGGCACCCCGCCATTCCGCAAGGGCATGGAGTACATCACCTTCTGGTCGGAGCTGTTGAAGCGGGCAACGGTGCAGGGGGTGACGTATTTTGTGGCTTCGGCCAGCAACCCGGAATTTGCCGAAGAGGTATGGGTGGGCCGGGGAATTGCCGCGGTGGTGGGCAGAAGGTAGGAGAAGGTGAGACGCGGTGTGTGAAGCTGTGACAACTAAAATCCCAAATCCACAATTCTATTGGAGCGCGTGATGAAGCTGGTTACTTTTGCCCAACAAGGCGCCGTGAAGGTGGGGGCAATCCGGGGGGAGGAAGTGGTGGACGTAACGGCCGTTTTCCCCTCCATGCTCGCCCTGATCGAAAATTACGTCACTGGCTTGCCCCAAATAAGCGACAGGCTGGCTGGCGCAACGGCCGTTCCGCTCAGCGCCGTGCAGTTATTGGCCCCCATCCCCACGCCACGACGCAACGTGATGTGCCTGGGGCTGAACTACGCTGCCCATGCACGCGAGTCTTATGCCGCCAAAGGGCAGGCCGCTTCGCTGCCCACCACGCCAATTGTGTTCACCAAAGCGACAACGGCCGTTTCCGGCCCCTATGATCCCATTCCCTTTGACGCGGCCGTTTCCGCCGAAATTGATTGGGAAGTAGAGCTGGCTGTCATCATCGCCAAAGCGGGCAAAAACATCCCTGCGGCGCAGGCGTGGGCCTACGTTTTTGGTTACATGGTGCTCAACGACGTCAGCGCCCGCGACCTGCAAATGCGCGGCAAGCAATATTTCAAGGGCAAAAGCCTGGACGGCCACTGCCCCACTGGCCCCTGGATAGTCAGCGCTGATGAGCTGCCCAACCCGCATGACCTGCGCATTACCTGCCGCGTGAATGGCGTAACCAAGCAAGACGGCCGTACCAGCCACATGATCTTCGACATACCCACTATCATCGCTTATCTTTCCCAGGGGATGACGCTGCTGCCAGGAGACATTATCGCCACCGGCACGCCAGAAGGAGTCGGCTTTGCCCGCACCCCGCCAGAATTCCTGCGCCCCGGCGACGTACTGGAAAGCGAAATCGAGGGAATTGGCGTCCTGCGGAATGAGGTAACGGCCGTTTCTGATCTCCCTTGAAAATGACCGCCGACGGCAGACCACCGCTTGCAGTATGTGGCCATGTGGCTTGCAGCCACCCCAACGCCACCACCTGCACCGCCAACGTCATTGCCCAGCAGTGCACATCCCAGGGGTCAACGACTGCTCCAACTGCAACGGCGCTTCAGAGATTCGCTCGTGCTGGGTCTGGGACAGCGCCACCCCCACGCCCGTCGCGTCTCACAAACAGCCGAACATGGCCTGCGAATTGGATGAGCCAGGCGGTTGACAAGGCAATGAGAAGCAGAAACGGGGATTTCCCGCCTGTCCCATTCCTACAAGATACACCCACACCAGGAGTGGGTTTTATCCCTGACCTCTTGTTTGGCTCGTTCAGGCATCAAGGCAGTCACAAGGGTTACCCGTCAAGTCTGTCCCTACCCAACCATAGGCTTCCGCACCACACACGCGTTCTGTTGCACAAACGGCCGTTCTGCATTAAAACTCCCCCATGCGGCGCAACCAATGGCTGACCCTGCTCTTTCTGCTGCTGGCATTCCTGGCCTTGTTGGGCATGGGCGCACTGCAGGCGCGGCAGCGCTATTTGCTGCGCGGCATCCCCACCGGGCTGCCGGAACCAGTCAATTATGGTCTGCCCACCCTGGGTCTCAACGTCTACCTGGAGCAGTATGATGATGCCGAGCTAGCGGCCAACCTGGAAGCCATTGCCGCCAGCGGCGTGCGGTGGCTGAAGCAGCCGTTTTATTTTGACCCGGCCTTTGATTGGGCGGCGAGCGACCGGTTGGTAACGGCCGTTGCCGGGGCAAGCACCAAATCGCCCCTCCACCTCGTCCCGCTGCTCGACGGCAGCCCGGCCGACAACTTTGCCCCCATTCCGCCCGGCGAATTTGCCACCTGGGCTGGCGAATTTGCCACCCGTTACGCCAATTCCATCCAGTTCTACGTCATCTGGGACGAACCCAACCTCACCGCCCACTGGGGCAACCAACCCGTCAACCCCATTGAGTACGCCGCCCTGCTCAGCGCCGCCGCTACCGCCATTCGCGCCGCCGACGCAAATGCCGTGATCGTCGCTGCGCCGCTGGCCCCCACCGTAGAAACCGGGCCGCAAAACCTGGCCGATGCCCTCTTCTTACAGCGTCTTTACGAAGCCGGCGCTGCCCCGGCCTTTGACGTTGTGGCCGCCAAGCCCTACGGCTTTGCCACAGGCCCCGACGACCGGCGCGTCTCCCTGAACGTCCTCAACTTCAGCCGCGCCATTTTGCTGCGCGAGGTGCTGGAACGCAACAACGATAGCCACAAGGCGGTGTGGGTAGGCAACTGGGGCTGGAACAGCCTGCCAGCCGGCTGGTCTGGCCCACCTTCCATTTGGGGTGAAGCGACACCGCAACAGCAGGCAGAGTGGATTACGACCGCTTTCCGCCGCGCCCAGATAGAATGGCCCTGGATGGGGGTAATGTTCCTGGAAAGCTGGGAGCCAAACGCGCCACGCGATGACCCGCGCTGGGGGTTTAGTTTGAAAGAAGCGATTGGTGCTGGAAGGCTAGAGGCTGCTACCCAATTGCCAGTCACCAATCGCCAATCTATTCCCCATGCCTTGCCTGGCTTCCACCCGGCACGCCCCGACGACCCGGCGCAGGTGTACGTGGGCGGCTGGCGCTTTTCGCCCCAGTTTGGCGCAGACATCAGCAAGACGGGGCCAGATGAAGCGCCAGACGAGATGACCTTTACCTTTTGGGGCACAGACGTGGGGCTGCGCGTGCGCCGCGCCAACTTCCGCGCGCGGCTGTACGTAACCGTAGATGGCCGTCCTGCCAACGCCCTGCCCCGCGACGAAAATGGCAGTATGCTCATCCTCACTGCTGCCGACCCGGCGGAAGATTATCTGGCCATCGAACCCATTGCCACCAACCTGGCGCCAGGCGTGCACACCGTGCACATTACGGCGTCACGCGGCTGGGACCAGTGGGCGCTCAACGGTTTCAGCGTCGGTTACCGCCCACCAAACAATGCTTATCGCTGGGGAATGGGGCTGCTGGCGGCAACGGCCGTTTTCTTTCTTATCCTCGCTATACGAACTATGTGCCGCGCCAATTGGGCCTTTTTGCAAGCCCGCTACGCGCAGCTTGGGCAGTGGGGGCAGGTGACAGCCACGGCCGTTTTGGGCGCGCTCGTCTCCCTCACCGGCTGGCTGACGTGGGGGGCCCAGGCAGAAGGTGTCTACCGCCGCCTGGGTGACGTGGGGCAACTAGCGCTGACGGCAGGAACGGCCGTGCTCTTCTACGCCTCTCCCTCATTCATTATTTACGTGCTGGCACTGGGTGCGCTGTTTCTGCTCCTCTTCCTGCGCCCCGCCTGGGGGTTGGCGCTCATCGCCTTTAGCGCCCCCTTCTACGTGCTGCCCAAACCGATGCTTGGCTACCGCTTCTCGCCTGTAGAGGTATTCACCCTGGTCACCTTTGCCGCAGTGGTCAGTAAACAGTTATTACTATTTAGTAAAGGGCATCGCCCATTTGCAATTCACCATTCACAATTCACCCTTCACAATTTCCGGTTACTGCCTACCGACTACGCTGTATTCTTCTTCATCCTTGTCGCCACCCTTTCCCTGCTATTTACACAGCGGCTGGACGTGGCCACCAACGAGTGGCGTGTGGTGATTGTGGAACCAGCGCTCTTCTACCTGCTGCTGCGCCTGATAAAGCCCCGCGCCGAAGAGAGGTGGGTGATCCTGGATGCCTTTGTGCTGAGCGGTACGGCCGTTGCCCTATACGGCTTGTGGCAGGTAGGCTTCGACCGGGAGGCGCTGATTACGGCCGAAGGGGGGCTGATGCGCCTGCGCTCTGTGTTTGGCTCGCCCAATAACGTGGGGCTATACCTGGGGCGCATCTTACCGCTGCTGGCAGCAACCGCGCTGCTGGGGCAAGGGATGCCCCAGCGTCGCCGTTGGGCCTACGTGCTGGCGACGCTGCCCATTAGCCTGGCGCTGCTGCTGAGCTTTAGCCGGGGAGCGCTGTTTTTGGGTGTGCCCGCCGGCCTGCTGGTGGTCTTTTGGGTGTGGCAGCGCAGAAACGGCCGTTCCCCCTGGCCCTGGGTAGTTGGTACGGCCGTGCTGGTAACGGCCGTGTTGCTCATTGCGCCACAAATCCCTGACCTGGCCGGTCGTTTTGACCTGCGCAGCGCCACCGGCATTTTCCGCCTCAATTTATGGCGCGCCAGCCTGGAAATGCTGCGTGAGCACCCCTTAACCGGCGTCGGGCTAGATAACTTCCTTTACGCCTATCGCGGGCGTTACATCTTTGACGCCGCCTGGCAAGAGCCAAACCTCAACCACCCACACAACATGCTCCTCGATTTTGCCACGCGCCTGGGAGTGCTGGGACTGCTGGCAGGCGGTTGGCTCTTCTGGCAATTTGGCCGCGACTTGCAGCGCGCCCTGGCACGGGCAACGGCCGTCTGGCAGCCAGTTGTCGTCGGCTTCGCCGGGGCACTGGCAGCAACCCTGGCACACGGGCTGGTAGACCACAGCTTCTTTCTCGTAGATCTGGCATTTGTGTTTTATCTTATGCTGGGCATGGTAGGCATACTTCATCGTGACCCACCAGGTGGGCATGGCGAATAGGCCCGGCGCAACTCTGGGGCACAGGTGGGGTTTTTGCACACGGCAACGACAGACGCTGCTTGACAATCCAGGTATTGGTTTTACAATTGGCTTTCGTTTCCAGGACTTAACAAGGCTGTCCTGAAACCGTCAAAGGAGAAGACAATGAGTGATATTGAAACACGGGTAAAGAAAATTATTGTGGATTTATTGAACGTAGACGAGGAACAAGTCGTCAGCGATGCACGTTTCCGCGAAGACCTGGAAGCAGATTCGCTAGACCTGGTTGAGCTGATTATGGCTTTTGAAGAGGAGTTCAACGGCGAAATTTCGGACGAGGAAGCGCAGAAGATTACCACTGTGGGCGAGGCGGTTGCTTACATTAGCGAACACATGCCAGGTTAAGGCGATAAGTGACTTCTTTAGAAGTTCGCTTTGGCGCAAAGTTGAACTTCTGTTTATAAGCCAGGCTTTGTCCCAAGCCTGGCTTTTGTGCTTTCAGCCCGGCCATCTGGCAGACGCAAGCCAGTAGCGGCCAGCAGAGGTGGCGAGCAGCAAGTGGGCCAACCCGTTAAGCCAGACGCCGGGACCAATGCCAACCGGTTTTTGCAGCCAGTAGGCTACCAACGGCCGTATTTGCAGATATTGCCAGGTAGGCAGCACCGCCCCGGCCAGCGCCAGGAGCACAATCAGCCCCCAGACCAAACGCGGCCAGCGCCCCAGGCCATGCGCGGCAACGGCCATTGCCCCCACCAGGCCAATCAGCAACAGGCGCAACAGCCACTCGCTGCGCGGCTCATACAAAACCGCCTCGACCGCCGGGAAAGCCAGCAGGCTGACGCCCCACGCCAGGCCACGCGCCGCCCAGGTTTGCCAACGCTGCGCCCACAGCGCCGTCCACAGCGCCAAAATCAGCCCCAGGGTAATGGGCGGCAGATAAAAGTAGTTACGCGCCAGCCCCACGCCGACGAACTTAATCCATTCCCCCAACTCCAGCCCCATCAATTGCAAAGCAACCCCAGGCCCCGGTAGCCAGATGAGAAAGTAGGCCAGGAAAACGGCCGTTGCCCCCACCAACATCCCCCACTCCGGCCAGCGCTGCCTCATGCCGCCAATCCCCGCTGCAAAAAGGCGCGCATCGTCGCATCTTCTTCCTGCTGCGCGGCAAAAAACTGCTGCAAATACGTGCTGCGCCGCTGCCGCAACGCCAGCAGCGCCACAGCGTCTATATCTTCTGGCGTAGCCACAAGACGGCCGTCGGCCGCTGCCCGCGCCCGTGCCGCTTCGAACAGCGTCATCTCCGCGCGATTCGAATCTATCTGCATCTCGCGAATCAGCGCCAGCCCCAGGGCGCGTGCAGCAGTGTCCACCGTTACCTGTGGCAGCCGCTGCCGCGCCAACTGCACTTCTTCTGCCAGGGCAATGGTTTCAGCAGCATAAGCGCTGGCAAACGCCTCCGGGTTGCGCCGGTAAGCCAGTGCGTTCTCATACGCCTGATAGCGCAGCTCTGCGTCATCCAGGCCACGCACAATGGCGCGCAGACCAAAGCGGTCCATCAACTGTGGGCGCAGGCTGCCCTCCTCCGGGTTCATGGAGCCAATAAGGACAAAGCGAGCGCGGTAAGTCATTTTCAGCGGGCCGCGCCGCACGGTGTAGTGCCCCTGCGCTGCCGCATCCAGGATGGCGTCGGTAATGGCGTCGTCGAGCAGGTTCACTTCATCTATGTAAAGGATATTTTTGTCGGCGTGACCGAGAATGCCGCGCTCCAGGCGCACACGCTGCTGCTCCAGAGCAATGCGTTCGTTGATGCCGCCCACCACGTCTTCCAGGCGCGCGTTCAGCGGCAGCTCTAAAAGACGCACTTTGTCTTCTACGCTAAGCGGCTGACCGTAGCCATATTTCTGCGCGCAGGCATCACAAATGGCGCTCATGCCGTCTCGTTCTACCATTTCTTCCGTACAGCCGTACAGACACAGGCTGCGGCGCACGTTGGGCAGCAGGTCGGTGAGCGCACGCACGGCCGTTGTCTTGGCCGTACCGCGCGGACCAATCAGCAGTACGCCCCCCACGTGCGGGTTGATGAGCGCCAACAGCAGCGCCAGCTTCATCTCTTGCTGCCCTACAATGGCGAGAAAGGGAAAAGGATCGGCGTCTTCAATGCCCTGGTCAACGTCTGGCAAAGAGGAAATGCGGCCAGCGGGGGCACTCTTGAGCAAATCGAGCAACTGCGAGCGCAAGGGAGCGCGCTCTGAGTCAGATTCTGCGGTAGGGGTAGGCTGGCTATCGCTCATGGCTATTGGTGATCGCGCATTTGCAGGCGAAGCTGCCGCCGCATTTCTGCGCGCGCCAGGCTCTCGCGCTCTGCTTCCGTTTCGCACAACAGCGGGGGCACGGGCGTGGGACGGCCGTTTTCATCCAGCGCCACATAGACAAAATAGGCGGTATTGGTGTGCGTCACTGCACCGGTCAGCACATCTTCAGCCGTAACGACCACGCGCGTTTCCATTGAGGTGCGCCCCGTCCAGGTCACTTCGGCCTGCACGGTCAACAGGTTGCCAATGTGCACAGGGGAATGGAAGGCCATCGAGTCTACTGCTACCGTGACCGCAGGACGGCGGGCAAACTTAGAAGCCGCCATGCCGCCAGCTTCGTCGCACAGCTTCATGATGATGCCGCCATGCACGTTGCCAAGCATGTTGGCATCCTGCGGCCCCATGAGTTGGGTAAGTGTCACGCGAGATTCATGGACAGGTTTTGCGTTCATGGGACTGTTGGACAGCATCCGTAATCTGTTACGGCTGATGTTTCATAGTTCACGCTTTATGGTTCATTCCATATCCGGGCGCGTGTCGGAAACAAAAAGCAGCCGTTCGGGAAACTCCTCAAACATATCTATGATAGAGTAAGGTAATGCCGGCAGCATAGGAGCCAGGGGCATGGCGGCAGGTATTTCCGGTTTGTCCGGTTGAGAGGGGGGCTGTAGGCGGGGACGCACTTCGGCCATGCTGCGCTTGCGCAGCAGCCGCCGGTCATTGCTGAGAAAGCCCAGGTAGACGCCGGTGGGGTCATATACTTCGCGCCCACGCACAAAACCGATCCACTCTCCGTCTATGTTAAAGAGATGCCCTTTTTCGTAAACAGCTACCCATTCGCCATCACTGCGGTAAATTGGAACCATTGTTAACTCCAACCAGGAAAAGGCAGGTTACCGATTACAGGTTGCTTCTTGCCTATTGCCTCTTGCCGCTAGTATAGTGACCATTGACCCTCAGGCAAGTGGGATTCAGGTGGGCGGGGGGACGCGACGCATGAAAAAGAAGTCATTGATGTGGGCGTAAGCGTCGCCAGCCATACGGCCGATTGGTTGCAGCAAGTGGGGAAGGATACGGCCGTTTTCCAGCAAATCGTCGCGCACATGCACTGCCACCACTTCGCCAAACACGGCTGCGCCGCCCCCTGGCCCATCATGCACCACCACAATTCGCTGCACCTTGCACTCAAACGAAATCGGCGACTCGGCCACGCGGGGCACGACAATGCGCGTGCTGGGGGCGGGCGTCACGCCGGCCCACACAAACTCGTTTTCTCCCTGGTCAAACTCGGTAGCCGTGAGGTTCATTGCCTCTTTTGTGTCCTCGTTCACGATGTTTACGACAAATTCACCCGTCTGCTCCACGTTAATCCAGGTATCCTTGCGCCGGTTGCGCTCGGCTGACCAGCCGGGGCAAAAGAGAAGAGTCATCGGATTGGGGCAAACGGCCGTAAAATAGCTAAACGGCGCCAGGTTCAGCCTGCCGTCTGCGCTCATGGTGCTCACCCAGGCAATGGGACGCGGCACAATCGCTCCCACCAGCAGCTTATACCGTTCTTGATTGGCCAGTTTATTTGGATCAATCACCATCGAAAAGTTCCCCCCATCGTTTTTGCCGCGCGACCTGGGCCAGCTCTGCATCAGAAGCAAGCAGCAAATTGGTTGCGCCAACGGCAATTTGCAAAATGTCATCGTCATACGGCCGTTGGCCCGTGCGCTCCATCTCCTTTTTCATGGCCGCCAGCGTCAGCGAAACGGGAGAGACACGCTTACACCCTTTTAGCACATCAAAAGCCACATCTGTCAGACGCAGGGCTAATGCCTCGCGCTGCCCAGGGTTTGCCAGGTGTGCGCTGCGCAATTCTGTGCTGATGTCTATATAGACCCAATTTGCCAACCTGTGCTTGAAAAAAACCTCCCAGGTGAGGGGGTTACCGGCCTGCTGAAACTGCTCCAGGGGAAAAACTTCCTCCCACGCCTCTTCCCCATCTGCAAATTCTGATGGGGAAAGGTTAGTAATTTCATACAGCGCAGATGCAATGCGGGCTGCCAGGTAAGCCACAGCAAGCGTTGCCAACATCACCAGCAAACCGCCTTCAAACAGGCTAAGCGCAGGCACAAACTGCGTCAACAGCCAGCCCAGCGCCAAAGACCAGCCTAGCAACAGCACCAACGCCAACGCAACGAGAAATAGCGTGAGCAACAGTAACAAAGCAGTAACACTTATACGCATTAGCTCCTCTAAAAAGAGCCACCGAAGGCTAACCGCAGATCGCCGACTGTAGATGGCTGTATGTGTAGCCCAGGTTACCAAACCTGGTCGGTGCAGATTCGGTGACTCCTTCGTCAATGAATTTCCCGTTCGATACACGGTTTGGAAAACCGCGCTACAGGTAGTGACGGCCGCAGGTGAACTCTCCTCTTCCTGACAATTACATGCAGCCCATTATGGCACATCAGTCCGTCTTTAACCAGCTAAACGCATAACCCTTGTCCTCCACGACCAGCGCATGAGAGGTCAGGCGCAAAGGACGATAGGTATCTACCATCACAGCATACTCATCCGTACCCCGTTTGCCGATGGAGCCTTCATATTTGCCTGGATGCGGCCCATGCGGGATGCCATTCGGATGAATGGTAAACGAGGCGCGCTCTACCCCTTTGCGCGACATAAAATCCCCTTCCACATAGTACAGCACTTCATCGGAGTCTACGTTGGAATGGTTGTAAGGCGCGGGAATGGCCAGGGGATGGTAATCATACAGGCGCGGCACAAAGGAGCAAAGCACAAAGCCCGGCCCGTCGAAGGTTTGGTGGACGGGCGGCGGCTGATGCACACGCCCGGTAATCGGCTCAAAGTCGGCAATGTTGAAGGCGTAGGGCCAGAGATGGCCATCCCACCCGACTACGTCTAGCGGGTGGTGTTTGTAGACAAAACGGTTGATGAGGCCCCGCGCCTTCACACGCACCTCAAACTCGCCGGCCAGGTCTTGGGTAATCAGCTCTTCTGGCGCGCGAATGTCGCGCTCACAGTAGGGGGAATGCTCCAAAAATTGGCCATAGTTGTTGAGGTAGCGCCTGGGCGGCACAACGTGGCCATAAGATTCCACGACTAACATGCGCTGGGCCACGTCCACATCTGGCAAAAGTCGCCAGATGACGCCGGTAGGAATGACCAGATAGTCACCGGGGCGGTAGCGCAGCAAGCCAAACTGGGTTTCCAGTGTGCCTGTGCCGTCATGAATGAACAGCACGTCGTCGCCATGCGCAAATTTGTACCAGTAGGGCATGGCCTCGGTGGGATGGGCCAGGTATAGCACGACATCGCTGTTACCCATGAGGGGCACGCGGCTGGTAATGGCGTCGCCTTCGCTGCTGACCTGCGCGCCACGCAGGTGGCGGGGGCGCAGCTCTTCGTCTACATAAGGAATCTGCGCAGGGAAGGGATCGAGAATGCGGGCAACGGCCGTTGGCGGGTGAATGTGGTACAAAATAGATTGAATCCCGGCAAAGCCATGAATGCCCATCACCTCTTCATGGTACAAAGAGCCATCTGCCTGGCGAAACTGCGTATGCCGCTTAGGGGGAATGCTGCCTGAGCGATAATAATACGTCATCTCTACCTCCAAAAGTTAGCACACAACTGTGTACCCGCATCACAAATTGCCGCGCAGGGCCTGTTCACGCTCAATGGCTTCAAAAAGCGCCTTGAAGTTGCCTTTGCCAAAACCACGAGAGCCATGACGCTCAATGATCTCGTAAAAGACGGTGGGCCGGTCTTGCACAGGTCGGGTGAAAATTTGCAGCAGATACCCCTCTTCGTCGCGGTCTACCAGAATGCCAAGCTCGGCCAGTTTGTCTATGGGCTCATCAATTTTGCCCACGCGCTCTTCCAGCGTTTCATAGTAGGTGGTTGGCACGCGCAAAAATTCAATGCCGCTCTCGCGCAGCTTTTCTACGGCGCTGATGATGTCACCGGTAGAAAGCGCCAGATGTTGTACCCCTGGCCCGTAGTAGTAGTCCAGATATTCCTGGATTTGTGACTTTTTCTTGCCTTCGGCGGGTTCGTTGATGGGAAATTTGACCTTGCCGCTGCCGTTTTGCATCACTTTGGACATGAGGGCGCTGTATTCGGTGGAGATGTCCTGGTCGTCGAAGTGGACAAGCTGGCTAAAGCCCATGGTGTGGGCAAAAAAGTCTACCCAACGGTTCATGGCCCCTAGCTCGACGTTGCCAACTATGTGGTCAATGGCAGCCAGACCATACCCTTTGTGAGCAAAACGGCCGTTGCCGCCCCCATCTACCCCTTGCGCTCGCGCCACGTAACCAGGGGCAAACGCCCCCTCGTACCCATCGCGCTGCACAAACTTAATCAGCGTATCACCATAAGCGCGAATGGCGGAGTAGCGCAGCACGCCACATTCGTCGGTCACTTCTGTGGGCAGAATTGCCCCCGTCGCGCCACGCCGCGTAGATTCGCGGTAGGCGCTGGCTGCATCTGGCACTTCCATGGCAATCACACCCACACCATCCCCATGCAGATGCACGTGGCGCGCAATTGGGTCATCTGGTCCCAGCGCCGTTGTCAGCACCAGGCGAATTTGCCCCTGCTGCATGACGTAAGAGGCGGTGCGGCGATTGCCCGTTTCCAGGCCGCTGTAGGCCACCAGGGCAAAGCCAAAACCGGTGCGGTAATAGTGCGCCGCCTGCCGTGCATTGCCAACATAAAACTCGACATGATCCATGCCACGAATTGGTAAAAAGTCTTCCATTGGTCTACCTCCTTCGTAAATGACCGCCGACCGCCGACGACCGTTTGTAAATGTGAGCCAGGTTGCCAAACCTGGTTGGTACGTGCAGGTTTGGTAACCTGCGTTACATTCGTAAATCGAACTTCCAGTTCGATACGCGGTTTGGAAAACCGCGCTACGGTTTTCATTTACGCAAACACCCGCCCCAGCCGGGCAATGCCTTCTTCGATCATATCCGGGGTGCTGTGGGAAAAGTTCAGGCGCAGGCAGTTGGTGACGGTGTGCCCCGGCACAGCAAAGGCGTAACCGGGGATGTAGGCAACCTGTTCTTGATCAACGGCCGTTTGCAGCAAAACGGCCGTGTCCATGTACGCGGGCAACTCAACCCAAATAAACATTCCGCCCATAGGCACCGTCCAGCGCGACCCGGCGGGAAAATAGCGTGCAATTGCCGCCAGCATCACGTCCCGCCGACGGCCATATTCTTGCCGCAGCCGCCGCAAGTGAGCCGGCAAATGGTCCGCTGCCAGATACGCCGACACTGCCCGCTGTATCAGCGCCGAAGACTCCAGGTCCCCCGCTTCCTTCACCACCGTCAGCTTCGGCAGCAAAGCGGGAGGGGCCACCACCCACCCCAGACGCAGCGCCGGCGCAATAATTTTGGAAAAAGAACCCAGGTAAAAGACCCATTCCTCATCCAGGGCGCGCATTGGCGGCACAGACGCCTGCTCGTAATGCAAAAAGCCATACGGGTCATCCTCAACAATTGGCACGCCGTATTGTCGCGCCAGCGCCACCAGTTGCTGCCGCTTTTGCACGCTAATGCTCACCCCCAGCGGGTTATGCGCGTCGCTAATGGCATAGATAAAGGCCGGTCGCGCGCCGCGCCACAGGTGCGCCTCGACTGCGTCTACATCCATGCCGCTGCGCAAGTCGGTAGGCACAGGCAGGATACGCGGCTGCATCGGCGCCACTACCTGTTGCACGCCAGGATACACGGCCTCCTCCAGCAACACCTGCCCGCCGGGGTTCAACAGCAGGCGCGCCAGTACGTCTAGCCCCTGCTGTGCGCCAGTGGTCAGAAAAATTTGCTCGGCTGTGCAGGCCACGCCGCGCTGCGCCATTAGCTGCACAATCTGCTCCTTCAGCTCTGGCAGCGGCGGGCGATATTGCAAGGCAAATTTGTCCGTTGCCAGCACGCGGGCTATGGCGTCAGCAAATTCAGCGCGGGGGAAGAGATCCGGGTCTGGCAACCCGCCAGCAAAGGAAATGATGCCAGGGCGGGAAACAGTCGCGATCATTTGCCGCAGCACAGAGCGGCTCATGCCACAGGCCCAGTCAGCCAGTTGTAGTTCAGTGGGCAAGGAAGTAAGAATCATGGTTACCTTAGCGTAAGTTTTGCACAATCAGAAGCGATTTCATGAAAAATCGCCAAAAATAAAAGTCGAACCTTTACAACCTGCTCAATAGTGGCAGGCTCATAGCGACATTTCACAACGAGGTCGCCATGAGTCACATACAAACATC
>CALEAD010000072.1 GCA_937943625.1 uncultured Anaerolineae bacterium | reverse complement strand
TTCACTGAGCAGAGTTGTTACGCAGGCCGCTCCCTGCGTTTTGGCAATGGGGTGATTCAATTGCCCCTACCGTTTTTCAAAGGCATTTGTTTTTCGTATTTTTGAGCCATTTCGGCTCTGATTGCACAATAGTTACGCTAGACAAGATGCTTTACGAATTTCTGACCGCCGACGGCAGATGGCAGGCCGCCCATCACTGACAAAATTGCGGTCGGTGGTTGGCGGTCGGTGGTCATTTTCAGGCGAGGCACTATGAAAATTATTATTTTTGCTGGCGGTTCTGGCCGTCGTCTTTGGCCCATCAGCCGCCAAAAGTCTCCCAAGCAGTTTGAGCCAATCATCGGCGATAAATCCACCCTGCAACTGGCAGTTGCGCGCGTTTCCCAAACCTATGGTTTGCACAACATTTTCATCTCCACGAACGAACGCTACGCGGACATCATCCGCCGCCAGATACCCGACTTACCCCCCACAAACGTCATTGGTGAACCGGCGCGTCGCGACCTGGCTGCTGCGGTTGGTCTGGCCATTGCCCACCTCTCGCAGGCAACAACAGACAGCCTGGAAGAAGAACCTATTACCATCTTGTGGGGCGACAACTATATGGACAATGTGCCCAACTTCTTGCGCGTGCTGGCAGCAGCAGAAAAGTTATTAGCAGGCAGACTGGCCAACATCCTCTTCATTGGGGAAACGCCCCGCTTTGCCAATGAGAACCTGGGTTGGATCGGCCTGGGAGATAAATTGGGCGATGTGCAAGGGCAACCTTATTATCGCTTCCAATCACTTACTTACCGTCCCCCGCTAGAAGCGTGCCGCCGTATGTTTGCGGAAAAGACGCATGTGTGGAATACTGGCTACTTTGTGACGACGTTGGGCTACGTGCGCCATCTTTATCAGACTTACCAGCCACAGATGTGGCAGCAGTTGGCGCAGATAGAGGCGGCTATTGGCCAGCCCCATTACGCCCAAATGCTGCAAACCATTTACCCGCAACTGGCAGCGCAAAGTTTTGATGACGCCATTTTGCAGCACATCCCCAGCGAAGCAGCGCTGGTGCTGCATAGTGAAATGGGCTGGAGTGACCCTGGTACGCTATATGCGCTGAAAGAGGCCCTTAACCCGCAACCGTCGGCGAATGTGGTGCAGGGGCTGGTGGTGGCAAATGAGAGTCGCGATTGCCTGATATACAACTATGAGCCGCATAAATTGCTGGCCGTGGTGGGCGTGGAGGGATTGATTGTGGTCAATACCACAGACGCGATTTTGGTGGTGCACAAGGATCAGATTCCACTGGTGAAAAAATTGGTGGATGGGTTCGAGGGGACGCCTCTGGAATCTTTTAGCTGATTGCTTATGAGTGAAGAAACCTTAATTGGATATTGCCTGAAGTGCAGAGAAAAACGGCCGATGCTGGATGCTAAGCCGGAATGGGCCAGTAATGGCTCGCCGGCGACGCGAGGCCGCTGCGCCGTCTGCGGCGCTGCGATTTACTTGCGGGGTCATACGCCGGCTCATGATGCGCTGCCCAAGCTGGCGCCAACGGCCGTTGCCGCAACGGCCATAACCAAAAAGAAAGCGCCCGTCCAAAAGGGCAAGCCGGCAAACAAAAAGACAGCCGCCAAAAAGACGGCAAACACACCCACGCCACGCCGCGCCGCCGCCTCGGCAGATAACGGCCGTCTGGCAGGCAAACTGGTGGTGGTAGAATCCCCGGCCAAGGCCAAAACCATCAGCCGTTACCTGGGCAAAGGGTACGTGGTGAAACCCAGCGTCGGGCACGTGCGCGACCTGCTGAAGTCGCGCCTGAGCGTAGACGTGGAACATGACTTTGCCCCAGAGTATCGCGTCTCTAACGACAAGCGACAGATTGTCAAAGAGCTAAAAGAGGCGGCCGCCAAAGCCAAAGAAATTTACCTGGCTACTGACCCTGACCGCGAAGGGGAGGCGATTGCCTGGCACGTGCGCGAAGCAGCAGAAATGGACCCGGTGCGCACGAAGCGCGTGGTCTTTCAGGAGATTACGCGCCCGGCCATTGAGGCTGCCTTTGCCGCGCCGCGCGAAATTGACATGCGCCGCGTGGATGCGCAGCAGGCGCGGCGCATTTTGGACCGCCTGGTAGGTTATAACCTTAGCCCGTTACTGTGGCGCAAAGTGCGCAGTCGGCTTTCCGCCGGGCGTGTGCAGTCGGTGGCCTTGCGCCAGGTGGTGGAGCGGGAGCGGGAGATTGAGGCGTTTGTCTCGCAAGAGTATTGGACAATTGAGGCGGAGCTAAAGCAACAGGAGAATGGCAAACGGCCGTCCTTCACAGCCAAACTGGTCAAATTCCGGGGCGAAGAGCCGCTGCTGCGCAACCAGGAAGACGTGCATCCCCACCTGGCAGCGCTAGAAAAAGCGGCCTGGCACGTGGGCGAAGTGCGTCTGGGCAAACGCTCGCGCCGGCCGGCAGCCCCTTTTACCACCAGCACCTTGCAGCAAGAAGCATCGCGGCGGCTGAATTTTGGCGCCACCAAGACCATGCGCGTGGCGCAAACGCTTTATGAAGGGGTGGACATTGGCCAGGAAGGTAGCACCGGCCTGATTACCTACATGCGTACCGACAGCGTGACGGTGGCCAAAGAGGCGCAGGAGGAGGCGCGTGCTTTTATCATTGAAGAGTGGGGCGCCGAAAGCGTGCCAGACAGCCCGCCAGTCTATAAAACGCGCTCGAAAACAGCGCAGGAAGCCCACGAGGCAATTCGCCCCACCTCGGTGCGACGCACGCCAAAAAAGATGAAGCAGTTCCTCAAGCGGGATGAGTACGCCCTGTATCGCCTGATCTGGGAGCGCTTTGTCGCCAGCCAGATGGCTTCGGCGCAATATGATACCATTTCGGCCGACATTTACGCGGGAGAGACACAGGTGGAGGTGCCGCAACGGCCGTATCTCTTCCGCGCTTCTGGTTCTACACTACGCTTCCCCGGCTTTTTGGCGCTTTATGAGGAGATGAAGTCCGAGGATGCGGTAGACGAAAATGGCGAAAGCGCCGTGCCTTCTGACTTGCGCAGCGGCGAGCCGCTCAATTTGCTGAAGCTGCTGCCGGAGCAGCACTTTACGCAGCCACCGCCACGCTATACCGAAGCAACCCTGGTGAAGGCGCTGGAGGAACATGGCATTGGTCGTCCCAGCACTTATGCCGCTATTCTCTCAACCATTGAGCAGCGTGGCTATGTGGAACGCCAGGATAAGCGCCTGGTTCCCACGGAGACGGGGTTTCTGGTGACCGATTTGCTAGTGACGCACTTCCCGGAAATTTTGTCGGTGGACTTTACGGCGCGCCTGGAGGATGAACTAGACGAAATTGCTGAAGGCAAGCCCTGGGTTCCGGTGATTGCCAGATTTTACCAGAGCTTTTCCGATGACCTGCAAAAGGCGGATTGGGCGATCCCGAAGATTGACTTGAAGGAAGAGCCAGAAGAAGTGGGACGGCCGTGCCCATTGTGCGGTAATCCACTTGTCTACCGCCAGGGGCGTTACGGCCGTTTTATTGGCTGTAGCAACTTTCCCGCCTGTCGCCACACGGAGCAGATCGTTGAGAAGGTGGGGGTCACCTGCCCCAGCTGTGGCGGTGAGCTGATTGTCAAGCGCACCAAGAAGGGGCGCGTCTTCTATGGCTGCGCCAATTACCCGGCGTGTGAGTGGACGAGCTGGAAAAAGCCGCTGCCACAGCTCTGCCAGAAGTGTGGCGGCCTGATGGTGGAAATTAATCAGAGCACGGCTGAATGTACGCAGTGCCAGGAACGAGCGTATATTGAGCGTCGTGAACCGGGATTGGAGATGAGCGAATTAGAGATTGGCGATTAGAGACTGGGAAGGGCTTCAATCTCTAATCGCCAATCTCTCTTTGTACGGCCGTTGCCAAAATCCCCACCATCTCATCCACCTGGGCTTCGGTGATAATCAGCGGCGGGCCGAGCATGATCAGGTCGCCGTTTTTGCCGTCGGCCACCCCCTGCGAATAGTAGACGATTAGCCCCAGGTCAAAAGCTGCCTTGTGCAGCGCCGGCGCCAGCTTGCGCGCCGCGGGAAAAGGCGCTTTTGTCTCCCGGTCTTGCACCAGCTCCAGCGCCCAAAATAGCCCGCGCCCGCGCACATCTCCCACATGGGGATGTTCGCTGAAGGTGTGCTGCAGCTTTTGCCCCAGGTAAGCGCCCACGCGCGCCGCATTTTGCACCAGATTCTCGCGCTGAATGATGTGCAATGTAGCCAGCGCTGCTGCCGCGCCGACGGCATGGTGACTAAACGTGCCCCCGTGGTTGAAGTCGCCCAGCTTTTCATAAATGAGCTGTACGTCCTCTCCTTTGGCGGCCACAAAGCCAAAGGAGAAGTAGCCGCCTGCCACGCCCTTGGCCGTGACGAGAATGTCTGGCTGCACCGCCCAATGCTCCAGGCCCCACCATTTGCCGGTGCGCCCCATGCCCACCAGCACTTCGTCGGCAATCAGCAGCACCCCATAGTGGTCGCAAATGTCGCGGATGTGTGGCCAGTAGTCGTCTGGGGGCACAATTGCTCCCAGCCCCGCGCCGCTGATGGGTTCGGCCAGAAAGGCGGCCACGCTTTCGGCGCCCAGGGCTTGTATCGCTTCTTCCAGGCGCGCTGCCAGCTCTGCACCGCTGGCGGGATGACGGTATGGGTAGGGGTGCTGGATATGCACCATGTCTTGCATCATCGGCAAGTAGGGGGCGCGCATGCCCACGCGCCCGCTGGCGGCCAGGGCGCCAAAGGTGGTGCCGTGGTAGCTCTGGCTGCGGCTGATGATCTGGAAACGGCCGTGTTGCCCCCGCGCCATCTGAATTTGCCGCGCCAGCTTGATGGCCCCTTCCACAACTTCGGAGCCACTGCTGAGGGGGTAGATTTTGGCGTCCGGCAGGGGCAGCAGGGGGGCTATCTCCGCGGCGTATTGTTCCAGCACCCCGCTGCTGAACATGGTGGCGTGCACGTAGGCCACTTTTTGCGCCTGTTCTTGCATGGCGGCGGTTACTTCAGAACGGCCGTGTCCCACATTTACCACAATTGGCCCGCCAGAGCCATCCATGTACCGCTTGCCGTGCGTGTCCCACAGGTAAATGCCTTCTCCATGCGAAACCTCTGGGCGCGCATGCCCCATTTTGCGATAAAAAACCTGCCCGTGTGGATGTTGGTAGTGCATAGCTTTTTTTGTGTGAGGATTACATCGTAAAATAACTCTTCTTAACTTAACGCTTTGCCTGTCATTCCGAGCGGAGCCTGCGGCCCTGAGCGCAGTCGAATGGGGAGGAATCCCTCTCCTTTACAAGTGGCAGAGATTCCTGCAAGAGTTAGAAGCCTATTCCTCTTTCGGTGCTTCCAGGGCAACGCGCTCTTGGGCGTGGTCAATTGCGCCAACGCCCAGCGGTTGCCATTTTTGCGCAATGTCGCTGCTGCGCAAGCGATGTTCTGAGCCGCCGCGGGCGCGCGTTTCGGCAAAGCCGGCTGGCTCAATGTACATCTGCTCTCCTGCCAGCAGCCTGGTGATACCCTCTTGCCCTGGCTCTGGGCGGCGCGCAATCAGTGCTTCTTGTGCCAGAATTTCCGTGGGGTCATAGTCGGTGGGTTCGGTATAGGTGGTAATGAAGCCCTCGAAGTTGCGCAGCACTACTTTGCCGGGCGCCTGCGCCAGCACGTAGTTGGGTGTGACGGGAATTTTGCCGCCGCCACCGGGAGCATCTACCACGTAGGTGGGAATGGCGTAGCCAGAGGTGTGGCCGCGCAACCCTTCCATGATTTCGATCCCTTTACTGACGGTGGTGCGTAAATGGCCGGAGCCTTCGACGAGATCGCACTGGTAGAGGTAATACGGCCGTACACGAATCTTCACCAGCTCATGAATCAACTTGCGCTGCAAATGCACCGAGTCATTGACCCCGGCCAGCAGCACCGATTGATTGCCCACCGGCACGCCCGCGCGCGTCAGGCGATCCATCGCGGCCGCCAATTCTGGCGTAATCTCTTTGTGATGGTTAACGTGAATGTTCAGCCAGAACGGGTGATACTTTTGCACCATATCGCAAAATTCCGCATTCACGCGCATGGGCAAAAAGACGGGCACGCGCGAACCAATGCGAATGATTTCTACATGGGGAATAGCGCGCAGGCGGGCCAAAATCATGTCCAGCAGCTTGGGTGCCAGCACCATCGGGTCACCGCCGGAAAGCAGCACGTCGCGGATTTGTGGCGTGCGCTCGATGTAGGCAATCTGGTCATCGAATTCCTTGCGGCTAAATGTTTGCGTGGGGTCGCCCACAATGCGGCTGCGCGTGCAGTAGCGACAGTAGCTGGCGCATTGCGTCGTCACCAGCATCAGCACGCGGTCGGGGTAGCGATGAACCAGCCCCGGCACAGGGGAGTGCTTGTCTTCGGCCAGTGAGTCTTCCATCATGGATTGAAAAGGAACCAGCTCCTTGTCAGTGGGAATGACCTGTTTGCGGATGGGGCAGTGCGGGTCGTCTGGGTCAATGAGGCTGACAAAGTAGGGGGTAATGTCCACACGGAATAGCCCCTTGCTATCTAATGCTCTGCGCTCAGAGTCGGTGAGATTAATCACGCGCTCTAGCTCTTGTACGGTGTTGAGGCGGTTGCTCATTTGCCAGCGCCAATCCATCCATTTTTCGTCTGGCACGTCTTGCCAGTAGGGGGCGCGGGTGTGGACGGGTTCGGTTACGGGCTGTGCAGCTTGTCCGTTTGCCATAGGTCAGTTGCTCCTGTTGGTGGGAATTGGGGGCGTTTTAGGAGTTTGTGCTGACGTGAAGGGTGAAATGTGAAAAGGGATTGTTAGGGTGCTGTGCTTCAGGTCAAGCCCACAAACTTCTAGAACGCCGTATTGGTTTATGCTTGTTGTGCTTAAGTTTAGCCTATTTGCGGGGTGATGGGGTAGACCTCGTTGCCTACACGCTTTGTGCTTCGTGCTTTTGTTAGCGGTAGAGGCCGGCAGGGTCTAGCTCCTGGCGGATGATGGCAAGTTCTGTGGGGGTAGGCGGGGTCATCTGGCGCAGGTCGGGTGAAATGCGCAGGGGCCAGGCGATGTGGGATTGGATGGATTCGGCCGTTTCGCCTGTGGCAACCTCGGTGAGCATCATCTCCCGTTCGGGGTTATCGAAGGTGAAGAGGGCGCGGTCGGTGATGACGACCTGTGGGCCGAGACCGGGCATGCCCAGCTTCTGCCGCGCATTGCCGCCGTCTAAATGGCCGGGGCTGGTGCGGAAGTCTAGCTTTTCTACAAAGGCGCGCCTGTTTAGACGCATGATCATGAAAATCTCTCTGGCGTTAATGGCGATTTCGCAGGCGCCGCCGGAACCGGGCAGGCGGGTTTTTGGTTGCGCGTAGTCACCAACAACGGTGGTGTTCAGGTTGCCGTAGCGATCAATTTGCGCGCCACCGAGCAGGGCTACCTCAATCAGCCCACCTTGCAGGTAGAGCATGAAGAGGTCGGCGATGCTGGTAACGGCCGTTGCGTCACTCACCAGCGTGGGGTCACCAATGGAAAGGGGCAGACGGGCAGGGTGGGCGCCGAAGACGCCACTTTCGTAAACCAATTCCATCTCTGGCGAATGGCTCCGGCGTGCCAGATTGCAGGCGATGTTGGGCAGGCCAACGCCTACAAAAACGACGCGCTTTCCCTTCAGCGCGCGCGCCGCATTGACGATCATCAGTTCGGATGGAGTATATTCGGTAGGTTGGGTCATGGGCTTTTTTAGATACTGAATAAATTGCTGCTTATATCGCGCTAATGGGTGTTATTTACTCGATTCTGGCGGCATTTGCGCTGACCTCTGGAGTGGGTAGTTATTGATTGATGTTTATCGTGGGTGGCTACTATTCATAATCCGAGGGAATTTTGCAGCGGCGTCTCTTTACGAATTACCGAAGATGGACTCCCGGTTACGGAACTAAGCATAACGGCCGTAATTCACCTCTCCTGACCACATTTCACCGGGGTTGAGGCTGGCCAACCGCTCCTGGCCGAGTTTTTGCAAGTAAGCGGCGCGGTCGGGCACACCGTACACCCATTCTTGCAGCCAGGCGTCGGTAGATTCGGCCGTTTTCGACTGTTCACCCCAATCCAGATAAAACGCATTATCCCGGTCATAATACCCCTGGACATAGCTAGGGTGTGCGCCAAACGGCTCATGCACCACCGCATCCACAATCAGCCCCGGAATCAGCGTGCGGTTGGGGTCTCGGCGAATGACTGCTTCTTCCACCACCTCTTCTACGACAATCACAACCTTCTTCGCGGCAAAGGCCACCTCTTTCTGCATTCCCAGCAACCCCCACAACTGCGTGTTGCCTTGCGCGTCGGCGCGCTGGGCGTGCAAAAAAGCCACATCCGGTTTCAGCGGCGGCACAACGGCAATTTCGCCATCTCCATACGGGCTTTGCACAAACTGAATCAGCGGGTTGGCGGCCAGCATGTCGCTGCCGGTGTAGCTGCGCAGCGGAAAGAAAGGTAGATTGCTGGCTCCGGCCAGATAGCGCGCCACCATGCCAAAGTGGGAATACTCCTCCAGTTCCAGGGGGCGGGGGATACCCTTTTCCACGGCGCGGCGAATGGCGTACAAACTACCCACGCCGGGGTTACCCAGGTAGCTGAAAATCATCTTCTTGGCAACACCAGCGGCAACCATCTGGTCATAAATCAGGTCGGGCGTCATGCGCACCAGCGTTAGCTCTTGCTTTTTTTGGCGGATGATTTCGTGTCCGGCGGCAAAACAGATAAAAGCAGTAAACCCCTCAATGGCGACGACATCGCCATCGTTTACAAACCGGCTGACTGCTTGTGACATTGTTAGAAGTTTGTTGTTCATAGGTAGTCATTTGACTGCCGACCGGTGACCGCCAACCACTATTTTGCTCGTGATGGGCGGTCTGCCGTCAGTCGTCCGCAGTCATTTTCAAGGCAGCGATTAGCTGTTAGCGAGGATGAAGCCAACAGCTAATCGCCTGGAGCTAATTGCTGGTTTGCTAGTCTACGATTGTCTGGCTTTGTTCACGCATGTATTGTTGCACGTAGTAGAAGCTGCCGGCTGCTTTGCCAGTGGAGCCGCTGCCCTTCCAGCCGCCAAAGGATTGGTAGCCAGGCCAGGCACCGGTGGTTGCGCCGCTGGGACGATTGACGTAAAGCACACCCGCTTCGATGTTGTCTAGCCACCACTGAATTTCCGCCTCATCCTGGCTGAAGAAACCGGCCGTCAGGCCATACTCCACGTCATTGGCCAGCGCCATAGCCTCTTCCAGATCGGCAAAGGGCGCGATGGTGACGATGGGCAGGAACATCTCCACTTTCCACAGGGGATGGTCCAGGGGCAGGTTATCTACAATGGTGGGGGCGGCAAAGTACCCATTATAGCCTGGGACTTCGAGCGTTTTGCCGCCAAAAACCACGTTTCCATGTTCGCGCAGGTCAGCGACGAATTTTTGATAATCCTCATAGGCGCTCTGATTGGCAACCGGCCCCATCCAGTTTTCTTTGATGGTGGGATCACCGACGTTGATCTGGCTGGTGAGCGCCAGCAGTTTTTCCATGAACGCTTCTTTGACATCGGCATGGACGTAGACGCGCGAGCAAGCAGAGCATTTTTGCCCCTGCAGGCCAAAAGCAGAGCGCATGACGCCCATGGCGGCTTTGTCCAGGTCGGCTTTTTTACTGATGATGACCGGGTTTTTGCCGCCCATTTCGGCAATGACGGGGCGGGGGTATCTGGCTGTGGCAAAGGTGCGCAAGATGTGCATGCCCACCTCGTAGCTGCCGGTGAAGGTGACGCCAGCTACGTCTGGGTGATCAAGCAAGGATTGGCCGACAACACGGCCGCTTCCGGTAATGAAATTGAACACACCCGTGGGAATGCCGGCATCGCGCAGGCATTGGGTAATGAACCAGGCGGTGAGGGGGGTGTCGGTAGCGGGCTTGAGGATGACGGTATTGCCGGCGACCAGGGCGGCGCTGGCCGGCCCGCCGGCAAGCGCACCGGGGAAGTTGAAGGGGGAGATGACTACCCAAACGCCGTAGGGTTTCAGGACGCTGCGGTTGTGGTGTTTTTCACTTTCAGAGAGCAGAGGGAAGTTGAAGTTGTTGTTCTTCTCGATGGCGTCGGCGTAGTAGCGGAAGAGATCGGCCGTTTCCTCTACGTCACCCAGGGCTTCCAGACGGTTTTTGCCGATTTCCAGGCTCATGTTGGCGGCCATCTCGAACAGGCGGTCGCTGATCAGGTCGGCGGCTTTGCGGATGAGGGCGACGCGCTCCTGCCAGGGGCGACGGCTCCATGCCGGAAAGGCGGCTTTGGCAGCGGCTACGGCATCGTTTACGTCTTGCACGGTGCCGTATTGGAAGGTTCCCATGACCCAATCGAGGTTAATGGGGCTGCGTTTCTCGAAAACTTTTTCGCTGAAGCGTTCTTCGCCGTTGATGAACATAGGGTAGTTTTTGCCGAAGTTGGCTTTGGCCTGGACGACGGCTTCTTCATAAAGCTGGTGCAGCCGGGGGTCTGGGCTGGCCAGAGTGGAGTAGGTGACTTTAAATCTTTCGCTCATAGTTGCCTCCAGTTTGGAAATAGGTGGGATTGGCCGATGGGTGACCAATCGGGTTAAGGTTTTGCGCAGGCGTTTGCCTGTGGCCTGTTTGTAACGTCACAAATGGGGTATGGGTTGTTTGCGTAAAAAGGATACGGCCGTTTCTTACCTGCCGCTTGCTATTATACCCATATATTGTCCAAGCGCGATCACACAATTGACCCTGGAAAAGCTGCTTTATGTTTTTACGACGATTGATGTACGACAAGCCGTCATCACGCATGAATTATGTTAATAGGACTAATGGATTATACACAATGGATGAATCCAAAAGCGAAAGTTGCAGTAATATATAGATTGTC
This sequence comes from uncultured Anaerolineae bacterium, assembly GCA_937943625.1. Classification (GTDB taxonomy): domain Bacteria; phylum Chloroflexota; class Anaerolineae; order Promineifilales; family Promineifilaceae; genus JACSRF01. The sequence goes on along the minus strand of CALEAD010000072.1, from coordinate 25,899 downwards.
CACTCGCTTGAATTTTTGGGTGATACAGGGACCTTGCTGATAAGTTCAAGGCACATCCCCTGAACTCAGCATCACGACCAAACAGATTGATAACTTTTCCTTGTTACTTATTGTCTTGCCGCAGTTAGGCCTACCGAACAGCGTAGATCGCTGTCTGAGTTGCTACGAACAGCAAGGAGGTTTGAGTTGGGTTAGCTGGCGGCAGTATGGCTGACACATAGAAAAGGAGTAGTTCTCATGAGTCATTTTCTTTCTTTTGCAAAAGCTAAGCTTTGGTTTTTATTGAGTTTCGGCTTACTTTTGATTTTTGTTGGGCTTTTTAGTCCAAAGCCGTTGGCTGCCAATAATGGACAGTTGTTTTTTTCCCTGAATGGCACGCTGGCTGTGGGTCAAACCATTCAACCGCTTGTACCCATTTTTGGTACCCCGCGTGATTTTAACTTTGCGCTGACGATTGTCGGTGGTGGCCCTGTGGAATTGACTATTTTTGACAGTAATAGTCAGGTGGTCTGGACAGGCACGGCCAGGTCTGGTGAAACGCTGTGGGGAACGGGCACATTAACCGTAGGGCAGAACTCGTTTACGCTGACCAATAACGGCAGTGCAAGCAGTGACTTTTCGTTGAAAATGTATAATTTGCCCACTGCGCCATTTATCTGGGAGGGAATGGCTGCTGCCGTTGGGTTGTTCAGCGAGGTGCGTGTCATTTTCCCGAGTAGTGGGCTTTATACGTTTGATTTGGGCGTAGATGCTGGGAAGTATCAGTTTTTTGTTAATGATGCGTATATTCAGAAAACGGCCGTTGCGAATACGAGCGTGACCTACTTTGTCCCAGCCGGAACTCATACCCTGGCTATCGTCCAGGATGCTACTGCAGGCGCAAGCTGGGGTGTTGACATCTCCGGGCCAGGGGCCGCGGCTGATGCGTTGCCATATACCAAAACTGGCACAGGGCTACTTGGTAGCGACCCCCGCTTCCGTGAAGAGTGGTTGCCTATCTCCCTGGCCACTGCCAGCCAGGTCAATCTGGCGCTGAACTTAACGGGAAACGCCGCGGAAACCTTAACGCTGGATGTGACCACACCTGGGACACGCCACAATGAAGCCGTGCTAGACGCCGTCTATGGAGGTGAATTAATCTGGGCGACACTCGATTTGCCTGCTGGCGTGAGTCTTATTCGTCTGACAGCGGCAAATAGCAACACGGCTGTCATGAGTTATAGCCTGACTGTGGATCTGCTTCCTGCGCCCAGTTACACCTGGCAAGGAAAGGCACATCCGGCCGGGTTGAATAGTGAGAGCCGTGTCACTTTTCCAAGCAGCGGTTTGTACACCTTCAGTTTTGCCGTTGCCAGCGGCCGTTATCAATTCCAGGTTAACCAAAACTTTTTGCTGAAAACGATTGAGCAGACAGACAGCGTTACCTACTATATTCCTGCGGGCACACATACCCTCAACCTCATTCAAGATAGTAGCCTGGGTGCGGCAGATTGGTCCGTCACCATTACTGCTGGCCCCACCACCCCAGATATGCTACCTTACGCTAAAATGGGCGGCAATCTGGGTGGCTTGGGCAACGACTTTAACCAGGAGTGGTTGCCCATCGCGCTAGATACAGCGCAAACTGTTAACCTGGAGCTGACGGCCACCGGCAGCATGACCGATAGTTTCCACCTGGAGGTATATTATAACGCGACCGGCAGCACCACGGTCTATACTTTGGATAACATCCTCGGTTCAGAGACCATTTGGACGAACTTCCCGTTGACAGCCGGGTTAAACCGTCTGCGCCTGATTGCCGACGCCGGGAATGTTGGCCAACTGAGTTATGACCTGCAGGTAACGGCCGTACCGCAAAATGGCAGCGCCAACTGGAGCGGTTATGGCCTGGCCAATGGCAACTTCTCTAGCATTATGGTCAACTTCCCACAAAGTGGCCTCTACCGCTTTGCCATCGAAAATGCCCAGGGTTTTGCTAACCTACTACTCGATCAGAACATGCCCACGCGCGCCCTGCTGGCGCAATCTGATGGCAGCTACGACATCATGGTCAGCGCTGGCATGCATGAAATTTTCACCGTGCAAGACCCGGCCTACCCCGCCACTGACTGGAGCGCTTCGGTGATGCCGGTAACGGCCGTTGCCAGCTTCTTCAACTTTAGTGGCAGCCTCCAAGCTGGTGAATCTGTCGTGTCCATCTATCCTGCTGCAGCCGCACAGCCTTTTAACCTGGAATGGCGCGTCAGCGGAGCGGATAACGTGCTGTTGGCCATTAACGATGCTGATGGTAATCCAATCTGGCAAGGCACAGCCCAGGATGGCGAAACCCTATGGGGTACAGACACATTACCCCCAGGTAACAACAGCCTGCTTTTCTTCAACCCTGGCCCTGGCAGTGCCAACATTGAACTGACCCTGTACCATCTACCTACCGCTCCCTACAGTTGGAGTGGTGTAGCCGACCCTGATGGCCTGAACAGCGAAATTCGCCTAAGCTTTCCTAACAGCGGCCTGTATACCTTTAGCTACGAAACGGACGGCCTGATCCAGTTTTTAGTCAACGAAGAATTTATCCAGAAAACTGTGCCTGCCAATGGCTCTGTGACCTACTATGTACCTGCTGGCACGCACACCCTGGTGATTGACCAAGAAAGTGGCGGGGGTGTGGTAGACTGGACTTTGAATATTTCTGCGGTTGGCGCAGCTACCGACACCCTGCCCTACACGAAAATGGGGGGGCCGCTAGGTGATAGCGATTTTGACACGGAGTGGTTACCCATCCATTTGAGTCAGGGTAGTTCTGTGAATGTGTCTTTCACGGTAACCGGTACCGCTGGCGATAGCCTGACTTTTGCCACCGGTAACTTTAACGTGCAACTGTTCGCGGGCGAAACGTACTGGGCCAGTTTGGCGTTAGATGCAGGTACAACGCTCTTCCAGCTGTTGGCGGATGATGCCAACAGCGGCGCCCTGAATTATGAGATAACGGTTTATGCCTTGCCGGCGCTGCCTTATGTGTGGGACGGCCGCTCTACACCCCAGGTTGGTGTCAATCGTTACAGTATCATTCAACTGCCCTTTGCTGCTTCTGGTTTGTACACCTTCGATTTTGGCCTCGATAACGGCCGTTACCAATTTCACCTCAATGATGACTACCTGCAGAAAGTGGTTGATGGGCCCAGCAGCATAACCGCATATGTGCCCGAGGGTATCCACGAGCTTGTGATTCGCCAGGATAGTGTTCAGGGGGCGGATTGGGATGTGACGATTACGTTTGTTGCTGCTACGCCAGATATGTTGCCATTTAACAAAATGGGAGGCGCCTTAGGCGGCACGAATAACGAATTTACCACCGATATTTTGCCTCTGTTTACGGCCAGCCCTGCGGAAGTTAACTTGTCTTTGTCCGTGACGGGGCAAATGACGGAGAGCCTGGAATTGCTGGTTTATGAGTTACAAACAGCAGCGCCCATTTTGTCCTTGAACCCGGTGTATGGCGATGAGACGCTGTGGGCAACCTTTTCACTGCCTGCTAATGGAGTTGCATTGATGTTGATGAATGATGCAGGTAATGTCAGCGGGGTGGCGTATGAGCTAACGGTAGATGTGGTGCCGCAGATTACGGGCACAGCAGCCAATCGCATCACCTGGCATGGTGTGGCTGCCAGCGCCGGGTTGAACCCAACGATGCGCCTGGATACAGCCGTGAGTGGCGTTTATCTCGTAGAAGTGGATATGCCGCAAGATGGCTTTATTGCTTTCTCGGTAGATGATACGGTTGTACGCGCCCCACAAGGTTTCTTCTATAGTTTTGAAGTGCCGCTGAGCGCGGGCTTGCACCTGTTTGTGGGTCAGCAAAATAATGCGCCGTTGACTACCTGGATCTTAACGGCTACGCTCTTAACCGCAGATGCGCCACAAATTACGGCCGTTACCCCCGCTGCATTGTCTACCGGTTTTGCGACTACAATTACCCTGACCGGGAGCAACTTTATGCCGGGCGCCACTGTCAGCCTGCGCCAGGGCAGCACTATCATTCCCCTGACAGGGGTGACCGTGGTAAATGCCACAACGGTAACGGCTGTTGTGCCAGCAACAGTTGCTGTGGGTGTTTATGACCTGATTCTCACGAACCCAGATGCACAAAGCGCCACGTTGCCAGAGGGTTTGACGGTGCAAACCATCTCCCTTTATCTGCCCGTCATAATCAAGCCTTAACCTGCGCAAAAGTACGCCGGTTGTTGCTGGAAGCTGCCTGAGAAATAAAGGCTTTGGCCAGAGACACTCTGGCTAAGGCCTTTATTCTCTAGAGAGACTTCACCCGCGGAGCTGAAGGCTGCTTACTGATCAAGTGTCTGATTTATTTGAGGTTACGCAGCAGATGGCCGGGGAGGGTGGGACCTTCATAGATGAGGCCGGTGTAGAGCTGTACCAGGGTGGCGCCGGCGTCTAGCTTGGCTTGCAGGTCGGCTGGCGTGCGCACACCCCCTACGCCGATGATGGGGAGACTATTGTTTGTGTGTTGGGCAATGTAACGGATGATGGCGTTGCTTGGGTCGCGCAACGGCCGTCCGCTGAGGCCGCCACTTTCAACCTGTTGTGGGCTTTGCAGGTTCAGGCGGCTGAGTGTGGTGTTGGTGGCAATGATCCCATCTATTTGCTGTGCCAGAATGCACCCTAATATGGTGTCCAGCTCGGCCCAGGTGAGGTCGGGGGCGATTTTGACCAGCAACGGCCGTTGCCGCACGCCAAACCGCCGCGCCAGCACCCCATTTTCCACGCGCAAGGTGTGCAGCAAGTTGTGCAAATACTCCCCACCTTGCAGTTCACGCAGTCCGGCCGTGTTGGGCGAACTGATGTTGACAGCCAGGTAGTCGGCGTATTTGTACACGGCGCGCATCACCTGCATGTAATCCAGCGCCGCATCTGCCAGAGGGGTCGCTTTTTGTTTGCCCAGGCTGACGCCCACAATCATTTCCCCTTTTTGCCTTTGCAGGGCGTGCAGGCGCGCTACAGCCGAGATGGCGCCCCGGTTGGGGAAACCCATGCGATTGATCAGCGCCCCGTCTTCTGGCAGGCGAAAGATGCGTGGGCGCGGGTTGCCCTCTTGTGGCCTGGGCGTGAGTGTGCCTACTTCCACGTGGCCAAAGCCCAGCAGCCCTAACCCGCGCGCGCCATAGGCGTCTTTGTCAAAACCGGCCGCCAGGCCCAGCTCATTTGGGAAGGTGAGGCCAAACACTTGCAACGGCCGTTGCGGAATCGGCCCGGCAATAAGTCGCAGCACTGCCCGCCCCAGGCGCGTGCGCTGTGCCAGCCGCAGTGCCAGCAGCGTGCGATCATGCACCATTTCTGGGTCCATGCGTTTTAAGATGGGGAAAACCAGGCGTTGATAGAACGTCATGAGCGCAATTTAAGCATTCACCGCAAAGGACACAAAGAGCGCAAGGCATTTCCTGGTATTTTCTTTGCGTGCTTCGCGCTGTTTGCGGTTCAATGAAGATGTGTCCGTCAACCAGTGCCTATCCCCTGTTTCCTGCTTTCTATACTCAAGGTTCCGGTGTGTTAATAATGGTAAACCCTTTGGGAATCTGCTGGGAATAAGGCGTGACGGCCGGAAACGCGCCTTTATAAAAAACAACCTGTGTGAAGCCCAGGCTGGCCAGGATTTTGCGCAACTCGGCCTGCGCGTTTTGTTCTGCTCTTTGCAGCAAGTTACTGGCCTGAGCTGCCTCTAGCAGCGCTTTTTCCGCATCACGACGCACCATTGTTTCCAGGTTAGGGTCGGCGCGGGTAAATAGCCCTGTGTCTCGGTCTAGCACCCTGGACTTTTGCGTGTCCAGGATGGGCAGGTCATCAAAAATGATGGCGTCTGGCAGCCGTATCCAAACGGTGTCTGGAGTGACGACGAGAATATCCTCTTCTTGCAACCGAGTCAGGTCAATGCCGGCGGCCACGGTGCCATGCGCCTCAAAGATAAGCTGCTCACCCAACAGCCCCCATAAAATGTCATTCCGCCTTTCGGCAATGACGTTGGTTTGAAAGTCGGCCGTCAGCGTTAGCAGGCGCGCTTCATCTTGCACGCTGCGCAATATGGTAACCGGGCTGGGCAATATGACCGGCGTTGCTTCTACAAACAGGCTACGGGTAAAGTCGCCGATCGGGTTGGTGGCTTCGCCCAGGCGCTGAATGCCCTGGCGCAGTTGAATGATGCCGGTGACGAGCAGGATCGAAACGGCCGATGCCGTTAAAAAGAAGATGATCAAGGTGATGAACAGGGCGCGCTGCAGGCAAGAGCTGTTCCCCTGTGCTGCACGGCCGTTCTTATCATCTGTCTGTTCACTCATACAGGTTACTCTCCAGGTTATAAAAGGTTGGTTGGTTAGTTAGTTAGTTAGTTGGCTGGTTGCCAGCCAACTAACCAACTATCAAACGAACCAACGGCCTGGTAGTTACAGATACATACGATATTTTATACGTATACCTGGGTAAAAACACTCAAAGGCAAGGAAAGTTTGCCTGTGTGCTGGCTTTGGAGACAATTAAAGGCATGTTAGTAGCAACCTGTGTGGTAGAAATGAGCCTGGATGGTGTATATTCTTTGAAAGAAAAGCGCAGCATCGTCAAATCCATTCTCGCGCGCCTGCCCAACCAGTTTAACGTGGCGGTGGCAGAGGTTGATCATCAAGATGTGTGGCAAACGGCCGTAATTGGCCTGGTAACGGTTGGGAACGATGCCGGTTACCTGCACGCCCTGCTGGAGAAAGCGGTTGCCTGGATTGAACAGGCGCGCCCGGATGCGCCCATTGTACATTATGAGATTGAGTTCCGCTAAGAGCATGAACTGTCTGCAGGCGGTTCGTCGTGTCCGCTTCAGCGGGCTGAACAACTACCATCTCTACCACCTGCAACCTTTTGCCAAGGATAAGCGTATTAGCATCATGTCCCACAAAAAATGGTTATGGCAATGGATCATTCTGGCGGTGCTGGGCACGGCCGTTTTTGCCCGCACTCCCCACCCGGCCGCGGCGCAGCAAACAGCGGGCGCACCTGGCATTACCATGAGCGCGCGCGCCGGTTTTGATGGCTACTATCGCCAGCAGCGCATCTTACCCGTGCAAGTGACGGTGGCTAACAGCGGCCCATCGGTAGAAGGGGTGCTGCGCGCGGAAGTTGGCTCGACAATCATGGGTGACCGGCTGGTGTACACGGCCCCCATTAGCCTGCCGACACAGTCAAACAAGCGGGTGACGCTGCTGCTGAATGTGCCCAACTACTTGGCGACAATTACGGTTGAACTGCGGGATGACAACGGCCGTTTGCTACATCAGGTGGTCTCCAATTCGCTTTCATTGCTGCCTTCTGATGGGTTGCTATATGGGGTGGTGAGCGAGGAGCCGGGTAAGCTGGAATTTTTGCAGCGCGTGACGGGGGGACGCACCGGGGCCTCTGTTGCCTTTTTGGCGCTGCCTGAATTACCAGAAACGGCCGTTGCCTGGGAAGCGCTGGATATCCTAATCTTCCACGACGTAGACACGGCGCAACTGACGGCGCGGCAGCAAGAAGCGCTGCAAATCTGGCTGCGTGCTGGCGGTCAACTGGTGCTCACCGGTGGCGTGGGCTGGCAAAAAACCACCGCCGCATTTGCCGACCTGCTCCCTGTCACCATCAATGGCAGCCAATCTGTGCCCGACCTGCCCGCCCTGGCGGCGCAAATTGGCGAGCCGTTCCGCGACCCCGGCCCCTACATAATTGCCAGCAGCAGCCTGCGCAGCGGTGATTTGCTCTATCACCAGGCGGGGTTGCCCATTCTGGCGCGCCAGGCAGTAGGGCGTGGCGCCATCTACTTCCTGGCCCTCGACCCACGCCTGGCCCCTCTGGTGGATTGGGCCGGTGCCCCAACCCTGTGGACGGCCGTTGCCGCGAACGTGCCGCGGCACACGCTCTTGCAGCAGGGCATCCAAAACGGGCACAGCGCGCGCATGGCCGTTACCACCTTGCCCTCCCTGGCTTTGCCTTCTACCCTGGGGTTGGCAGCCTTCCTGTTCCTCTACGTCATTGCCGTAGGGCCTGTTAACTACTGGGTGCTCAAGCGGCGCGGGCGGCGTGAGCTGGCCTGGCTGACTGTGCCTGCCCTGGTGTTGCTCTTTTCCGTGATTGCCTACTTCACCGGCTTTCAAATCAAGGGGAATCAGGTCATCCTGAACCAGATGTCTATCGTCTACGGCCGTGTGGGGGGCGAACCCGCGCGCGTCCAGTCTCTTATTTCACTTTATTCGCCGGGGCGCGCCACCTACGACCTGATTTTGCCCGAAGACGTCAACGCTTACCCACTGAACCGCAGCTATGGCAACCTGCTCAGCAGCGGCAGTCTGGACGCCATCGCGCGCGGCAGCGACCTGGTTTTGCAGCGCGTGCGCGTAGACGTCAGCGGCGTAGAAGCATTTCTGGCGGAGGCGTATCGCCCGGGGTTACCGCTCATGGTGCAGGTGAATCTCACCGTAAGCGATAATCAGTTTACGCTAACGGCCGTTGTGCAAAACAATAGCGACGTGCCGCTGCAAAACGTGACGCTGCTGTTTGGCTCGCGCGCCTTTTCCCTGGGCGATCTGCCTGCCGGTGCGCAAAAAACACTGGCCGAAACAATGAGCGCAAGTGCCCTTTCTTCCTCATCTGCCAGCAGCGGCCCGATGTATGGCCCTTACTATACAAGTTCACCACTGGTGATGAATGCCGATAAAATCCTGGGTGCGCCAGACTACTACAGTGATTCGACCATTTACCCGCGCTACCAGCTTCTAGAAGCATTGAGCAGAGACCCATATGGCACAACGGCCGTTGCCCAAACCGCGTTTACCGACACCATCCTCCTGACTGCCTGGGCAGACATTCCCCAAATGGAAGTAAACCTGAGAGACAAACCGCATCTCGATCAATTCACCACCCTCTACCTCCTGGAAGTGCCCCTGACGCAAAGCCTGGGCAGCGGCAGCCAGGTAACTGTTCCTATGTTCATGCTCGATTGGTCTGTGCTGGCCAGCAACAACGTTTATGGCGCCACCATCCAAAATTTCAGCATGAGCATGGGTTCGGTAGATTTTGCCTATGTGCCCTGGGCGCAATTCCAGCAGATGGAAGTGACGCGCCTGGAGCTGGTGCTGCAACCCACTTATGCGTCTGCGACCAATTACCCTGAGCTGTTCTTGTGGGATTGGCGGACAAAAAGCTGGATCAATCAGTTTGCCACCTGGGGGGTGATAGAGGTACCGGATTACGGCCGTTACCTTGGTTTGCGCAACGAAGTACGCATTCGCCTCAGCACCGATCAATATGGCATCGAAATTGGCGCCGTTTATCCACAGCTGACCGGTATCATCAGATAGCAAGAGCCAGAGATAGAGCCGGGCTCCACTACCCCTAACCACTCACCACTTTCCTATGGCTGCAATTGTTGAAACCCAAGGCCTGACCAAAAAATACGGCAATCTCATTGCCCTCAACGAGCTTAACCTGAGCATCGAAGAAGGCTCTGTCTTCGGTTTTATTGGCCCCAACGGCGCCGGCAAGACCACCACCATGCGCATTCTCACCACACTGCTGCGCCCCACCGCTGGCAAAGCCTGGGTAGCCGGGCACTCCGTCACGGACGACCCGCGCAGCGTGCGCCGCGCCATTGGCTACATGCCAGACTTCTTCGGTGTCTACGAGGACATGCGCGTGTGGGAATACCTCGATTTCTTTGCCGCCTGCTACGAAATACCTGCCCATACTCGCGCCGGCATGGTAGATGACCTGCTGGCGCTGGTAGACCTGCAGCACAAAAAAGAGGCCTACGTCGAAAGCCTCAGTCGCGGTATGAAGCAGCGCCTCTGCCTGGCGCGCACCCTCACCCACGACCCACAAATTCTCATCCTCGATGAGCCGGCCAGTGGCCTTGACCCGCGTGCCCGTATTGAGATGCGCGAGCTGTTGCGCGAGCTGAAGAACATGGGCAAAACCATCTTCTTTTCTTCGCACATCTTGTCTGAAGTGGCCGACATTTGTACCACCATTGGCATTATTGAAGCCGGGCGGCTGATTGCCTACGGCGATATGGAAGAGATGAAGCGCCAGCTGCGTGCCCATCGCCTCATCGAGATTCGTGTGCTAGGCGATGTGACGCCATTGCAGGAATTTTTGCTCACGCAGCCAGAGGTGCATCGCACTGCCAGTGCACCGGAGGTAGACTTGCCGGCCGGCACTGTGCGCGTAGACTTCGGTGGGGATGATAAGGCGCTCAGCGCAATGCTGGCTAGCCTGGTGGGGCAGGGATTGCCCGTTATCTCCTTTAGCGAGCGGACGGGCGACCTGGAAGATGTTTTCTTGCAGGTGACGAAGGGTATTGTGAATTGAGTTTGTGGGCAGAATGGCGCGTTTTGCGCCAGCATCCGGTTTATTTGCGCGAAAAAGGGGCCTGGGGACGCGGGAACCCTTATTATGCGATGTTTAGTCGCTATGCGCCGCTGCTGATGACTGGGGCTATGTTGTTGGGTGTGTGCGGCGCAGGCAGTAATGTCACGGCCTGGTCAGGTAGCAGTGAGCTGTTTGTTGCCTGGTGTCTGCTTTGTCTGCCAGGTATTGCTATGTCGGCGCTGATCCTTTTTGGTTCGCTGATGGCGCCGGCGCTGTTGGCGACCAGCATTAGCTATGAGCGTATGACTGGTTCCTGGGACATCTTGCGCGTTACGCCGCTGTCGCAGCGACAGCTGGTGCTGGCAAAGCTCTTGGGCGGTCTGGCGCGGCTGCGGTTGCTGTGGGTGGCGCTTTTGGGCCTGAGTCTGTTTCAGGGATTGGTCATGGGGTGCAGTATCATGATTACGTCGCCGCAAGCGGCTGGCTGGGGATGGTTGTTGGGCTTGAGTACGGCCGTGCGCCCCTGGTTGGAGCTGCTGTTTGCAGCGTTGACGGGGATGTGGAACGGCATCTGGATACGTTCGGCCGTCCTGGCGTTGGTGGCAAGCCTGACGGCCGTTTTCCTGTTCAAGTTGCTCAACAGTTCCCTGCTGTGGATGCTCGTGGTCAGCCGATTCACGGCGGGGTTGCCGATGGTGGCATACAGCGTGGCGCTGCCAACGGCCAGCTATGCCCTGGCGGTCCTGCTGGCGGGGGCGACGCTGCTGCTCCGCGTGGAGAGGATAGACATTGGCGCTTAGAGATGGGCGTTGGTAATAACGAAACCCACGATGATCCATCAACCGTGTACCAGGTTTGGTAACCTGGGCCACATGCACCGCTATTTACGGTTAGCCGTCAGCCGTTGGCCGTCTGCGGTCATTTTTAGAGAAGTGAATGCTTATGCAACTACCTATGTTACCCAAGTACACCCTGCGGCACATGTTGCGTGACAATCCCGTGATGATGAAGGAACTGCGCAGCCGCATGCGTGGGCGGCGCGCTTTTGTGGTGCTGACCATTTACCTGGGAGTGATGAGTTTGCTGCTGACGCTCATTTACCTGGCCTATGCTTCAGCAGCTAGGCAGCCTTTTGGCCCTGACCCGCGCCAGGCAGGTAAAGTGGTGCTCGCTTCTGTGGTAGGGGTGGAGGTGTTGTTGGCGGTCTTTATTGCGCCGGCCTTTACCGCAGGGGCAATTACGGGCGAAAAGGAGCGCCAGACGTATGACTTGCTGCGCACGACGTTGCTGCCCGCTAACTGGTTTGTCATGGGCAAGCTGCAATCGGCGTTGGCGTATGTGCTTTTGCTGATTGTGGCTTCAATACCGCTTCAGAGCATTGCCTTTTTGCTGGGCGGCGTGGCGCTGGAGGAATTGTTGGTGTCACAGCTTTTGGTCATTGTGGCGGCAGTGGCGTATGCGATATATGGCTTATTTTGCTCCTCTCTGCTGCGCAGTACGCTGGCCGCCAGCGTGGCTACCTTTGCCGGAACCATCTTTTTTACCGTCGGTGTGCCGATTTTGGTGGCGATTGGCGGCAGTTTTACTTCTTCTTTGTTATTTGGTTATACCAGCGGTATCCCTGGTTGGGTTGGGGAGGTGCTGTTGGTGCACGCAGGTCTGTTTTTGGCCTCGCTCAATTTGCCGGCGACGCTGATTGTGAGCGAGATATTTTTACAGGAACAGAATACGCTGTTTTTCTATCAGCAGAATTTTTCCGGCAATATGGTCTGGCTCTATTCTCCCTGGCTGCTGTTTACGGTGCTACACCTGCTGTTGGCGTGGTTTTTATACTGGCTGACGGTGCAGCGGGTGCGTAAGGTGGCGGTTTAGGGGGGTAGTTTGCCAGCCTGGTTGGTGGTGCAATGATAGATGTGGAATTTAGACAATTAGCGGCGCAAACACAGGCGTGGTACGGCCGTAAACGGCTGCTTGATCTCTTACTCTGGCTGCCGCGGGGAGTGCTGGTGGGGCTGATGGTGGCACTGATTCTGGCGACGGTGGCGCACCTACGGCCGTTGCTGGATAACGAGCAGCTTGGTTACGTGGCGCTGACGCTGGCACTGCTGGGGCTGTTGTTGCCCCTGGCCATTTTGTTCCTGCGCCGCGCCACATTGCTAGAGCAGGCGCGTTTTGCCGACCGGCAATTTGGCCTGAAAGAGCGGCTGAGCACGGCCGTAGAAATTCAGCAAGGCGCCTTGCCGGTACCCGCATTGCTGGCGCAGCTACAGTTGGCGGATGCCGCGCGCGACGCCCAAAGCGTGGATGTGCTCACGGCGCTGCCTGTGCGCCTGGTGCGCCGCGATTGGCTGCTGCTGCTGCTGATAACGGCCGTCCTCATTGCCGCCATCCGCATCCCCAACCCTCAGGAAGGTACCCTCAAGCAAAGCCGCGCCACGCGCCAGGCCATTGCCGAACAAATCGCCGCCCTGGAAGCGTTGCAAAAAGAGATTGAAGCCAACCCCGACTTGAGTGAGGCACAACAAGAAACGCTCTTGGAGCCAATCCAGAACGCGCTCGAAGCGTTAGACCCCGGCGCCATGAGCCAGGAACAGGCTGTGGCCACGCTTTCGCAGGCAGAGGCAGAATTGCGCGCCCTGGGGCAGCAGTTTGATACCAGCGCCCTGCGTGAACGGTTGCAAAGTGCAGCACAACCGCTGGCGCAAAACGAAAATACGCAATCGCTGGGGCAGGCGCTGCAAAGCGGGCAGCTTGCCCAGGCGGGTGCAGCCGCCACACAGCTGGCAGACACCCTCTCAACCCTTTCCCCCGAAGAGCAGGCGCAACTGGCGGCCGATCTGGCAGAAACGGCTGCTGCCCTGCAAGGGGTAGATGACCAGTTGACGCAACAGTTAGCCCAGGCGGCCCAGGCGCTGCAAAATGGGGACATCAGCGCCGCCCAGCAGGCGCTGCGCCAGGCTGCCGGAACCATGCAACAGCGCGCCCAGGAAACGGCCGTTGCCCGGCAAGCCCAATCTGCGGCGGCGCAACTGCAACAAGGACGGCAGGAAGTGGCCCAGGCCGGGCAAACCGGTCAGCAGGGGCAAAGCGGCCAACAGGGGCAAAGCGGCCAGCAAGGACAGTCAGGCCAACAGGGGCAGCCTGGCGGCGGTGGTGGTAACGGCAATGGTGGCGGCACGGACAACACAGGCAGCGAGCAAGGCGTGGGAAGCGGCGGCACGGGCCCCGGTGGTGGCCACGTCGAAAACATCTTCGTGCCCAACAACTGGCCAGACCTCAGCAGCTTTAGCGGCGTAGACGTAGAGCTACCCGCCGAGTGCCGCGCCAACCCCGCTCTATGTGGGGCGCTTCTCGGCGAAACGCCCACCCAATTTATCAGCCAGGGCAGCACCGTGCCTTACAGCCGCGTTTTTGGCGACTATCGCAACGCCGCTTATGAAGCGCTCTCCAGTGATTACATCCCCCTGGGCCTCAAAGGATTCATCCGCGATTATTTTTCCTCTTTGGAGCCGTAAAAGATTGGAACCCATCATGACGACAGAAAACGCATTGTCAGTGGCAGAATTCCGTGCAACGGCCGTTGCCATCGAAGCACAAATTGGCAAAGTCATTGTTGGGCAGCGCGAGGTGGTGCGCGCTGCCCTGATTGGCGTGCTGGCGGGCGGCCACGTGCTGCTAGAAGGCGTGCCCGGGCTGGGGAAAACCATGCTCATCCGCACCCTGGCGCAGGCGCTCAGCCTGCAATTCAGCCGCATCCAGTTCACGCCAGACCTGATGCCCGCCGACATCACCGGCACAGACATCATGGACGAAGACGAAGCGGGGCGGCGCAGCTTTCGCTTTCAGCCCGGCCCGGTCTTTGCCAACCTGATTCTGGCCGACGAAATCAACCGCGCCACGCCCAAAACGCAATCGGCGCTGCTAGAGGCGATGCAGGAACACACTGTCACTGTGGCCAATGAGACCTACTGCCTGCCGGAACCCTTCTTTGTGCTGGCCACGCAGAACCCCATCGAGCAAGAGGGCACCTACCCCCTGCCAGAGGCGCAGCTTGACCGTTTTCTCTTCAAGGTGAATGTGGGCTTTCCCACGCCAGAGGAGCTAACAGAGATTGTGCTGCGCACAACGGGCAAGGAGTCGCCGCGCGCCGAGGTGGCCGCTTCGGCCGAGACCATTCTGGCAATGCAGCAGCTGGCGCGGCAGGTTCCCATGCCCAGCCACGTCACCCAGTATGTCAGCCGCCTGGTTGTGGCCACGCACCCCGGCAGCAGCCCGGCGCCGCTGGTGAACAGCTATGTGCGCTATGGCTCCAGCCCACGCGGGGCGCAGGCGCTGGTGCTGGGGGCAAAGATTACGGCACTGCTCGACGGCCGTCTCAATGTGAGCTTTGATGATATTGCTGCTGTTGCCCCTGCGGCGCTGCGCCATCGTCTGCTGCTCAACTTCGAGGGGCAGGCGCAGGGCATCAAAACGGATGACGTGGTGGCCGATTTGCTGGCAAACATCAAACGCGATTAGGGGGTAAAAACCGGCGACTAAAGACCGGCAACCGGCAACCAATGAACCTTTTCGATGAAGCGACGCTGCACAAGTTGGAGCAGCTAACCCTGGTAGCGGCGCGCGTGCGCGTGGGCGTCATGAAAGGCGACCGGCGCAGCAGCAAGCGCGGCACCTCTATTGAGTTTGCCGACTACCGCAACTACGTCAAAGGGGATGACCTGCGGCGGCTGGATTGGAATGTGTATGCGCGCCTGGAACGGTCGTTCATCAAACTATTGGAAGAAGAAGAAGACCTGGCCGTTCACCTGCTGCTTGATGCCAGCGCCAGCATGCACTGGCCTGACAATGACCCACCCACCCACAAACTAACTTACGCCTTGCGCCTGACCGGCGCGCTTGGCCACATTGCCCTCACTGCGGGCGATCTGCTCAGCGTCACCCTGCTGGGCAACAACAACCGCAGTTGGGGGCCGTTTCGCGGTGCGCAAAACAGCCTGCGCCTGCTGCAATTTCTGGAAACGATAACGGCCGTTGGCCCCACCGATCTCAACCTTTCGCTGCGCAACTATGCCTTGTACGGCCGTCGTCCTGGCCTGCTTTTTGTCGTCAGCGATTTGCTCTCCCCTGGTGGCTACCAGGAAGGAGTAGCGGCACTGCAAGCGCGCGGCTACGAAGTAGCACTCCTGCACCTGCTCAGCCCCGATGAGGTGAACCCGCCCCTGGGCGGCGACCTGAAGCTGGTAGATGTAGAGACCGCCGCCGATGCAGAGATCACCCTCGATCCGACGACGCTGGCGCAATACCGCGAGCGCCTGGGCGACTGGCTGGCCGAAATTGCCGCCTACTGCGCCGCGCGCCAGGTTCACTACATCCCTATTACCACAGACCTGCCCTGGGAGAAGCTGGTGATGCAAACCCTGCGTGTCAAGGGTGTGCTAAAATAAGCAGCGCTTAATTGGGGCGCATCTACCACCAACGCCACCAATTAACACCAGCGGCTACTATCCAGAAAAATGGCATTCTTAACCCCCCTCTTTCTCCTTCTTGGCTTGCTGGCTGCGCCCATCATCTTGATGTATATGCTGCGGCTGCGGCGGCGTGAGGTGCTGGTCAGCAGCACGCTGCTGTGGCAAAAGCTGCTGCGTGACCGCGAAGCCAATGCTCCCTGGCAAAAGCTGCGGCGCAATTTGCTGCTGATTTTGCAACTGCTGATTCTGGCGGCGCTGGTGCTGGCGCTGGCACGGCCGTTTCTCCCTGTTCCTTCTGTCGTCAGCGGCAGCGTGGTGCTGTTGCTAGACGGCTCCGCTTCTATGCTGGCAACTGACGTGCCGCCTGACCGCTTCACCGCCGCCAAAGAGGAGGCGGCGCGGCTGATTGGCGACCTGGGCGGCGACTACCAGATGACGCTGATTCTGGTGGGGCAGACGCCGCGCGTGCTGCTGGCGGCCAGCGGCGACAAAACAGAATTGCGCCGCGCCTTGGCGGCAGCAGAGGCAGAAACGGCCGTTGCCGATTGGCCGGCCGCATTTGCCCTGGCTGCCGGCGCGGCGCAGGGCTTCCGCGATGCGCGCATTGTCATCATCTCCGATGGCGGGCTGCCGCCAGAACTGCCGCCGCTGCCTGCGCGACCCATCTACCTGCCCATTGGCCGCAGCGGCGAAAATCTGGCGCTGGCGGCCCTGGCCACGCGCAATACCGAAACGGCCGTCCAGCTTTTTGCCAGCGTTGCCAACTACGGCATGGTAGAGCGCCAGGCACTGTTGAGCATTAGCCTGGATGGCGTATTGTACGATGCCCGCCGTCTGCGCATTCCCGCGCAGGGCAGTGCCAGCACCACCTGGGAGCTAACGCCCCCCGCGGGCGTCCCCCTGGGCGTGATTGAGGCGCACCTGAGCGAGTTGCAAGAAGATCATCTGTCCCTGGATAACCGCGCCTGGGTGGTGCACGAAGGCGGCGTCAGCAATCGCGTGCTGCTCATCACCGCTGGCAATCTCTTTCTGGAACAGGTGTATGGGGTGTTGCCTGGCGTCACAGCCTTCAAAGCGCCCCCCGGTACGGCCGTTGACGAGGAATTTGACCTGTACGTGCTGGATGGTGCGCCTTTGCCCGACCCCCTGCCCGCTGCCAGCCTGCTAATCATCAACCCGCCTGTGCCAGAGTTGGCGGCCAGCGCCGCCGGCGACCTTTTTGCCGTGACCGGCGTCTTTTCTAACACCGTCGCCGTGCGCCTGGCCGATTCCCCTTTGCTGGAGTATGTAGACTGGTTTGGCCGCATCAACATCCGCCAGGCCAAAAACGTCAGCGCGCCCTGGGCGCAGGCGCTGGTGCAGGCCGAGGGCGGCCCGCTCATTCTCTTTGGCGAGCGCGGCGGGCAGCGCATTGTAATTATGACCTTTGACCTGCGCGATTCTGACTTGCCGCTGCAAATTGCATTTCCCATTTTAATGGCTAACATTACAGAGTGGCTCAATCCCGGTCGCGCTTTTGCCTCGTCTGCGGCGCTGTTGCCTGGTGAACCGGTACGCCTGAGGCCGACAACTGGCGCAACGGTCGTTGCCGTGCAAAAACCCAATGGCGACCTGTGGCGTGCGCTGGTTGCTGAGGATGAGCTAATTTTTAACGAAACGATAGCCCTGGGCGTGTACAATGTGCTGCTGCGCGAAGGCAGTGGCGACCGCGCCGCCGGTTCTTTTGCCGTGAATTTGTTTAGTCCAGATGAGTCGGCGATTGCGCCGCAAACGGCCGTGCGCGTGGGGCAAATGGTGGTGGAAACGGCCGTTGCCGGCGACATTGGCCAGCGCGAATTGTGGCCCTGGCTGGCGGCGCTGGCGCTCATCATCCTTGTCGTCGAGTGGTGGGTGCACCATCGTGGCGCCCAACCGCCGCGTATCAGAAAACAACGATGAACGACTTTGCCGAAACAGACCGCCGTCCGCTGCTGCGCCAGTTCATGTGGGCCGGGGTCATGGTGGCGCTCACCCTTATCGCCTTGCTGATTGTGCGCGCGCGCCCGGACAATAACCGCGCCATGAAGCCCGCGCGCCCGACGCCTGCGCGTGTGCAGTTCGTCATTGACGCCCAACCGCTGTTGGTGACCTTTGACGAATTAAACAGCGACCCCAACAACTTTGTGGGCCAACGGCTGCGCGTCAATGGGGACTTTACCCCTCTCGACGTGCCCTCCTGCCTGCATCGTAGCGGCCCCGTCTTCTACTGGGCGCTGGTTTCCGGTTCGTTCCAGTTGGATGCGCTGGGCTACGAGGCCATTGTGCGGCTGATTCCAGAGGGCACACCGATGACGATTGAGGGATTTTGGCGCCGCTACAGTGGGCCGCTGGGCTGTGGCAAAAAGCCGCCAACGGCGCGCGTCTGGTATCTGGAGGTGACGCAGATTGTGCAGCCGAACCCGCTGCCGAATTTTGGTGATGTGCTGGCCGGGGACGGCCGTGAGCCGCTCACGGGTGAGCCACTCACAGGTGAGCCACTCACGACGCCTGCGCCGGTGGAGGAGCCAATCGCAGAGTTTCCTACAGCGCCAGAACTGCCCACGGAAACGGCTATGCCAACGGCCGTTACCCCAGTCACCGGTTCGTCAACGGCCGTTGCCCCAGGGACAACCCTGACCGCCACGCCTACGGGCACGCCCAGGGTAGCTGCCACACCTACACCTACCCGCAGCGCTCCGGGCGTCACAGCCACGTCGCCAGCCGGCGGCGCTCCCACGCCGACCACATCTGCCGCCACGCCGCCCGCTGTGCCCTCCCCCACGCCTCCGGCCGGCGGCTACCCGCCCCCGCCATCTGGTGGCTATCCCTAACTAGCAACCACTCTCCACTCATTCATCTTGATCACGCGAGGAACTTTATGAAAAATTTACTCATCACTGGCGGCGCCGGCTTCATCGGTTCAAATTTTGTGACTTACATGCTCAACAACTACACCACCTATCAGGTTGTGGTCTACGACAAGCTCACTTACGCGGGCAATCTGGATAATTTGTTGTCTGTGGCCGATGACCCGCGTTACCGCTTTGTGAAAGGGGATATCTGTGATGCAACGGCCGTTGCCCAGGCCATCCGGCAGTACGAGATAGACACCATCATCAACTTTGCCGCGGAAACGCACGTAGATCGCTCCATCATGGACCCAGACGCCTTCATCCAGACCAGCGTCTACGGCACATACGTTTTGTTAGAAGCAACGAAGCGATTCGGTCTGGAACGCTTCCACCAGATTTCCACGGACGAGGTGTATGGCCATATCCCCCCTGGCTATTCCAGCAAGGAGACAGACAAGCTCGATCCGCGCAGCCCATATGCCGCCAGCAAGGCCAGCGCCGACTTGATGGTCAATGCCTATTTTGTCACCTATGGTTTGCCGGTGACGATTACGCGCGGTTCCAACAACATTGGCCCCTACCAATATCCAGAAAAGGTGGTGCCGCTGTTTGCCACAAATGCGATTGATGGCGAGCCGCTGCCCGTGTATGGCGACGGCCGTCAGATGCGCGAGTACCAGTATGTGCTAGACCATTGCGAGGCGATTGACCTGGTGCTGCACCAGGGTGCGCTGGGGGAGGTGTACAACATTGGTACGGGCGTGGAAATAGAGAATATGCGCATGGTAGAGATTTTACTGGATGAGCTGGGCGCGCCGCGCAGCCTGATCCGCCACGTGGCTGACCGCCCTGGCCATGATCGCCGCTATAGCCTGGACATTGGCAAGATTCGCGCCCTCGGCTGGGAACCGCGCCACACGGCCGAGGAAGCGATTCGCCTGACGGCGCGCTGGTACCGCGAAAATGAGTGGTGGTGGCGAAAAATTAAAAGTGGCGACTTTTTGGCGTATTATCAGGCACAGTACGGCCGTCGCCTGGCGGAGGCGCCGACGACCGCTGGCTAAGGACCAATTGCCGACAGCCGCTGGCCGACCGCGATTTTGTCAGTGGCGGTCAGCCGTCAGCCGTCTGCGGTCAATGAAAACAGTATGAGACGACGAATCATCACTTTGCTCTTGTTGCTATTTTTAGCAATAAGCTGCCAGGGTAGGGCAGGGGAGCCAATGGCTGTGGCCACCGCGCCAATTGCCATACGCCCCAGTGAGACGCCCACGGAAACGGCCGTTCCCCCCACCCCTACCTTACCTTCAACCGCTACCCATACTCCCGTGCCCCTGGCTGCCATCAACACCCCTGTGCCGCCCACAGAAACTGCCACACCCACCATTACCCCCACACCCACCGAAACACCCATCCCTGTGGCGCCCGTCACCCGCATCACCCTGGAGCGCGTCAGCAGCTACAACTTTGTGCGCCCCACCTACCTGACCCATGCCGGCGATGATCGCCTCTTTGTCACTGAGCAGCAGGGGGTAATTCGCATCATCGAAAACGGCCGTGTGTTGCCAGAGCCATTCATGTACATTGTGGATCGCGTTGGTTCGACGCAAAACGAGCAGGGCTTGTTGAGCGTGGCCTTCCACCCGCGCTATGGCGAAAACGGCCGTTTCTTCGTCAACTACACCAATCGCAACGGCGACACCGTCATCAGTGAGTGGCGCGTCAGCACCGAAAACCCCAACCTGGTCGCCTATGGCAGCGAGCGCATCCTGCTTACCATTCGCCAGCCCTACGCCAACCACAACGGCGGTCAGCTTAAGTTTGGTCCAGACGGCTATCTATACGTGGGCATGGGCGATGGCGGCGCCGCCAATGACCCCCTGGGCGCTGGCCAGGACCTGAGCACGCTGCTGGGCAAACTTTTGCGCCTGGACGTAGACTTTAACCCCGATGGCTACGCCATTCCCCCTGACAACCCATTCGTGTTGAACGATGCCGCGCGCAACGAAATTTGGGCCTATGGTCTGCGCAATCCCTGGCGCTTTAGCTTCGACCGCCTGACAGGGGATATGTTCATTGCCGATGTGGGGCAAAATTTGTGGGAAGAGATTCACTGGCAGCCCGCCAGCAGCGCCGGAGGGGAAAATTACGGCTGGAACATTATGGAGGGCGCACACTGCTTTCGCCGCAGCGACTGCGACCGCACCGGCCTAGAGCTGCCCATCTTTGAATATGGGCACGACCAGGGGTGCTCGGTTACGGGCGGGTATGTGGCGCGCGGGCTGGAAGATTTGCCGCTGTACGGCAACTATTTCCTGGCGGACTACTGCCAGGGCACGGTGTGGAGCCTGTTCCCGCTGCCAGATGGCTCCTGGCAGGCCAATGTGGTCTATCGCGGCGCGGGCAATGTCTCTAGCTTTGGCGAAGGAGCCGACGGCGCGCTTTATTTGCTGGATCATCAGGGTGGGGTGTATCGCATACGGCCGTAAACTGATACCGGCATGGTTCAAAGCACCCTGGCAAATTTGACTGCCGCCCGCCGACCGCGAGTTTGCCAGGGGCGGGCGCTCTGCTGGCGGCCATCTGCGGTCAGAAATTTGTAAGGCACCTTTTTGAGAGAGACTGAACCCACCCCCACTGCCCTATACCTTCACCCACACCTGCCCATCTTCTTCTTTCACCTCATATCGCTTCAGGCGATAGGTTTCGTCGCTGGGGTACAGGATACGGCCGTTGCGCACGTCGAACTTGTACCCATGCTCCGGGCAGGTTACACGGCCGTTGTGCAGCTCCCCCCGCGTCAGGTCGGCGGCGGCGTGCGGGCAGAGGGCGCTAAAAGCCAGCGCCTCCCCCTGCTGCCGCGTGAGAATGAGCCGTTGCTCCGCCACCTTAACGGCCGTCATCTCCCCTTCGCGCACGGCAACGGCCGTTGCTGCGGCACAGAATCCGGCTGCGTCTCGTTTTGCTTTGTTGAACAGGCCCATTATCCCCCTTCTTCCGTTGCCGGCGCCGTTTCTTCTTCTGGTAGGCTCTCTTCTGCTGGTGGCGCGGTCACAAAGTCGTCCCGGCCATAGTTAATTGCCTCTTCCGTGATGAATGAAGAGACAGCGACGTAGTAGTCGGAGCCAGACCATTTGATCGCCACGGTGCCATCTGCCAGGACGGCGCCAATTTGCACGCTGCTGCTTTCGTTCGCGCCGCTGACCAGCGTCAGCGTGGCGCGGGGCGCATCCATGTCATACTCCGGCGCGGGCACACGCCCCAGGGGGCGCACCAGCCGCAGCGTGGCAAAGCGATTCAGAATGAGGTTGAGATTGGCCTGATTCAGGCTTTCCCCCTCAGCCAACCCCTCCAGCGTCCACGCTTCGTCGCCTAGTTTGCGGAACACGAAACGGCCGTTGCTGTTTTCCAGCGTGGCGGCCATCAGGGCGCCGCGATCAAGCTGAATGTAGGTGGTGTCTACCCATGAACTGGCAGCCGTAGTCAGCTCCCACACCGTCAGGTTGCTCACCAGGTAGACGGCATTTTCGCCAGCGCGGCGCACGTGGGTGGCGTTTGGCCCTGGCGCGGACCCCATGTAAAAGGTTGCCGTTGTGCCATTCTCTGTTTCCAGCGTCACGCGGCGGAGAAAGTCATTGTCGGCCACTTGTAGCTGGGTGTGGGCAACGGCCGTGTTCGCCACCACCCTGGTTGCCTGGGCGTCGGCAATTTTTTGCAAAACTGGCTCAATGCGGTTGCCATCGGCGGGAAAATCCCCCGCATTTGCCATCACCCAGGCGCCTGCCTGCTTTGCCAGCTCAACGCGATTGCCGTTGTCGTCGCTAATGCTCAGGCGCACCACCGTGCTGACATCCAGATTAGCCACCAGCGGGCCGCCCGTGCCGGCAGCCGTCTGGCGTGGCCAAAACACAACGGCCGTAAGCAAAATTTGTAGCGCCAATAACCCGGCTAGAATTTTTTGCGTGCGTGTCATAGAACCTCCTTCGTAAATGACCGCAGACCGCAGACCACGTTTTTTATTCATGGGGTGGGCAGACGGCAGACCGCTCTCCCTACTCGATCGGCATCAGCGCCATCGGCCGTTCGCTGCGGCGGCGAGTGCGCCAGGTCAAGTAAATGCCCACGAGCGCCAGCAGCGCCACGACATAATTACCAATTTCCCAGAAGGATCGCTCGCGCTCCGCCAGCGGTTGCAGCACGCGCGAAGCGCGCCCACGCGCACGGATGCTGAGCAAATCCAGGTCTTCCACCCCCCAATCGGCGCTGTTTTGCAAAAATTGCAGGTTGTTCAGGTATTGCTCGCCGGCAATACGCGCAGACAGGTTCAGCGTGAAATCGTCGGCAAAAGAAGCGCTGCCGATTACCAGCAGGCGCGCCGAGGCGGGCGAGCGCTCGATGATGCTGAGCGGCACACTCTCCATCGGTTCACTCTCTTCTGTCGGCGCCACGTTCAAAAATGGGTTGGGCTTGTCGGCAAAAAAGCTCTCAAAGACGCCCTGAATGGCAACGGCTAAGGGGTAGGCGCGTTGTTCACCGGTGACGGGGAAGCCTAGCCCAGGGTACAGCTCAAAGTTGGGCTGGATGTTGGTGTCGCTAGTAGTCCAGGAGCGCGGGCTGGATTGCAAGATCACGGCCGTTTCCCGGCCTGTCTGTGCGCTCTCATCCACAATCACCGGTGAGGCAAAGCTCATCGTCACCATCGGCAAATTACTCACAATGGGATTTCCCCTGGCCATGCCATCGGCGCGCACGTCTACAAAAAGCGGATAGTTGATGGCCTGAATCTCCTGCACTTGAATGCCGCCAATGTTGCGTGCAGTCAGTACCGGGAAGGGCGCATTTTGCTCATCCAGCACCAATTGTGGCGAGAGTGTCACCCCGTAATGGGCCAGCAGCGCTTCCACCCCAGTGACAACTGGCCGCAGTGCCAGCCCGTTCTGAAACGCATCATAGACGAGCTGATAGGGGCTGACTGCCACAATGACAGCCCCCCCACGCATGAGAAACTGGTCAATGGCAAACAGACCCAGATCGTCCAGATTTTGCGGCTGCACCACAATTAGCACGTCCACATCTGAGGGAACCTGTCCAGATGCCAGGTCTACCGTGCGCACCGTATACTCCTGGCCAAGCTGTCGCTGGATGGTGTTGAACGAAGAGACGGGTTGTACCGAGGCGCCCATGCTGGGGGTGGTTGACGGCAACCAGACCCCCGCCACTTTGAGGAACCCCCCACCGGTGCGTTTGAGTGCAGCCTCGATCATGGCGCGCGCGTCTGCTTCGCTGCGCGCCCCGGTCAGGTACATGACCTGCGTTTGCCCGCTATTGCGCAACAGCAGGTGGGCGTAGTAAGTCTGCGTGCCAAACAGGTCGGCCGGGAATGGTTGCAAGCCAAACTGCGTCAGCAAATCGCGCCGCGTGACGCCGCTGTTGGGATCATCTACATTGACTACGGAAAAAGTCAGCTTGCCATTGGCGCTGGCAGCAATATCCCCGGCCACCGTTTGCATAATGCGCAGCGGTTCTGCCAACACCGCAGGTAGGGTGTCGGGGGTGACAAAAAGGGTAAGCTGCACCGGCTCACTCAGTGCGGCCAGCACCGAATCTATGCTCTGAAAGCCAAAGAGCACGCGCTTGATGCCGCGTGTCAG
The DNA here is from genome assembly GCA_937943625.1 of uncultured Anaerolineae bacterium. Taxonomy (GTDB): domain Bacteria; phylum Chloroflexota; class Anaerolineae; order Promineifilales; family Promineifilaceae; genus JACSRF01. The sequence goes on along the minus strand of CALEAD010000072.1, from coordinate 1,521 downwards.
GTCATATTCCAGATTGCGCAGCCGTACTTCGGTTGTGCCGTCTGGCAGCAGGTCGAACTCGGCCAGCTCCTGAAAGTTGAGCACGACTGTCTGGTCGCCATAGCGGATGAGAATGTCGAAGTAGGCGTTGATGACCGAGGCTTCATAACGGCCGCTCGTTTGCAGCGCCATTGGTTGAATGCCATAGGTCTGGTTGGCCTCTGTTTCCAGCTCTGTATCGCCAATGGGGTCTACCACTTCGGCCGTAATACGGCCGTTGCCGGCAATTTCATACTCACGCAGCATGTCGCGCACCTGCGGAATCAGCGGCGCCAGCAGCGGGTGGGTGCGCTCACTCAGATAGGCGCGAATCAGCAGCGGCTCTTGCAAGCTGGCCAGCAGCCCTTTGGTCGTATCTGACAGGCTGTACTCCCGTTGCGCCGTCAAATCCAGGCGCAGTCCGCGCAAAGGATAGAGCCAGACATTGAGGATGATGAGGTTGAGCACAATTAGAGCGACCGTAAGCAGGGCGCGCCGGCGGTAAAGCGTTTGCCGCGCGCTCCAGCGCAGCGAATCGAGCGAAAGCGTGTTCAGCGTGAGAAAGATCAGCGTCAGCGACAGGTAGTAAACCAGGTCACGCAGGTCAACAACGCCCCGCTGAATGCTTTCAAAGCGGCTGCCCGTGCCGATAGACCAGAGAACTTCGCTCAGCGAACCACCGACAAAGTCGGTGATGCTGCGCGTGCCCACCACGTAAAAGAGGCCACCCAGCAGCACGGTGAGAATGAGCGCCACAATCTGATTGTCACTGCGTGAGGAGACAAAAAGGCCAATGGCGGCATAGGCGGCCGCCATCAACAGCGCCGCCAGGTAGCCGCCTATCACCGGTCCCCAATCCAGGTTGCCCAGCAAGCTGACCGTGATGGGGAGGGGGAGGGTCAGTGCCAGCGCCAGGGCAATCAGGGTCATCACAGCGAGGAATTTGCCCAGCACCAGGCGCCACATCGGCACCGGCAGCGTCAGCAGCAGCTCCTGGCTGCCGGAGCGCTGCTCTTCGCTCCACTGGCGCATGGTGAGCGCCGCCAGGAGAAAAATAAGCAACACCGGCATCCAGCGGAACAACGGCCGTATATCGGCAATGCCCCGCGCAAAGAACGTTTCGATAGAGAAGAAAATGAACAGCACCACCGCAAGAAAGGCGCCCAGGAAAATCATCGCCAGCGGTGAACCAAAATAGCTGCTCAACTCTTTTTGCGTAATGGCGAAAATTTGACGTTTCATAGTGACCTTATTTCCGGTAGCGAGTAAGCATGATTCAGATAATGTTGACAAATTTGACCGCGGACCGCTGACTGCAGTTTACGGTCTACAGTCTACGGTCTGTCGGTGGTCAGGAATAACTTGCCCTGTTGGTAAGATTGCTTCGCCTGAATGGCCAGCTCCTGGGCGCTGCTCCAGGAGATGACCAGGGCGTTGTACTCCCGCGCATGGTCGGCCCAGCCTTTGCGCTCGCAGATGGCGTAGAGGCGGTAGGCGAGTTGG
>CALEAD010000071.1 GCA_937943625.1 uncultured Anaerolineae bacterium | reverse complement strand
GAGTTGCGGCTAGATGTCGCATTGTTATCAACCAGGTTCGAGGTATCGTTTGTGCCTGGAACCGTGCCACCCATCACTGTGCTTTAATCTGATCGGCGCGCAGCGTGCACCTTTTGGCTGACTCATCAGCATTGCGCCGCTATTTTCCTGGTACTCGTTTTTTACATTTAGAATTGCTGCAGCGCTAGTTGCTGCATTGCGTCATCAGGCAAAAATGAGTATCATGATAGACAAATGACCTTTTCCACCCAATGCACATGGAGTGAACTTATGAGAGCAGGCAAAGAACTGACCGGCAAGCCCATCATCAGCGTGACAGACGGCCGTTTTCTCGGCAACGTCAAAGACCTCTATCTCGATGAAGAACTCACCTACATCACCGGCATTTACCTCGGCTCCGAAGGGTTAATCAAGCGCACCCACAACCTCATTGACCGCGAAAACGTCATCGTCTTTGGTATAGACGCAATCCTGGTCAAAGAAGCAGACGTCATCACCAATGAGAAAGAACACCTCCCGGCCGAAACCTGGCTGCGTTTTGAAAAATTGCGTGGGCGCGACATAGACACCCCTGGCGGCACCAAAGTCGGCACAATTGGTGACATTCTGATCGGCAGCCAGGGGGAAATTACCAGCTTTTCCCTGGCCAAGGTGTTTGTCGAAGGCCCCATTGCCACCCAGGGACGCATTCCCCGCACCGGCCTCATTGACACTGGCAGCGCCGATAAGGTCATGACCATTGACCTGCCCAAAGTAGAAACCCTGTTGCAACAGCCAGAGCCATCCGAGCTAGAAGAAAAGAAGGATATTCAGTAGGCGTGGCGAAAATCTTACTGACCTATGGCACTGTAATGTGTTTGCCAAATCACCCTACACTGATAGCAAACAAAAACGCCAGTGTCCAGTTTCTAAAAATGAACACGGAGGGCACGAAGGATTCACAAAGTTGTACAAAAGAAGTAAGCCTCGTTCGCTATGAAACTCTGTGAATTCTTCATGTTCCAACTGAAAACGTAACGCAGGTTGCCAAACCTGCGCCTGCCAACCAGGTTTGGCAACCTGGGCTACATTTTCTCAGGAGCGCGGTCGGCCGTTGGCGGTCATTTTCAAGGGAGTTCAATATGCGCCGTAGCGCATTCTGGAAGATGAATTTCCATTCATCCTCCACCCTTCATATTTCATGATTTCAGAGAGGAGCTAACCCGATGAATGCTACTATGGACCTGCCAAAAGTAAATGATAGCATCAATTTCAGCCTATCAGCTGAGCACAAAGAGATTCAGCAACTGGCGCGCGACTTTGCCCGCAACGAAATTGCCCCCGTTGCCGAACATTATGACAAAACCCACGAATATCCCTGGCCAATCATTCGTAAGGCGCAAGAAATGGGCCTGACCACCATGAATACCCCAGAACGCTATGGCGGCCTGGGGTTGAGCATGTTTGAAGAATGTCTGGTTAGCGAAGAGCTGGCCTGGGGCTGCTCTGGCATTAGCACGGCCATTGGCGTGAACAGCCTGGGCATGTTGCCTATCCTGATCGCCGGCAGCGAAAAGCAGAAAATGACCTATGGCAACCGCATGGCCAACGGTGACTTGTGCGCCTACTGTGTCACTGAACCAGAAGCGGGGTCTGATGTTTCTGGCATTGCCACAACGGCCGTCAAACAGGGCGACTATTACCTGCTCAAAGGGGGCAAAACCTTCATCACCGGCGCCACCAACGCCAACTTCTACACTGTGCTGGCCTATACCAGCCCAGAACTACGCGGAACGCGCGACCGCTACAAGGGCATGAGCTTCTTTGTCGTCGAGCGGGACTGGGAAGGCGTCAGCGTGGGCAAACCATTCGAGAAAATGGGACAACACGCCTCCGACACGGCCGAAGTTCTCTTTGATGACGTGAAAGTACCCGCCACCCACCTGTTGGGGCAAGAGGGCATGGGCTTTCTATATGCCATGAAGGTCTTTGACCACAGCCGTCCTTCTGTCGCCGCAGGCGCAGTAGGCGTAGCGCAGCGCGCCCTGGACGAGGCCATCAAATATGCCAAACAGCGCTACAGCATGGGGCAACCTATCTGGCAGCACCAGGCCATTGGGCACATGATTGCTGACATGGCCATGCAGGTAGAGGCGGCGCGCCTGCTGGTGTGGAAGGCAGCCTGGTCTGTAGACAGCGGCACGCGCAACACCACCGCCGCCGCCTTTGCCAAAGCCTACGCTGCGGATATGGCCATGAAGGTGACCACCGATGCCGTGCAGGTCTTTGGCGGCTATGGTTACATGTCGGAATATCCCGTAGAAAAGCTGATGCGCGACATCAAAATTTATCAGATTTATGAGGGCACGAGCCAGATTCAGCGCAACATCATCATGCGCGAGCTGTTCCGCAACTAACCCTGCCGCGCCAACAAGACCTGACAGGTGTGGCAAAGCTGTCAGGTCTTGTTTATACTGCGCGCAAGTTGAAGACCCGTTACGGAGGTAAGCGACCATGAGCGAGGAGTTAGAATCAGGGTCGGCGGCCACTGAGCTGTCTTTGCGCAGCGAGTGGGTTAAATTTGGCGTGCTGGCAGCCATTTTGCTGGGGTCGGTACTGGTTGTGGCGCTGCTACGGCCGTATATTTTCAATCATCTTATACCCGCCATTATGGGCGAGGGGATAGCGCCCGCGGCCCAGCCAGCCCCAGGGCTGACGCCCGATCCGCAGATACTGGTCATTCCTATTGTAGGGGGTGAGGTAAAGTCGGATGAAGAGGCGCCGGAAGTGCCGCTCACAGAAGCTTACCCGGCGCCTACCACAGAAGCGATTGCACCAGGAGGGGAAACGGCCGTATCAGAAGCGACCACCAATGAAGATGTGACCGGGGAAACGGCCGTTTCTTACATCCTGCACACTGTGCAGCCCGGTGAAAATCTCACGTTCATTGCCCAGCGCTACAACGTGGCCGTAGCCGACATTTTGGCCGCTAACACCATTGCCAATGCCAACCGCATCGAAGCTGGCGCCATCTTGCGTATCCCGCAGAAGTAAAAAGAGGCGGGTTGTACTAACTGCCCCCGCAATCTGACCCGATACGCCTGCCTAGGTGCGGCGCTGGCGCGTGCGTCTGGTCTTGATGCCTCCGCGATAGCTTGGCACTTCCAGACTAAAGAAGGTGCAGCGGCTGCCATCCAGCATCCGCGCCGCCAGGCGTGGGTCTAACTCGTCTATAGGAACGGCCGTTGTAATCACTGTCGCCAGGCGCGCATTGTAGCGATAGTTAAACAACTGATACAGCTTTTCCCGCGCCCACGCCGTGGCGCTCTCTGTGCCCAGGTCATCCAACACCAGCAGTGGTGCTGTCTTTACCTCGTCAAAACGTTTATCCAGCCGCGTGTGGCTGTTTGGGTTAAACGTTGCGCGCAGGTGATCGAGCAAGTCAGGAACCATCACAAACAACACCGGCTCCCCCTGCCTGGCCACCTGATTGGCAATCGCCGCTGCCAGGTGCGTCTTGCCATTGCCAAAGCCCACACTACTAAACACCAACCAATCCTGAGGATGGGCCGCAAATTCCTGCGCCGTCTCAAAGGCGCGGCGCAAATTCTCCGCCTGGGCCCTTGGCAGCTCCCCCTGGCGCAGGTCAAACGTCTCAAACGTCTGGTCACGGTGCAGATTCAGGGTAGAAAGGTCAGATTGCTCCTGATCGCCGCCAGAACGGCGAAAATCTGGCGCGGTAATGTGAATAATTTGCACCAGCGCCGGGTCTACCATGCGCGACTGAATGCGAATCTCAATCGCCTCTAGTTCTTGATTAGTGGTAATGATGGTGGGCATGCGCGTGTTGTAGCGGTAGTTAAAAATCTGGTACAGCTTTTCTTGCGCCCACTCTGTGTTACTTTGTGCGCCCAAATCGTCCAGAATGAGCAATGGGGCTGTGCGCATCTGCTCGAACCGTTCGTCATAACCGGTTGCGGCATTGGGGGCATAGGCAGCGCGCAGGTGGTCTAGCAAGTCGGGCACGCTGACAAACAGCACAGGGTGCCCCATGTTCAGGCGATGATTGGCAATGGCAGCCGCCAGATGCGTTTTGCCACAGCCGTATCCCCCTTTGAGCAGCAGCCAGCCCTGCGGATTTTGCGCGTATTGCCACGCCTGGTTATAGGCCATGCGCAAATTGCGCTGCCGCACCGGGGTCAGCCCGTGCCCATCCGGGAGAAAGGTGTCAAAGGTACACGCTTGCAGCGCCCCTAGCTGGCTGATGCGTATCAGGCTGTCCAGGCGCGCCATTTCGCGCTCGATGCTGCGACAGGCGCAGGGGATAGCACGGCCGAAACGGGGATCGCCCGGCGGCACGTCGGGAATGACGTAGCCCAGGCCGTCACAATAGGGACAGTCTGGTTTGCCCAGGGTAGCGGGGAATGGTGTTACGGCCGTTGCGGGAACGGCCGTTGCCTCACCGTTTAATGATGTCGCGGTACTCTGGGGGAATCTGGGACCGTAACCCTTTTTGAGAATCTCGCTGACTGATTCCATCTTGTTTTCCTTCCTGCCGCCAACGCTCCAAAATTGCCTGCACGTAGCGCCAGCGGCGCACATTATTTGCCACTGCTTGCTTCATAGCTTCCTCGATCCAGCGCAGCGAGTAATTCTGCTCCGCATCGCGCAGCTCATCCACAATCAGCGGCGTTAGGGGGCCGATATTTTGCTCATAAAGAACAAAGATATTGGGGCGCTCCACCAGCAAAGAGATTGGCTCATCCTCATCCGGGTTGGGGCGCCACTCCCCGCGTGTAATCCCCTCAACGGCCGCCCGCCCTTTTTCCGTGTTCAGAAAGTAAAGCTCTAGCTTTCCATCGGCGCTCTCGACATTCACCTGTAAAAAAGTACCCCGCGCCACAGCCCGCTCCAGCCCATCCAGCAGCGCATCCGCAGCCAGCTTCAGCGTCGGTGCCAGCCCTTTCATAAATTCCGCGTCATTCAAGAAATCCGTCAGGCGCAAATAACGCACCTGCCCTTCCTTTTGCGTCAGCGCCCAAAAGGCATAAAGTGTCACCTTCATTTCTGCCAGCGTGTCTATATGCGGCAGCAGTTCGCTGAAGAACAGGTTAGGCACAGGCGTCACGCGCAATTTGCCATCAGGAAAGCCGGGAAACCCCTTCATGGCGATTCTCCAATTCTGTGAAAATGACCGCCGACCGCCAATCATTCGTTTGTTCGCCGCCTTCGTCGCCTGCACTTTTCATGCGTGGTGGCATGAAGGCTCCCGTCAAAGCGAAATCTCCTGGCGCTGTAGATTGCGGAACGTGGCAAGCTGTCCGTGCCAGTAAAGATCAATCGTACCCGTAGGGCCATTGCGATGCTTGGCAATGGCGACCTCGGCAATGTTAGGGCGCTCAGTGGTATCTGGGTTGTAGTATTCGTCGCGGTAAATAAACATGACGATGTCGGCATCTTGCTCAATACTGCCGCTGTCGCGCAGGTCAGAAAGTTGCGGCCGTTTGTCCTGGCGCTGCTCAACGGCGCGGCTTAGCTGTGCCGCGGCGACCACCGGCACGTCTAGCTCGCGCGCCAACCCCTTCAACGCGCGCGAGATTTCGCTAATTTCCATCACGCGGTTGTTGGTAGAACGCTCCGCCTGCATCAGTTGCAGGTAGTCAATCATGACCAGGTCCAGCCCGTGTTCTGCGTACAGGCGACGGCACTTGGTGCGCAACTGGTTGGGGGTAATGGAGGGGGTATCGTCTATGAAGATGCGCGTTTCCGAAAGACGGCCGATTGCTTCCATAAAAATCGGCCATTCATCTGCGTGCAGGTCGCCACGGCGCAGACGCTGCGAATCTATGCGCGTTTCCGCCGCAATCATGCGCTGCACCAACTGCTCACCAGACATCTCCAGGTTAAAGATGGCCACCCGTTTGTTATAGCGGCGCGCGGCAGTGAGGGCAATGGCATTTTGCAGGCTGGTTTTGCCCATGCCAGGGCGCGCAGCAATGATAATGAGGTCTGACTTGTTCAGCCCACCCAGCAGCCGGTCCAGGTCGGTGAAGCCGGTCGGCACACCCACCACATCATCGCCACGCGCGTGCAGCTCTTGGATGTGCTCCAGATATTGGCTGGCAATCGTGCGAATGGGGACGAGATCGCGAGCGGTACGTTCCTCGCTGATGCTGAACAAGGCTTGCTCGGCGCGGTCAATGACCACGTTAATGTCTTCGGCTTCGTTGTAGGCCAGGTTCGCAATGTCGCTGGCCGCCTTGATCATTTGTCGCCGCACGGCCGTTGCTTCCACCAGACGGCCGTAACTTTCCGCGTTGATGGCTGTGGGCACAGCATGGAGCAAGCTGATGATATACGCTTCGCCGCCCACCTCTTCCAGGTGCTCACGTCGGCGCAGCTCCTCCGTTAGCGTCACCAGGTCAAGCGGTTCGCGTCGGTCGTTCAGGCTGAGGATCGCCTCATAAACCCACTTGTTTTTGACACTATAGAAGGATTCCGGTTTCAGAAAGGTGGCAACATCAAAGATCGCGTCAGGGTCAATGAGCAACGAACCCAGCACCGCTTCTTCGGCTTCTATACTGTGTGGCGGCAAGCGTTCCTGGTTACTCATAGGCAAAACTATATCATCGGTACCTATACCGAGAAGAAAATAAAACGTGAAACGCTGGCCGACCTGCGTTTCACGTTAATGGGGTGGCGTCTACCTGGGTGTGAACGTTACTACCCTTCGTCAAAATCTTCAAAGTCCAGGGTATCGAGAAAATCGGCAAAAGCATCTGGCTCTTCGGAGATACTGCTCTTACTTTCTGTTTTGGCACCTTCTTCCTGGATGTCCGCTTCAGGCACAATGCCTACTTCAGCCAACACACTTTCACTGACGAAAATGGGCACTTTGGCACGGACAGCCAGCGCAATCGCATCAGAGGGACGGCAATCTATGTCCATTTCACGGCCGTTGACGTCCAGGTAAAGTCGGGCATGAAAAATCCCATCACGCAGCTCTTTAACCAGCACGTGGGAAACCTTCGCTCCCATCGTAGAAATCACATTTTTCAGCAGATCATGGGTCACGGGGCGGGCCACTTTCACATCTTGTAATTCAATCGTAATGGCGTCAGCCTCGCAGGGGCCAATCCAGATGGGTACCTGTCGCTCACCGTCAACTTCTTTCAGCATCACAATACGATGCTGGGTGACAAGGCTGATGCGAATGCTGTCAATTTCAACTTCTATCATAGTCAATCCTTTGCCTGATCTTGTTTGGCCGCAACGCCTGACTTTGATGGCCTGTAGTCAGATATGGGTGAATAAATGATCGGTTCTGATGCAGCTGATTTTAGCATAAAAGTGTGTTTGCATCACCTTCTGCGCTGTTTGCCCATCAGTGTGTGCCGTTGCTGCAAATAAAAAAGGCCAACCGTAACAACGGTGGCCTTTTTACGCTACGCTGAATCAAGGTAACTACTAAGGCTCTCGGGGAAAGTTTGTTGGTTGGTTAGTTTGATGACTGGTTTCTAGCCGACTCACCAACTATCAAACCAACCAAAGGCCCGGTCGTTACGAATCCAGACGCAATTACTTGATCTCGACAACTGCGCCGGCGGCTTCCAATTTTTCTTTGGCATCCATCGCCGCTTCCTTGCTCACACCTTCCATCAGCGTACCCAGGTTGTCCACCACGTCTTTCGCCTCTTTCAGGCCAAGGCCGGTTAGCGCGCGCACTTCCTTGATCACGTTAATTTTCTTCGGGCCAACATCCTTCAGAATAACGTTGAACTCAGTCTGTTCCTCTACTTCTTCAACCACGGCCGGCGCAGCACCCGCCATCGGCATCATACCCATTGCCACTGGTGCAGCGGCGCTTACGCCCCACTTTGCTTCCAGCATTTTGGTCAGCTCTGCTGCCTCTAAAAGGGTCAGCCCACTCAATTCTTCTACAATTTTTGCCAGGTCAGCCATTGATATATCCTCCGGATTTTACACAATCCTATATTTGTATCTGATGTTTCATTAACTTAGTCGGTACGGTTCACGCCAACTTTACAAATTTGACTACTGACCGCTGACAGCGGACCGCCACCTTCTTTGGCGCGGCGGTCTGTAGTCTGCTGTCCGTCATCAAAATTGTAAAGCGCTGTTTTCAGAGGTTAGTGAACCTTATCCTTAGTTAGACAAAAACCTTATGCGACAGCCTGAGCAACCTCGCCAGCATTCGCATCCACGGCGTTGTCTTCACTCTTTGCATAAGCGTCAATCACGTTGATAACCTGCCGCACGCCACCTGCGATCACGCCAACCAGGTTTTGCGCTGGCGCATTGATCATGCCAATTAGCTGGGCGCGCAGTTGATCCAGGGAAGGCAGTTTTGCTAAAGCCTGCACGTCATCTTCCGAGAGCATCTTATTGCCCAAGACACCGCCTCGCAGCTTGATCATGTCGTGCGTGCTGGCAAAATCAACCAGCGCTTTTGCCAGCGCTGGCGCATTGCCCAGGGCAAAGCCTGTGCCAACCTGCCCAACCATCAGTTTTTCTGGTACCGGCATGTCAGATGCTTTTAGTGCGTGCTTTAGTAGGGTGTTTTTCGTGACGTGATATTCACCCTGCGCCTCGTATACTTTGCTGCGCAGCTCTTCCAGGGTTTTTACATTAGCGCCAGTGTATTCGGTGATGAAGATCGCATCACTACGCCTCAGTAAATCCATGTACTGCGCAACTAATTCATTCTTACGCTCCTTTGAAATAGCCAAAAGCTGTCACCTCCTTTTATTTTAAGGTTATAAAGAGCAGATTCGTAAACAAAAAATCCTCAGGCCACCGACCTGAGGATTTACGCAACGAAACATCGCCGCAGAGCACATGCCCTGGGTTTGTTTATTTTTGCTCAATCCCTACCTCGGTTGGCTTGTTTAATACAACAACGTTGTAACCAACTGTCTTCAGCAGAACTGTGAGACTTGAATCACTTGTTAAGTTTGTGCCGCCGTTGTAAACGGCCGTTAAGTTTACTGCAAGGCTTCGGTTGTGTCCAGGCGAATGCCAGGCCCCATGGTGTTGGCCAGGGTGATACGCCGAATGTACGTCCCTTTGGCCGCGGCCGGGCGGGCACGTTTAACCGCTTCTATCAAGGTTTGCAGGTTTTCCAAAAGTTGTTGTTCACTAAAGCTGGCCTTACCAATTGGGGCGTGTACGTTTGCTGTGCGGTCAACCCGAAACTCAACGCGACCGGCCTTGGACTCACGAATCAGATTGCCCAGGTCAGGGCCGGGGGCTACTGTACCGGCACGGGGGTTGGGCATCAGACCCCGCGGGCCGAGAATACGACCCAAACGCCCTACCTTGCCCATCATGGCCGGCGTAGCAATCGCTACGTCAAAATCAACCCAACCACCCTGGATTTTCTTGATTACTTCATCATCCGCAATGATGTCGGCGCCAGCTTCTTCGGCCAGCCGTGCATCTTCACCCTCGGCAAAAACCAGGATGCGGACTGTTTTGCCCAGGCCGTGCGGCAACACAACGACATCACGCACTTGTTGGTCAGCATGGCGCGGGTCTACGCCCAGGCGAAAGTGTACTTCTACGGTGGGGTCAAACTTGGTTACGGCCGTTTCCTTAATCAGTTTCACCGCTTCTGCGCGCGTATAGTAGCGGTTCCGGTCAACCTTCGCCGCCGCTTCCAAATACTTACGTCCTCTTTTTGCCATAATGTCTCCTTGTGGTTATAACGAACCGCATCGGGTTCTCCCACGTCATTAACCCATCTGCGTTAATCTACAATCTTAATCCCCATGCTCTGTGCCGTGCCGGCGATAATTTTCATGGCCGCTTCAATATCACGAGCATTCAGGTCTTTCATCTTCGTTTCCGCAATCTCACGCACCTGCTCTCTTGTTACGGTACCCACTTTATCGCGGTTGGGCACAGCAGAGCCGCTCTTCACCCCTGCCGCTTTCTTCAGCAAGTCAGCAGCCGGGGATGTTTTAAGCACAAACGTAAAGCTACCATCCGTAAAGACGGTCACTTCCACTGGCACAACCTGGCCAACCATACCTGCAGTTTTGGCATTGTATTCTTTGCAGAACTGCATCAGATTAATACCCTGGGGGCCAAGCGCCGTACCAACCGGGGGAGCAGGATTTGCCTTACCACCCTGAATCTGAATTTTAACAACCGTTTTGATTTTCTTAGCCATAATACTCTCCGGGAGTGCAAACGCCTGATCAGGCTCCTCCTAAACAAAAAAATCTACTTTTCGGAAAAGTTAACAGTTGGGTGATGTACCTGTGGCCTCCCAACCACTAACCAATCAAGCAGTTAAATTACACCTTTTCTACGTGCAAAAAGTCGAGTTCAACCGGCGTTTCCCGGCCAAAAAAGGAAACCATCACGCGCACCTTTGCCCGGTCAATGTCAATTTCTGACACTGTGCCAATGAAATCGGCAAATGGGCCTGTGCCAATGCGCACTTTTTCGCCCACCTGAAAATCAAATTTGACCTTCGGCGCTTCTGCTTCCATGCGGTTCAGAATTTTGGCCACCTCTTCTTCACGCAAGGGGGTCGGTTCATTTCCCATGCCAACAAAGCCAGTAACGCCTGGGGTGTTGCGCACAACATACCAGGAATCTTCGCTCATAATGAGCTGCACCAAAATATAGCCAGGAAACACGCGCCTTTCTACCGTGCGGCGCTTGCCGTCCTTGATCTCAATTTCTTCTTCAGTGGGCACAACCACATCGAATATCTTGTCCTGCATGCCCATGGTCTCGATACGCTGCTCGATGCTGTGGCGCACTTTGTTTTCGTAGCCCGCATAGCAATGGACAACATACCACGCACGGCCGTCTCCAGCGGCAGAATTATCCCCAGCGCCTGACAAATCATCTGTCACATCAAGCAACAGAGACTTGTTTTGCGTGTTCCCCTTTTTTTCCTTTGATTCCTGCTCACCCATAACAAAACCTGCGGGATTTTTACCCAGTGCCATTCAGCTAAAGAAGCACTTGATCAATCAAGAACTTAATCGCGTTAGAAAATAGCGTATCAAATACCCAGAGAAATACAGAAAAAGCCGCCGAAACACCAAGCACAATGGCTGTCAGACGCCAGGACTCTTCGCGCGTAGGCCACGTAACCTTTCGCAACTCACCCCGCGTTTCACGAAAATAGCGACTTATCGCATTGGGCTGGCTGATTAGTTTCTTCTTGGCCGTTGACTTTTTTAATTCGGCCTTGCTCTCTTTTTCGTTTTCAGTCACAGTAAAAATTCCTCACCATCTACGCCCTCTATTCGTGCACGTCTGGTGCTAAAAATTAAAATGCACTGATCATCACAGTGCAAGTGGCCACGAATAGATACAGGTAAAGCAAAACAGGGGGTGCAGGAATCGAACCCGCAACCTACGGTTTTGGAGACCGTCGCTCTGCCAATTGAGCTAACCCCCTACACAACCCAACCAGACATTAGCGCGTCTCGCGATGCAGGCGATATTGACGGCAACGGGAGCAAAACTTGTTCAGCTCCATCCGGCCAGTATCATTCCGTCGGTTCTTTTGCGTGGTGTAATTCCGCTCTTTGCACTCCGTGCAAGCCAGCGTGATTACCGTGCGTACTGCTTTCTTTGCCATGGTTACCCTCATTGTGGGGACAGGTTTTTGCGCCGCCTATCCCCACAACCTTTGCTAATTTTTAGAATTTAGGCCAGGATTTTGGTAATAACCCCAGCACCCACGGTCAGACCACCTTCGCGAATTGCAAAGCGCTGCCCTTCTTCCAACGCCACCGGTGTGATCAGCTCTACGATCAGGTTCACGTTGTCCCCTGGCATCACCATCT
>CALEAD010000070.1 GCA_937943625.1 uncultured Anaerolineae bacterium | reverse complement strand
GCCAATGCTGTCAATGGTAATGTTCCCCGTATACCCTTCGTCCTGGAAACGCTCGGCCATGCGCTCCGTCAGCGGGAATACGGTGGAGCTGCCCGCCGTCACAATGTCGCCGCGCACGGATAGCACGTCTACCGGCGGCAGAGCGACAACTTCCAACTCTACTGTTTCACGGATGGTTTCAATAACCGTTTCCACAACGGTTTGGGTCTCCTCGACGACACGGGTTACAACCACTTCAATCGTTTCGCGAATGACTTGTGGTTCGGTGGTTGTTGTACCACCACCACAAGCCACGAGCAGTGCTGCCAGAAAAAACACAATAATCAGTTTGCGCATGTTTATTTCTCCTCCATGCTTTTGTGTGCTGAATTAAAAATTGGCAAAAGAAGAGCGCGGTCATATGGCCGCGCTGTGTTTTGCCTTGTTAAGCTACAGTAGTGGAAGTCTATCACGCCATATTTAACGGATCAGCCTGCTCAAGTTAACATTTAGCTATAGTATTGTTAAGATTCCGTTAACTGCACGTAACTGCGCGCAGCACGCGCCCGTACGCTACTTTCTTGTTTTGCCTGTTTCGTGCCGCTTGTTTGTGTCCGGTACAGAACGAACGGATGGCTCACCCATCCTGTTTGCAAGGGCGACGAGGCTCGTCGGGGGGTGAAGTCCCTCGGCTACGGAACGGCGCCCGGTGAACCGGGCTGGTCCGGGCGCAATTGCGGACGCAATTGCGGGCGCAGTTTGTCGTGACGACTTGAGTCAGCTGCCCGATCAAAGTGAGCACTATGAACCTCCCCCTCGCCTCATCACGCCCTCTCCCCCTCATCTGACCATGTCGCTATAATCCGTATTCATGAATCAAGCAATCCGTCAACGCGAAATATTCTGGTTTTGGCTGCCGTTGTTTGCCAGTTGGTTACTGATGACAGCCGAAGGCCCCATCGTTAGCGCGGCCATCAACCGCCTGCCAGATGAAATTGTGATGCTGGCGGCAATGGGGATTGTGACGAGTCTTTCTATCACTATTGAAAGCCCGGTCATTAACCTGCTGGCTACTTCAACCGCATTGGTACAAGATAAAGCCTCTTATCACCTGGTGCGTCGCTTCACCATTCATCTGGCGCTGGCGCTGACGCTGGTGGCGGCACTGGTGGCATTTACGCCGTTGTTTGACCTGATCGTGCGGCGGGCGCTGGGCGCGCCGCCAGAGGTGGCACAATGGGTCCGGCCGGGTATGCAAATCATGGTACCCTGGACGGCCGCTATCGCCTGGCGCCGTTTTTTACAGGGGGTAATGATTCGCTTTCAGCAGACGCGCAAAGTGGCCTGGGGCACGATGGTGCGCCTGACGGCCTCGGCAGGCGTGGTGGTGGCATTGGCGCTGGGCACAAGCTGGCCGGGGGTGATTATTGGCTCCCTGGCGCTGGTGTCGGGCGTGGTGGCAGAAGCGATCTATGCAACGGTGGCTGTACGGCCGTTGCTGTACTACTCCCTCCCTGACATCACCCCGGCTGGCAGCGGCCTGACCTACGGCGAGCTATTCTGGTTTCATCTACCGCTGGCAGCCACGTCACTGCTAGTGCTGCTAGCGCAGCCATTGGTCACTTTTAGCCTGGCGCGGCTGCCGCAGCCTACGGAATCGTTGGCCGCCTGGCCGGTGCTGTTTCAGCTGATGCTGCTGGCACGCGCAGCGGCGCTGGCGCTGCCAGAGGCAGTCATTGCTCTGAGCAGCACGCCGCAGAACTTTGCGCCCTTGCGCCGCTTTACGCTGCTGCTGAGCATCGCCAGCACGGCGCTGATGGCGCTGCTCATTTTCACGCCAGCAGCGCGGTATTACCTCTTTACGGTGCAAGACATGACGCAAACAGTCGGGGAGCTGGCACAATCTAGCCTACTGCTCTTTTTGTTCTTTCCGGCCCTGGCCGCAGGCACATCCTGGCTACGTGGTCTGTTGATCAAAAGCAAAGACACCAAAGGGGTGAATTGGGGAATGGGGATCAATTTGCTGATTACGGCTGTTGTTCTGGTGGCCGGCCTGGTGCTGCAGCAGCCCGGCCTGCCTACTGCGGCGCTGGCGCTGAACCTGGCCGCTGCCGTGGAACTGCTCTACCTGGGCTGGCGCGGACAACGGGTATTGCCGTTGGGTCAGCAGTTGCTACGGCCGTTGCCACGCGGATGAAGTAAGAGACAAGCGGAAAGGAGCAAGCAAGCACCCAATCGCGAATTGCTCATTCCCCTCCCCGATACTGTTTTTAACGGCCGTCCCCAGTATAATTGCTGCCCATGATCAAAATTCTGCAACTCCCGCTTGGCCCCCTGCAAACCAACTGCTATCTGCTTGGCTGTGAAGAAACGATGCAGGCAGCAATTATAGACCCTGCCTGGAACGGTCGTGCCATTGCTGCCACTGCCGACGAACAGGGATGGGAAATCACCCAAATTCTGCTCACCCACAGCCATTTTGACCACATCGGCGGCCTGGCTGACCTGAAAAGCGCTACCCACGCCCCCATTTACATTCACCCAGAAGCCATTCCCATGATGCAAACCGCCACCATGCAGGCCGCTCTTTACCAGATGCACATTCCCGCCCCACCTCCACCCGATGAAATGCTGCATGAAGGGCAAACCCTTACAGTTGGCAATTGCAGCTTGCGGGTGTTATACACGCCCGGTCATGCCCCCGGTCACGTCAGCTTTTACCTGCCGGAACATGGGGTTGTCTTTTCTGGCGACGCGCTGTTCCAAAACAGTATCGGCCGTACAGACCTGCCCGGCGGCGATTACCATACCCTCATTCGCGCCATTCAGCGCGAACTGCTCAGCCTGCCAGATGAGACACACGTCCTCTCTGGTCATGGCCCCGCCACCACCATTGGCGAAGAGCGGCGCAACAATCCCTTTTTGCAATAAGTTTGGGCATGGTTCAAGCGATCTTTACAATTTGACCGCCAACTACCAACCGCCGATCGCGATTTTGCCGGTGATGGACGGTCCGCCACCGGCCGTTTGCGGTCAAATTTGTAAGAATGCGTTGAACCGGGTACTGTTTAACTGCCTGGCAGCCAGTAAAAGAGACGTTCCTCGCTCGTTTCCCCGCCATAGGTGTAAATAAATTGACCGTCGGCGCGCTGACCGGTCACCTGGACAATGCTGACGCGCCAGCGGAACACGTGCGTTTCCGCCACCGGCGGACGCAGGCCCAACGGCAGGCGCAAAGCGGTATCGCGCGTAAAGCCGCGGAAAGCGGGTTGGTCCACATCTGAGAGATTGCGCACTTCCACCATGTACCATTCCGCTGCGCTCAGGTCTTTTACGGCCGCCCATTGCAGCAGAGGAGCCACATCCCCTGGCTGAATCTGCACGCCATTGGCAGGAAAAAGCAGAAAAGGGCCAGGTAGCGGAGGCGTAGCCGACGGCGTCGGCGGGGGACCAGGGGTAGGCGGCAGGCTACCGCCAAAGACAATTTCCGGTATGCACAGCGTATCGCCACGCTGCAAAATGGTGCTCTCGTCCAGGCGATTGACGCGCATAAATAAGGTCAGGTTCAGGTCAAAGCGCGCCGCAATGGCGGAAAGGGAATCACCAGCCCTCACTTCATATCGCTGGCAATCGGTCGGGTCGGCAATGACCAGCTCGCCACGAATTTCGATGCCGACGGGCACAAGGGGGGGTGTTGGTGTTGGCCAGGGGATAAGCAATGTCTGGCCAATCTGAATGGGGGCATTTACACTAAAGTTGTTGGCGCTGGCAATGCTCTCTGGCGAAACGCGGTAGCGCAGGGAAAGGCCAATGAGCGTTTCGCCGCTGGTGACCACGTGGCTGCGCGGCGCTTCTGGCGTGTCAGTAGGTGCGGGCGTAAGCGTCAGGGTGGGCGTGGCGCTGGGGCGTGGCGTCTCTGTCGGCCAGGGTGTCCAGGTGGGGGTGGGAGTGAGGCTGGGAGGAATGGGCGTAGCGCTGGGGAAGAGGGCCACAACTACGTCGGGGGATTGAAAACGCAGGATAAGGTAAGAAATGGCAAGGAGCAGGAACAGGAAAAGGGCCGTTGCCCCTCGCACAACCCGTGTTTGCCAATCTACCTCAGGCGCGGGGCGACGCACAGGTTCGCGCCCAGGGGCGGGTAAATCAGCGGGCTTTTTGTCGCCAAGTTTACCAATCTCAGGTACAGTAGCAGGAGCCGTCTGCACCGGAGCAGCGGTCACAAATGCAGCAGCCCCGCTAAGCGCCTGACCACACATCAGGCAGCAGACTGCGTCAGCGGCAACAACTGTATCACAGAAAGGGCAGCGGCGTTCGGGTTCGATGGGGTCCGCCTCTTCAGGCAACAAATCAGGCAGATTGGTCATCACAAAGTATGCGCACCATCTTTACAGATTTTGGCATGGTTCATCTTTCCTGAAAACGGTACTTGACAAATTTCTCAGCGCAGACAGCCAACGGCAGAGCGCCCATCACTGGCAAAATTGCGGTCGGCAGTCGGTGGTCAAAAGCAGCAGGCATTATACCAAACGGGGTGTGGCGGGCAAAAGTCACGCAAGATACATTAAGGCATCTAAAGAGTGGTGAGTAATGGGAGCAGATGACGATGGGTAGTGGTTATTGGTGGCGGCAGATGGATTCACCCCCCAGGGGCAGCGCGTCCATTGCGCCGGTATATGGCGTGGCAAACAAGGAGAAAGCGGAAACGGCCGTTGATGCTTCTCTCTGCCTGCTGTGCCCACCCAAACCCGGAGATCCCTGCCCCTTTTGCCAGCAAGCTGCCCTCGCCTATGACGCCCTCTTTCTGCTCACCTGCCCTGCCTGCCAGCAAGTTGCAGAAGCGGGTTGCTTTACCTGATAGCGCACCTCCTGAGGCGTGCCCTCAGCCTTCACCCTTCATCCTTACTATCTGGAGATCTCATAATGAATGCATCAGTCACCTGGAATGGCAATATGAGCTTCACCGGCACGGCCGAAACTGGTTTTGAGGTAGCGCTAGATGCGCACCCGAATGTGGGCGGCCACAACAGCGGCTTCCGCCCCATGGAATTAATGGCTATCAGCCTGGCAGGCTGCACAGCTATGGATGTTATTTCAATTATGCGCAAAAAGCGCCAGGACGTGACCCGCTTTGAGGTAAAAGTACAGGCTGAGCAGGCAACGGAACACCCGCACGTTTTCACCAGCGCCGTGATTGAATATATCTTTCACGGACGCGGGTTGGACCCGGCAGCGGCGGAACGGGCCATAGAGCTTTCTAGAACGCGCTATTGCCCGGCTCAGGCAATGCTCGGCCAGGTAATGCCGATTGAGCTGAAGTACACGCTGGTGGAAGAGAAGGATGAAGAGTAACCGGCTGCCGACTGACCAGTTAATTAGCTCCTGTGAAAATAACCGCCGACGGCCGACCGCCAACTGCGGTCTGCCCTGTAAATGGTAGATAGAACCTGCGCTACATTTTCATTTGTAGGGGTGTGCCACTGTTCATGAAGTCTCCTGCGCGAACGAGCGTGCCAACGGCCGTTTCCGGCTCCTGCAACAGCCGCTGCAAATTTCCCGCCTCCAGGCCAGAGAAAATGCGAATGCGCAGACGCGGGTAACGCTGCGCCAGGCTCAGCATTTGCTGCACCTTAGTCGCCATGCCCCCGGTCACGTCCGTGCCACGGGAGCCGTGCAGCGCCGGACGAATGGCGGCAAAGTTGGCAGGGGTAATCAGGGGCACGAGTGCGCCCTCCGCATCCAACACCCCAGGGGTCTCACCGGCCAGCAGCAGCCAGGCTGGCGGCTGCGGCAACGCCCCTGCCAGGTAAGTGAGAATCTCCTCGGTGGAGATAATTGTACCCCCTTGCTGTGCATCAAACGCCACATCCCCGTAAATAACTGGCATCAGACCGGCGTGCAGCGCGGCCAGTAACGGCCGTGTCGCCATTTGTTCGATTTGCCCACCCGCACAAACCGCAGAGGCGCTGGGCTGCATGGCAATGGCGGGCACGCCAGCCGCCAGCAACGCCTCTACCAACAGCCGGTTCAGTCGCGCCGCTGCCGCCCCGACCTGGGCAAATCCATGCCACTGCACGGCCGTTGCCACCCCGTTTCTGGTGCCATAGCGCGCCGCCGCCACATGCCCAAACGAGCCGCTGCCATGCCCCAAAAGCAGGCGCAGCGCTGGTTGCTGCTGTTGTGCAGCGACAATTTCTTGCGCCAGCCGCGTCAGCACATCCAGCCGCACCATTTCTATGGCCGTTTTGTCCGTCAGCAGCGAGCCACCCAGTTTCAGAAAAAGCACGTTGTCCATATGTTAAAAAAAAGTGCCTGGCACCGCCCAGCTTCTTCTGTGGTCGGCGGTCGGCGGTCATTTTCAAAGGAGCACAGTCTGTGGTTGGCCACCGGTGGTCGGCGACCATTTTCAAGGGAGCATCGCCTGTAACGCCGCAATCGTCTCTTCTAGCAGCGCCACCACCCCCTGCATGATGGGCACGTCAAAGGCAAATCTGGCGCCGGCCATCTCATACAAATCTGGCAGGGGCAGCGTGCCACCCTGGGACAACGCACGGCGGTAGCGCGCCACGGCCTGCGGCTGGTCTTGTAGCGCATTGCGCCATACCTGAATCGCCCCCACCTGCGCCATGCCGTACTCAATATAATATAAGGGAGAACCGTGAATGTGCTGCTTGCGGTGCCAGCCGGTTGCCAGCTCCGCCTCAAAGCCACTCCAGTCTACACCGGGCATAAAGCGCTGCCACAACGCGCTCCAGGTAGCATCACAGTTGGCCGGGTCCATGGCCGCAGTGGGGTTTTCGTACACCCAGTGCTGGAAATTGTCTACCACAGCCATGTAAGGCCAGAAAAGGATGATCTTTTGCAAGTGCTGAATGCGGTGGCGGGCGGCGTCTATTTCTGTGTAATAGCCCCCTTCGTTAGCGGTCAGATAGGGTGCAGCCAGTAGCTCCATCGCCATAGAAGCTACTTCATTAAACTCCATGTCGGCGCGTAGTTGGTGAATGTAGGGGAGCCGGGCTGTTTCAAAGACATGAAAGGCGTGGCCAGCTTCGTGCAAAATGGTATTAACGTCACGCGCGGAGCCAACGGCGTTCATGAAGATAAACGGCCGTTTGGCAATTGGAAACGCCGTACAGTATCCGCCAGGCGCTTTGCCCTTGCGATTGGGCAAATCTAGCAACTTTTCTTGCCGCATGGTGGCAAAGTATTCACCTAGCTGCGGGTCTACGCGCCAAAAGATTGCTTCCGCTTTGGCGTCCAGTTCATCTGGCTCTGTGTAGGGGGTAAGCGCGGGAAACGAAAGGGGATCGCGGTCTTCTTCCACATCCCAGGGGCGCAGTTGCGCCACACCCAATTCAGCGCGGTACTGCGCATAGATGCGCTGTGCCGCCGGCACTACGGCTACCTCAATGGCGTGGCCAAATGCTTTGGCGTCTTCTGGGGTATAGGAAAAGCGGTGCAGCGCCTGCCAACGGTAAGCGCGATAATCCTGGCCAAAGCCGGCATTGGCGGCCTGCTGCAAGCGCACTTCTAACAGCTTTTGCCAGTTGGCGTTAATCGCCTCGCGGTCGGCCAATTGTCGCGCCGATTTTAACCGCCAGATTTGCGCGCGCGTGGCGCGGTTTGACGTGTTGTAAAACGGCTTCAGACCCGTGAGGGTGCGTTCTTGCCCCGCCCACTCGACCGTCTGCGCGCCAATAATTTTGTCGTATTGGGCATCTAGCTTGCGCTCTTCTGCTAACAGGGGCAGGTTTTCCTGGCGGAAAAGGGCAACATCGGTGCGTATTTTGCGCAATGGCTGCGCCATGCCTTCTGGCTCCAGGCCGCTTTGCAGCAGCTTCAGGCGCAGACGCTGCTCAGCCGCCTGCGCCGGGGGAAAGATGGCTTCAAGAAAGTGGTTGAAGGCCTGCTCAATGGCTTCATCGCTGGTGTCTACGGTTTTGGCCACGTTCAGGCGGGAGAAGCGTTCCCAAAGCAGGCTGCTTAGATAGCTCCAGTCGGTTAGCCATTGGTGTACCGTTTCGGCGTTTAACGGCCGTGTGGCCAGTTCGTCGTAATAGGGGGCAATTTTGTCCCAGGGCCAGGTAATAAATGGGTCAATCGTGGTGGGCAAGGGGGGTAGCATAGGGGGTTCTGCAAGAATTGTGGTTAGTAGGGAGTGGGAAGTAGTTAGCGGGGATGGATGTGCGCCTCCAGGCAAACAACGCCCTGAAAGCCAACGGCCGCATTGTGGGGCACGTTGGCAGGCAGGTCTAAACGGTCACCGGGGTAGAGCGTGGTAGGGGCAGCCTCGATGGGAAAGCCAAAGACAATAGAGCCGGCAAGCACAACAATGACACGGCCGTATGCCACCGTTTGCGCATGATACACGGCACCCGGTTCGGCCGTCCAGCGAAAAGGCGCCAACCCTTCGGCCTGTAATAATCTGAACAAGTGCTCTTCAGCAGGCGGCGGCTGTGACCATTTTTGCACGTGGATGATGTTTGGGTTCATGGTAGGATTTCCCTAATCAGAGGTTAACGGTAATGATACGTTGGGATGAAAGATAGGGCAAACGGTTGTCAACCTGTCTTCAATCAGATCAGCAATTCTAAATGTAAAAAACGAGTACCAGTAAAACAGCGGCGCAATGCTGATGAGTCAGCCAAAAGGTGCACGCTGCGCGCTAATCAGATTAAAGCACAGTGGTAGTGGTTAAATTATAACTGATGGCTGTAAAATCATGCCATGATTAGTACGACAATGTCACATTAAGGACTTGAGCCGCTTCTCAAGCGAGATTTGCGGGATTGCGTCCGATTATCAAGATGTTTAACAACTAAATAGGTGGCTTCCTCCGGCGACAATTGTGGCAAAGGCATAGCGGCCATAAG
>CALEAD010000069.1 GCA_937943625.1 uncultured Anaerolineae bacterium | reverse complement strand
CAGGCCAATATAGTTGCCCATGATCTTGTTGCCGGTGGTGGCGGGCTGGTAAATCCAGATGTTCTGCTCGACGTTGGCGGAGATGACGTTGCGTTCGGCGATGTCGTTCACGCCGTCGGCGTCCGTGCCGATGCGGTTGTTACTGGAGCCGCCGTCAATCCAGACGCCGCGCGTGTTGGCGACGCGGGTATCTCCGGCAAAGTTTGTGCCGATGTAGTTGCCGTAAATCCAGTTGTTCCCGCCCGTTTGCAGGCGGATGCCGCCGGCGAAGCCGCCAGTAATAAAACCATTGACCACCAGCCCGCGCACGACGCTGCCGCCGCCGGTGAGGGTCAGGCCGACGGCCTGAGGCCCCGCCAACGCGCCGTTGAGTTCGATCAGGGGCGGGCCGGTGTAGCCCACGCCGCCCTGGCTCCAGCCGTCAATGGTCACGGGGCCGGTGAGGGTGGGCAGGGCGCTGGTGGGCTGGATGGTTTGCTGGCTGCCGCTGGCGCCGATGGCGAAGGTGATGGTGTCGGCGCCGGGGTTGGCGTTGGCGTCGAGGATGGCCTGGCGCAGGGAACCGGGGCCGCTGTCGGCGGTGGTGGTGACGGTGTAGGTCGTGGCCTGGGCAGCGGGGCGGAAGAGGAAAAGGAGGAGGAAAATGGTCAATAGCCAATAGCCAATGGTCAATGGCCAACGGTTAATCGTCAATTGTAAATCGTCAATCGTTAATCGTTTCATTTTGTTCTCCTGCGGCGGGGGGCTGGTGGAGGAAGGCGTAGAGGTCGGTGGGGGTGTGGAAGTGGTGGCGTTGGCCGGTTTGAATGTGTTCGACCTCGGCGCGGTAAACGGCCGTTTCCGGCCGTTTTGTTTCGCTATCCCGCCACAACCGCACCAGGTAAGAGGTATACTGCATCGTCTCGCTGCTCATGACGAGCAGGATAGCAGAGGGGTGTCCGCAAATTGTCTACAAACGGGGATCGAGATTTATTGAGTCTACTGAAAAAACGCAGAGAAACAGAAGAGCAGAGAAATTTTCTCTCTGGTATCTCTGCTTCTCTGCTCCTCCGCGTCAGCTTTTTTCGGGAGAGTCATTTATTGATTTGGGAGTGGAGTGGAACGACCTGCAAAAAAGCGTGGCGCAAAACCGGATCGGTGAACGCCGCCGCCTGCCGCTCAAGCTCGACGCGGGCGGCGGCCAACGCCCCCGGTTCGCCCGTCACCTGATAACACGTCCAGTGCAGGCGCAGGCGATAGCGGGCGATGTCGGTCGGTCCAAGATGGGCGATGGCTTCAGCAACGGCCGTTTCCGCCCCCTCCCTCTCTCCCACCATCAACCGAGCCTGAGCCAACAGCAGCAGCACGTCGGCGTCGTGCAGGCTGGCATTTTGCCGCCACCAATCTACCGCCGGACCCAGGGCCGCCAGCGCCGCCGCCCCATCCCCGCACAGCAGATGATACTCCGCCACCGTGCGCGCCCAGGCCAGAAACGGCCGTCCCAGACCCAACTTGCCCGTCGGCAAGCCGCCCAACAGCGCCCCCGCCTCATCCAACTCCCCTGCCGCCAGCAAAACCCGCCCCAGACCCACACGATGCCAGATGCCATAGTCGGAATCGGCCGGCAGCCCCACCGCTTCACTGAGAACGACCAGTTGGCGCAGGGCGGCGATAGCCTCCTCGTGCTGCCCCATGTTGCTACTGTAGAGGCCGAAGTTGTACAAAACCGCGCCATAAGCCCAGGGGTCATTAAGCGTCTGGTACAGATCGAGCAACGGCCGTAACTGCCCTCGCGCCTCCTCCCAACGCCCCAGGTAAGCGTTGGCCTCGCCCAATTCGCGCAAGGCATCGGCGAAAGCGGGATGGGGCGGGCTGCCGGGTTGGTACGGAGTGAGGGCCAGCGCCTGCTCAGCGCTGGCGCGGGCGGCGGCGCACTGCCCTTCGGCCCGTTGGACGAAGGCCAGGTGGCAGAGCGATTGGTAAAGAACGGCCGTTTCCCCCATCTCCCGCGCCAACTCGCAAGCCAGTTCCAACTGCGCTAACCCCTCGCCAGACCGCCCCAAAGCGTCGGCCAGATGCCAGCCCAACGTTTGGCGAATCCGCGCCTCGGCCAGGCGGTCGCCTGTTTGCGCCGCCAGAGCCAGCGCCTTCGCCGCCGTTTCCTCGATTAAAGCGAACGCCGATTGCAGCACATGGAGGCTAATCTGCCCCTCTAACGCTTCCAGTTGGGCGGCGGGGTCGCCAACGGCCGTTCCCAGTCGCAGCAGATCGGCGGCGTCCGCTTCCCATTCGGCCAATTGCACCAGCGCCCGGCGCAGAGTCAGGCGCTGCCGCAGCAGCGCCAGCCGCGTCGTGTCCGGGTCGGGCAGATGGGGCAGCAGGGCAAAGGCGCGATTGATCTGCGCTAGAGCGACCTCATAGGCGTAGAGGTCGCGGGCCTGGGCCGCTGCCTGCTGGTAATAGGCAACGGCCGTTTCCCATTCTTCCGCCGCCGCAAAATGGTGGGCCAGGGCGGCCGCATTCTGCGGCTGGAACTGGGCCAATGCCTGCCCCGCCCGGCGGTGCAGCAGTTTGCGCCGCCAAGGGGATAGCTCACGATAAACGGCCGTTTGCCACAACCCATGCGCCATTGACCATTGACGATTGACGATTAGCGATTGACCATTTCCAATCTCCACCAGCCCGTGCGCCAGCAACTCATCCAGGCCATCGGCCGTTTCTGCTTCGCTGCGGGCGGCCGTGTGGCGCAGCAGCGGTTCATCCAGATGGGGGGAGAGAACGGCCGTCGCCTCTAACAGTTGGCGGGCCAGCGGCGTCAGGTTCTCCAGGCGGGCGAGAATGGCCTGGCGCACACTGGCCGGCAGGGGTAAATTGGCCGGCGGCTGGTTTAGCTGGCCGCTCGCCTGCAAATCACGGATGATTTCCAGGATGAAAAAGGGGTTGCCGCCGGTTGCCGCGCAAATCTCATGGGCGAACCGCTCCGGCGCAGCGGGCACAAGGGCGGCCAACAGTCGTCCCACGTCAACGGCCGTTAAACCGGCCAGCGGCAAATCCAGCAACCTGCCGCTGCGGGCAAACACGCCGCGCAGCGGAGCCAGATGGGAGCTATCTTGGGCGCGGGCGGCCGCCAGGATGACCAGTCGTTCCGGCCAGGGATTGGCTGCCAGGTAGCGTAGCCAACCCAACGTCGCCGGGTCGGCCCAATGCAAATCGTCCAGGCAGAGCAGCAGCGGGGCCGGGGATTGCCCGGCGAAAGCAGTCAGCGTCTGCGCCAACGCTTCGTAGAGGCGCGCCTGGGCCTGGGCCGGTTCGGCGGACAGGGGGACAGGTAGATGAGGCATTCTTCTGGTCAGTTCCGGCAGCAGGGGAAGCAGTTCGGCGACCCATAAAAGGGGAACGGCCGTCCACAAGGCAGCCTCGGCCAGCGTCGAGCGCAGCGCCTGGATCAGGGGCTGGTAGGGCAACCCTTCGCTGCCTGGATGACTGGTCCCAACCAGAGTCACCCCCTTGTGCCCGGCGATGATTTCGCGCAGCAGGCGGGATTTGCCCATTCCTGGCTCGGCGGTAAGCAGGATCAGGCCGGTAGCGGGGCGGGCGATGGCCGTTGCCATCTGTCTGACTATCGCTTCCCGGCCGGTCAGGGGCAGGTCCAGGCTGGGCAGCACCGGCAGCGAGGGGGCAACCAGGCCGGGCGCGCCGGGTTGCAAAGCGGCGCGGGTGGCGGGCAGCGGGCTGACGCCCAATTCTCGCTCTAGTACCAGGGCGCACTGCTCATAGTGGCGTAGGGCGGCGGTGCGGTCGCCAACGGCCGTGTAGAGGGCGATCAGCCGGGCGTGCATCGCCTCGTCCAATTCGTCGGCGGCCAGGTATTGTTGGGCGTAGTGGATGGCGGCAGGGTGGTGGGCAACGGCCGTTTCCTGCGCCACCAACGTCTCCAGGGCATGGAGGTAACGCTGGTGGAGTTGAACGGCTGTTTGCCGCTGCCATGCCTCATACTCTGGGGCGTTGGGCAGAGCGAAATCGGCCATGAAGGGGCCAGCGTAGCGGGCGACGGCTTCGGCCAACCGCTCTGGCTGCCCCGTTAGACGCCAGAAGGTGTCGCTGTCTGATTGGCAGAGCGCCGGGTTGAGGCGGGCGCTTTCCTCGGTCAGAATGAGTAAATCGGGTCGGGGCAGGGCAGCGCGCAGGCCGGAAAGCAGGCGCGTCAGGTGGCGGCGGGCGGTGGCGTCCGGCTCATCAGGCCAGAAAAGAAAGGCGAGATGGGCGCGGGGAATAGCTTCCAGCCGGGCCGCCAGCCGATAGAGCAGGGCGCGGCTTTGGCGACGGGGCAGCGGCCACGGTTGAGACTCCCAGTGTATCTGGCAAACACCGAATAACGTGAGTTGCATTCGCCGATTCGCTCACCCCAATCAGGCGGCGTTTAGGGCAGCCAGACGCGCCAGGTTGCTTCGTTGGCTTCCACCCAGGCCCGCGCCGCCTCGGCTTCGCTCATTCCCTCGGCCAGCATGGCGAGCATCTCAATTTGGGTGTCGCTGCCATAATTCATGTTCTTTAAGAAAGCGTACACCGCCGCATCTTTCTCGGCCAATTTCGCGCTGAAAATTTTGAAAAGATGGTCTTCGGGGTAGCCGCAGTTGATCAACTCCGGGTCGGCGTAGCAGGCGTCGCTGTAGGGTGGAAGTTCTACCTGAACCAGATCGAGCTGTTGGAAGATGGCGTGCGGCGAGTAGAAGTAGAACAACACTGGCTGCCGACGGCTGTAGGCGGCGGAGACTTCGGCCAGCAGCGCGTCCTCGGAACCGGTCCAGACGACCTGGAAGGGCAGCCCCAGGTTGCGGATGATCGCCTCGTCATATTGCACCCAACTGGGATCGGCGCCGAGAAAACGGCCGTTTACTCCCGTTTCCGCCGTCCCAAATTCCACAGCCACATCCTTGAATCCCTCCCAAGAAATGAGCGCCGGATTGTCATCCACCACATAGCGTGGCACAAACCAGCCAATCTCACCGACCGGACCCAATGGCCCGCCATCTTCGACGGTTCTCAGGTTGTTGATGTATTCGGCGATGCGTTCGCTGTGACCGGAAGGCCACACTTCCAGGCTGGCGTCGGCGTTGCCGGCGGCGATGGCGTCCCACTGCACATTTTCGTCCAGGGCGACAATCTCCACCCGGTTGCCCAGCTCTTGCTCGATGATGATTTTGGCGACTTGTACGTTCAAGGCGGAAGCGGGCCAGGGATTTTCCACCAGGGTAATCATCGCCTGCGCTTCATCGCCGCCGCCACAAGCCGCCAGCAGCGCCAGCAGCAGAATAGAAGTCAGCAAAACTATTGTCTTCGTCACAATCTATCTCCTTATCCCAATTTAGAAATCGCGGCCAGTTTTGTAGGCCAACTCCTGCGTAATCCGGTCCAGCACAATGGCGCACAGGACGATGGCCAGCCCGGCCTCCACACTGCGCCCCAGATTGTCGTTGGCGAAGCCTTGCACCACCTCCGCCCCCAGACCGGTCGCCCCCACCAGCCCGGCGATGATCACCATCGCCAGGGCCATCATGATCGTCTGGTTAATGCCGAGCATCATCGCTGGGAAGGCGAGGGGAATCTCCACTTTGCGCAGTTTTTGCCAGGAGGTGGAGCCGAAAGAGGCGGCCGATTCCACCAGGGTCGGGTCTACGCCGCGCACCCCGGCGTTGGTCAGGCGGATGACTGGCACGATGGCGTACAGCACCGAGGCGATCAATCCGGCTACGTTGCCGGAGCCAAAGAGCATGATGACTGGGACCAGATAGACGAAGATAGGGATCGTCTGCAAGAAATCGAGCAGTGGCCGCAGCGCCCTGTCCAGCCGGTCGCTATGCGCCGCCCACAGGCCGAGGGGGATGCCGGCCGTCACGCAAATCGCCACCGCCACAATCGTTTGCACCAGGGTATCCATCGCATAGGACCACATGCCGATGAGGCCGATAAGGAGCATCAGGGTCCCCGTCTTCAGGCTCCGCTGCCAGCCGCCAGCCACGTAGCCCAGGGCGGCGAAGGCGAAGACGATCAGGCTCCAGGGCAGGTCGTCTACCATCAGTCGTTGCAGCGGTTGGAAGACCTGGAGGATGAGGAAATTGCGCAGCGGGCCAGTCCCGATGCCGGAATCGCCGATGTTGTAGAGGTTGATCTGCATCCACTGCACCAGAACATCTACCGGCTGGCGGATGTCCAGGCGCAGGGCGGCCGGGAAATTGTCCACGCCGGCCAGCCGCAGGAGCAGGGTGAGCAGGAGTAGGCGGTAGAGGGCGTCTGACAGGGCGCGGCGGCCCCGGTCGGGGGGGAGATCGGGCCAGAGATAGGCGGCTAACCGGCCACGGTCGTGTACCTGCTCCGGATGCAGCAGCAAATAGACCAGCAATCGCTGGGCATGGCGACCTGAAAGGTTGAAGGGTGGGTCGGCCTGAAAGCGACCGAGGAGGTGAATGGTTTGCACAAAAAAGAGATTGAGAGATTGGGGGATTGGTTAATCTTTTAATCTCCCAATCTCCCTCTTTTACCCATAACTAAATTTATACTTCACCCCGTCTAGGGTTTTGATTTCTCGCCAGCCAAATTTACCCAGGGTGACATCGGGGCGGCGGCCAAAGGCCAACAATTCAGTAACAATGGCAGGGGCGGCGAGTACGGCCGTTTCTTCAAATAAATTTACCGGATTCAGACTCAGTTTTTGGGCCAGGTGCAGTTGCACAGCCATGCCCACTTCTACTTTGTGCTTTTCGGGAGTGGTGTAGTTGGCGATGGCAAAACCGATCAATCCGCTGCGCAGCCAGTCGGGGTCGTTGTAACGAGCAGCAACGGTGGCAGCGCGGTGACCGTGAATGCTACACAGGGAGCGGTGCTTGGGGGCCAGACTCTCCTGAAATTAGGCACGTTCTGAGGGGGTGACGGCCGTGAAGCGGGTTACAATTTCCCGTATCTGTTCACCCACCAGGCACGGCAGCGGTTTGGCAAATAAGTCAGCACGTCAATCTCGCCCAACAAGGTGATGGAATCTGTCATATAGGCGTGAATGGCGCTTCCATTTTTCATGGCGCAGTAAATTCAAATGATGGAGAAGAGTTTAACAAGCAACGGTCGTTTTGCCAACCTGAGCGCGTTAAACTTGTCAATTTGAAAAGTATACTTGACAATATGCCTGTCATCCTTTACAATAGGCTGTGAGGTATACCCATCATGAGCAAAGCAAAACTCGGTAATCGCCTGAAAGTGGCGCGGGCAGAAAAAAACCTCTCTCAGGAGGAGTTGGCCAGACTGGTCGGCGTCACGCGGCAAACAATTAGTTCTGTGGAAACAGGGCAATACTGCCCTTCGGCGCTGCTTGCCTTTTTACTAGCGCAAAAACTAGAAAAGCCAATCACTGATCTATTTTTTATCGAAGGAGACGAACCATGAAAAATGAATTTGCCATACGAGATGAACGCACCATCGCCGTCGAAAATGCCAGCTACCGGCTGGCCTACACGGTGCTTGCTTATGGCGTGTTGCTCAGCGTGATCTATCGCGGCTTTGTGCTGCAAGAGGGCAGTTGGGATTTAATGGCGCTGGTTATTTTAAGCAGCGGGATCGCCGCCTTTTACCAGGGAAGGCACAAAATTCTGGATCGGCGCATGCTACTGCCGGCGTTGATTCTCATGCTGCTTTCCGGCCTGGCGGCGGCAATCATCGCCTTTTTGTTGTCCTGAAACGAGTATGGTTGACTGATGCCGTGAGGTGCTTCTGGTTGCTACTGGCCCTGCCGCAGGGCAAAGAGAGGCTTGCCTGATGCCCCAGAGATAAGTAATAATTGCCCAGTTTTTACGGGCAAGGCTTATGGTTTAATCTGTGCCAGCGACATGGACGCCGGGTTGGCGTCTGTTGTCTGCCCGGTGCGGTGGCCGTGATGACATTCCCCTACCCTCACCAACTGGTGTGGATGTGTTTGCCAACGCTGCTACCGTAAGGGGCAGCGTTTTTTTTGTGTCTCAGGGCAGTCACAAAAGGAGGCCATGATGAACACCCACGCTCTGCGGCTTCGTCCATACCAGGATTTGAAGGCGGAACTAGATAGCTGGGCACAAACGCAGGCCATCGAGGCGGCCTGCGTGCTGACCTGTGTGGGCAGCCTGTGCCAGGCTGTGCTGCGCTACGCTGACCAGCCTGAGGGAACGGTGTTGCAGGGCAAGTTTGAAATCGTATCGCTCACGGGAACGCTCTCGCGGCATGGGTCACATTACCACATTGCCATTGCAGACAGCAACGGCCGTTGTTATGGCGGGCATCTGCTCATGGGCTGTCACGTCTACACAACGGCGGAGATTCTGCTGGTGGTGCTGCCCAATCACCGCTTCCTGCGCCAGCTCGACCCGCAAACGGGTTACGACGAGCTGGTAATTCATGTTCTGTAACGCAGGTTGCCAAACCTGCGCACACCAACCAGGTTTGGTAACCTGGGCTACACCTTTACAGGAGCACGTTTGGCCGTCGGCGGTCGGCGTTCATTTTCAAGGGAGATTGTCATGTCATTTACGGAACGTATCAAAGCGGATTTTACCCCTATCGTTTTGGTGCTGATTCCAGTGGCCATTGTTCTCAATATCGTCGTTGGGCAAATTACCAGCGCCCTCAGCCTGCCCATTTTCCTCGACTCCATCGGCACAATGCTGGTGGCACTGCTGGCAGGCCCTTGGGTGGGCGGCCTGACCGGCCTGCTGACCAACCTTCTATGGGGCCTGATCAGTTCGCCAACGGCCGCTGCGTTTGCCCCAGTGGCCATGACCATCGGCATTGTCACCGGCCTGCTGGCGCGGGTGGGTCTCTTTCGCCAATGGTGGCAGGCCATTCTCAGCGGCGCCATCGTGGCCATTGCGCTCTCGTTTGTGGCCGTACCCATTCGCATCTATCTCTTTGGCGGTGTGACCGGCAGCGGCGCCGACTTTATCACTGCCTATATGCTGGCGGTGGGGCGCAGCCTGTTTGGTTCGGTCATCATCACCGTCATCAGCAGTAACCTGGTGGATAAAGTTGTCACGGCCGTTCTTGCGTGGGTCATTGTCAAATCGTTGGCCAGTCGTTTTGTGGCGCGTTTTCCCCGCGCAACGGCCGTTGCCGGCGATTAGCTATTGATGGTCAGGGGAAGCATCAATTAAAGTGAGGGCATGGTTCATCTTTACGGAAGCAGGCCCGGCGCTGGAAAGTTTGCAAAAGCTGGCGGCGCGCGCATCCTCACTTGTGGCACCTGCCTGGATTATCACGGCAGGCGTGATTCACTGCTGATTGGTGAAGTGGGCGACATGAATGGCATCGGTTAGCGACCATTCAGCAATGGCCAGGGTAAAGACGAGAATGGCAACCGCCCCTGCTTTTTTGTGTCGCTGCCAGATAAACAGCGCCATCGTGCAGCAAGAGATGAAAGAGAGGAGCAGCAGAAGCGCATAGAAATCGTCCGGTCTGTTCATGGTGTGTCCGGGTTGCCGGGCAGGCAACTGGCAGAGTGACACTGCGACAGGCCACAAACGGACATTTTTGACCGCCAACTAACTACCGTACTTTGTCTTCAGTCGGCCGTCTGCGGTCAGAAATTTGTAAAGCGCCGTTTCCAGCAAGCGTGAACCACGCCTACTTTTGCATTATAACATAAGCTGACTGTTTGCTTGAGTTATAACTGTTTAGCCTCTCAAAGCCTAAAAGGTACCACTGCACGGTTAGATAACTCTTCTTAACTGATCACTTCACCTGTCATTCCGAGCGAAGCCTGCGGCCCTAAGCGAAGTCGAATGGGGAGGAATCCCTTTCCTTATTACAAGTGGCAGGGATTCCTCGGCGAAGACTCCTCGGAATGACAATGGTATTACGCCCATCCTCCAATGCCTTTCCCCCCGCAGGGAGAAGGGAGACTTCATGAGTGGGCACACCACCACGAATGAAAACGTAGCGCAGGTTCCATTTACAAGGTGGACCGCTGATCGCAGACGGCAGACCGCCGACCGGCCGTCACTGGCAAAATTGCGGTCGGCGGTCGGTAGTCAGCGGTCAACTTGTAAAGCTCGCCTGAACCATGCCGAAAATTCTTAAGTTGTAAGCGGCTTACGGTTTACCGGAGCTGGCGGCGGTAGAGCAGCGCACCCACGCCCACCACAGAGAGCAGCAGCACAATCATCAGCAGCGGCAGCACGGCGCTGTTGCTGGCCCCAGTGAACGATTGCAGGGAAACGGCCGTTGGCCCGAAGCCCCAAATGTAATCTTCCACTTCCCCCGTTTGCGACTCCCCAGTCGGCGAGTCGCATTGATTAGCTGGCGATGTTTGACATACACGAAAACGCGCGGCAATTTGTGGATGACCAGGAAACCCCTGCCCTGAGGGAATAGGAAAAGGAAAATATTGTGCATCACCATTACTAACTAAGGTGTTGTTGATAACTCGCTCAGAAGTCTCAAATGTGCCATTGTTGTTCCAGTCAATCCAACCGTTTAAACGACAGCCATTTGCCGGTCCGCTGCCCGCACAACCTGCAATATGCACATAAACGGCCCCACCGTTGTTAGTGTCCCAGTTGAAATCGGTATCTCTCACTACACCATCATCGTAGTGATCGTCACTGGCATTGGTGGAGGGTTTGCCATCTGTCTCAGCATCACGGCTTGTTCCCAGGCGTAACCCGGTGGTCAGCCTATGTCTTGGGCCGTTGTCTACCAGAAGCGTTCCGTAACTATTTGGCAGATCGCCAAAATCGTGGCTTTTACCAGTTGCATCGAAAAAGTCAATGGCAACATCCAGGGCAGCAATAGCCGTATCCCGGTTAAAAAAGACCTGAATGGCACCCACATTATTAGGGTTTGCTCCAGCCCCATGAGAAGTAAACGCGCTAAAAGGCATCAGGAAATCTACGTTTGAATCTGGCGCAATGCTTCCTGGTAAGGGTAAAGCATATTCGATGTAGTCGTTAATATTTCCTGTAATTCCGTTATATAAACGAAAATGTAATGTTGCTGCCAGGTCGTTTTCAGCAATGCGGACGCGCAAATAAGCGTTTGAGCCGCTATCGGTTAGATCTACGCAATTAGGAGTACACAACCCTTGAGTCGCTAAAGCGGGATCGTTATCATTCCCATCGAACGTAACAGTCCCTCTGCCAGAACTGCCTGTTGCAGAAGAAAACGTCAACAAGCCGCTTGGGGGCACACCAGAGTTGGAGGCCAGGGTAATGTCTGCCCCCAACAACCAGTTTACCTGAAAGTCTCGCTCCCCACCCAGGGCACTGGCATCCGCGGTTGAATTGAAGGGATTGGGAGTGCCATTGTTACCAGTAATAGACTGTGGCACATTATCAAACGTATCTATGGTTACATCAGCAGCATAAACCACTAATGTTCCTATTACCAGCACCAGCGTCAACAGTAAAAACAGCCCATACTTTAGTTTTTTCATTTTTGTTCTTGTCCTGACCTTATCAGTTAAATCAACTGAGGCACAACAAGATTCGGAT
>CALEAD010000068.1 GCA_937943625.1 uncultured Anaerolineae bacterium | reverse complement strand
TGTATGTGACTCATGGCGACCTCGTTGTGAAATGTCGCTATGAGCCTGCCACTATTGAGCAGGTTGTAAAGGTTCGACTTTTATTTTTGGCGATTTTTCATGAAATCGCTTCTGATTGTGCAAAACTTACGTTAGTTGGCTGAAAACCAACCAGCAAATTTTTTTCATAGAGCCTTCCTGCTTTGATTATACTGATAATTTGCCGAGGGTACAGATTTTTTGCCCTCTCTCAGCTTTAGCTTTGTGTAACTATAGACCACTTTTGTCCAGGATTCCAACAAAGGGGTCACTGGTTTAGGGGGAGGCTGATCACATTTGGCAACTGACGGTCATTTTGTGCCTGCATACGGCCGTGTTAAACTAAAGCCTGTGGGGGGAATAAGCGCTTGGAGATTGGCAATTGGAGCTTGATCAGATACTCGACGAACTAGACGGCAGCCGTGAGCAGTTGCTGATGGCAATTGAGCATTTGCCAGACGAGGCATTGCTGTTGCCTGGCGTTGTGGGCGAATGGTCGGTGGCAGATGTGCTGGCAAATCTGTCCGTGTGGGAGGCAGAATTGGTAACTGCTATTATGAGCCTGGACCAGGGCAAAAAGCCTGATAAATTGCAAGAGGCCATGCAGCAGCCAGAAGCCTTCGATGCCAGATGCCATGCCGAAAATCGCAGACGCGAGCTTGACCGCATCTTTGCCGATTGGCAGGGCACGCGCGTGCAGCTAGAGGAGTGGTTAGAAACGCTGCCGCTAACTTACCTGACTAACCCCAGGCGGTACAAGTGGCTGAATGGTAAATCGCTGTGGCAGTTGATTCAAGAAGTGGTGATTGCGCGCGAAAAGCACTATCTGCCTTACCTGCAGCTATTTGCGCAGCGCTGGCAGCTGGAAGCGGCTATGGCTAAATCAGCAGAAACGGAGCGCGAGGAAAATTAATGCGTGCTGCCACGCATGAGGTTTCCTGTTTTATGTCAAATTTGACATGGTTCATGACACGTTGAAGAGATGCTTTACAATTTTTCGACTGCCGATGGCCGACCACCGACGGCAACCCTGGAGAGACATGGCTGTCTGCGGTCGGTGGTCGGCGGTCAAATTGTAAAGATCGCTTGAACCATGCCTCAAATTTTTATCGGGTGAGTGAAAATGAGCCAGATCAGTGAACTTGTATACCGGGCGGCGCGGGAAACGGCCGTGTTCGTAGACCGCAGCGCCCTGGCCACCTTTACCATCACCGGCAAAAGCCGGCTAGAGATCATAGACCGCATCTCCACCAATTCCGTCAAAGGGCTGCAAAACGGCCAGGGGGCGGCTACAGTGCTTACCACCAGCATTGGCCGCATCATTGACCGCCTGCTGCTGTACGCCGGGGAAGAGGCGGTAACGATGCTGGCTGGCGAGGGTCACCGCGACCCACTGGCACGCTATTTATTGCGCAACGTCTTCTTTCAGGACGATTTTCACCTGCGCGATGTGACCGGGGAAACGACCGTGTTTGCCATCTACGGCCCCCAGGCACAGCCCCTGCTGCAACAGGCCGGGCTGCCCCAAACCGATTTGCCCCTGCACCACTGGCGACCAGGGCAAATAGGCGACATTCCCGTCACGCTGCACAAAACTGATCCCATCGGCGGCGACGGCTACCTTCTGCTCTGTGCCACGTCTAACCGCGACGCCCTGGCACAGCAGCTTGCCGCCAGCGGCATCACCCCCGCCGACGAGGCCGCCTTTGACTTCTTGCGCATCGAGGCCGGCCTGCCCCGCTACGGCCGTGAGCTAACGCTAGACTACATCCCCCTGGAGGCCGACCTGTGGGCCGATGTCTCCTTCCGCAAAGGGTGCTACACCGGCCAGGAAATAATTGCGCGCATGGAAAGCCGGGGGAAGCTGGCCAAACGCCTCACGCGGCTGCACGCTCCCATACCGCTTAGCGCCGGTGCCGAAATAAGCGCCGATGGCAAACCCGCCGGCACACTCACCTCAACGGCCGTTGGGCCTTACGACTGTGTGGCCTTAGGGTACGTGAAAACGGCCGTACTGGAGGAAAACAAGCCACTCACCGTTGCCGAAACGGCCGTTACCCGCGCCTCATAAATTCGTTAAACGCCCCCAAATCAGGTATAATCCCGACGATGAAACGTCCCGGTTTTACCCTGATTTTGCGCCTTGGCGCCCCCATTTCCCAGGCCAAAACCTGTTGGCGCTACATCCAATCCCGCCGGCAAAGCAACCCTGCCCACATTCCCCAAACAGGGCCAGGTAAACCACAGCGCGCCTGCCATTGTCATTCAGCACAGCACAGACCATAGCACCCACATGCGCAGAGAAAACCTGCGAATCCCACTCCCCTCGGAGGTTCAAACTTGGAAATCGGCACCATTAGCACCATAGACATCAACCAGGAGATGCGCAACTCCTACCTAGACTACGCCATGAGCACCATCGTCGCCCGCGCCCTGCCCGACGCCCGCGACGGCCTCAAGCCCGTACATCGGCGCATCCTCTACGCCATGCACGACATGGGCATTCGCTACAACACCCCACACCGCAAAAGCGCCCGCATCGTCGGCGAAGTGCTGGGCAAATACCACCCCCATGGCGACGCCTCCGTCTACGACGCCATGGTGCGCATGGCGCAAGATTTCTCCATGCGTTACCTGCTGGTAGACGGGCAGGGCAACTTTGGCAGTGTAGATGGAGATAGCGCTGCCGCCATGCGTTACACCGAAGCCCGCCTGGCGCGCATCGCCAACGAACTGCTCGAAGACATCGAAAAAGAGACCGTTGATTTTGTCCCCAACTTCGATGATAGCCTGACCGAGCCAGACCTGCTGCCCGCCAAATTGCCCAACCTGCTGCTCAACGGCACCTCTGGTATTGCCGTTGGCATGGCCACCAACATTCCGCCGCACAACCTGAGCGAACTGTGCGACGCCATTGCCTACCTCATTGACCGCCAGGACGAAATTGATAACGTCACCCTGGACGACCTGATGCAGTTTGTCAAAGGGCCAGACTTTCCCACTGGCGGCGTCATCGTTGGCACAGAGGGCATCCGCAATGCGTATGCAACCGGGCGTGGTCGCATTGTGGTACGCGGCGTAGCCACCATCGAGGAGCTGCCACGCAACCCCGACCGCCAACGCATCAACATCACCGAACTGCCTTTCCAGGTCAACAAGGCCATGCTCATCGAACGCATTGCCGAACTGGTTAACAAAGGCATCATCACCGACATTTCCGATTTGCGCGACGCTTCTGACCGGCAGGGAATTTCCGTCATTGTGGAGCTAAAACGCAGCGCCCAACCCCTCAAGGTGCTCAACCAGCTTTACAAACACACCTCTCTGCAAACCACCTTTGGCGTGCAAATGCTGGCCCTGGTAGATAAACAGCCAGTTCTGCTTTCGCTAAAGCGGGCGTTACAAATTTACATAGACCACCGCGTAGTGGTCATTACCCGGCGCACCCGGTTTGACCTGGACAAAGCGCTCAAACGGCAGCACATTTTGGCCGGGCTGCTTGTTGCCCTGGATCACCTGGATGCCATTATTGAGACCATTCGCCAATCCCCCGATGCGGACGCGGCGCGCACGCGCCTGATGGCAAACTTTGGTCTTTCCGAAGCGCAGGCAACCGCCATCCTGGATATGCAGCTGCGGCGCCTGGCTGCCCTGGAACGGCAAAAAATTGAGGACGAGCACAAAGAGATCACGGCGCACATCGCCTACCTGCAAGAATTGCTGGCAGACCGGCACAAGATATTGGCGCTTATCAAAGAAGATGTGCTGGCGCTAAAAGAAAATTATAGCGATGCGCGTCGTTCGCAGATTGCCCTGGGGCTGGATGCAGAGATTAACATGGAAGACATCATTCCCGATGAGGATGTGCTGATCTCCATCACGCAGCGCGGCTACATCAAGCGCACGCCGCTGACGGCCTACCGCAAGCAGCAACGTGGCGGCAAGGGGTTGATTGGCATGACGACGCGGGAAGAGGATGCGCTGGAGCACCTGTTTGCTGCTGGTTCGCACAATACCATTTTGTTCTTCTCAAACCAGGGTAAGGTTTATTCAGAAAAGGCGTATAACATTCCTGAACTGGATCGCACGGCTAAGGGTACGTCACTGATGAATATCTTGCCGCTGCTGCCCGAGGAGAAGATCACGGCCGCTTTAGCCGTGCACGATTTTGCCGATGCGGAATACCTGGTGATGATCACACGCAAGGGACGCATTAAGCGCGTGGCGGTGAGCGAATTTGCCAATGTGCGTCCCAGCGGCCTGATTGCCGTGAATCTGGACAATGATGATATGCTGGGCTGGGTGAAGCTGACAAAGGGAGAACAGGATCTGCTGCTAGTCAGCGAGCAAGGGCGCGGCATTCGCTTTAGCGAAGAAGATGTGCGCCCAATGGGGCGCGCCGCGGCCGGCGTGTACGCCATGAAGCTGGATGAGTGGGATAACCTGGCCGGGGCTGACGTGGCGACGGACAATGGCTACCTGTTGCTCATTACCGAGAAAGGGTATGGCAAGCAAACGCCGCTGGATGAATACCGCACGCAGCAGCGGTATGGCCAGGGGGTGCGCGCCATGAAGCTGACGCCGGAACGCACAGGCAAAATTATCAGCGCCCGCGTGGTGGAGCCAGGCGATGAGGTGACTTGTATTTCTGTAAATGGGATTATGCTGCGTACGGCCGTTGACGACATCTCCATCCAAAGCCGCGAGGCGCAGGGCGTGCGGGTCATGGAGTTGCGCAATGGCGATGCGGTGGCCTCGGTGGCGGTTGTGCGTGAAGGGCGGCTTTCGCGCGTCAATGGCAGCGGCGAAGAAAATGGCAACAGCAAAACGACAGATTGGCCGAAGGATGATACAACCCCATGTTAAGCAGCGACCTGGAAAAATTGCTTAAGCAACCTCTGGAAGTAGAAGAGCTAGGTATTCACATACAGATTATCCATGATATTATCTTTCGCATTCTTTTTAACGAAGGGGATGCCAACGTCTCTCGGATTGCTGAGATTCTCGGTGTGCATCCGCGCATCATTGATGGGATCCTCTCCCGCTTCAAGCTGGAACACCTGGTCGAAGTGACCCGCGCCGGCTCCCTCGGCAGCCTCAGTTTCACCTATACCCTGACTGAAGCCGGCACGAAGCGCGCACGCGATGCCTTTGAACGCAGCCAGTACGTTGGCCGTGCCCCTGTCACCATCGAGCAGTACACCCAGGCTATTCTGTTGCAAAGCAAAAGTAATGCCCGCATTACCCCCCAACAAGTTAAAAATGCCCTCTCGCACCTGATTTTGCCCGACACCTTCCATCGCCGTATTGGGCCGGCCGTTAATGCTGGCACTTCCCTCTTCCTCTATGGCCCTCCTGGAAACGGCAAAACCACGGTGGCCGGGGCGCTAGGCAAACTGCTGGCCGCAGGTGAAGCCATCTGGCTGCCAGATGCCATTACCGCCGGGGGACAAATCATTCGCATCTTCGATCCGCTGGTGCATATACCCCTTAAAGATGAAGAGGTGTTTGCGCTCATGGGCATGGGCGCAGACAAACTAAAGCTAGACCGTCGCTGGCGACTATTCCGCCGTCCGGTGGTGATGGTGGGCGGTGAGTTGACCATGGACTCGCTAGACTTGCGCTATGAGCCAATTGCTAAAGTGTATGAAGCACCGCTGCAATTGAAGGCCAATGGCGGCATGTTTTTGATTGATGACTTTGGTCGCCAGCAAATCAGTCCACAGGCGTTGCTCAATCGCTGGATTGTGCCGCTGGAGAGTAAGGTGGACTTTTTGCGCTTGCAATCTGGTCAGACAATTGAAGTGCCTTTCCGTCAGTTTATCGTTTTTTCCACCAACCTCGATCCCGGCGATCTGGTAGATGGCGCTTTTATGCGCCGCATCCAGATGAAGGTAGAGGTGGGCGGTCCTGATGAACGCCTTTTTTACCAAATTTTTGTGCTGGCGTGCAAAGCGTATGACGTACCTTTTGATAAGACCAGCTTTATGCACCTGCTGCAAAAGTGGTACCGCGAACCGCGCCGTACCATGCAGTCGGTTCACCCACGCGACATTGTGCGCATTGTGGCCTCTATTTGTGATTACGAGCGGGAGACGCCCCGTCTGACGCCAGAGTTGATTGATGAGGCGTGCAGCAGCTACTTTGTAGACGCCGTGAAGGAAAGCGGCCGTATGATGGGTAACTTGTAGCCCAGGTTAATACCTGGGCTACGTTTTGCGAAAAGCTCTGCTTTTTAGGGCGCTAATTGCGCTGTAAAAAGTCCATTGCACCGCCGAGAATGGAGCTTTCTCCCTGCGAGCGTCCCCCAGCTGAGGGGGCATTTTGCAAAATGCGGTCAGCCAGCCGTGAGAAGGGCAGTGATTGTAGCCAGATGCGCCCCGTCCCCTGCAACGTGGCTAAAAACAGCCCCTCCCCGCCAAAAATCATGGATTTCAGATTGCCGGCGCGCTGAATGTCGTAGGTGATGCTGTTCTCGAAAGCGACAATACAGCCGGTATCTATCATGATTTTCTCACCGTGTAGACGCTTTTCCACAATGGTGCCGCCGGCGTGAATGAAGACCATGCCGTCGCCGCGCAGGCGCTGCAAGATGAAGCCTTCGCCGCCAAAGAGGCCGGCGCCCAGCTTTTTGTTGAAGGCGATGCTGATTTCTGTGCCCAGTGCAGCGCAGAGGAAGGAGTCTTTCTGACAAATGAGTTCGCCGTTGGCCTCGTCCAGGTCTATGGCGATGATTTTGCCGGGGTAGGGCGCGCCAAAGGCGACGTGCTTTTTGCCTGCCGGCGCCCTGTTGGTAAAGTGGGTCATAAAGATGGATTCGCCGGTGAGGGCGCGTTTGGCAACGCTGCCGAGCATGCTCATGAAGCCTTGATTGGGCCTGGAGCCGTCACCCATTTTTGTTTCAAAGCCAATGCCGTCTTCCATGTACATCATGGCGCCAGCTTCGGCAATGACGGTTTCCTGGGGGTCTAGCTCTATTTCGACGAATTGCAGGTCGTCGCCGAAAATTCGGTAATCTACAACGTGACTTGTGGCCATAGTTTTACCTCGCATTCTAAACATTGAGATGTGTTGCCGTGGGAGGCAACAGCCCGTACCAAGCGTACGACCGTTTATTATACGTAAAATTGCGCATCCCGTTGTGTTGTTGTTATCATATTCGGTTCGTTTTCTTTGCCCCTTCTGTGCGCTTGCCGCGCTTTCTTGCGCCCCGTGCCAATCACTTGTGGGACTAACTTTGGCACTGCGCCGCTTCTAGTTGGCGCAATGCCAGCAGGCGCTTTGCTTTAGCCTCTTCTGCTGCCAGCACCAGCGGCGGCGCGGTGCGCACGGCGCAATCTAGTAGCGGGCAGCGTTCGCACGTTTCGCCCACCGTTTCCTGGGGAATGGCCGGGTCGGCCAGAAAGCGCACCCGCTGCATGACCTCTGGGGTCAGGCGAAAACCAACGGTGACGCTGCTGTTTTCACCGGGGGAAAGCACCAGTGAGCGAGCAAAGCCCATGGCCACAAACTGCTCGCCGCTTTCCAGGAAGGTAGCGATGTGGATACCCGGCAGCGGGAATCGTTCCCACTCGCCTGCCATTTGCGCTGCCTTCATTTCGCGCAGTAGTCGCGCCGCCAGCCAGCGGCGGCAGTAATGCTCTTGCAGGCCAATGCCGCTGGGCATGTGTAACTGGCTCAGGTTCAGGTGGCGCACCAGGCGCAGGTCGCCGTTGGCCTGGTGAAAGCGCAAAAAATGTAGCTTGATGCCAAAGTGCGGCGGCAGCAGTTCGCTGAAGCGGTAGAAGAGCATTTCCGGCGTCACGTCGTAGCGGGTGAGCATGTCAGCCAACACCTGCGGCTGCCAGGTGTCCAGGGCAAAAAAGGCTTCCAGGTCGGCCAGTAGTGCGGCGCGGGGCATGAGCAGGGCGCCGCCAAAGTAGGCGGCTTTGTAGTCGTTCAGCAATTGCTGGAAGCTATGTACCTCGTCTGGCGGGGAGGTGGGGGAGCGTTCTGTTAGCCCCAGGTACTGGTACCCCAGCTCGCGCGCCAACAAAAATTTGTGCTGGCGCGGGTAAAGCTGGGGGTTGAGTAGGAGCAATGGCCGTTTCCCGGCCACGATCACCGAGCGATAAGCCAGCAGCTCTGGCTGCTGTGCCAGCTTTTGCTCATCCAGCCTGTAGGCAAACTCCGTTTGCAACAGCGTGGCTAAGGCCTCCAGGGTGACCGGTCGCTGCTCTGAGAGACCATAGGCGGCAAATTCGGCCGTAAATTGCTGTGCCGCTTCCTCCAATTCGGGGAAATAATTCTCATAAATTTCCTGGTAAGAGCGCAGCGCCGCGCGCAAAAACTCCTCTTCCTGCAAATCGTAGCGGCGCGCCATTTCTAGAATGGCGTGTAGCAGAGCGCTGGCTTTTTCCGGTTCGCGTGTTAGCAGGTTAAGTAAATCTTCGGTGGCAAAGCCAAACTCGGCAAAGGGAAAACGGCCGAGTAGGGACGACGAGAGTGCTGTTTCCAGGTGACGCAGGGTGGGCTGTAGCTTGATCGAAACGAGATCATCATAGCTTTTACCCAGGGCGGCCGCCAGCGCCAGAATTTTGTCATTGCGTGGATATTTGCGCCCGCGCTCAATTTCCGTCAGGTAAGAGGGAGACATGCCCGCGCGCTGCGCCAGCTCCGCCAGCGACAGCCCGGCTGCGGCGCGCGCCTGGCGCATTTTCATGCCAAAGATGATATTGACGAGGTCGGCGCTCATTGGTTATCCTTTCATTTATGACACAGAGCGTCATGGCTTTTGTAGACCGTTAGTAACTATACAGGAGCAGGATGATTACACGGAGCTACACGGAGAAGGCACGGAGTTTCACGAAGAAAACAGCGATTTTTCTCTGTAGCACTCCGTGCCTCCTTTGTGGCTCTCCGTGATACCGTCTTACTAGATACTATAGGTTGCCCTTGACAAACGCTGTTTCGCCTCTATACTTGTCTTCACTGCTAGCGAATATTCGCTATTGGTGATTTTACACTATTTCCCTGGTCTGTGCCAGGGGCGAGCCAATAAAAGGCGGGCTCTTGTGGCTTTTGCCTGGAGCTAAAGGATGAAACGTCCCGTTTACGCCAGGTAGTTTACGTTTTACCTTTTACGCTTCATCTAGCCCAAAGTATCCGCCCAAGGAGGTGTATATGACATTACCCCAAGGAATGCAAATTTTAGGCCCCATGACGCCGGAGTTTGGCGAAATTTTGACGCCGGAAGCGCTGGCGCTGGTGGCGGAGCTGGAGCGTGTGCTGGGCGAGCGTCGTCGCGCGCTGCTGCAAAAACGGGAGGAGCGGCAGGCGGCAATTGATGCCGGGCAGTTTCCTGACTTTTT
The DNA here is from genome assembly GCA_937943625.1 of uncultured Anaerolineae bacterium. Classification (GTDB taxonomy): domain Bacteria; phylum Chloroflexota; class Anaerolineae; order Promineifilales; family Promineifilaceae; genus JACSRF01. The sequence continues at coordinate 12,193 of CALEAD010000068.1, read as the reverse complement.
GCCGGAAACGGCCGAAATCCGTGCCAGCGAATGGACGGTAGCTCCTATCCCTGTCGACTTGCAAGACCGGCGCGTGGAGATCACCGGCCCGGTAGACCGCAAAATGATTATCAATGCCCTGAACTCTGGCGCTAATGTGTATATGGCTGATTTTGAGGATTCCCATTCCCCTACCTGGGCGGGCACGGTCGAAGGGCAGGTTAACCTACGCGATGCGGTGCGCGGCACGATTACCTACACCGACCCGAACACGGGCAAGTTTTATCAGCTAGGGGCGAAAACGGCCGTGCTCTTTGTGCGCCCGCGCGGCTGGCATCTGGTGGAAAAACATGTGCTGCTGGACGGCCGTCCCGTTTCCGCCGCCCTCTTTGACTTTGGTCTCTACTTCTTTCACAATGCCAAAGCGCTGCTGGCCAAAGGAACCGGCCCCTACTTCTACCTGCCCAAGCTGGAAAGCCATCTGGAAGCGCGCCTGTGGAATGATGCCTTCAACATCGCCCAGGACGCATTGGGCATCCCGCGCGGCACCATCCGCGCCACGGTGCTGATCGAAAACATCCTGGCCTCCTTTGAGATGGACGAGATTTTGTGGGAGCTGAAAGAGCATTCCGCCGGTCTAAACTGCGGCCGTTGGGACTACATCTTCAGCATCATTCGCAAATTCCGCCACTTCCCCGAATTTGTCATGCCCGACCGCGCCCAGGTGACGATGACCACGCACATGATGCGCTCTTATTCGCTGCTGACGATTAAGACCTGTCACCGGCGCGGCATTCACGCCATGGGGGGCATGGCGGCGCAAATCCCCATCAAAGGAGACGAAGCGGCCAACGAGGCGGCGCTGGCCAAAGTGCGCGCCGACAAGGAGCGCGAGGCCAAAGATGGGCATGATGGCACCTGGGTGGCTCACCCTGGCCTGGTGGCTATTGCCAAAGAGGAGTTTGATAAGTACATGCCCACCCCCAACCAGATTCACCGCAAGCGCGAAGATGTGCAGGTGACGGCCAAAGATTTGCTCACTGTGCCCCAGGGGACGATTACCGAGGCAGGTCTGCGCCTGAACATTGACGTGGGCATTTTGTACATGGCTGCCTGGCTGGATGGCAACGGTTGCGTGCCGATCTATAACCTGATGGAAGACGCGGCCACGGCGGAAATTTCGCGCACGCAGCTGTGGCAGTGGGTGAATAACGAGAATGCGGTGTTGGAAAACGGCCGTCCCATTGATGCCAACCTTTACCGCGAAGTAGCGCCCCAGGTGCTGGCAGACATCAAGACGCGCGTGGGCGAAGAAGCGTTTAACCAGGGCAAGTATCAGCTGGCTGCCCAACTTTTTGAGGAGCTAATTACGCGCAAAGAGTTTACCGATTTTCTCACGCTGAAGGCGTATGAGTATTTGAATTAGTCGAGTAGTCAAGTAGTCGAATGGTCCAGTAGTCGAGTGGTCGAGTAGTTGAACTACCAGACCACCAGCTACCAGACCACCAGACTAAAATGAGGAGATTCCCATGATTAACAAACAAGAAGCGCAAGCACTAGAAAAAGAGTGGCAGACAGACCCCCGCTGGGAAGGCATTGTACGGCCGTATAGCGCTGAAGATGTGCTGCGGCTGCGCGGGTCGGTGAAAATCGAATACACCCTGGCGCGCCTGGGCGCGGAGCGGCTGTGGCAACTGCTCAAGGAAGAAGATTACGTCCACGCCCTGGGCGCGCTCAGCGGCAACCAGGCTGTACAGATGGTGCAGGCGGGCCTGAAGGCCATCTACCTGAGCGGCTGGCAGGTGGCCGCTGACGCCAACGTGGCGGGTGAAACCTACCCCGACCAGAGCCTCTACCCGGCTAACAGCGCCCCCATCCTGGCCAGGCGCATCAATAACGCCCTCCGCCGCGCTGACCAGATTTACTCCGTGAATAACGAGAACGGCATCTACTGGTTCGCGCCCATTGTTGCCGATGCCGAGTCTGGCTTTGGTGGCAACCTGAACGCCTATGAGCTGATGCTGGCCATGATTGAAGCGGGCGCCGCCGGCGTGCATTACGAAGATCAACTTTCCAGCGCCAAAAAGTGCGGCCACCTGGGGGGCAAGGTACTGGTGCCTACGCGCGAAGCGGTGCAAAAGCTGATTGCCGCGCGCCTGGCCGCCGACGTGGCCGGTGTGCCCACTGTCCTGATTGCGCGCACCGATGCCGACGCCGCCGATTTGCTCACCAGCGACATTGACGAGAACGATAAACCCTTTATCACGGGCGAGCGCACAGTGGAAGGCTTCTACCGCACCCGCGCCGGCCTGGAACAGGCGATCAGTCGTGGCCTGGCCTATGCGCCCTATGCGGATGTTGTTTGGTGCGAGACCTCTCACCCTGACCTGGAGCAGGCAAAGCAGTTTGCCGACGCCATCCATGCCAAGTTCCCCGGCAAGCTGCTGGCCTACAATTGCTCGCCTTCCTTTAACTGGAAGCTAAATCTGGACGAAACAACCATTGCCACCTTCCAGAAGGAGCTGGGCAAGATGGGGTATGCCTTCCAGTTTGTGACGCTGGCCGGCTTCCACAGCCTGAATGCCAGCATGTTCCAACTGGCCAGCGACTACCGCGCGCGCGGCATGGCGGCCTATGCCGACTTCCAGGAGAAGGAGTTTGACCTGCACACCGACTATGGCTTCCGCGCGGTCAAGCACCAGAGTTTTGTGGGGGCGGGTTATTTTGATGAAATTCAGACGATTGTTTCGCAAGGGGAGGCCTCAACGGTGGCGCTGAAGGGGTCTACTGAGGTGGAACAGTTTGAGCAGGAGCAGATCAAGACAGTGACGCACGCGCACGCGCGTGTGTAGGCAGGCAGCGTGAAGCGTGATTTTCGTAAACGGCCGTTTGCTTACTTGCGGTGCTGCTCATCGGGCGCGGGCATCAACTGGCTTTTGCTAGGCAGCTTAAGAAAACCCTCCGGTGGGCGCGGCTTTATTACAAAACAGCTTTGCCTATTTGCAAGAAGATTTTCTGGTGAATGTCATCAATGAATACCGCAGCCCCAATTTTCACCAAATTAGCGCCTGGCCGTTTGCTGCCCTGCTGCTGGGGTTGCTGGCATTCGCCTGGTTGAGTGGGCGGCGGCTGGCGTGGACGCCCCTGATTATTTTGGCGGTCTGGTCAGCCTTTGCCCTTTATGCGGCACGGAATATACCCTTGTATGCTCTGGTGGCGATTGTGGTTTTACTACCAGAAGTGGATGCCTGGGCGGATGAGGTTTGGGCAGGGTTGGGGCGTTTTCTGACGGGCACGGACGCTGCCGCGCGGCGGGCCTGGGGCTGGATGTGGGCGGTGGCCGTGGTGCTGGGGGTGGCCTGGGCGCAGGCAAATGGGGCTGTACTGGATGTGTTTGGCCGGGGCAACACCTTTGATGGAGAGCGGTTCCCGGTGGCGGCGCTGGATGCGGTGCAAGGAAATTTACCCCCTGGGCGCATGTTCAACGAATTTCATTGGGGCGGTTATTTGCTGTACCGGCTGTGGCCAGAGAAAGAGGTGTTCATTGACGCCCAAACTGATTTTTATGGGGAGGAATTAACCCGTGAATTCATTCAGATTGCTGACGCCGCGCCCGGTTGGTCTGAGCGATTGGTGCATTATGCCGTAACGTGGATCATTTTGCTACCGCAGCGCCCGCTGGTGGCCTGGCTGTCTCAGTCGCCGGATTGAGTGGAACTGTACCGGGATGATACGGCCGTGATTTGGATCAGAAGATAAGTTTGACAAGGGGGCAACGGTCGTTTCCTCTTCATTCAAGTGGTTATTACCCCCTTGCAGGAGGAGAAGTAGATGAAAGAAGAGACAGGTAAACCGGAAACAGGAAATGGGGAAACGGCCGTTGATTCAGGCAAACCAGGTGGGAAAGGGTTGGTAACTGCCTCTTGCCTGGGCATTTTGCCGGGTAGCGGGCTGGGGCTGCTGGTGGGTGTGGTGCTGACGGTTGCGATGTGGTTTCTGCTGCTTGGTATGCTGGTTGCGGCGCCGCCGCTGGAGTTTTTGGGGAACCTGGACACGGCCGTCACCTGGATGTTGGCGCTGAGTGTCTTTTTCGTGTTGGGGTTGCCGCTGATCGGCGCGGTGTTGGGTGTCTTGCTTAATGCTTCGCTTGTTACCCTGTGGTACAAAGTGCGCGCACGGCCGTCTGCCAGGGGGTACCGTGCCTAGCCTGGTTTACCGAAGTTGGTTGAGCAGGAGCGGTGGGGCGGCAACGGCCGTTCTGCCCCGCCATCTACACACGGAAATGGGAAGGGAAACGGCCGTTTTGCCCCACCAGCTACACACGGGAATTGGGAGGGGGAACGGCTGTTTACCACCAAGCTGGCAAGTGTAGACCATCGCCACCCCACCGTGTTATAATGCCGGTCATCATATCACATGATACGAGATTTAACAGAATGGATACCACAACTGCTCCACCTCAGAACGAATATGTTATTGCCGCCCCTGGCGAACCGATTGTCAACATCACCGCCTATACTGCCCGACAGCAGGCTAGCGGTTATGTGGGCAGCCATGTCAGCCATTTAATGGGCGGCGGCGACCCAACCCTCTTGCTCGCCCAGGGGCGCGTTGTCTGGCGCGTCCCTATTCTGCTCTCCTCACCACATCGTGGACTATTAGGCCAGGTAGCTCACCTGGACATTGATGCCCGTACCGGCCAAATGCTTTTACCCCCTGATTTCCTCAGCCAAATAGAAACCCATGCCCAGACGCTTCTTGGCAGTTCCCCACCAGCCGCAGCGCCTTGAATCTGACTGTCTGGCAGCGTGCGCCTGGATGGTTTTGGCGGCAGCCGGTATGCCTACAGATCAAGATGTGCTGCTTGCGGCGCTGAACCAGTCATGTTGAACTAACCCGGCGCAACGGCCGTTCCGCCCACCATCTACACACGGGAATTAGAAGGGGAACGGCCGTTGCTACTCTTTTGTGTCTAACTCTGCCAGCATCTGGGTGACAATTTCTTGCAGCGACGGCAAATCCTGCTGCACTGTTAGCCACACCCGATTAACGCTAACAACAAAATAACCATGGATGAGTTTGTCACGCATACCGGCCACGGCTTGCCAGGGAATTTGTGGATACCGATCACGCTCCGCTTTGGGGATGTACTTGACCGCTTCGCCAATCACTTCTAACGCGCGAATGACGGCAAAAACTTTTTCCTCATTAGCGGCAAATTCAACCTGATTGACCCCAGACACAAAGCGCTGTACTTTGGCGATCATGTCCAGAATATCACGCAGGTAATCTGCATAAGAGCGTGTCATACACTTACCACCTCACGCAAGATGTTCTGGCGAATCGTTGGTTTCAGGCTGTCGCGTTCAACCAAATCCACTTTGACGCCTAACAAGGCGCTCAATTCCAGTTCAAGTTGAATAAATTGGATGAGTGACAAGTGCGGGTTGTCCAAAGCGACCAGGATATCCAGATCGCTGTCCCCGGTCTGTTCATTACGCACATAGGAGCCAAATAACCATAAACCTTGTACCCCGTATCGTCTGGTTAAATCAGGAAGGTGTTGTCGCAAACGGGTTTGCATTTCTTGGAGGTTCATGCCGTTAGTATAACATATTGTTTATGCCAGATTTTAGGAAAATCCCCTGTGCCGACACGCGCACGTGGGGAGCGGCAACGGCCGTTCTGTCCCATCACCCACATGCGCATAAAGCCAGACCTGACAGGTTTCTAAAAACTTGTCAGGTCTGCCCCGTTTCACCGCACCACCACCGGCAAATACACCCTAAACCCGTTCCCCGGCACGGCCGTCACCCCCACCACCGCCCCTCTCCCCTCACTCACAATCGCCGGGCCAATCTGCGCCGTCAGGCCATTGGGTAGTTGAGTCACGACCGGGTAGGTTCCCGGTGCAATCCCGTAAAAGCTGTACCGCCCATCTGCATCCGTCACGGCCGTTTGCCCCGCTACGACCACCACTATACCCGCTAAGGGCGTCTCCCACGGCTGGCGAATGCCGTCGCCGTTCGTGTCCCACCAGGCGGTGCCGCGCACCACGCCCGCAGGCACAGCGGGCAGCCCCACCGCGCCATTCGTCGCCGGGTTGGCCGTCGCCGGATTCACCGCCGGCCACCAGGGGGAAATGGTGACATTGCCGGCCGCCATATCCCAAAACTGGAACGCACCCAACGCCGTGCGCTGGCTGCCCACTCCGGCCACTGTGATCGTGATCGGCATGGTGACCAGCGGCTCATCCGCCCCGCGCTGCCCGTCCCCGTCCCAATCGTCATACACCGCGCCGGAGAGTTGGCCTACGGGCCGTAATGCCAGCGAGAATGCGCCGCCATTGTTTAACGTGATGGTCTGTGGTGGCACGGCCGCATACCCCGCCGGGGGCGTGACGTTTACCGTGTAGCTGCCATTGGGCAGGTTGGGCAGGCTAAACCGCCCCTGGGCATCGGTGACCGCGCTGGCCGAAGCTGGCCCGGTCAGGTTGATCGCCACGCCGGAGACGCCACTTTCGCCGCGCCGCAGCCAGCCGTCCCCATCTTCATCGCTGAACACCTGCCCGCGCAACGCCCCGGCAAAACGGAAGGGCAGCGGCGGCAGGGTCACGTCTGCGCCGTTCAGCCAGAGGGAGCGTGTGCTGCCGTGCAGGGGAACATAGCCCGTCGGCGCGACCACTGCCAGCGTGTGCGCCCCATTCCCCAGGCCGCTGATCACGCCGGACGCATCCCCGCCTACGCTCACGCCAGGCAGCGCCGGTTCGTCGTCATCCCAGGCCCCGTTCAGGTTGTCATCGCGGAAGGCCGACCAGGAAACGGCCGTGCCGCCGCTCAACGCTTGCAGATTGCCCCCTGCCGGAACCAGTGTCATCTCCCGCTCCCAGTAACCGGGATGCCAGATGATGACGCCGCCGCTGGTCTGGTAGCTGAAATTGGTCCCGGTTACCGGTTGGTTGCTTTGCTGGTAGCCGCTGAGATTGCGGGCGGTGATGCAGTAAGCCCGGCCATTGCCCGGCAGCATCTGGGTGAACAGCTTGTAATCGCCGTTGATGTCGCTGGTTGTCTCCAGGTTGTGCCACAGGGGGTTGCTCTGCTGGCAGCCCTGGCCTGCTACCCACTCGTAATAGCCAATGCGAACCCCGGCCACGCCTGCGCCGCCGCTGCTGACACGGCCGTAGACCGTGTTGTAATTGTGATCCGTCCCCCCCTGCAAGATGCCAATGTTCGCCTGCACCGGCTGCGTCCCCGGCAGGAACCAGCCCGGCGCTTCCGTCAGGCTGTCGCTCATGCTGGCCGCCTGGCTGACGTACAAATCCACCGTTGCCAGGTAACGGACGCCCGCGCTCAACGCGGTGAACAGGTAGAAACCGTTGGCGTCGGGGGTGGCGGTCTGCACCGGCAGGCCACCATCGTTGAGCAGGCTGACCACGTAGCCGGTGGCGGCCGCTTCGTCGCTGTCCCGCTGCCCGTTCACATTGTCATCCAGGTAGACCACGCCGCTCAGGGCGCCCAACGGGTTGAGCGTCAGGTTTTGCTGGATGCTCTGCCCAGCAGCGGTGTAATTGACTACCGGCTCGCTCGCCAGCAGATGGCCCGGCGGCAGGGTGGGAATGCTCAACCGGTATTGGCCGTTGGGCAGATTGGGGAACTGGTAGAAAGCGTCGCTACACCAGCCCCCGCAGCCATAGGCCGCCACCGTGTCGTAGGTTTGATTGGTTGCCACGTTGGTCAGACGCACCGTCGTCCCGGCCATTGCGCCATTCGGGCCGATGACCGCGCCGTTGATGCCGCCGGCCACCCGCGCCGCCACCTTGCGCGTCGTCGTTCCCGATCCCACCACCACGTTGATCGGTTGCGCCGCGCTGATTTCGTACCCCGCCGGGGCGATCACGTTCAGGCTGTAACTGCCTGTTGGCAGGACGAAGGTGGCCCCATTTTCGCTGAGGCTCTTGGTCTGCCCGCCGACCGCAGCCGTGCCGCTGCTCAGGAATGGCTCGTTGCTGTCATGGACGCCATCGCCGTCCACATCCCAAAAGGTCTGTACCAGCAGCGTGCCCTGGGGGTAGACGGGTATCAGGACGGGGACGCCGCTGTTCTTGGGCATGGCCGCGCCGTTCAGGTTAGCCGGGGCTACGTCCGGCGGCAGGCTGTTGGTGACGATTTTGACGCAGCCGGACGGATTGCCGGGCGCAGCGGCCGCCGCCCGCACGGTCAACGGATTGGTAAACAAGACCAGCCCGTCCGTATTCGTCGTTTTTGTCTCGATGGGGGCGGCAATGCCGCCGCACGGTTGGCTGAATAGCTCGACGTTCACCCCGCCCAGGCGCTGTTCCCCTGGATTGAGCTGGCCGTCCTGGTTGCTGTCTACAAAGACGATGGCCCGCGGGCGGCTGTCGTTGGGCGGCAGGGGGAACTGCACCCAGGGGATGCCGCCGCTGGCCGGGACAATGGCGATGCGCGTCAATTGCAGGTCGGGCGTGGTCATCTCCACCCGGTATTCGCCGCTGGTGATGGGCTGCTCGGTGAATGAGCCGTCGGAAGCGGTGGTGTGGCTGGCGATGGGCGTCCCGGTCAGGGTGGCGATGGTGATGGCCGCGCCAGGGAAGGGGTCGTCTATGCCCACATCGTAGCTGCCGTTGTTGTTCACGTCGTAAAAGGCGTAGCCGGTTAACAGGCGGTTTTCGGTGCGGGTGTAGCCGAAGTTGAGATATTCCGGCGAGCCGAAGCCGGTCAGGTTGCGCCAGGCGGAAGTGGCCGTCTGGGGAACGAAGCCGCCGGGGAAGCTAATCTCCACCCGGTAGTTGCCCACGGGCAGGTTGGGGAAGGCGTAGTAGCCGGTGGTCCAGCCTGTGCCGTTGGTCGTGACCGTCGTGCTGATCACCGCTCCCGCCGCATTGTAGAGCGTCACCGGGATGTCGTTGTTGCTGGGGATGTTGGTCTCGGTGCAGTAGTTGGTGTTGCCCCGCTGCCCCAATGGGTAACAGCGATCCCAATAGGCCCACCCGGCGATGGTTTGCAGGTTGCTGGGGTTGAAGGGATAGCTCACGTTGGCGTGTGTGCCGCCGTCCAGCGTCACCACAGCGGAACTTTCCGGCCAGCCCGGTTCGGCGGGGGTGATGACCACTTCGTAGCTGCCCGGCGGCAGGTTGGTGATGACGGTCTCCGGGTTGGCGCCGGACAAATCCACCGTTGCCACCAGGTTGCCGTCGGCGTCGTACACGTCCACCGTACAGGGGAAGCCCTGCCCGGCCACTTCACAGCCCACCGCCAGCGATTGCGCCGGGGTAACGGTGAAGGCGGCATTGACAAAGGTGTTATTGGTGACAACGACAGTGCGCGATGTGGGGGCCACGCTGGTATCCGGCGGCAGAAATTCGGGCAGCACGGTGACGGTGTACGTCCCGGCGTCCAGGTCGGCCCACGTCTGGCCGTTCAGCCCCGTGACCATAAGTTGATCCACGCCATTGCCCTGCAAGCGGAAGAAGATGAACCCCACCGGCAAGGTCTGGTTGCCGATGGTTTGCTGGGCGTGGATGGTCACACGGCCAATGCGCTCCACCAGCCAGTTTTCAACGACGAAGCTGTTGGGCGGCAGGGGAAAGACGCGGAAACCATTCCCGTTGTAAGTGACATACGGGGGCGGCGGCGCCATGCCCAAACCCTTGTTCTCGGCAGGCTCTTGTTCGAGGAAAACATAGTCGCCATTGGCGTTGGTGGTGGTTACGTTGAGGGGATGGGCGATGTTCAGAATGGCGTTGGGTACGCCCGCGCCGCCGGTATTGACCACCTGGCCGCTGACTGTGCCGCCGCGGGCGAAGGGGGCGTGCAGGTTCAGCAGCGGGGCATTGGCGCTGAGCCAGATCGTGCCAAATGTGCGCTCGTCGGGAAAATAGTCGGGGGCGAAGACCCACATCAGATAGGTGCGGTTCGTTGGTACGAGCAGGCTGAACAGGCCGTTGCTGTCGGTGGTGGTCGTCTGCGGCGGAAATTGGTAGCCGACGATATCCACTTGCAGCCCGGCCAGGGCTTCTTCGCCTGGTTCGGGGAAGCCGGAGCCATCCACGTCCACCCAGGCGCGCCCGGCGAGGATGCCGAAGCCGGCGGGCGGCGTTTCGTGCAGGCCGAAATCCACCACCGTGCCGCCGTTGTCGCCCATGGGCACGGGGATGGGGGTGGCGGTAGTGGGGGTCATGTTGGGCGCGGCCGCGCTGACGGTGTAGAGGCCGGGGCTGGGAGTGAAGAGTTGGTAACGGCCGTTGCTATCCGTAGTTGTCTGTATCGTCCCAGTCGGGCCGGCTGCGCTGACCGTAATACCCGGCAGCCCGCCTTCGCCGATGCCCAGGATGCCGTCCAGGTCCAGGTCATTCCAGACACGGCCGTTGATATTGGCCGCTTCTACCACCGTGACAACCGTTTGCGCCTGGGCGCTGCTGCTGTTGTTGCTGGCGGTGACGGCAGCGGTATAGACGCCGGGGGCGGCGTAGGTATGCTCCACCAACGGCCCGGCGGCCAGGCTGCCATCGCCCAAATTCCATTGGTAGCTGACACCCGTCCCGGCGCTGACGCTGGCGGCGAAGATGACGGGGTCATTGCTGTAGCCGGATGTGGTGTGGGCGGCGATCAACCCGGCAATCGGCACGTCCATCACTCCCCCGGCGGCAAAGACCTGCGAAAACTCCGAGGTGCTGCCATCGGCGTGGGTGGCGGTGGCGGTGACAAACTGGTTGGGCGGGATGGTGGCGGGCAGGGTCACGTCGAAGGCGGCGTCCCCGTCCGCGTCGGTGGTGACGGTGGCTGCGCCCAGGTAAAATTCCCCTTCGCCGTGCCCGCTGGGGTCAGCTTCCGAACTGTAATAAAAGTCCAGGGTGAAAGTCACGTTGGGGTTGCTGTTCAGCGTGCCTTGTATGACCGTCGTGCCGTCCGCATACGCCTGGGCAAAGGTGATGATCGGGTAATTTTGCAGGTTGTTGCCGCCGGTATCGGGGTCACCATCGTCGTTGATGTTCACGCCGTCCGGCCAGCGCAGGTCAATGCCGAGCTGCGAGTTGGCGTAGATGCGGTTGCCGCGCATGGTGTTGCGCAGGCCGGTGTTGCTCACTCGCACACCGCTGTAGAACGCCGCCAGTGTGCCGTTGTGGGCGATGATGTTGGCTTCGCCCGGCCCGGCGCCGCCGATCACGTTGTCGTTGCCCGATAGGAAAAGCCCGTTCTGCCCATTGCCCAACGGCGTCACGCCGTCCGCGCCCACGCCAATCCGATTGCCGGTGATCAGCATATTGGATGTATGGGTGCTGATGCCCTCGATGGTGTGGCCGGAGATGACGTTGTCGCGGATGATGGTGGTGGGGGCGTAGGATGTGCCGCCGATGCCGTAGTTGTTGGGCAGCGCGGCCAGACCGGTGGCGTCCACCCCTATCCAGTTCCCGGCAATGATGGTAGGCGGCGCGTCGGGGTTGGGCAGGTTGTTGAAGTAGATGGCATAATCCGCCACATTGGTGTTGCCGGAGATCAGGTTGCGTTCCAGCGCGTCGGAGACGCCGTCGCTGTTCGTGCCGATGCGGTTGCCGTAGCCGCCCAGCACGATGCCGCCGCGCGGCGAACTGATGGTGCCGTTGGGAATGGCGCTCATGCCGGTAATGTCGGTGCCGATTTTGTTGCCAGCGACGACGTTATTCAACGCGCCGGTCTGTTGGAGCATAATACCAAAATCAATGTTGCCGGAGATCAGGTTGCCTTCCAAGGCGTCGGAAACGCCGTCGCCGTCGGTGCCGATAAGGTTGTCGTAAGCGACGTAGACGCGCACGCCTTCCGCCTGAATGCCCACGCTGGCCGTGCCAGCGGCGTTCGTGCCAATGTGGTTGCCGGAGATGCGGTTGTGGTGGCTGCGGTTGACGCTGGTGCCGGTGAGCTGGATGTTGTAAGTGTTGCCGCCAATGACGTTACCTTCCAGCGCGTCCCCCTGCCCATCGCCGTCCGTGCCGATGATGGTGTAAGCGGCTTCCTGAACGAGAATGCCGTTTGTGGCAACGGTCTGATTGTTGGTACCCACAGCCGCCGTGCCCGCCGCATTCAGGCCAATATAGTTGCCCATGATCTTGTTGCCGGTGGTGGCGGGCTGGTAAATCCAGATGTTCTGCTCGACGTTGGCGGAGATGACGTTGCGTTCGGCGATGTCGTTCACGCCGTCGGCGTCCGTGCCGATGCGGTTG